>NZ_JBNJMX010000012.1:0-99499 GCF_050936375.1 Plantactinospora sp. CA-290183 | reverse complement strand
CCGGTCTCCGGGTCCCGCCCGATCGGCGCGATCTCGTCCCACCGGGCGCGGAACTCCGCTGCGCCGGCTCCGGCTCCGGCGCGGGCCCCGGCCTGGGCCCGCAGCGAGAGGTGGGGTCTTTCCACAGAATCCGATGTCAGAGGGGCCCTTCCTTACCGCTCGGCCATGGGGATGCGCAGGTTGCCGCTGGCGGCGGCCTCGGCCGCGTCCGGGTAGCCGGCGTCGACGTGCCGGAGTACGCCCATCGCCGGGTCGTTGCTCAGCACCCGCTCGATCTTCTGTCCGGCCAGCGCGCTGCCGTCGGCCACAGACCTGGCCGGCGTGGATGGAGCGGCCGATGCCGACGCCGCCACCGTGGTGGATGCTCACCCAGGAGGCGCCGCTGGCGGTGTTGACCAGCGCGTTGAGCAGCGGCCAGTCGGCGATCGCGTCCGAGCCGTCGGCCATCGCCTCGGTCTCCCGGTACGGGGAGGCGACCGAGCCGGCGTCCAGGTGGTCCCGGCCGATCACCACCGGTGCGGAGAGCTCGCCGGCGGCGACCATCTCGTTGAACCGCACCCCGGCCCGGTCCCGCTCGCCGTGGCCGAGCCAGCAGATCCGGGCCGGCAGGCCCTGGAAGGCGACCCGCTCCCCGGCGAGCCGGATCCACCGGGCCAGCGACTCGTTCTCCGGGAACAGGTCGAGCACCGCCCGGTCGGTGGCGGCGATGTCGGCCGGGTCACCGGAGAGCGCGGCCCAGCGGAACGGGCCCCGGCCCTCGCAGAAGAGCGGCCGGATGTACGCCGGCACAAAGCCGGGGAAGGCGAACGCCCGGTCGTACCCGCCGAGCTGCGCCTCGCCCCGGATCGAGTTGCCGTAGTCGAAGACCTCGGCGCCGTTGTCCAGGAAGCCGACCATCGCCGCGACGTGCTTGACCATGGAGGCCCGGGCCCGTTCGGTGTACTCGGCCGGCTTGACCCGCGCCAGCTCGGCCGCCTCGGCCAGCTCCACCCCCTCGGGCAGGTACGACAGCGGGTCGTGCGCGCTGGTCTGGTCGGTCACGATGTCGATCTCGACGCCGCGGCGGATCAGCTCGGGAAAGACGGTGGCCGCGTTGCCCACCACCCCGACCGAGAGCGCCCGCCGGTCCCGTCTGGCGGCGACCGCCTGGGCCACCGCGTCGTCGAGCGAGTCCGCGACGGTGTCCAGGTAGCGGGTCCGCACCCGCCGGCTCAGCCGTTCCGGGTCCACGTCGACGATCAGGCAGACGCCGCCGTTCATGGTCACCGCCAGCGGCTGCGCGCCGCCCATCCCGCCGCAGCCGGCGGTCAGGGTGAGCGTACCGGCGAGGGTGCCCGAGCCCGGCTCCGGCGCCCCGCCCCGGGCGGCGAGTTTCGCGGCGACCGCGGCGAACGTCTCGTAGGTGCCCTGGAGGATGCCCTGGGTGCCGATGTAGATCCACGATCCGGCGGTCATCTGGCCGTACATGGTCAGGCCGAGCTGCTCCAGCCGGCGGAACTCGGGCCAGGTGGCCCAGTCGCCAACCAGGTTGGAGTTGGCGATCAGCACCCGGGGCGCCCACTCGTGGGTGCGCAGTACGCCGACCGCCCGGCCCGACTGCACCAGCATCGTCTCGTCGTCGGCCAGCGTGCGCAGCGTCCGGACCAGCGCGTGGTACGACGGCCAGTCCCGGGCCGCCCGGCCGGTCCCGCCGTACACCACCAGGTCGTCGGGGCGCTCGGCCACCTCCGGGTCGAGGTTGTTCATCAGCATCCGCAGCGCGGCCTCCTGCGGCCAGCCGGCGGCGCTGCGGGTGGTGCCGCGGGGAGCGCGGATCGGCTCGGGCATCGGATCTCCTTCGTGGTGGTGCGGGTCAGCCGACGAAGAGCTGGCGGCGGGCGGCGGACTGCTCGAACTCCTCCAGCCGGCGCTGGGCGTCGGCCGGCGTGGCGTCGCAGATCGCCTGCAACAGCACCATCGACAGCGCCATCGGCGCACTGTGCAGGTCGAAGACGAGCTGGGCGCCGGCGGCGGGGAGGACGATCTCGGCGTACTCGGCGGCCGGGCTCACCGCCGAGTCGGTGATCACCACTACCGACATCCCGCCCTCCCGCGCCTCGCGTAGCGCCTCCAGCGCCTCCCGGGGATAACGGGGCAGCACGATGGCGAGCATCGCGGTGGCGCCGGCGGCGCGGGCCTGGTCGAGCCGGTCGGCCAGCAGGCTGCCGCCGGAGTCGCAGACCCGCACGTCGGGGTGCACCTTGGCGGCGAAGTAGGCGAAGTACGCGGCCAGGGGGGCGGCCGCGCGCAGCCCGAGCACCACCAGCGGCCGGCTGTTGGCGAGCAGGTTGCCGGCGGTGGTCACCCGGTCCCGGTCGGCGAGCTGGTCGGCCAGCCGGTGCAGGTTGTCGGCCTCGGCGCGTACCGCCCGCTGGGTCTCGTTGCCGGCCGGCGGGCCGGACTCCGGCCGGGCCTGCCCGGCGGCGGCGATCTCCCGCAGCCGGCGGCGCAGCGCGGGGTAGCCGTCGTAGCCGAGTGCCATGGCGAATCGGGTCACCGACGGCTGGCTGACCTTCGCCAGCTCGGCGACCTCGGCCGCCGAGAGGTACGCGGCGGAGGCGGCGTGCTGGACGAGGCTGTGCGCGATCCGTCGCTGGGTCGGCGTCAGCCGGATGCCCTGGAACAGGTCGAGCACGCGGTCCGTCGGGGGCGCCGCGATGACACCGCTGTCATTCACGACAAGACTGTATGCATGAAAGCATTCAGAGGCAATGGGGCCGGCCAAACGTGATAAAACACTCCAGGTGGACGGTACGAAGCTCCGGCGCGCCATCGCCCGGACCCGCCTGGCCCCCGTAGCCGCCTTCCCCATGCGCTTCATGCGGGTCGCCCGGCACGACGCCCGGATGATCGGCGTCTCGGCCAGGTGGCTGCTCACCTCGCGCGAGCACCACAACTACACCTACGACCTGACCCGGCTCAGCCGGGAGCACCTGGCCTGGTTCGTCAGCGTCAGCTGCGACGCGCCGGTCAAGCAGGTGCGGGGGCACCTCGACGAGATCGAGCGGGACGACACCCTCCGCCAGCACATCGAGCGGGCCACCGCGGCCTCCGACCGGCGCGGCCTGGCCGACCGGACGGTCCGGTACGCCCGGCGCGTCGGCTGGTACGCGATCGTCCGGGCGATCCGCCCGACGCACGTGGTGGAGACCGGGGTCGACAAGGGACTGGGCACCTGCGTGCTCGCCACCGCCCTGCTCCGCAACGCCACCGACGGCGCGCCCGGCCGGGTCACCTCGCTGGACATCAACCCCGAGGCCGGCTACCTGGCCCGGTCCGAGCCCTGGGCCAGCGTGGTCGATCTGGTGATCGGGGACTCCATCGCCTCGATCAAGGCGCTGGACCGTCCGGTCGACCTCTTCCTGCACGACAGCAACCACCACGCCGGGCACGAACGGCGGGAGTTCCAGGCGGTCGAGCCGAAACTCGCCCCGGGCGCCCGGCTGCTCACCGACAACGTCACGATCACCAACGTGCTCGCCGAGCACGCCGAGAAGACCGGCCGCCGCTTCCTCGCGTACCGGGAGACCCCCGCCCGGCACTGGTACCCCGGCGACGGGATCGGGATCGCCTGGTAGCCGCGCCGGCCGTCGTCAGGGCAACGGCAGCCAGAGCAGGATCTCGTCGCGGTCGTCGCCGGGGGCCACCCGGAGCGCACCGGGCAGCCGGCCGACCTCCTGGTAACCCAGTCCCTTGTAGAACCTCTCCAGCCCGTGCCCGCTCCGGACGGTGACGTGCAGTGCGGCCCAGCCGTTCGTCCGGGCCACCCGCTCGGCCGCGCGCATCAGGGCCAGGCCGTGGCCCTGCCCCTGCCGGTCCGGGTGCACCATCACCCGGGTGAGGAGCCGCCAGTGCGCCTTGAGCCAGAACCCGGGGTCGGTGACGAAGAGCAGCGCCACCAGCCTGTCACCCTCGTACCCGACCAGCAGTCGGTCGGGGCCCGCCCCGGTACGCGCCAGGGTGGCCCGGGCGAGCGGCCGTACGTCCTCCTCGGTGACCGGGGGGACGAACCCGACGGCGCCGCCGGCGTTGGTCGCCGCGGTCCAGAGCCGGACGACCTCGTCGGTCAGCTCGGTGGTCAGCGGCGGGTCGAGTACGAAGCGGAGCTCCATGTCGATCATCCTCGTCGCAGCGCTGGCCCGGTGGGCGACGGCGGGCGTCGGCCGTGACCGTGCTAACAACCGGACCGGGCGGCCGGCGCGACCGGGCGCCGTCGGGCCGCCGGACTGATCGGTGCGGGAGAGGGGAGTCGAACCCCTACGCCCGAAGGCACAGGAACCTAAATCCTGCGTGGCTGCCATTACACCACTCCCGCTCGCGTCTGCGAGTCTAGACCGCCGGGGCGCACCGGGCCGCAACCCACCCGCCGCCTCGCGACGGCTGCCCCGCACGTGGCCGCCGCCTCGCGACGGCTGCCCGCACCCTAGCCGTCGGACCGGCGGCGCCCCCGAACCGTGCTCGCGGCGACCAGCACGGCCGCACCGACGACGGCCCAGATCGCCAGGGTGCCCGCCGGCCAGCGGGCCGCGTCGGCACCGAAGTAGGCCACCGACTTGATCATGTCGGTGGCCAGGCCGGGGATGTTCCACCGGTGCATGGCGCGGAAGAAGTCCGGCAGGAACTCCGGGGCGTAGACGCCGCCGGAGCCGGGGTTGCCGAGCACCACCAGCACCAGGATGACCAGCGCGGTACCGGGCAGCCCGAGCCAGCTCTGCACCGCCGCGGTGGCCATGGCGGCGGCGAAGGCCACCAGGGCTCCGGTGCCGACCAGGCCGCCGAAGTCGCCGGGGAAGACGTCCAGGCCGGGGCCGACGACCAGGGCGCCGGCCAGCCCGAGCAGCGCGGAGTGGACCGCGAGGGCACCGATCCGGACGGCGGCCCGGGACAGGCCTGCGGGCACCGGGCCGAGGGTGATGGCGAGGGCGACCGAGCCGAGGTAGCCGCCGAGGACGAACCCGACGCCGAGATAGAACGGAACCAGGCCCCGGGGGTCGCCCGCGGCCACCGGGATGGCGTCGCGGACCACGAGGGGGACCTGCGCGCGTTGCGCGGCGGTGCTCACGAGCTGGCCGATCGCCTGGGCGGCGAACGGCGCGGCGCCGCTCGCGGTGGTCAGGGTCAGCCCCGGCGCGCCCCCGGCCGGCCCCGATTCGAGTACGGCGTATACGTCGCGCCGGTGCAGCGCCCGGTCCGCGGCGCCCCGGTCGGGGTAGGCGATCGGGGCGAGTTCCCTGCCGTGCTGGCGTACGGCGGCGAGCAGGGTCCGGGCGGGCTGGTCGGTGCCGACGACGGCGACCGGCAGGTCCCGGGGCCTCGGATCGTGCAGCGCCCCCACGTAGGAGACGATGAAGCCGGTGGCGAGCACCAGGGTGCCGAGCAGCATCAGCGCGCCGCGGAGCAGCGCCGGGCGCCAGATCCGGTCCGGCTCCGCCCGCTGCCCGGCGGCCCCGGTCGACGGCGGGTACGGACTGCTCGGATTGTCCATCAGCTCACGCTATAAGCAGGTAGTCACCGTCTAGGGGTGATTCGCCGGGGCCGGGCCGACCCGGACGATCTCCCGGCTCACCACGATCGCGTAGCCGACCAGCACGGCCGCGGTCAGGGTCAGCGCCAGCAGGGGCCGGGTGACCACGGCCATCACCAGGCCGGCGGCGGCGACGCCCAGGAACGCCAGGACCAGCCGGATCCGGGCGACCGCGCCGAGGGAGAGCCGGTGCAGCGCCAGGCCGGTCAGCATCCACACCCCGATCGACACCCCGAGCACCAGGCGCAGCACGCCGGGCAGCCGCTCCGACCCGGCGGCGACCTCCCGGACGACCTGACCGAGCGCCCAGCCCAGGAAGAGGATCGCGGCACCGACCGGTGCGTGCAGGTAGGCGTACCCCTGCCCGCCGCGCAGCCGGGACGCGGCCAGCCCGCTGGTCAGGAAGGTGGTGTAGACCCACCAGAGGCAGGCCGGCACCAGGAAGGCGACCGCCGCCGCGGCGACCGCCTCGCCGTTGCGCCCGTGCAGCGGTACCGCGCTGAGCAGGTTGGCCAGGGTGCTGCCCAGAAGGATGATCACGTACTGTCCGACCCGCTCCGGCAGGTGTGACCGGTCGACCGGATGCCGCGCCAACCAACGGTGCCCCAGCCAGGGCGTGCTCAGTTCGAGCAGCAGCGCGACGGCCCACAGCACCGGCCGGGTCGACGGCGCGAGCGCGAGCGAGGCCAGCCAGAGCAGCCAGCCGGTGCCGAAGCCGGCCAGGTAGACGGTCGCCACCGGGCGGGCGGAGCGCCGGGTGCCGAACACGCGCAGGTACATCAGGATCAGCGCGCCCCGCAGCAGCAGGTAACCGATCGGCAGCAGCAGGCCGTGCGGGACCTGGTGGGCGCCGAGCGCGAGACCTCCGGCGCCGATCGCCGCCGCGAAGACCAGCAGCCGGTGCGGCCCGTCGTCCGGGTCGAACCGGGTGTCGTAGAACGACTGGCTGAACCACGCCCACTGGACGAGCAGGAACACCCCGAGCGCGGTGAGCGCCCGTCGGGTGTCCGGGGACGCATCGGTACCCAGCCGGGCGGTGGCCGAGGTGAGCGCCAGCACGATCACCAGGTCGAAGAAGAGTTCGAGCCAGGTGGCGTGCCGCTCGCTGTCCTGACCCGCCGGTCCCGGGGCGCGCAGCCGCACCAGGCGGGCCGCCGCGTGCAGCCCGGGAACCCCTCGCCACCGGGCATCGCCACGTTTCCGGCCAGGAGCGATCACCAGGGGTAATCATCGCGTACCCCGGGACGGCGCGCGGCGGCTCGGTCCAGGTGCTCCCCCGGCGGGCCGGTCCCGGCGACGGCAGGCGTCAGTCCAGGCCGAGGTCGCGGCGGAGCTTGGCCACGTGCCCGGTGGCCTTGACGTTGTAGAGCGCCCGCTCGATCCGGCCCTGCTCGTCGATGACGAAGGTGGAGCGGATCACCCCGGTGACCGTACGTCCGTAGGACTGCTTCTCGCCGTAGGCGCCGTACGCGGTCAGCACGGCCTTGTCGGCGTCGGCGACCAGCGGAAACGTGATGGCGTCGCGCTCGCGGAACTTCGCCAGCCGGTCCGGGCTGTCCGGTGAGATGCCGACCACCTCGTAGCCGGCCGCCTGCAGGGAGGCGAGCGAGTCCCGGAAGTCGCAGGCCTGCTTGGTGCAGCCCGGCGTCATCGCGGCCGGGTACGCGTAGAGCACCACCTTGCGACCGCGCAGCTCCGTCAGCGAGAGCGTCTCACCGCTGTCGGTGGGGAGGCTGAAGTCGGGCGCGGCGTCGCCGGGCGCGAGCGGGGAGGGCGAGGTCATGACCTGGACCCTATCGCCCGGTGGATCCGAGATTGCGCGTGGTGTACGCCTCTTGCAAAGTATTGGCAACTGTTGTGGCCGGCCCATAGGCTGAGCCGGCCGGCGCGGCGGATCCCGTGCCGGGGACAGGGGAGGTGACGTGGACAGTCTGGCGATGCACATCTCGAACGGGATCGTCAACGGTCCGGTGGCAGCGGTCTTCGCCGTGTTCGCGCTGGTGGTGCTCGCGCTCTGCGTGGCCCGTGGGCGGCAGGACCTGGACGACCGGCTGGCGCCGATGGCCGGCCTGGTCGCCGCGTTCATCTTCGCCGTGCAGATGCTCAACTTCCCGATCTTCAGCGGCGCGGTGAGCGGGCACCTGCTCGGCGGGGCGCTGGCGGCGGTACTGGTCGGGCCCTGGGTCGGTGCGCTCTGCGTGGCCGTGGTCCTCATCGTGCAGTCGCTGATCTTCGGTGACGGCGGGGTGGCGATGCTGGGCCTGAACATCACCAACATGGCGATCCTCGGTACGGCCGTCGCCTACCTGCTGGTCGCCCTGCTGCTGCGCCTCCTGCCGCGCACCGTCAACGGGCTCGGGGTGACCGCCTTCGTCGCCTCGGTGGTCAGCGTGCTGGTCGCCTCGCAGGGCTTCGTCCTCCAGTACTGGCTCGGCGGCACCACCGACGTCGGCAGCAGCCTCGGCGGGCTGGCCGGCACGATGGCCGGGGTCCACCTGCTGATCGGCATCGGTGAGGGGCTGATCACCGCGACCACCGTGGTCACCGTGGCCAAGGTCCGACCCGACCTGGTCTACGCCCTGCGCGGCCTGCGGCCGGTGCCGGCGGCGGCCGACGCCGTGCCGGTCACCGGAGGTGTGCGATGACGATCACCCGGCGTTCCGGGGCCTTCATCCTCGGCGGGCTGCTCGTCGCCCTGCTCCTCGCCGGGGTGGTCAGCAACTTCGCCTCGGCCCACCCCGACGGTCTGGACTCGTCGCTGCGCAAGGGCTGCACCTTCGACGCCGAGGACAACATCACCGGCGGCAGCTGCCCGGCGCAGGAGACCAGGGAGCACGAGCTGGCCGACTCCCCGCTGGCCGACTACGGCGTACGGGGCGTCGACAACCCGTACCTCTCCACCGGGCTGTCCGGGGTGCTCGGCGTGCTCCTCACCTTCGCCGTCGGCGGCGGGCTGTTCTGGCTGGTCCGGCGCCGCCCCGGCGCCGACCGTGCGGACGCCGGCCCCGCCGCCGGGACCGGCACCGGGGAGTAGGGGACCGGGTGGGTGCCGGGCACGCGCACGTGCTGTACCGGGAGCGGACCTCGCCGGTGCACCGGCTGCCACCGGAGGTCAAGATCGCGGCGATGGTGGCCTTCACCCTCGCCGTGGTCGCCACCCCGCGCGAGGCCTTCTGGGCGTTCGCCGGCTACGCCGGGCTGATCGCCCTCGTGGCGGCCCTCGCCCGGGTCGGCGCCCGCTGGCTGGTCACCCGCTCGCTGATCGAGCTGCCGTTCGTGGCCTTCGCCTTCGCGCTGCCGTTCCTCGGCGCGGGCGCGCGGGTCGAGTGGCTGGGGTTGCAGCTCTCGGTGGACGGGCTCTACGGCGGCTGGAACATCATCGCCAAGGGGACCCTCGGAGTGCTCGCCTCGCTCCTGCTCGCCGGCACCACCACGATGCGGGACCTGCTGCTGGGCCTGGACCGGCTGCGCTGCCCGCAGATCCTGACCCAGATCGCCACCTTCATGCTCCGCTACCTCGACGTGCTGGTCGGCGAGGCACAGCGGATGCGGGTCGCCCGGCTCTCCCGGGGCGACGATCCGAGGTTCCTGTGGCAGCTGCGCGGCTTCGCCGTCGGGGTGGGCGCGCTCTTCCTCCGCGCGTTCGAGCGGGGCGAGCGGGTCTACCTGGCGATGGTGTCCCGGGGCTACCAGGGCAGGATGCCGGCGGCCTGGCGGGACGACGGGGCGGCGCGGGTCCGGCACTGGCTGGTCGCGGCGACGGTGCCGCTCGCCGCGACCGGCATCGCCGCCACCGCGGTGGTGCTGCGATGATCGGGCACGTGGAGCCCCTGCCCGGGCCCGGGGCGTCCCCGCCCCGGACGTCCCGCCCCGACGCGCCGGCGTCCTCGGCCGCCGTAACCGCCGTACCGTCGCTGGACGTCCGCGGCCTGCGGTTCAGCTACCCCGACGGCCAGGTCGCGCTGCGCGGGGTCGACCTGACCGTGCCCCGGGGCGGGCGGGTGGCCCTGCTCGGCCCGAACGGCGCGGGCAAGACCACCCTGGTGCTGCACCTCAACGGCATCCTCTCCGCCGGGGCCGGCACGGTGACCGTCGGCGGGCTCGCGGTCAGCCGGGAGCGGTCCACCCTGGCCGAGATCCGGCGCCGGGTCGGCATCGTCTTCCAGGACCCCGACGACCAGCTCTTCATGCCGAGCGTCGCCGAGGACGTGGCGTTCGGCCCGGCGAACCTCGGCCTGCGCGGCGCCGAACTGGCCGCCCGGGTGGAGGAGGCGCTCGCCGCGGTCGGCATGGCCGAGCACCGGGACCGGGCCCCCCAGCACCTGTCGTTCGGCCAGCGCCGCCGGGTGGCGGTGGCCACCGTGCTGGCGATGCACCCCGAGGTCCTGGTCCTCGACGAGCCCTCCTCCAACCTCGACCCCGCCGCCCGACGCGAACTGGCCGCCATCCTGCGGGGGCTGCCGGTGACCCTGCTGATGGTCACCCACGACCTGCCGTACGCGCTGGAGCTCTGTGACCGGGCGGTCATCCTCGACGACGGCCGGATCGCCGCGGACGGGGCGACCGCCGACCTGCTCGCCGACACCGACCTGCTGGCCCGGCACCGGCTGGAGCTGCCCTACGGCTTCGACCCGGCGCTGGCGGCCCGGCAACTCGCCGCCGGCGGGTAAGGAAGGGCCCCCGCTTATCGCTTCCGGTAGAGGAAGGGCCCCTTCCTAACCGCCCTCGGCCGTCCGCAGGCCGGCGCGCGGCGAGGCCGCCACCGGATCCTCCGGTGCGGCCGGGTCCACCGGCCGGGTCGCCCGCAGCCGCAGCACACCGGCCATGGTGAGCCCGGCCCCGATCGCGATCACCAGCGCGACCAGCAGCCGGGCCGCCCCCGCCGGCCACGGCACCGGCACCACCGACCGGAGGAAGACGGCCGCGTTCGTCACGCCGGCGAACAGGGCCAGACCGGTGCCGGCCAGCGCGAGCGCGAAGTCCGCCGCCGGCCGCCGGGAGATCGCGTACGCCCCGGCGGCGAGCGCGCCGAGGCCGGTGAGGGTCGGCCAGAGCTGCCCGCCGAACAGCACGCCGAGCAGGGCGCCGGTTCCCGCATCCGCGCCACGGCCGAGCGCGAAACCGATGGCGGCGACCCCGCCCAGGCCGGCGAGCGCGGCCAGGGCGACCGTGCCGGCCCGACCCGCGCGGGAGGCCCCGGGCAGCAGGCCGAGGGCGCCCACCGCGAGGCCGCCCAGCAGGCTCAGCGCCCACCAGGGGAACGGATCCGGTGGAGGTAGCCAGTCCAGGCTGCCGTGCAGCTCCAGCGCGGTGGTGCCGTCGCGCAGGGGCACCACCCAGTCCCGGATCCGGTGCTCCTGCTCCGGTGCCGCCGCGACGGCCGGTGGTTGCCCGGACCCGGTCCAGCGGCTGCGCTGGTCGTGCCAGCGCGCCAACGGCTCGGTGCCGACCCGCTGCCAGGACGGCGGTTGGCTCGGATCGGCACCGGCCGGGATCCCGGTCTCCCCGTCCAGGGTGCGGTTGAGGTACGTGGCCGGGGAGCGGCTGTTCTCGTACACGCCGTCGGGGCGGATCTCCAGGTACGGCTCACCGGCGTACCCGAGCACCTCGATCGTGCGCCCGGTGTGGTTGAGCAGTTCCAGCCGGGCGCCCGCCTCGATCACCCGTACGGTGAGGCCCGGCACCTGCGGGTTGACCCCCCGCACCGTGCTGCGGTAGTTGGTGCCGTCCGGGGCGTCCGCACCGTGCGCGGCGGCCGGGGCGGCGAGCGCGAGCGCCCCGAGCAGCCCCGCGACCAGGGCCCCGAGGAGCTGGGTCGGGCGGGCCCGGAGCACGCCGTGCCGGCTCACCGCCCGGCGGCCGCCACCGCCGCGGTGATCGCCTCGGCGCTGGCCTGTACCTGCTTGCCGGCGACCAGCACGGTCGGCGTGCCCGTGACGCCGGCCCGGCTCGCCGCGTCCGTCACGTGCTCGGTCCATGGTTCGAAGGTATTCGCCCGGACGCAGTTGCCAAAACTGTCCCGGCCCAGCCCCACCCCGGCGCCGATGTCGATCAACTCGTTGTCGGTCAGCCCGGCGCTGCCCTCCGGCGGCTGCCGGTCGAACAGCGCCCGGACGTACTCCCGGAACTTGCCGCCCTCGGCGGCGCAGCCGGCGGCCGCGGACGACCGGGTCGAGTACTGCGTGCTGGAGAAGCGGTTCAGGAAGGCGACCGGGTGGTAGGTCACCTTCACCCGGCCCTGCGCGACGAGTTGGTCCAGGGTGCCGCCGGCCTGCTGCTCGAAGGTGCGGCAGATGGGGCAGATGAAGTCCTCGTAGACGTCGACCGGGACCGGGCCGGAGCCGAGCACCACGCCGGTGCCGTCGGGGTTGGCGCCGGCCGGCGGGGTGAAGTCGCCGGACTGCTGGCTGCGGTAGATGCCCCACCCGATCAGGCCGGCGAGGACGAGCAGGACGGCGGCGGCCGCCGAGGTCCAGAGCGTCCGCTTGCGCCGTCGCTCCCGGGCGAGCTGTTCCCGGACCACGCGGGCGGGGCGACCCCGCCCCTTCGGGTTCTTGCTGTTCATTGCGTCTCTTCCTCGCTGTCTTCCAGTGGGGCGCGGCCGGTCGCGGCGTCCACCGAGAACGGGGTACGCGGCCAGGCCAGCAGGAAACCGGCGAGCACCAGGAACGCCAGGTCCCGGAGGATCTCCGTGCCGTACGTCGGGTCCTGTCCGGCGGCCAGGTCGCCGCCGCTGCCGAAGCAGCCGCAGTCGATCGAGAGGCCGCGCGCCCAGGCCGAGGCGATCCCGGCGATGAAGACCACCAGCAGTACGGCGGAGACGCCCGCGACCAGCCGGGTCGCGAGCCCGATCAACAGGAGTACGCCGAGGGCGAGCTCCACGAAGGGCAGGGCGGCTCCGATCACCACCGCCAGGTCGTACGGGAACACCTGGTAGGCGTTGACCGCCCGGCCGGAGGCGGCGAGGTCCCCGATCTTGGAGGCGCCGGCGACGAGCCACACGGCGGCCAGACCCAGCCGGGCGGCGGTACCGATCCAGGGGCGGGCGGTCAGCCAGCGGCTGGTTCCTGTCACACGCTCAGTCACGATCACTGGTCGTCCCGACCTGCCCGGAAGTTCCGGGCAGCCGTGGTGAGCTTTCCGTCAGTTCCGTCATCGCCGTGGGTGGAATCACGGTCACTTACGGTACGCGGACCCTTCCGGTCGGGAGCGGTGATCGACCTTCCCGCCCACCGGGTCGACCGGAACCCGCCCTCCGGGCCGTCCGGGACCCGCCCCACCGGGCCGATCGGAACCCGTCCCGGCGGTCGATCGGAAAAGGCCGGACACGCCGGGAACTTTCCGGGGTGGGCCGCCGACTATCGAGACGTGGCAGGGGATCTGGATCGAGGGGCGGCGGCGTCGCGGGCCGATGCCGCCCCGGGGGCGGACGGCCGCCGGGCACCCGAGGTCGCGCCGGGTGGGGTGGTTCGGCGAGCATGTCTCGCATGACTGCTGCGAACCGCCGTCGGCTGACGCGCGCCGGGGCGACCCTCGGCCTGCTGCTGGCCGCCCTGGCCCTGCTGCTCGGCCCAGCCACCCCGGCCAGCGCACACGCCGTCCTGGTCAGCAGCAGCCCGCCCGCCGGGGCGGTGCTGCCGGGCGCGCCGGCCGAGGTCGTGCTCACCTTCAGCGAGGCCGTCCGGAAGGTCCCGGACAAGATCCGCGTGCTGGGTCCGGACGGAGAGCGGGTGGACCGGGGCGAGCCGACGTTCAACGGCGCGATCGTCACCATCCCGGTCGACCAGGCCGGCCCGTCCGGCACGTACCTGGTCAGCTATCGGGTGATCTCCGCGGACAGCCACCCGGTCGCCGGCGCGTACACCTACTCGGTGGGTGCGCCGTCGACGCCGCCCACCGACAGCGGTACCGACGGGGTGCACCCGGCGGTCGACGTGGCGGTACGGGTCGCCAAGTACCTCGGGTACGCCGGCCTGCTCCTGCTGGTCGGTCCGGTGCTGGTGCTCAGCCTGCTCTGGCCCCGGCGGCTCGACCGGCGCGGCCCGGCCCGGCTGGCCTGGACCGGTGTGGGACTGATCGCCCTCTCGACCCTGGCCTCGATCTGGCTCCAGGTGCCCTACGCCGCCGGAGGCGGGTTGTTCGCGGTCAGCGGCAGCGGCTTCGGCGACGTACTCGGCAGCGCGTTCGGGGCGGCTCTGCTGGTCCGGTTGGGCATCCTGGCGGCGGCGGCCATCCTGCTCCGCCCGCTGCTGACCGGGCGGGCCGGAAAGAGCGACCACATCCTGCTGGTCGTCCTCGGGGTGGCGGGGCTGGCGACCTGGCCCATCGCCGGGCACGCTGCCGCGTCGCCGGTGCCGGCGGTCTCGGTCGTGGTCGACACCGTCCACCTGGCCAGCATGGCGGTCTGGCTCGGTGGCCTGGTGATGCTCGCCGTCTTCCTGCTCCGGCAGGCGAACGACCGGGAACTCGACGCGATCCTGCCGGTCTGGTCCCGCTGGGCGACGGTGGCGGTCTCCGCCCTGCTGCTCGCCGGCGTCGTACAGGCCCTGATCGAGGTGAGCACGCCCAGCGCGCTCGTCTCGACCACGTACGGCCGGCTGATCATTGCCAAGGTCGTCCTCTTCGGGCTGGCCATCGCGGTCGCGGCGTACTCCCGGCAGCTGGTGCGGCGCGCCCTCGTCGGTGAGCTGGCGGACCCCGCCGAGCTGGCCGAGGACGCCGAGCCCGACGAGCATGCCGAGCTGGATGAGCATGCCGAGCACGCTGAGGACGCCGGGCCCGACGGGCCGGACGAGCCCGACGGCTCCGAGCCGGACCTCCGGTCGGACCGGGCGGCCCGACCCGGCCGGATGCGTCGCGCGGTCTGGGTCGAGCTGGCGATCACCGCCGTCGTGCTGGCGCTCTCCGCGGTGCTCGTGCAGACCCCGCCGGCCCGGACGGCCGGTGCCGAGGACGCCGCCCGGGACCTCTTCTCCACCACCCTGACCAGCGAGCTCTACCGGTTGCAGGTGGAGGTGAGCCCGGCCGGTGTGGGCAGCAACTCGGTGCACCTGTACGCCTTCACCCCGGAGAACAAGCCGCTGCGGGTCATCGAGTGGCGGGCCACCGCCGCCCTGCCGGACCAGGGCGTCGAGCCGATCGAGGTCCCGCTGCTGCCGTTCACCGACAACCACGCCACGGGGGAGATCAGCCTGCCGACCCCGGGGAGTTGGCAGCTCCGCTTCACCCTCCGGATTTCCGACATCGACCAGGCCACGGTGAGCGCCACCGTGCCGATCACCTAGAGAGGTAATTCATGATCCGTCACCGCAGGGGCGCGCTCTCCGCCGTCGCCCTCGTCCTCGGTGCCAGCGCGGTCGGCGTGTTCGGACTCGCCGCTCCGGCGTCCGCACACGTCACGGTGAACCCGAAGGAGGCGACCCAGGGGGGCTACGCCGTGGTGAACTTCCGGGTGCCGACCGAGAGCGACACCGCCGCCACCACCAAGGTGGAGGTGACGATGCCCGAGGACGCCCCGGTCGCCACGGCGGCCATCAAGCCGGTGCCGGGTTGGACGGCCGCGGTCGAGAAGCGCAAGATCGATCCGCCGTTGGAGGTGCACGGCAGCCAGGTCACCGAGGCGGTCTCCAAGATCACTTGGACGGCGTCCTCCGGCGCGGCGGTGAAGCCGGGCGAGTACCAGGAGTTCCCGGTCCAGATGGGACCGCTGCCCAAGGTCGACCGGATGGTGTTCCGGGCGCTCCAGCACTACTCCGACGGCAACGTGGTGCGCTGGATCGAGCCGCCGGCGGCCAACGGTGGCGAGGCGCCGGAGGATCCCGCGCCGGTGCTGACGCTGGCCGCGGCGCCGGCCGCCGGTGCGCCGTCCACGTCGGCCCCCGCCGATCCGGCCCCCGACCTGGAGGCGGCGGCGTCGACCGGGGACGACGACAACTCGCTCGCGCTCGGACTGGGCATCGCCGGGCTGATCGCCGGTCTCGGCGGACTCGCGCTCGGCGGACTGGCGTTCGCGCGGGCCCGCCGGACGAGCGTTCCGCCAGCCGCCTGAGCCGCGGTCCGCACCGATTCGGCGGCGATTCCCGGGGGCTCTCCGCCGGCCCGCCCGGCAACCGATCCGGGGTACGTCCACTGGCCCGTCGACCTCCGTCGGCGGGCCAGCGGCGTTTTCAGGCAATAATCCGTGTTCAAGCGATTTCGCTCGGTATGGTCGGCGGATACTGCGACCCAGAGGAGAGACGCGAATGCGGTTCGTACGGCTGACCGCCGGGATACTCCTGCTCACGATCGGACTGCCGGTACTGCTCGCGGGTGGGGCACTGTGGACCGTCTGGCAGCAGCGCGGGCCCAGCGGGACGTTCGGTGGCCCGTTGGAACGGGTCGAGACGGCCGGCCACGCGATCGTCGTACCGGATCTGGATTCGCTGCTGCGCCGGGACGCGCCGTTCGTGCGTACCGGCCGGACCGGGCTGCGGATCATCGCCCGTACCGGCCCGGATCCGGCCTTCGTCGGGCTCGCGCCCGCTGCCGAGGTTTCCCGCTATCTCTCCGCCACCTCGTACACCCGGGTCGACCGGGTGAGCCTGACCAGGGGGAGCCTGCCGCTGCGGGTCACCGCCGCGGAGCGTCCGCCGGCCGGTGCCGCGATCGGCCTCCCCGGTGAACAGAACTTCTGGGTCCGACACGGTGTCGGGGCGCTCGACCTGGCCCCGGACGAGGTCTTCGGACACGGCCTCAGCCTGGTCGTGATGTCCCCCGAGGCCCGGCCCGGCGTCGGCGTCGACCTGCGGGCCGAGGTACGTCCCGGGTGGCTCGCGCCGCTCACCCGGGTCTCGCTGGCCGCCGGGGCCTTCCTGGCGCTGATGGGCATCGCCCTGCTGGCCTGGCCGGTGCGGCCGGTCCGGCCCCGCGAGGTGGTGTTCGTCGTCGAACCCGACCAGGTGCCGGTGCTGGCCGCCCGGCTCGGCGTGCCCAGCCTGGACCAGGTCGGCCGGTCGCCGGAGACGGCGCCGGGCCCGCCGGGCCAGGCGGGGACGTTCTCCGCTCGGACGCCCGGCCCCGCCGGGCCGGTGTCCGAACCTTCTGGTCAGGTCCCCCTGCGGGCGGCGCAGTTCTCCCGATCGACCGGACAGTTCTCCCGGCCGGCGGAGCAGGTTCCCGGGCCGGCGGAGCGCGGGATGCGGCCGGCGGAGCAGCCGGCCCAGTCCGGGTCGGCGGGGTCGTCGGCGGACGGTTCGGCCCGACGCATCCGCGACACGGTGCCGATACCGTTCCGCCCGGCACCGCCCGCGGCGGGCCACGCGGAGCGTACGGCGGCTGCCGAGGCGAGACCGCCGGACCGGCCCGAGACCCTGGCGGACGTGCTGATGGGCTTCGGCGGAAGGAACGAGCCGGTGTCGACGCCCCGGCCCGACCGCCTCGGCTGGCCCTCGGCAAGTCCCTTTCTGGGCACGCGGCTCTCCGCGCCGGTCGGGCCACCGCCGCCTCCCGGGCCGGTCGGGCCGCCGCCTCCCGGGCCGGTCGGGCCGCCGCCTCCCGGGCCGGTCGGGCCGCCGGTGTCCGCGCCGCCCGGTTCGGCGTCGATGTCGGTCGCGCCGGTGTCGGCGCAGCCCATGCCGGCGCCCGCGCCGGTGCCGGTACCCGCGCCCGCACCCACCCCGCCGATGCCGCCGCCACCGGCTCCGCCCCGCCCCATGCCTCCGGTGCCCTCACCGGTGCCGCCCGTGCCCGCGCCGGCCCCGGTACCGGCGGCGGTGCAGAACCAGCCGCTCCGGCTGCTCACCGTACGACCGGCGAGTCCGGGTGCGGAACTGGTGGCGGCGGAACAGCCGCAGGCCGGCCGGACGCCGCCGAACCGGTCGAGGTGGTACGACAACGAGCCCCGGCGCTCCGATCGCCTGCCGTCGAGTCACTGAGCAGGGCGGGGCCGGAGCGGCGAGTGGCCCCCCGCGCTGCCGACACGGAAGGCCACTCTCACCGGGGGATCGGTGTACCGAAGGGACGTTGTTGGTGTTGGCACTAGATTAGCCGCATCAGGGCGGACTAGATAGATCTGTCCATTTGGTGCAAGTTCTGCTCCTACCGGACGCTCGGCTCCCGCCGGGGCTCGACGGGTTCGGCGCGGGGCTCCGTCGCGTTCGGCCGGATGGGGAGCACCACCAGCAGCAGCAGGGCGAGCAGCACGTAGAGGTTGCGCAGCAGGAACTCGCCGGGGGCATTCGTCCGGTCGAAGTCGCGCCCCCAGTCGTAGTACGAGACCACCCCGTACACGATGACGACGGTGACCAGTGCGGAGAGTGCCAGCAGCGCGATCCGGCGGCGGCGGCCGGGCGGGCCGGCGGCCGGATCCGGCCGGCGTAGCCCGACGTCGACCAGCACCACCAGGGCCGGGATGAACCAGTAGGCGTGGTGGGGCCAGGTGATCGGTGAGACCAGGATGCCGACCAGCCCGGTCAGGGTCAGGCCGGCGACGACGTCACCGGCCCGGGCGGCCCGGGCCGCCCGCCAGAGCCCGTACCCGGCGATCGCGACCACCAGCAGCAGCCAGAGCAGCTGGTGGGGTCTCTCCGGCGTGGTGAACCGGCTGAGCAGGCCGTACAGCGACTGGTTGCCGGTGTAGTCGGGGCGGCCGACCCGGTCGGTCAGCCAGAGTTCGTGGGTCCAGAACCGCCAGGAGTCGCCGGGGGCGATCGCCGCCGCCAGCAGTGTCGCGCCGGCCGCCGTGGCGCTCGCCACCAGCGCCGCCCGCCACCGCCGGGTGGCGAGCAGGTAGACGATGAAGATGCCCGGATAGAGCTTGATCGCCGTCGCCAGCCCGATCCCGACGCCGGCCCAGCGCGACTTCCGGGGTACGGCGAAGAGCAGGTCGGCCAGGACCAGCACCACCAGCAGCATGTTGATCTGGCCGAACAAGATCGTCTCGCGGGTGCTCTCCACGGCGAAGACCAGCGGTACGGCGAGCCCCGCCGCGAACCACCGGGACACACCGTGGCGGCGGGCGACCGGCGAGACCAGCCACCAGGTGGTCACCACCAGCGCGAGCGCGGTGAGCGTGGTGAAGAGAGCGACGGTGGCGCCGATCCGCAGGTCGGCGAAGGGCCGCAGCAGCAGGGCGGTGAAGGGCGGATAGGTGAAGTACAGCTCACCCTGGACGTCGTCGGCCTGTACGTAGTCGTAGAGCGGATTGCCCGCAGCCCACCAGCGGGTCGCACTGACGTAGATCTTGAGGTCGAAGAAGTGGTGCGGGGCGTTCAGCGCGTAGAGGAAGGGCACCACCGCGGCGATCAGCACCACGATGACGATTTGACGCGCGGTCCGCCCGCCAGGATCGTCCTCGACGGTGTCCGGGGGCGCGGTGGGATCGGGGGGCACGGGAAAACCCTAGCGGGCCGTTCTGTCCGCAGCGTTGAGGCGCGGGTCCCCGGGCTGCGCGTAGTCTGGGCGGCGTGGCTGATCTTCTCGTCTGGGTCGACTGTGAGATGACCGGGCTCGACCTCGGCAAGGATGCGCTGATCGAGGTCGCGGCCCTGGTCACCGACCGGGACCTCAACGTGCTCGGTGAGGGTGTCGACGTCGTCATCCACGCCGACGAGCAGGCGTTGGACGGTATGCCGGAGATCGTCCGGGCGATGCACGAACGGTCCGGTCTGACCGAGGAGGTGCGCCGCTCGGCGGTGACCCTCGGCGAGGCGGAGGACCTGGTGATGGAGTACATCACCACGTTCGTGAAGGAGCCGCGGACCGCCCCGCTCTGCGGCAACTCCATCTCCACCGACCGGGGTTTCCTGGCCCGGGACATGCCGAAGTTCGACGCGCACCTGCACTACCGCATGATCGACGTCTCGTCGATCAAGGAGCTGTGCCGGCGCTGGTACCCCCGGGTCTACTTCGGCCAGCCGGCCAAGGGACTGACCCACCGGGCCCTGGCCGACGTCCGGGAGAGCATCCGGGAGCTGGAGTACTACCGCCGGACGGTCTTCGTGCCGTTGCCCGGTCCGGACGTCGACACCGCCAAGGCGATCGCGGCCGAACTCTGAGCCGTCCCGCCCCGCTCGGCCAACCCGGTCGACGGGGCAGGTCGCGATGTGGCTATCATTGGTCGGCGCCCCGCCCAGGATCGACTCCCGGGTGTGGCGTTGCGGATGTTTCCGCGCGTGGTGGCTGTAGCTCAGTTGGCAGAGCACCGGGTTGTGGTCCCGGGTGTCGTGGGTTCAAATCCCATCAGTCACCCCACGAAGAAGGCCGGTCGGGGAGTCCCCGACCGGCCTTCTCACTTCTACCGGGTCATGGCGTCGTCGTCGCGCTCGCCTGCGGCGACGGCCCGCCCGAGGGGGTGCCGCCGGGTGCCTGGTACGGGATGGCGCTGCCCTTGACGTACTCGGACCAGCTCATGTTCCAGTCGGTCCAGCCGTTGCCGTTCTCCAGCCTGCGCTCGGTCCCCTTGACCACGATCGGGTCGCCGACCTTGGTCTGGCTGAACAGCCAGGAGGCGTTCGCGGTCGACATGTTGACGCAGCCGTGCGAGACGTTGGTGCGGCCCTGCGAGGCGACCGACCAGGGTGCGGCGTGGACGAACTCCCCGCCCCAGGTCAGCCGCTGGGCGTACTCGATGTCGGTGACGTAGCGGTTCGCCGGGTTCGGGTCGTCCCGGGTGTCGAAGACGGTCTTCCTCAGCTTCTCGATGACCACCATCGTGCCGCTGGAGGAGGGGGTGCTCTTCTTGCCGAGGCTGATCGGGATCGTCTTGACGACCCGGCCGTCCTTCTGGACCGTCATCTTCTTGGTCCGGTTGTCCACGGTCATCAGCACCGCCGCGCCGACCTTGGCGTCGACGGTGAGGTCGGCCCGGCCGTACCAGCCGCCGCCCATCGGCAGACCACCTGCCTGGATCTTGTAGAAGACCTTGGTGTTGGCCTTCCAGTAGGTCTTGGGGCGGTAGCGCACCTCGGTCGGGCTGACCCAGCGCCAGATCCCCTCCTGGGCCGGGGTCGCCCGCACCGTCATCCGGCGCTGCACGTCGTCCCGGTAGTCCTCGGGGATCGCCCGGCTGAACTTCACGATCAGCGGCATGCCGACCCCGACCGTCTGACCGTCACCGAGGAAGCTGGTCACCCGGATCTGCTTGCCCGGCTTGGCCATCGTGGTGAAGGTGCTGGTCGCCGTCGCCGGCTTGCCGTCGTCGCCGGTCGCCGTCACGGTCGCGGTGTACGTCGTGCCGTAGTCGAGCTGCTCCTCCGGCAGCCACGTACCGGCAGCGGTGAGCGTGCCCTCGACGGCCGCACCGGCCGCGTCCTTGACCTCGACGGTGGTCTCGGTGGCGTCCTTGCTGGTGAAGGCGATCTCCGCCGACGCGGGCACGTCCTTCGCGTCGGCGGCCGGCGCGGTGATCGCGGCCGAGGCCTTGGGCTTCTGCTCCGGGTCGCCGCCCTGCCAGGACGACCCCCCGCCATCCTTGCCGCCGCTGGTGCAGGCGGTCCCGGTGAGGGCGAGGGCGCCGGCGAGCAGGACCGAGGTCGCCACCCGCACCGCCCGCAGCCGCCGGGATGCCGGCCCCGCTCCGCTGGTACACCGCCTCAACTGTCCTCGGCTCGCTCGCATGATCCCCTCACAGTGTTCCCACGGCCGTTTCCCCACTCGGTACCCACGGCCATCCTCTATCAATGACGCCAGCCGGCAAGTTTTCGTTTCCCTCCGTGCTGGGAAACACCGTGGAGCGGACTGGTATGGACGGGTAGGCGGGCATTTGTCACGACCTCGGCATGCGCCCGCCGACCCGTACGCCGACCGTCCGGCTAGCCGGACTGTCCCGCGCCGCCGCCGTCGGTGACGGGGATGGCGCTGCCCTTGACGAACTGCTCCCAGGAGAGGTTCCAGGCGGTCCAGCCGTTGCCGGCGGCCAGCTTGCGCTCGGTGCCGCTGACCGTCACCGGATCACCGACCTTGGTCTTCTCGAAGAGCCAGCGCGCGTTGGCGGTCGAGACGTTCACACAGCCGTGCGAGACGTTGCGCCGACCCTGGTTGGCGACGGACCAGGGCGCGGCGTGGATGTACTCCCCGCCCCAGGTCAGCCGCTGCGCGAAGTCGATGTCGGTGACGTACCGGTTCGTCGGGTCCGGGTCGTCGCGGGTGTCGAAGACGGTGGACTCCTTCTTCTCCATCACCACCATGGTGCCGCTGGAGGAGGGGGTGCTCTTCTTGCCGAGGCTGACCGGGATGGTCCGGACCAGCTTGCCCCCCTCGTAGACCGACATCTTCTTGGTCCTGTTGTCGACCTTCATCTCGAACCTGTCGCCGATCTTGCCGGTGGCCTTCCGGTCGACGTTGCCGTACCGCCCGTTGCTCAGCGGAATGCCCTCGAGCCCGATCCGTACGTCGAGCGTGGTGCCCGGCTTCCAGTACTCCTTGCCCCGGTAGTAGGCCTGGGTGCCGTTCTCCACCCAGTGCCAGGCGCCCGGCTGTGGCGGGTCGGACGTGACGAACATCCGCCGCTGCACCCTCGCCCGGTCCTTCTCCTTGATGCCCGGTGAGAACTCCACCACCACCGGCATGGCGACGCCGTAGGTCCTGTCGTCGAAGAGGTAGAGGCCGGAGCCG
The DNA here is from genome assembly GCF_050936375.1 of Plantactinospora sp. CA-290183. Lineage (NCBI taxonomy): Bacteria > Bacillati > Actinomycetota > Actinomycetes > Micromonosporales > Micromonosporaceae > Plantactinospora > Plantactinospora sp. CA-290183. The sequence continues at coordinate 77,346 of NZ_JBNJMX010000012.1, read as the reverse complement.
ATGACCGAGCCCGGCTTGGCCATGGTGGTGAACGAGGTCGTCTTCGTCTCGCTCTGCCCGGCCGGCGTGGTCGCGGTGACCTTGGCGGTGTACGTCTTCGCGTACTTCAGCGGGGTGGCCGGCACCCACGAGGAGCCGTCGTCCCGCAGCGAACCCTTGACCTCGCCCCCACCGGCGACGGTCAGGGTGACCTGCGTGATCTTCCCGCCGCTGACCTTCGTACCGATCTCCGTGCTGACCGGCTGCTTCTTCGCTCCCTCAGCCGGCGTCACGGCCAGCGCCAGCGGCTCGGCGGGCGGCGTCGGACTGGCGCTGGCGCCCGCCGACCCGCTCACGAGCCCCGGTTTCTTGTTCTCGTTGCCGCACGCCGCCGTCCCAAGCGGCGTGACGACGGCCAGGGCGACAACCGTCGCCCAGGCCCGCGTGACCTTCCCCATCCCCACCTCGGTCCACTCGAATCCCGCAGACATCGTGCCGTATCACGGCCATAGTTTCGTGCCCCGACACCGGACGTCTGGGCGGAATGGGGACTTTTGTCCCGATAGAGGTGCTGGACACCGGCGGGGGGTATCTGGTTGGAGGGCCCCTGCGCGCCCGTGTTAAGGTTTCTCCCGTTGTCAGCGAGCGCCGCTAGCTCAACTGGCAGAGCAGCGGACTCTTAATCCGCGGGTTCGGGGTTCGAGTCCCTGGCGGCGCACCAACGATGAAGGCTCTGACCTGGCGTTTTACGCCGGATCGGAGTCTTTTTCGCGTCCATTGTGGATGTGTGGGTGCTCCGTGGGTGCTCGGCGGTTTGGGCGGGCGTGATCTTGCCTGCCGGCCGGTGTTCCGACCGCCGCCTTGTCGCGGGTCTGTCCGTGTGATGTTGCGGAAGCTGGCGGTGTCGGTGGGACGTGTTGTCCCGGCGGGTATCGGGTGTGACTCACCTTCGGGCGGGCCGCTGGCCAGCCCAGATGGCCCCACCTGGGTTCGGGCGCAGGGACAGCGCTCGCACGTCATCGGGGTCTGCGGTGAAGCGCGGGATCGTGGTGGGCAGACCGACGGCGGTCAGCTCAGCACGATGGGTCGGTCCGGACCTTGCAGCGTGACGACCAGTTGGGGTTGCGGGCCGGGCCGGACCAGCAGGTCGATGTCGAGGGCGGCCAGGCTCTTCCGGATCGGGGCGGGATCGGGGTGTTCGGCCTCCAGGGACCGCAGCGGCAGCGTCGGCAGCCCAGTCGTGGTGGGGTGGGCTGTGGTGCCCCAGTCGATGAGGAATGGCACGATCCCGTCGGCTGGGTCATCGGCACCGGGGGTCAGGCGCCACGTCAGGAGGTTCCCGTCCGAGGTGTGACGCGACATCGTCCTGGGCGGTCCCGGGTCGTAGCCGCGGGCGATCACGGCTGCGACGGCGTGGTCGAGATCCGGCGGTCGGATCGACCAGGTGACCACCCGGGAGGCGGTCAGCCGGTCGATGCCGAACGGGCGTGGCTGGACCGGATCGGGTTGATCGGGGTCCGGACCAATGATCTCAAGGTACGCGGCGCCGCCCAGGCCGACGAGATGGTTCGCGGTGCCGAGACCGACGTGGCTACCGCCCCTGACTGGACGGACGCCGGTCAGCCGTTCGAACCCCGCTACCGCGTCGGCGAGATCCGGCACCGCGAACACGATGTGGTCAAGCACGTGGGGTTCCTCCCCGCAGACGCCGGAAACGTGATCCGCACAACCGTACTCATCGGCCGAAAGGAGTTAGCCGGCGTCACCCGCTGGCTCGGTTCGACGGGTTCCTCCGACCTGCCGAAGCGCAGCCCTATCCCGATAACCCTGCCCGGCGTAACTGTGGACTTGGTCGCGTTGATGGCTGTGGGTCACGGCTATGGCACGGCGGGATAGGACAAGATGATGACTACGGCGAGATCATTCGCCTCACCGTTGAGAACCTGGGGTGCCCGATGAAAACCCCGGCCGATGCCGCCGCCGCCCGCGTCTCTTTCCAGCTCACCTACGCCCGTAGCCTCAAGCGCCGCGAGTTCATGCCAGGGGAACTGACCGGCCCCGACATCCCGTGCGCCTACGACGGAGAGATCAACGCATCAGGCGACTGGAACGACTCCCGCGACGACACACCCGCCACCGATGACGGCGGGTCGGAAGAGAGCGGCGTAGCCAAAACCGTGTTCGCAGGGCGAGACGAGTCCGGCTGGATCGACCGGTACGCCAACTACGCTGTCAACGAGGCCGTCCACGAAGCCCTGGAGTGGTACCGGGTGGACGGCCATCCGTGGCTGGATCCGCACGGGCCGGCCGAAGACGAGATCTACAGCGCCGTTAACGACCTGGTCGACCGACTCGCCGCCATCCGGGCCCGACACGCACCAGTTGTGGCGCACCGGCTCTGACCGTGCCGGAAACCGCTGGTGGGCTGCCCGCCGCGCTTGCTGGTCTGCCTGATCCGCCGGCCCGGCGAGGGATCCGACATCCGCTGACGGTCGTGGTGACCGCGGCGGTGTGCGCCGTGGTGGCCGGCTACCACTCGTACACCGCGATCGGCGAATGGGTCGCCGATGTTCCGGCCGCGACGGCTCTCGCCCTGGGCATCGCTCCCGACCGGCGGCCGTCCGCGGCGATGACCGCGGACCACGGTGGGACGCTGCCGGACCTTCGCTGCGCGCTGCCGCTGGGAGCGGAGCCTCGGTGGTCGGACATGCTCGCGGTGGTGATCGCCACCGACTCCAGCGGGGTGGGTCAGCCTTGTCAAGGCCCTGTTCGTCGGCTGGACATGATCGTTGGGAGGGGTAGAAACTCGGGTTATGGCTCCGGCTACGCATAGCGCTGCCCCCAACGCGGTCGGCTACCAGCATCAGACCTGGTGGGCGTTGGTGGAGCTCCTGCGGTCTGGGGGTGATAGGCCAGACGCGTCCATCACCCTGGAGTTGCATGACGACGTCGCGTGGGAAGAGGACGGTAACCCGACGCAGCTGCTTCAGGTCAAGCACCATCAGCACACGCATCGGGCGTTGACTGACACCTCGCCGGATGTGTGGCGCACGCTGAAGGTTTGGATGGATGACGCGGCGCCAGGCGACGCGTCCGGGCCGCAGTTGCTGCTGGTCACGACTCAGACGGCGGGCGGTGGCACGGCGGTTGCGGCCCTGCGACCCGAGACGCTCGATGAGCGCGCTGCCCTCGCCGGGCTTGAAGCGGTCGCCAAAGACACGACCTCGGCGCAGACCAGAGGCGCCCGGGAGCAGTTTCTCGCGTTGGGTCCGGGAGACCGGCGGACCTTCCTGTCCAGGATCCGTGTTATCGATGGCTCGCCGCACATCCAGGACGTGCCGAGCCTGGTACGCGCGCATCTGAGCTGGGCGCTGCCTACGGGGCATGAGGAGCTGTTCTTGGCGATGGTCTGGCGGTGGTGGGATGAGCAGGCGTTGGCGATGTTGCAGGGGAGGCTGCGTAGCCTCGATGTTGGTGTGGCCCGAGCCGCGATCGCTGATATCCGTGATCAGTTCACCAGCGAGAGGCTGCCCACCCTGGTCGAGTTGCTGGACGTTGATGTCGACTCCGTCGCCGCGGAGTACCGGACCCACACGTTCGTGCAGCAGATGCAGTGGGTCGCCTATCCGCCGCGGAACCTGCAGAAGGCGATCGTGGACTACTACCGCGTTTATGCCCAGACGGTCCGGTGGCTGGATGAGGATCTAATTGGTGTGGCTGAGCTGACCAAGTTTGAGGCTGAGCTTGTCGATGAGTGGGAGCGTGAGTTCGACTGGATGCTCGACACGCTCGATGATGACGCGGACGAGGCTGCCAAGCAGGAGGCCGGTAAGCAGATGCTGCGGCAGCTGCTGACGCAGACGGGCATCACCGTCCGTGCGCGTTACAACGAGCCGTTTTTCGTTCGCGGGAAACGTCACGTTCTAGCTGATGCGGGGCGGATCGGTTGGCATCCGGACTTCGAAAGCCGTGTCAAGCAGTTGTTGCAGGTCGCCGGGTGAGCGGGCGCATCCCCGCCGGAGCAGTACGTGACGCTGGGAGGCCCTGTGACCTTGTGGACTGACCGGCCGCCGATCGTGGCGGCGATGTTGAACCCCGCGCTGATCGCGGTGATCCTCGCTACCGCCGCGGACGGGTACCGCAAGGAGTCGCAACGCGCGTTGCCGTGGGCGTTGGGGTTCATCATCGTTCCATTGGTGCTGCATCGGGGCACCCGGCAGGCTCTACCCACCTCGACCAGGACGCACCTCGCGACGTGGACCTCTCGTAATCCGTTGCTGCGTGCCGGCTTCCCGCTCCGGGCGCTGGGCCTTGTCGAGCCGGTGCGAGAAGGTGTGCGGTTCGGCCTCGCCCATGGCGTGTTGACTGTGGAGGGAGACACTTTAGGAGGTAGGACCCGCCGGGCGAGAGGCTTCCAGATGCCCGATGAACTCGCCGACATCCTCCGCAGGGCGAACTTCGTCGGCCGTTGGTTGGCGAAGATTGACAACACCGCGACCGTCTTCGCGGTCCTCGGCGTGACACCCTGATTACGTGCAGCTGCTAGCGATCATCCTCTACAGCAACCACGGCCGCCGACGTGTCCTCAGTTTCACCACCGGGGCGCTCAACATCGTGACCGGGGAGTCGAAGACAGGCAAGAGCGCCCTGCTCGACATCGTCGAGTACTGCCTGGGCCGCGACACGCTCCAAATGCCGATCGGTCCGATCACCAGCACGGTGTCCTGGTACGCGGCGCTGTTCGACCTGGACGGCGGTCGAGCGTTCGTCGCACGCCCCGCTCCTGACATCGGCAAGGCGTCAACCCAACGCGCGATGCTGGAATTCGGTGCCGACCTGACCCCGCTAGAGTTCGACGATCTCGTGGTGAACGCCGACTCGGATGCCGTTCGGGAGCAACTCGGACGCCGCATCGGCATCGAGGAGAATCTGCACGAGCCGCCGGTGGGCTCGGCGCGGTATCCACTCGAGGCGCACATCGGACACGCCGCGTTGCTGTGCCTGCAGCGGCAAGGCGAAATCGCCGCCCGCGACCTGTTGTTCCACCGCCAAGGCGATCAGGGCATGGCCCAAACCCTCAAAGACACCATCCCGTACTTCATCGGCGCGGTACCGCGAGACCAGGCGCTCAAACGAGCCCAGCTCCATGCGGCCCGCCGCGAGCTGCGCCGTGCGGAAACGGCCTACCGGCAGGCGATCCGGGCGAGCGAGGCCGCTGACGCGGGTCTGGCAACGCTGTGGCGGGAAGCGCACGCCCTCGGAATGGTTGACGCCGAGCAACCGGCGCAGCGGTCCAGCGTCGTTGCCCTCCTGCACGCCGCGGTCACGGCGTCCACTGCGCCGGAAGTACCCGACTCCGAAACCGCCGTGCGCGTCGCCGCCTTGCAGCGGGAACGCGACCAGGTACGCGACCGACTTCGCGCTCTCAACGCTGAACGCGACGTGCTCCTGCAGCAGAACGACACCGAAACCGACTTCGCCGGAGCCGTCCGAGTCCAGACCGCCAGACTGGCAAGCCTCAACCTGCTGGGGCTGCCGACCAACGGCCAGGCGGCCCCGGCGAGCCGCACCCACGACGGGGCAGAGCCGTGCCCACTGTGCGGCTCGTTGCTCGCCGAACCGGACCCCACGCCAGAACAACTCCGTCAGAGTCTGGTCCAGCTCAACAACCAGCTCAGCGGCGTCGACGCGGCCCGACCGGCCCGACGCGAAGCATTGCAGGCGCTGGACGAGCGAGCCACCTCGCTGCGGAACCAGCTCAGAGCGGCCGAGGGCGCCATCCAGTCGCTAACCGCCAGTGGGACGGTCACCGAACAGCTTCCCGACACCGCACGACGGGACTTCACCCGCGGCCGCATTCACGCCACGCTCACCACACTCCCCGGCAGCTCCGAGGCCGAGTTGGCGCGACTACGCCACCAATACGATGCGGCCCTCGATCAGGTACACACGCTCGAAGCCGAACTTGACCCTTCCGAGGAACGCGAACAACTCACCTCACGCTTGGTGACCATCAGCCAAGACATGACCAGATGGGCCGACCGGCTTCAGCTGGAGCACCGCGGCGGAAGCGTCCGTCTCGATCTCAACCGCCTCACCGTCGTCACGGACACCGAGCAGGGCCCCGCACCCTTGTTCCGCATCGGTAGCGGGGAGAACTGGGTCGGTTACCACCTCGTCACCCACCTCGCACTGCACCGCTACTTCGTGCGACAACACCGACCGGTCCCACGGCTACTCATGCTCGATCAGCCCACCCAGGTGTGGTATCGCTCCGAGGTCGACCAGAAATCGGGCACACCAGATCAGGACACCGACCGTGAAGCAGTCGATCGACTGTTCCGCCTGATCTACGACGTGGTCACCGAGTTGGCACCCGACATGCAAGTGATCGTCTGCGACCACGCCAACCTCCCCGAGGGCTGGTTTCAGGACTCCGTGCAACACAACTGGCGCGGCGGAGAAAAGCTGATCCCCCAAGAATGGATCGACCAAGTCACACCGCGGTGAACTTGACCCAAACCGACAGCGTGGGCGCTTGCTGTGGCGGGGCAACCGGTGCGTCAACGTCGTCGAGCCGGCGTGGAGGTGCGCCAGCGTGGCCCTCGATCATGTGCTCGGCGATGCATCTGCACCGGGCCATCTAGCGCGGAACCAGCCCGATGATTGCGCGCGCCACGCGCTGCCGCCCGATCGACGGCACCGACCCCGGGCCAAGGATGTAGACGAGATGCCATGGCGAAACGCGAGGACGTCAACATCCTCGGCGAACTGATCCTGCTCGTCCGCTGGGCCGAGATCGGGCGACCTGGTACTGGGAACTCAGTCCAACGAGTGCGCTGTGGAGCCGTCGTCTGCAAGGCCAAATCGCCGCAAGGAATCCGCCCCGGACTGGTCGCCAGCCCGTTTCCACAGCTCGGCCAGGTGCCACAGCGCCTCGGTGTTGCCACGGTCGGCATCCTGCCGGTACAGGGCCTCGGCTCCACCCTGGTCGCCGGCCCATTCCCGCAGCTTGGCCAGGCTCCGTAGTGCCTCGGTGTTGCCGCGATCGACGGCCTGCACGGCTAGGACCTCCGCTCCGGCCTGGTCGCCGGCTCGCTCCCTCAGCCTGGCCAGGTTCCACATCGCGTCGGTGTCGCCACGGTCGGCGGCCTGCTGGTACACGGCCTCCGCCCCGGCCTGGTCTCCAGCCCACTCCCGCAGCCTGGCCAGGTCTCGCAGCGCGTCGGTGTCACCGCGGTCGACGGCTTGCCAGTACCGGGCCTCCGCCCCGGCCTGGTCGCCGGCCCGCAACCGCAGCACGGCTAGGTCCCGCAGCGCCTCGATGTTGCCGCGGTCGACGGCCTGCACGGCCAGGGCCTCCGCCCTGGCTCGGTCGCCGGCCCACTCCCGCAGCATGGCCAGGTCCCGCAGCGCCTCGGTGTCACCGCGGTCGGCGGCCCGCCGGTACAGGGCTTCCGCCCCGGCCTGGTCGCCGGCCCGCAACCGCAGCTTGGCAAGGTCCCACAGCACCCCGGTGTGGCCGCAGTCGACCGCCTGCACGGCCAGGGCCTCCGCCCCAGCCTGGTCTCCGGCCCGCTCCCGCAACCGGGTCAGATCCCACAGCGCATCGGTGTTGCCGCGGTCCGCGGCCTCCCGGTACACGGTCTCCGCGCCGGCCTGATCGCCGGCCCACTCCCGCAGCCCGGCCAGGTGCCACAGCGCGTCGGTGTTGCCGCGGTCGGCGGCCCGCCGGTACACGGATTCCGCCCCTGCCTGGTCATCGGCTCGCTCCCGCAGCCCGGCCAGATACTGCAGCGCGGCGGTGTCACCGCGGTCGGCGGCCCGCCGGTACAGGGCTTCCGCCCCGGCCTGGTCGCCCGCCCGCTCCCGCAGCCTGGCCAGGTCCCACAGCGCGGCGGTGTCACCGCAATCGGCGGCCCGCCGGTACAGGACCTCCGCCCCGGCTCGGTCGCCGGCCTCCTCCCGCAACTCGGCCAGGTCCCGTAGCGCGTCGGTGTTGCCATGGTCGGCGGCCTGCCGGTACAGGGCTTCCGCCCTTGCCTGGTCGCCGGCCTGCTTCCGTAGCCTCGCCAGGTACCGCAGTGCATCGGTGTTGCCGTGGCCGGCGGCCTGCCGGTGCATTTGGACAGCGCGGCGGTAGCGGCCCCGTCGGGTCGCCTCGTGTCCAAGGGTCTGCAGGAGGTCCGGGTCGGCGATTGTTGAGGCGGCCGCGTTCCAGAAGGCGGCGGGCGGAAACACGCCGGCGCGTTCGGTGCGGCCGGTCTGTTCGAGGTAGTCGGCCAGCCGGTAGGTGGGTTGCGCATCCAGAGATGGTGGGTCTCCGGGGCGAGGGCGGATGCGGGTTACCGGTCCGGGTACGCCCTTGGACGGTTTGGCGGTGTAGGCCAGGGCCTGTGTGAACCACTCGTCGCCGGCTCGCTCCCAGTCGTGGTCGTTCAGGTATCCGGGTGCGGCTTGTTCGAGCAGCGTGTGGGGGATCGCCAAGGGGTGGCCGAGGCGGCGGGCATCGATCGCGACGTCGATGACGGCCCGGGCGGCGGGTGGGGCGTTGCGGTAGCGGCGCAGCAGCTCGGGCGCACCGGCGAGGTGTTGGGTGATCCGACCGGCGTCGGCGTGCTCGGCGGCATGACGCAGCCGAGGGTCATCGCCGGCGGCATTTCGTAGGGCCATCAGGTCGGTAGCGGCGAACGTGTTCGGGACCTGGATATCCGTGCCTTCGAGGAGTTCGCGTGCCTGCGCGTGTGGGTCGGGCTGGCCTGCCGCGGGTCGGCTGGTCAGCTCGTCCCAGAACTGCGGCCACAGGGTGGCCAAGACGAGCACGGGGCCCCGGTCGGGAGCGTGCAGCAACTCGCGCAGCCCGGCGCTGATGCGTTCACCGGTCGCCGGGTCAGTGGTGATCAGGTAGTGCTGGGCTTCGTTGAGCCACACCACCGTGTACGGGCCGACCTCGCCGATCGCCTCAGCGGCGGCGTCGGAGCGGGACGGGCTGATCGGATGCCACACTCGCCACCGGCCGGACGTGCCCAACGGCCGGATGGCTTCCCAGCAGGCGCGGGTCTTACCCGTCGACGACCCCCCAACCAAGGTGGCCATCCGGCTGGCTTCACCGGCGACCGCGTCGATGACCTTCGCTAGCCGGCCGTCGTGTGCGCGGGGGATGTAGCACGGCAGTTCCGACAACGGGACGCCGTGGTCGGCAACATCGATCGCTCGGTGCACCTCCAAGGCGGACGGACTGCACTCGGTTACCGGTATCCCCAGGCGCGTAGGCATCGCCCCCCAGGGCGGGGCCATCTTCGCGGCGACCCAGAGATCGCGAACACGGTCGGCCGCCACGGCCGGGTCCCGGCCGGCGTCACGGGCGAGCGCGACGACCACGGAGACCGCGTCCTGCTGCTTCGCCGGAACCTCACGTCCGCCGATGATCCGGCCGATGACATCGCGTTTCGGAGCGCCCGGCAGGTCGTCGTCGGCGGCGATCTGGTTGACCAGGTCGTCCAACGTCGGCGAATCGGCCCTTAGATACAGCTCGTAGACGGCATCACGCAGCTCACGCGCCGGCCCTGGGGACAACTCCACGAACTCGATCTGCCGGGGCCGCCGAACGGGCGGTCCTGTCTCGTCGGCACTCATCGCCGTCCAGCATCCCCTACCAACTGCTGGGCGGTCATCCCCGTCGTCACTCATCGCACCTGAAGTGGATCTCCTCGAATCGCCGTGAAGGTAGTGGAACAAGCCGGCGCCGATCATTCGGCGTTCCTCGACTACAGGAGCATTCGATGTCACAACACGATCCTGGCCACGACAACAAGCCGCGAACCAAGCTGGCCTGGGCGGCGACCACCGGCATGATCGCCGGAGTCACCCGGGCATTCGTCGACTGGGCCATCCGGCACCTGACTCACAACTCCTGACCACCCGGCGCAGCCTCGCCGGCCGGCGCTCGGCGGCCAGGGAGCGCGACCAGTCCGACAACTCATTGAACGAATGGCTGCACCGCCTTGGCTGACCTGGCCGACGGGGAACATCTCGGTGGCCGCCACCAGATGGCCGGTGGCCCTTCCACCACCGATCACACGTCATCCGCTACCGGTACCGCGTGTACTGGGACGGGTAGAACACTCACCCCACGCCCGGATCGAGGTGGTGACCTGGATTGTGATCGCGGGCGTCGCGTCTGCTGGTAAATCGCCGGGCACGCCGAGGCCGCGGTGGTCGAGAGCGGCGCCGAGTCAGCGAGGTGACCGCCTAAGGTGTGCCAGGGCAGGTCCGGGTTTTCGGCGCAGCGATCTTGCCAGAAGGAGGACGGGTTTCGGTGGAAGCACTTGGAGTTGATGTTGGGGGCGTCATCACCGACGCCCGCGCCAAGGGAACCGAGAGATGGCTGGACAGTGGATCGGACTACCTGAACACGCCCCTCAACGAAGGTGTCATCGAGGCGCTGAGCCGGCTGTCCCGGCAGCGGTTTGGCTCTGGCATTTTCCTGGTGTCCAAGTGCGACCCGCTGACTCAGGAGACGACGCGTCGGTTCCTGCACCACATCGACTTCTTCGCGCGGACAGGCGTTCCCCCGGAGAACGTGCACTTCTGCCTGGGCAGGAAGGACAAGGCGCCCATCGTCGCCCAGTACGGGATTACCCACTTCGTGGATGACCGGCTGGAGGTGCTGTCCCACATGAACACCGTGCCCAACCGCATCCTGTTCAAGCCCAACGAAGCGGAGGTGGACGCCCACCGGCAACACCTGCCGCACGTCACCGCGGTGCACAGCTGGACCGAGGTCACCCAGGTCATCCTGGAGGAGCGGCACACGATCTAGCGCGCGGACCGTTGCGGGCAGCGCGAAACGGCAGCCCCGGCACCGCGGCGATGGCCCGTAGTGGACCTCACTTCGGCGGTGCCTTGCGGCTGAGGCGCATGGCGTCCCCGCTGCTATGGGCCGCCGGCCGAAACACGTCGTGCGGGGTCACGTCGTGCGACGTCACCGATGTCCAATTTCATCGATAGCCGATTCACGGAACCTCGTACGTCTGGAAGAGGTCCTCGAAGAAGACGCGCAGCATCAGACGGGCGGACTGCTGCTCGTTCAGGTCTGCGGCGCACTGTCATGGCGTTGAAGCTTGCAGCTGCGAGCCGCCCATGACTGAACGCGCACCCTGGGCCGGACCGGAGGGGCCCATCGGGTATCCGGTCACGGCCGGAAGAAGTCTCGCTGATCGCGGCCGCTCAGCAACCCGTCCGGGATGCTTGGGCCGGCGGGTGCTGGCCCGCCGGCCCAAGCAGGTTCTGGCCCGAGGTGACTTGCGCGCGGGTGCGCCTGGCCGGGCTTATGCCGCCTTCGGTCGTCGGCGGGGGACCAGTGCGGCGGCTCGTTCGGCCTTGGCGCGTTCCACGTCGAGTTCGGCGATGACGGAGGTGTAGGTGTCGCCGGTGATGGTGATTGAGGAGTGTCCGAGGAGTTCCTGGACGTCCTTGAGGTCGGCGCCGGCGGCTTTGAGGAAGGTGGCCGCGCAGTGGCGGAGGTCGTGCAGCCGGATTGGCGGTAGTCCGCAGTCGCGTACGAGGCGTTCGAAGCGGTATGTGACCGTGTCGGGGTGCCATGGTTGGCCGTCGGGTTGGACGAAGAAGAAGCCAGTGTTGGGCCATGGTCCGTGGCAGGCGAGTTTCCACCGGGCGCGTAGGGCGTGATAGCCGCGTAGCGCGGCGAGGGTGAAGGTGTCGAGTGAGACGTTTCGGTTGCCCGCGTCACTCTTGACGGCCTTCGTGACGGGGGTGTAGCCGAGGGTGGCGACTTGCTGTGAGATGCCGATGAGCGCGGTGTCCAGGTCGACGGCGGTGTCGGGCAGACCGACGGCTTCGCCTCGCCGCAGCCCGCGGTGCAGGATAAGGACGAACATGGGGTAGAGGGCTCTGTCGTGGTCCTCGGCGTAGTCGAGGAACTCGCCGGCTTGCTGCGGCGTCCACACCATCACAGGGCTGGGACGCTGTCCGGTTTCCTTCCACCGCTGCACCGCCTTGTCGGTCCAGATCCGGGCCTTCGGCCGTTGCCCGGAGGGCAACTCCACATGAGCGGCTGGGTTGAAATCGATCAGCTGTCTGGTGATGGCGTCGTTGAGGGCCTTCCGGAGAGTCGCGCGGATGCGGTGCATCGTGGCCGGCCCGATGGTGCGAACGCCTCTGACGCTGTCCCGGACCTTGCGATCGTCGCTCTGCCGAGCGAGTTCGATCGCGGTGTTGCGGTCCGCGATGCTGTTGAACATCGCCTCGATGTGATCGATCCGCAGCTTGTCCAGCGGGATCTGCCCGAGGTGGGGTATCAGATGGATGCGGAGGTGGGATTCGTAGGAGAGGGCGGTGGTTGCCTCGATTTTGCGTCGCGACGTGTGCCACTGCCGGAGATATTCGGCCAGGGGCATGGTCACGGTGGTTGGTAGTCCGGCTCGTATCCGCTTGCTTATGGTTTCGGGGTCCGGCAGCGGCGAGCCGGGTTTGACCGTGACGAGCATCGTCGCAATCTCGCTGCGGACCTTCTGATCATCGCCGGCGAGATCAATCAGCGCCTTAGCTTGACCGCACTCGGCGACAGCGTCGTCGCGGCTGTCGAAGCCGCTGCGACGTAGCTGGCGGCGTGGGCCGTCGAGCAGTGGGGGGAGTTCGAGTTGGTAGGCCCACCGACCGTGGGTGGCGCTCCATGCGCCAGTGGCGCGGCGTAGCTGCGGGCAGCGTATGCCGAGCTTCTTGCCGTTTTCGTCACGGCACGAGCAGCGTTTGAGAATGGATCCTTCCGCCATGTTGGCAGTTCTCCTTCAGAGACAGACACCTAGAAATGCCCGTTGGCTGTGGATTGCACGCGGGTTGATCGACGCGTGCGTTGGGGTATGTCGTCAAGTCGCCTGTTACCTAATAGGCGAGCGGCCGCGATGTCGACCGCCCTCACGGCCCGGCCTGAAGTGGCTCCGGCAAGCATTCTGTGGCGTCGGTGTTTTTCACGTAGTCGTGAGAGTTCGTTCGCCGAGTACGTCGAGGCAACCCGCGCAGTCGTTGCTTGATGGTCTCGGTGCGTTTCACGTGGCTCTCGACGCAGTTAAGCCTTCAGGGTTGGTGCTGGCGTCAACGACGGCGGGGAGGTGGTCCCCGGTTCGAATGGCGCCGATGTCGGCTCGGTCGGGAAGCCCGACAGTCTGGGCTCCTCAATCAAAGGTCGAGCGCTCGCCTGGTGCCGCTGTGGCACATCAGGCAGGTGAACCGGCGGGCGAGGCGGGCCACCGTGTCGAGGCCGCGCTCGTGATCACGGGCGGGCCGGGCGCGGCCGGTGTGTCGGCAGTGGTCCGGGCGGCGGCCAGGTCGGCCAGGGCGGATCCGTCGTCGCCGCGTGGCAGGAGGGCATCGGCCAGTGAGGAGCAGGAGGTCATCTCCGGCGATGAAGTCGGCGGCGAGGATGGCCGGCAGTGCGGTGCCGTAGCGGCCGGTACGGGGCTGTTCGATGGACGGGCTGTGCCCGGTGGTGCACGTCAGCGGCGGCGCTGTACTCGTACTGCCAGCCCTGTTCGGTGAAGTGTGCCTTCAGGTCGCGGTCCTCGGCGAAGTAGTGGCGGACCGTGCCGCCGACTGCCGTGGCGGCGACCCGGCTACCCCTGCGACTGCCATGGGGATTTCCGGTCAGGCATCGGCGGCGTCTAGAGGTTATCGAGTTGCCACGGTGTGGTGCCGTACCCGGTGTGGTCCTGGCACCAGCGCCGCAATCCGTAGGAGTCCTTGCGCAGCTCGGCGATCAAGGGGCCGGCGGCACGGACAGTCGAGTCGATCTGTCCGGTGACCTGTCCGAGCCCGGCGATGTCGAGAGTGCTCAGGTGCTGCACGATCAGGTCCTGGCCGGCGGTCAGGTAGGGCTTGGGGTCGCTGGTCAACTCGGCGGCCCACGACACCACCATCGCGATGACCGGTTCCGGCTCATCGCAGTCCGCGGTGACCAAGCCTTTCCAGTCGAGCTTGTCGGCCTTTCTGATACCCACGGCCCAGGTACCGAAGGGCGCGGACTGTGGGCGGGCGGACACCTCGTAGGGGCCGTAGCCCTCGCCGCCGTCGATGAGGACGGCTAGGGTACGCCGCCGGCCTGACCCGGGTCGGCTTTCCAGCCACCGGTCCACCGTCTGCGGTCGCCAGTACGGGCGTGCGTGACCCTTCTGGATCACAGTGCCGTCCTGGGGCGGCATCTGCTGTCGCCTGCGGTAGCCACGGATGGTGCCGGGAGAAACGCCGGCTCTCGTGGCGAGATCATCGGTGTGGTAGCGGCGGCTGATCGGCGGGTCCACGTCGCCGGCCAAGGCGTTGATATGGACACGCCAGGCGGTGGTCAGCTCGCCAGTGGTACCTGCGTGTCCCTCGACCATCCGGCAGTAGCGGTCGATGTACTCGCGCAGGCCGCGCTCGTGGCGCCGCACCGAGGTGATGGACGGGTCCAGCCAGCAGGCGAGGATGTCGTCCACGACGAGCGCGTGCCCGTCATTGGGGATGACCTGCTCACGATGGGCGTAGATCTCAGCCCAGATCAGGGGTTCGGCGGCCTCAGGGGTCCGCAGCTTGGCCACGGGTAGAAAATACAGCGCGGGCTGCATTCAGGGAAGCCGGCGTAGGCCGGCTCGCTGCTCACGGCCGAGACTCCCACGCGTCGCGGCCGTCCCATCGGCGGTGGATGGTCAGCCAGGCTGTTGAGCCGTCCCGGCGTTGCGCCGACTCGCTGGTGGCCCCGCAGGGGCAGCTGATCGTCAGGTGCCGGTCCGCCTCATCTGGTGGCAGGACGTGCGGATCGTCGATGTGCACGAGTTGAGGGTACGGCCGGCGACGGACATGGGGGAGGTCCAACGGTCACCGGTCGACGGCCATCTCCACGATCGCGACGTCGCAGCGGTCGCAGTAGAGCCGGTACCGGTTGTCAGGTTGGCTTTCGCCGACCAGCCCGCGGGTATGCCCTCGGTGGCCGCGCTCGTCGGCGAGCCGGTCGAGGCGCCGCCAGAACTCGTCACCACCGAAAACAGCTTGCGGAACGTGGACTGGTTCGCTGGTCATGGCTGCGTCCCATCGGCCGCAGTCACCTGGCGTCGATGACGGCGTCCCACGCCTCGACCGTTTCGATCGGGCACAGGCAGGGGTCGACGTACCAGCGGACGTCACGATCGCTGGTGTTCAGGTCCGCTGGCGGGTCGGGGAAGCGTTCGAGGATGTCTCGTTGCTGGCGCGGTCGCCGGGTTACGCGGACCAAGCCAGTCATCGGGGTGGCGCAGGTGATGCATCTGCCGCGTTGCAGGGTGATGGCGGTCATGATCCCGATGGTGGCTCGCGGCTGAGCCGGGTGACACCGGTTGGTGGTGTCGTGATCACGGAACGCTCGTTCAGGTGCCGCCTCCAGGCGTGTGGGCCGTTCGACCGTCGCGTCTCGACAGTTGGAACGACCGGCTGACCCGGGTCGGCCGGTTGCGCAGGGGAGCGCGACGGACAGCGGCTGTGCGCTCCTTCGTGCACGCCAATAGCGACAAGTCGGATATAGCCACCCCTCGGCCTAACTCGGCAAGATGAGCCAGTTTCCATTCGGCCGCTCGCGCGTTGGGGAGATCGATAGCGGGGCGGACCCGACCTGCCCCGAAACTTCTAGGCCGAAGGGAACCCGCAATCGAAAGAAGTGACGGCGCGGAGCCGTCCGACAAGGAACCTCCCTCTACACCGGCCAACCGGCCGGTGTCGGCATGGAGGGAGACGGCCGCAACGACAGCCACCGCGCTTGACCTGACCGCAGAGATCTTGCAGTCAGGTGGGCGCGATGGCCCTGCCCAAGCGGCCAGGACCATCGCTCACCTGCTACGGCTCGCCGCATTCCTCATCCCAGAGATCCGCGGCAAGCAGTAGCCGACCCCACGTCGGGGCCCCGCATCCAGCGGGGCCCCGACACGTTTTCGTCCCCGGCATGTTGCAACTTCCAAGTAGCTATTTTCGTGCGCAACTGTCTGTCGGGTCTATGGGTGACGGGTCGGGACTTGAGTCCCGGGTTCACTCACCGTGTGGGCGGGGGTACTCACAGACGAACAGGTGAGGTCTACTCATCTTCTGTCAGGCAGGCGACAGTTGCCAAGCGAACAGGCGCCCGCCCTCCCGATGCTCAGGACGAGCAGGTGTTGAGCATCCCCTGCAACGCGGACTTCTCCGCCGACTGCAACCGCAGACCCCAGTTGTACTTCGTGGCGACCCACATCTTGGCGTACGTGCAGCGGTAGGCGGTCCGGGACGGCATCCACGTGGACGGATCCTGGTCACCCTTGCTTTGGTTCACATCGTCGGTCACGGCGATGAGCTGAGGACCCGAAAGGTCGTTCGCAAAGGACTGCCGCCTCGCTGTCGTCCACGAGTTGGCGCCGGAACGCCACGCCTCGGCCAGCGGCACAATGTGGTCGATGTCGACGTCCGCCGGGTTGCTCCAGGTGGCGCCGTCATACGGGCTGTACCAGCTGCCGGAGGTCGGGTAGCAGGCACTGTCGACGCTCACGCCGCTGCCGTCGCGTCGCAGGACCGTCTCCCGGGTGTTGCAGGCGCCCGAAACGGTGGTCCAGTGCGGGAACAGGTCCCGGTTGTAGCCGCTGGTGGATCCTTCGGTGGCGACGGTCAGGGCGTTGAGGTTCGACTGCGCGGTCGCCTTGGACGGGATGCCGGGCGGCGCGGCGGCTGCGGGACCTGCGACGAGGACGGACGCGGCCATCGCCGCGGTCGCGGCGACGGTGGTGAGGGTGAGCCGGATACGGCGTCGACGATCGGACACGGGTGCTCCCGAGGCGTTGGGGGTACGGGAGCATCAACCTTGTGGACGGGTGTAACGGCACCGCAGCGGACGCGTAACGAAGCATCGACGGGCGTCGGAAGAGTGGGCGGTGCCCGCCTAGCCTCGACCGGACGGGGCCCACAAGTACAACCAAGGCCGGCCGCTGCCCGCGACCGACTCCAGCTCGTACACCCCGGCCGTGTCGACGTTGATCAGCTCGGAGCCGTACTCGTGCCACAGCCAGGTTTCATCCAGCCGCTCGGGCGGGAGCCCGTCGTCGTCCAGCGGCACGGCGACCCCGGGCCACGGCTGACTCGCGCTTATCGCGGCCGGCGGGCTGAGGGGCGGATGACTCATCCACCCCTCGACCCACCAACTACATTTAGAACGTGTGGCAGATAGTGCCCATGGCCGTGCGGCCACAATAGGTACCGGCGTTGCGATTCTCCCGCAACACAGCCATCCATTCGTTAGGTGTCAAATCTCTCGTCGCAGATGACAGGACGGGTCCACTCGAACCAGCGAGAAGCTGGAGGGTTACCCTCTCGTAGTTGTAGGGGTATCCGTTCTGGAAGAATGCCGCAGCGGTCCTTGACGTGAAGTTATAGGAGACGCATATCGTCCCGTTGGAGAGGTCTCTACAACTCTCGACGTAGTCATCGGCCTGAGCGGCGGATGCGGGCACGAGCAGTGCGCCGAGACCTACGGTCAGGGCGATTCCGGCGTCCCGGATTCGGCGCATCAAAGGGTGCCGGCTGGATCGTTGCTCAGTCAGTGCTTGCATGGGTAGGAACCTTTCGATAAGAATGCGGAAAACGTCGCCGCGGCCCGCGCGCCTTGTGAGGGCGAACTGGAAGCTCGGACCAGCCCGCCTATCTGCACCTCCTCGTCCTGGGCGACCCGTCCCGACGCGATGGCGGCCATGATTTGCGAGGTCCCAGCGTTGCTGAATGGCATTGGCGGGAGACCGACTGGGATGTCTCGCTATCGCTTGCCATCGACAATCTCAGAAGTGCCGGGGGGCGTCGTTGACGCACAACGCCTGACCATTGACGACTAGCGACACGGCGTCCTGAGACCGGACACCTCCTGGCTTGGCATCCTGCCAAGGAGGAGGAAACGCGTTGGCTCGACAGGGTAAGTGGCACGGTGAGGGAGCGGCCGTCGACCGGCCCGCCGACGGCGGGGATCTTCTACCTGCTCCCACACGCGATCATCAGACGCGCCGGACCGGGTCGTGCCTGTTTGCCGGAATCAGGTCGTGCGGTTGGCTACTGGGGGAAGGCATGTATTCGAACGTGCGGTATTCCCCGGGCCCCTCGCTAGAGCCGCCAGCCGGGCCCGCGGTGAGCGGGCCCGACCAGCGTCGAGATCAATGTTCGAGCACCCAGGTGATGATGGCGCGAACGACGCCGGCGATGGCGCCGCGGACGGCGGCGAGGGTGAGCTTCTCGCGCACGGTAGGATGCCTGGACCGAAGGGGCCCTGGCCAGCGGTTGAACGCTGTTTGCCCTGTTCAATCCGCGTATGAAACTGTAACCGCGTTTCAACTGCTTGTTGCCGCCCTTGGGTGGGTGTTCGCCGCGGATCGAGCTGCCGGAGCGTCGGGTGACGGGGGCGAGGCCGGCGTAGGCGGCCAGGTGCCCGGAGCTGGCAAAGGCGGAGGCGTCGCCGACTTCGAGCAGGATCCGGGGCGCCGGTCCTGACCCCGATGCCGGGCATCGAGGTCAGGACCTGTGCGCATCAACATCCTCTCGACCTCGCTGGCGACCTGGTCGCGTGGGCGCGACACGTCGCGCAGGGAGTCGGCGAGTCGGGGCAGGATCGTCTCGGCGGCCAGGTCCGCTGCTGTGGGCTGCCGTCATCGGGTGGGACTGAGGGTCAGCAACGCCAGATTGGCCGGTCTGGTCGTGGTCCCGGGGGCCGATGCCAGGCGGGGTCACTCCTCGCGACCAGCCACGGAGCCGGCGGCTGCTTGGCCATTCTGGAGTCGGAGCTGGCTAGGTGGTTCGTTTGCTGGGCAGGTGAGTGCCGAGGTAGCCGATGACGAGGCGTCCGCTGCCTGCGGTGTCGTCGAGGAAGTGCAGGCGGGGGGCGGGGTGTTGGCCTGTGCCGATGCGGATGTGGGCGTACATGGCGGCCTGCCCGGCAGGGTTGACGTCTAGTGGGGTGGGGAAGACGCGTGCGCTGGCGAACTTGTCGAATTCGGTGACGCTGCGGCTTTCTCCGAGTGCGATCGACGCGGCCGAGAGGTGCACGCCGGGGCCGCCGTGGCGGGTGAACGCGATGGGGTCGCTGAGGTCGCCGCCGGGTTGACGCTCGCCTCGTCGGACTGCGGCTTTCGCCTCGGTGTAGGCGGCGAGGGTGGCCAGGGCGCTGACGGTACGTCGTCGCCAGGCCGGCGCCTTGGGGTGGTCATCGAGGCGGGCGGCGTGTGCGGGGTCGAGGGTGAAGGCGAGCAGGGGATAGGTAGCGGCGGCCTGATCGACGATCTCGGCGAAGGTTGCCGGTGTCAGGTACTCCTCGGGCTCTGGGTCGGCTGCATCGGGTTCCAACTCGCATAGCCGTCCCAGTGCCCGGCCGAGGCGGCGGATGGCCGTGTCGCGTTCCTCCTCGGCCGCGTCGACCAGTTGGCCGTACAGGTCCCGGTCGGCGCGGACGTGAACCAACTCGCCGGTCAGGCGGGTGAGCTCATTGCGCAGCCGATCCAGTTCGTCGGCCGGCGGCCCCGGCGCAGCCTGTCGCTGGGTGCTCTGCACGGCTGCCGCCTCCAGGGTTTGACATCGATCTCGTTCGATCCTGAGGAAGGTCCGGAGTTCGTTTGCTTGTGCTTCCAGCTTGGTTACCTCATTCGAGGCGCGGCAGGCGATGCGTCGCTGCTCTTCGGCGCAGGTTTCGGCCTGCCGCGTCTGGGATAGGGCCGCCTCGACGGTCTGCGTGGCGACTCGAAGGAAGAGGCGGACCCCTTCGTCGTCGGTGTCGATGAAATTCAGCAACAGGTTCATGGCCTGGAGAGGATCCATGGTCCTGGCCCTACGTAGGGCGTTCATATCTCCCATGACGCCTCCTTCATACCTGTGGGTGGCGCATAGACAGGATGGCATTTGGCCGGCCATTGTCGTAACCGGCTCGGCCTTGGTTGTGGATTGGTTGGGCTTCGCGTGGCGCGCTGGGTCCCTGGAAGCGGCGGTGCCGCGTGATCCGTACGGCTACGTCGTCGAGTAGGGGTGTGAGACGGGCGCTCGGCGTCCCGGTGGTGGACGGCGGGCGCCGTGACGTAGCCGCGTTGGCGTACGTCGGCTGGCGGCCACTCACCGTCCCGGTGAGGTGTCATGGTGCGAGGAGGAACCGGGTCAGTAGGGCGCCGCCGACGAGGTACGGTCCAAACGCGAGCCGACCGGGCCCGCGACTGTGGCGCTCGCTCAGATGTAGGAGGGCTTGAGGCACGGCCAGGACGTACGGCAACATCGCTCCGAGCAACACGGCGGGCCAACCGATCGTGCCTAGGCCCAGACCGAGTAGGCCCGCGAGGCGAACGTCGCCCATTCCGATGCCGCCGCGGCTTGTGAGGGAGAGCAAGCCATAGCCGCTGGCGACAGCCGCGCCGGCGATCAGCGCGTCGAGTACCAGTCGGGGATCGTCGGTCACGCAGGCCGCTGTGCTCAGGAGGGTCAGCACCACCACGGCAGTCCTGGCGATCAGTGGCGTGGGTAGCCGTCGGACGAGGACGTCGATGGCGGCCAACATCACCCCGACGCCGCTCAGCACGAGCCAAGCGGCAAGCATCAGCATGTCGCGCACGGTCCCTGGCGGTGGCCGCCACGCCAGCGCGGCGGACGTCACCGCGAGCAGGCAGCTGAACAACGTCCACGGGGGGCCACCCCTTGCGCCGTGGCCACGACGACCGCCCAGGGTGAACCGACCCGGCATCCCTCGACGGATCGGCGGGTCATAGAGATGCCGACGGACCAGTGGCGCGGATGCCTCGGGGACGGCCCAGCGGTGCACCACCCGGGGCGCCAGAGCGCCGGCGGCGGCGCCGAGCACCGCGCACGCCACGATCTGAGTTGCCAGGAGCCGATTCATGGGGCCGGGGCAGTCATCCCGGCGTGGTGGGGGCGTTGCGGTGGGCCGCGTCCCACTGGTCCAGGTCATGGATGAAGGCCCCCAGCAGCGGTAGCAGCTGTCGGCCCGCCGAGCTCAGCTGGTAGCGGCCCCGATCTTTCGCACGGCCCACGAGTTGTTCCACCTGGAGGCGTTGGAGCGCTTCGTGCAACGATTTCGGGCTCGGTCTCGGTTGGATCGTCTGCAGAAGGTCCGTGAACCGCATCGGCTCACTCTCCAAGGCCGTCAAGATCTCTAGAGTCCACCGATAACCGCAGATTCTGAATGCGATATAGGCGGTTGAGAAATCCCGCACCCGCCTCCCCCTCCCCAAGCTTGGCTGTGCGGCGAGTGTACGACCGTGCAGCGGTTGCGCCTAGATGACACCACTTGACGCGCTCGCTGCGGTGTCGAATACCGTGAATGGTGAATCGGCGGCCGGCTCCCTGCATCGCCACCCACGCCGGTCGCAGACGGGGGTGCCGTTAACGCCTGACGAGTCCGATGCCGCATCCGTGTCGAAGATCCGGCCTCGTCGGGTCAAGTAGTGGCAACGCATGTCAACTAGTCCCACGCAGCGACGCTGCATAGCGTGAGGTGGAGACAGCCGGTAGATGTGGCTTGAGTCGGCCTTTCGTTGGTCTCGTGGGAATGCCCGCGTAGGCCGTTGCTGTCCGAAAGCTGGAACTCAAGCCGGAGAGGAGGGACATCGCCATGCGAAGCCGAAACTCATTGTTCGCCGTTGTGGTTGCGGTCTTGGTGGCCGTGGCGGGGGTCGTTGTAGCCGCCACGGGAACGT
Source organism: Plantactinospora sp. CA-290183 (assembly GCF_050936375.1). Classification (NCBI taxonomy): domain Bacteria; kingdom Bacillati; phylum Actinomycetota; class Actinomycetes; order Micromonosporales; family Micromonosporaceae; genus Plantactinospora; species Plantactinospora sp. CA-290183. The sequence continues at coordinate 55,657 of NZ_JBNJMX010000012.1, read as the reverse complement.
CGGCTCGGGCCGCTGCGTGTAGGGCCTCGCCCTACTCGGCGACGTTGGCGGAGAGTATCGACAGTGATTCCATGTCGCCGGTCTGGCGCACCACGAGTCAGTGCAGCGATATTCAGATCCTAGGGATGAGCTGGCCCCAGTCGGACCGGTCGTACATCGCATGCGTCATCTTCATCGACAGAACAAACGCCTGCAACTACTGGTCGACGGTGAACGCCGGCCGGTGGACGAACCTCGCAACCAGCGTGCGGGACGGAACCCGCTTCCGCGTCTTGGCGGTATGGGACACCAGGCAGTACTACCGGGCCATGGGGCGCATGGAGTTCTAGCCAACCGCTCCTTGCGGCAACCATAGGGATCGGCGCGGCAATGGGCGGACGACTCAGGTAATCGCGCCGTCGATCCAAGCCGCGACGGCTGGCCGTGATCAGTAGTGGACAAAGGTAGGTGTGACGGTGGAGGGCGCCCCTTCAGTCGAGGCGGCGTCCGCTGCTGCCCGCCGCGCCTCGTCGACAGCGTCTCGTGTTTCTCGCAGGTAATCCGGCAGAACTCTACCGATCCTCATCGACTCGGGACTTCCGGCGCCCGACCGTTCGTTTTGGGTAGATGCATCCGCATCCGGCGGCTCCGGGACGGGCCCGGAAGTTGGTGACTACCGATAGGTGATCACGTTGCGGTAATCGCGGGGGTCGGGTGTAGGAGTGAATATAGGACCGGGAATGCGTAACTTCACGGAGGTGTCTCGATGGTCTGGATCGTGCGGGGGCGGCGTCAAGCCGCCGGGAGTGTGAGCTTCGAGGTCTCGGCGGCCATGCCGGGCCAGCAACGCGAGGCCGTCAGGCTGCGGCCATGGCATCGACCGCTCGTTCTCATGGTGGCGTCGTTACTGCTCGCCGCCGCCGGGTGTGGAAGCGACGACGGCCGCTCCGCGCCGGACCCGACGCTGTCGGTGTCCGCACCAGTGCCGGACGCGCGTGCGATGGCGGAGGAACAGGCGCTGCAGGCATACCGGGGGATGTGGCAGGCGTATGCGACAGCAGGATTGGCCGCGAACGCCGATGAGCCTGACCTGCCTCGGTACGCGAGCGGGCAAGCGCTGACGACGTTGCGGCAGGGATTGGCCGCCCTCAGACGTGATGGGGAGGTCATCAAGGGCGAGTACGGCTCCAGCCCCAGGGTCGCCGATGCCTCTCCGGCAGATCAACCCGCCACCGTGCGGATCCGCGACTGCCTGGATGGCAGCAACTTCCTGACCTACAAGGCGACTGGCGAACTGGCCGACGACGAACCGGGCGGGCGCCGGTCGACCGAAGCCACGGTGGCCGGCACCGGAGCCGAGGGCTGGAAGGTCATCAGATTCGCCATCCAAGAGGTGGGCACATGCTGACCAAGAGGGGCACGCGGGTCGCCCTCGGCCTGCTGATCGCCCTCATCGGGGTGGGCCTTGCCGGGGCCCCAGCACTGGCTGGGGACGGCTGGGGCCGCGTCGACTGTGACGCTACGCCGCACGCCTCGGGCTGCCAGGTGGGCGTGGGAACTCCAGGTACGCCGGTAGATGCCGACGGTGCCGGGCAGGAGACGACCGGTTCCGGATCGGGACGTGCCGGCGGTGACGCGCCGTGCCGGTATGAGCGGTTGACCGAGCAGGCGCCATCACCGCCGGGTGCGGGTCAGGGTGCCTGGTACCAGCGAGTCTGTCTGCAGGACAACGGGGTGTCGACGAGCCCGGCGGTGTGGCTGGAGCAAGGGCAGGCCGGCGCGGAGGCGTTGGCACGCGAGGCGGTGTCCCGGCTGCGCCTGCCCTCGCCGGTGATCCGCCGCAACCCGGCCTCGGCGGCGGTGTTGGTGCAGGTGCCGGTGTGGCTGTGGGTCGATCCGGCCGCGTGGGGGCCGCGTCGGGCGACGGCATCGGTGCCAGGGCTGTCGGTGACCGCGACCGCGACGCCGACCCGGGTGGTGTGGAGTCCTGGGGACGGTTCGGCCGGCGTGGTGTGTCAGGGCCGGGGGACGCCGTGGCGGCCGGGTATGGATCCGGGGGCGGCGTCGTCGTGCGGTCACACCTACCGGATGAGTTCGGCCGGCGCTCCGGGGCACGTGTTCCGGTTGCGGGCCACCGTGACCTGGGCGGTGTCGTGGTCTGGCGGTGGGCGCAGCGGCACGGTGGCGCCGTTGACGACGACCTCATCGGTGTTGGTGCCGGTGGCGCAGTCCCAGGCGATCGTCGCGGGGCAGCGATGAGCGTCGACCTGTCTGGTCGGCGAACGGTGGCCACGGCGGCGCGCCAGGCGGGGCCGGCGGGCGGCGCCGGGCGGGCGCTGCGGCCGGGGCAGCGTAACGGCCGGCGGGTGGTGGCCGGGGCGTTGCTGGTGCTGCTGACCGTGGTGACGTTCTGGCAGGTCGACCTGCGTCGGCACCGGGCCTCGTCGTTTTTGACGGTCATCCGGCCGGTAGCGGCCGGACAGGTGATCGGCGACGCCGATGTCGAGGTGGTGCGGGTGGCGAACGCCTCTGGGTTGGCGTTGGTGCCAGCTGACCAGCGGGGACGGGTGATCGGCGCGAGGGCGGCGGTGCCGTTGGCGGCGGGCACCTTGTTGACGGCCGGGCAGGTGGGGCCGCTGGCGTGGCCGCCGGCTGGGCAGGCGGTGATCGCCGTGCCGGTCGCGCCGGGTCGGGCCCCGAGCGGGTTGGCGGCGGGGGCCCGGGTGCTGGTGCTGGTGGTGCCGCAGGTGGGCCAGCCGGCGCCGCAACCGCAGGCGAGCGGGACCCAGGCCGGGTCGTCCGGGGTGCGGCGGGGTGTGGCAAGCGTGGTGTCTGCGCAAGCGGGTGGCGATCAGGCCGGCGATCAGGTGGTGACGCTACTACTGGCCGCTGACGTGGCGGAGGCGGTCGCCGCCGCGGCGGGGGATGTGTCGCTGGTGCAGCTCGGTCCGGAGGGGTGAACGGCGATGTTGGTTGCGTGTGTGTCGGCTTCCGGTGCTCCGGGGGTGTCCACGGTCGCGGTGGGGCTGGCGGCGGGCTGGCCGTGGCCGGGTGCGGTGTTGGTGGAGGCGGATGCCTCCGGTGGGGTGATCGCTGCCCGGTTCGGCCTGTCGCAGCAGCCGGGGTTGGCGTCATTGGCGGCGGCGGCGCGTCACGGTGGGGTGTCCGGGACGGTGGCCGAGCATGTGCAGCGGTTGCCGGTCGAGGTTGATGCGGTGGTGGCACCGGGGTCGGCGGAGGTCACCGGCGGGTCGGTCGCTCTGCTGAGCCGGCATCTGGACACGGCGCTTCGTCACGTCGCCGCCGTGGTCGTCGCCGACGTCGGCAGGTTGTATCCGGGGAGCCCGGCCACGGAGCTGGTCGCCTCGGCGGACGTCGTGGTTGTCGTGGTGACGCCGGAGACGGAGTACCTGGATCATCTCGATGCCCGCCTGGCCGGGCTGCGGGATCTGACCGACGGTGGCCGGCTCGGGTTGGTGCTGTCCGGCAAGGGTCTGTACTCGGCGACGGAGATCGTGGCGCGCCTGGCCGTGCCGGTATGGGCGGAGCTGCCGCACGACCCGCGCGGCGCCGGAGTGTTGGGCGGGCGTTTCATTGGGCGGACCTGGCAGCGGACCGCGCTGGTGCGGGCGTTGCGGGACTTGGCCGCCACGTTGCATCAACGCGCGCCGCGCCGCCCCGACACCGAGGCGGTGCCCCGGTGACCGCCCCAATCGCCCCCACCGCGCGGGCTGCATCGACGCGCGCGGCGCCGGGAGGTGCCGCCGCTCCACCGGAGGTTGTCGCCCGGCTTCGTTCGCGCGTCAGCGACCGGCTGAGCGTGGCCGGCGCGGGTCTGTCGGTGGCCGAGCGGGACGCGGTGATCGCCGGCTACATCGCCGAGGAGTTGGCCCTGCATGCGCAGGCGGACATCGCCGCCGGTCGGGCACCGTTGACGCCGCAGGTCGAGGCGGCGGTCGCCCGCACGTTGCGGGACAGCTTCACCGGCCTGGGCGCGCTGCAGCGCCTGGTCGACGACCCGTACATCGAGGACATCTTCGTCAACGGTTGCGACAACGTGTTCGTCCGCTTGACCGACGGCCGGGTGCGGCGGGTCGCGCCGGTGGCCGCCTCCGATGAGGATCTGATCGAGCTGGTTCGGGTCGCCGCGGCCCGCAGCGGCCAGGAGGAGCGCCGTTTCGATCGAGGTTCGCCGGGGCTGTCGCTGCGGTTGCCGGGAGGGCAGCGGCTCTTCGCGGTGATGGCGGTGGCCAAGCGGCCGAGTCTGTCGATCCGCCGCAACGTGTTGCGCAAGGTCACCCTGGATGACCTGGTTCAGCGGGGCGAACTCACCTTCGGGCTGCGGGATCTGATCTCGGCGATGGTCCGCGCCCGCCAGAATCTGATCATCTCCGGGGGCACCGGGGCGGGCAAGACCACCCTGTTACGGGCCGCCGCCGCGGCGATGAGCCCGATGGAGCGCATCGTCACCGTCGAGGACGCCTACGAACTCGGTCTGGACGAGGACGTCGAGGCGCACCCGAACACCACCGCGCTGCAGCAGCGGGAGCCGAATCTGGAGGGCGTCGGCGGGATCGACATGGCCACGATGGTGCGGTGGGGGCTGCGGATGCGCCCTGACCGGGTCATCGTCGGGGAGTCGCGGGGCGCCGAGGCGGTGCCGATGCTGATGGCGATGTCGCAGGGCAACGACGGCTCCATGTGCACCCTGCACGCCAGTTCCTCCAAACAGGCCCTGACCCGGCTGGCGACCTACGTGATGCAGGCCCCGGAGCGGTACCCGTTCGACGCGGCGAACATGCTGATCGGCCAGGCCGTCGACTTCGTCATCCACCTGTCCACCGCCAGTGACGGAACCCGGGTGGTGTCTTCCATCCGGCAGGTCCTGGAAACCGACGGCACCCAGGTACCCAGCAACGAGATCTACCGACCGCGCCCGGACGGGCGCGCCACGGCGGCGGCGCCGATGCGCGCCGACACCCTCGACCTGCTCATCGCCGCCGGCCTGGACCCGACCCTGCTGGACAAGGACCGGTGGTAGCCGTGGTCGCGATCCTGCTGGGGATGGGCTGCGCCGCCGGCCTGGTCATGATCATCGACGGTGCTCGCCACCGCCCACCCGGTCCACCCCGTGGTGCCCGGCTGCGTCGGGCGTGGACGTCTGTCGACCGCGTCCGTGCCCTGGTGGCCGTCGGCGCGGGCTTCGCCGCCGCGGTGGCGACCCGCTGGCCGGTCGCGGCCCTGCTGACCGCCGCCGCAGTGTGGACCCTGCCCGGGGTGTTGGGACCGGACCGGGAACACCACCGCACCCTGGCCCGCATCGAGGCCATCGCGACCTGGGCGGAGCTGCTGCGCGACACCCTGTCCTCCGCCGCCGGGCTGGAGCAGGCGATCACCGCCACCGCCACGGTCACCCCGCAACCGATCCGCGTCCCCGTTCAACAGCTCGCCGACGCCGTCCGCTCCGGTGTGCGGCTGCCTGACGCGCTGAACAGGTTCGCCGACGAGCTGGCCGACCCGACAGCGGACCTGGTGGTCCGGGCGCTGCGGCAGGCCGCCGGCCACCACGGCGGTCAGCTCACCGAACGCCTCACCAGCCTGGCCGCGACCGCCCGCGAGCAGGCGCAGATCCGGATGCGGGTCACGACCGCGCGCGCCACGACCCGCACGGCGGCACGCGTCATCACCGGCACCTGCGTGGCCATGATCACCGGTCTCGTCGTGCTCAACCGCGGCTTCCTCGCCCCGTACATGAGCCTCACCGGACAACTGGTCCTGCTGCTGCTCGGTGGGCTGTTCGCCGGCGGATTCTGGTGGCTGACCCGCGCCTCCCGCATCCCGCAACCACCCCGCGTGCTCGCCAACACCGCCGAGCGGACACCGGCATGAACATCCTGGTCCTGATCGCGGGTGTCGTGGCCGGCACCGGGGTGTGCCTGGCCGCCACCGGCCTGTTCCCCGCCCGCCCGCCGCTGGCGCAGGTACTCGAGCGCCTCCACCGCCCGCCCACCAAGCCGGCTGACGCGATGCCGTGGCGCACCCGCATCCTGTCGACCCCGCTACGGGCGCTCGGCCTGCCCCGGGCCCGGATGCGGGCGGACCTGACGGTGCTGGAGCGTCCCGCCGCCGTGTACCTGGCCGACCAGAGCCTGGCCATCCTGGCCGGGCTGCTGCTCCCACCGCTCGTCATCGCGCTACTCGCCGCGGGCGGCACCAGCTTCGCCGTCGAGGTACCGCTGTGGGCGTCCCTGGCTGGGGCGGCCGGCGGGTGGTGGCTGGCCGAAACGACCATGCACGCCGAGGCGCAACGCCGCCGCGACGAACTGCGCTACGCCCTCTCAGCCGTGCTCGACCTCGTCGTCATCTCCCTGGCCGGCGGCGCCGGCCTGGAACAGGCCCTCGACGACGCCTGCGCCGACACCAACGGCTGGGCCGCGAACCGGCTGCACCGCGCCGTGGCCACCGCCCGCCTCCTACGCATCCCCCCGTGGCAGTCCCTGGACCAGCTAGGCCAGGAAACCGGCGTCAGCGAACTGCGCGAACTCGCCGCGACGATGAGCCTCGCCGGCGCCGAAGGCGCCCGCATCCGCACCTCCCTCGGCATCCGCGCCGCGACCCTTCGCGCCCACCAGGCCCACGCCCTGGAAGCGAAAGCCAACAGCGCCACCGAGCGGATGTCGATGCCCGTGATGCTCCTCGCGATCGCCTACATGCTCTTCCTCATCTACCCCGCCGTCGCCGCCGTCGACGCCCTGTAACCCATGCGACCCGCACGAGGAGTGTGCGCCGTGCCCAGAGTGCTAACCCTGCTGACCCTGGCCAGACTCACCCTGACCGACCGGATGCGCCGCCTGCGCGACTCCGGAGACCGAGGATCCGAGACAACGGAGAAGGTGCTGTGGATCGCCCTGCTGGCCGTTCTCGTCGCCGGCGTCTACGCCATCTTCCAAAGCAAGATCATCTCCAAGATCAGCAGCATCGACCTGTAGCCGACGGCCATGACCTACCGGACCAGACGACACCGCACCGGAGACGACCGGGGATCGGCCACCACCGAGGTGGTCCTCTACGCCCCGCTGCTGATGCTGTTCATCCTGCTCGGGGTGCAGTTCGCGATGTGGGGCGTTGCCCAACTCGCGGTGCAGCACGCCGCCAACCACGCCCTGCAGACAACCCGGGTCTCCGGCGGCACCTCGGCGGCCGGTCATACCGACGCCAACACCGTGTTGGAGCAGGTCGCGGGCAACCTGGTCAACGACCGGCAGGTGATGGTGACCCGGACGCCAGACACGGCCACCGTCCAGATAAGCGGAACCGCCCTACAGGTGGTGCCGTTTCTGAGCTTCGGGGTGGACGCGGCGGTGAGCGCGCCGGTCGAACGGTTCCGCCCCGACACCGACACCCTCCTGCCGTCACAGCGACTGCCGACAGGAATGACGCGATGACCGGCTCACCGCAATCATCGAACCCGGCCCGTCGCGGCGGGCGGACAGCCTCGCTGAACGGCGACGCCGGCTCGGTGAGCACCGAAATGGTGCTGGCCTACGTGCCGCTGATGATCCTGGCCGCGCTCGCCATCGTGGCGTGCCTGCGGCTGGTCACCGCCGACAGCGACGTCCACTCCGCCGCCGCGGCGGCGGCCCGGCAGGCATCGCTGACCCGAACACCGGCCGCCGCCGCCGTCAGCGGACGCGACGGCGCCGCGGCGACCCTGCGGGGACGCGGGATCACCTGTCAATCCCACACTGTCACCGTGGACACCGCGGCGATGGCCCCCGGTGGCCAGGTCGCCGCGACCGTGGAATGCGTGGTGAGCCTTCGGGACCTGATCGGACTGGGCCTGCCCGGCTCGCTGGCGATCACCGCCACCGCCCGCCAACCGGTCGACACTTACATCGGCTCCACGTCATGACTCGGCTGCTGCGACACCTCGCACGGCTGCGTCGCGACGAGCGCGGCCAGATCACGCCGTGGACCGTCGTCGGTGTCCTCATCGTGCTCGTCCTCGCCGGGCTCGTGCTCGACCTGGGCGTGGGCATGTCCGAGAAGGTCCGGCTCCTGGACCTCGCCCAGGGCGCCGCGCGAGCCGGCGCCCGCGAGATCGACCTCGCCACGTACCGGACCCGCGGAGTGCTCCAACTCGAACCGGCCCGCGCCGCCGCCGCGGCGCGCGTGTTCCTCAGCCAAGCCGGCGTGCCTGGTCAGGCCAGCGCGTCGAGCACCACGGTCACGGTGAGCATCAGCGTGACCCGGCCCACGCAGCTGCTGCACCTGGTCGGCGTCACGGCTCTGCCGGTGTCGGTGACCGCCACCGCCACTCCGTTGACCGGTGTCACCGCACCCACCTGACCACCGAAAAGACAGTTCTCTTCCCACTCGCGGGAGTCGCCCAGTGATCGCCTTCCTCACCTCCGCAGCCCGCCGTCTGGCCGGCCTCGCGGTGCTGATGTCGTTGACCGCCGGGGTCCCCTACGCGCTGGTGCGCCACATCGGCTGGCCCCTGCCACACCACCTGCCCACCTGGCAGCAGATCGGCGGCGCACTGGCCTCACCGCTGACCGACGAGATGCTCGGCAACGCCCTGGTCTGCCTGCTGTGGCTGGCCTGGGCCGCGTTCGTCTGGTCGCTGGCCGCGGAAATCGTCGAAGTCCTCGCCGGCATCCGGCTGCCGCAGCCCAAGGCGATCGCCCCCGCCCGCGGTCTCGCCGCGCTCCTGGTCGCCGCCGTCACCGGCGGTGTGCTGGCCACCGCCGCCCAAGCCTCGCCACCGCTGGGCACACCCGCCGCCGCTATCGGACACGGCCCGGCCGCGACCGCCGCCCTGCACCCCGACAACCACCGCCACCCGTCGGCGTCCGTTCAACCAGCACCTGCCAACGCCACGACGGTGAGCCTGCAATCGCAGGTGTCCCCGCAGCTGACCGACAGCCGGGCAGCCGACCAGAGCGTCGCGGGCGGCCGGCAGGTGACGGGTCAGGTGACCCTGGTCGCCTCCGGTCAGAGCTACACCTGCGTGGTCAAGCGCGGGGACACCCTCTCCGAGATCGCCCAGGAGTGGCTCGGCGACGCCAACCGCTGGCCGGAGATCTGGGCCTTGAACCGCGGCACCCACTTCGACACCGTCGGCGGCACCTTCACCAGCCCTCACCTGATCTACCCCGGCTGGCGGCTGGAGCTGCCCGACGACGCCACCCCACCGGCCCGCGCCCGACCAGCCACCCCACCGGCCCCATCCAAACCGTCGCCGCAACCGCAGGCACAGCCGCCGGCGACAGCACAACCGGAAGTCCCTGCACCGGCCGCCCCTGCCCAACCGCAGCCGACACCGGCGGGAACGACGACCGTGACTCCGAGCCCGAGCGGCAGCGCGGCATCACCGCCCGCGACAGATGACGGCGTCAGCGACCCTGTCCCACCAGCGCTGCCGCCCGCATCTCCCAGCTCAGCGTCGGCCACGCCGACCGGATCGCCTACCCCCAGCGCATCACCGCACCAGCGGGAGCAGCCGACGCCGGCACCGAGCACGCCGGGGGTGGCCCTCGACGGCGGTAGCTGGCTCGACGCGGGACTCGTCGCGGCGCTGCTGGCCGCCGTCGCCCTGGTCTGGGCACACCGCCGCCGCCGCTACATCCCACGCCCACCCAAGCCGCACCTACGCCTGGACGACCCCACCGTCGAGCCGATGCCCGACGTGGTCACCCGCATCCGGCGTGCCCTGCGCCGTCCCGCCCATACGACGCCCACCATCAGCCACCCGGTCGGCCAAGTCGACACAGGCCCGGACGAGGAAGAGCACGACCCCGACGACCAGCCAGCGCAGGACAATGACGCCCTCGGACCGGTGACGCCGGCGCTGTCCAACCCGCTGATCCAGGTGTGGCCACCGGCCGGGTTGGGCCTGTCCGGACCCGGCGCGGAGGCCGCCGCCCGCGGCTTCCTCACCGCGGCGCTCGCCGCCGGCGGCCTGGACGAGCCCGACGCCCGCAGCCACGTCGTCATCCCCTCCGGCACCCTGGCCACCCTGCTCGGCGCCGCTGCCGTCACCGTGCCCGACACCCCACGCCTCACCGTCACCGGCGGGCTCACCGACGCCCTCGCGCTGCTGGAAGAACACACGCTGCACCGCAGCCGAGCGTGTTTCGAGGGCGAAGCCGACACCGTCTCGGCGCTGCGTGAAGCAGATCCCATGGCCGAACCCCTGCCACCGATGCTGCTGATCACCGACACCACCGCCGCCCACGAACGCGCCCGCATCGCCGCACTGCTCACCCAAGGCCAGCGCCTGGACATCCACGGCATCCTGCTCGGCGCCTGGCCAGACGGTGACACCGTCGTCGTCGCCGAGGACGGCACCACCAGCCCCGCCGACGGCGGCGCCCGCCGGCACGGCGCCCACCCCGCCGACATCGGCCGGCTCAGCGTCATTGACCCCACCGAAGCCGCCAGTCTGCTGCGGATCCTCGCCGAATCCCACAACGGCGAACCACAACCACCGGCACCCGCCGAACAGCCACCCTCAGCCAGAAACGAGCCCACCGACACCACCAGCCCGCAAGACGACCAGAGCAGGACCCCCAACGACGAAAAGACCCCACCTGCGTCGACACCGGCCCCAGCCGAACCGGATCCCACACCCGCCCCCGCATCCCGCGCCACCACCGGCCGTCTGCCCGTAACCGATGACGTCAGCAGCGGCAGCGCCAGCCCGTCAACCACCGACGACGGCAGCAGCATCACCAGCGATCACAACCGCCAACAACCAGCGGAAGCGGCGGACATCGCCGACGCTGCGGCTGGGGGCACACCCGGACACGTCGAGGTGCAGCTGCTCGGTCAGCCGCGCATCATCGACCTCGATCCCACCGAGCCCCTACGCGGCAAGGCGCTGGAACTCCTCGTCTACCTGGCCGCGCGCGGCGGCACCGCCAGCCAGGAGGCGATCCTGGAGGACCTTCTACCCGAGGCGAGCACCAGCAGAGCGCCACACCGGCTGCACACCTACGTCTACAACCTGCGCCGCGTCCTCAAACGCACCGGTGGCCCCGCCACCTACCTGTCCCACCCGGACCGGCGATACATCCTGCACCGCGACACGGTCAGCGTCGATCTCTGGCGTATGAGCGACGCCCTCGCCGAGGCGAACACCGCGACCACCGGCGTCGAGCGCGTCACCGCCCTGCGCCGCGCCGTACAGGCCTACCAGGGCCCACTCGCCGACGGCAAGGGCTACGAATGGATCGAGCCGTACCGGGAGGCCGTCGGCCGGCAGGCCGTCGACGCCGCACTCGCCCTGGCCAACGCCCTGACCGACGCCCCCGACGAGGCACTCGCCGTACTCACCACCGCGATCAGCCACAGCCCGTACGTGGAGACCCTCTACCAAGCCGCGATGCGCGTCCACGCCACACTCGACGACCCCGCCGCGATCCGCGACCTGCAACGCCAACTCGCCCGCCACCTCGACGAGATAGACACCGAGGTCAGCGACGAAACCGCCAGCCTCGCCCAGGCACTCATCACCCGGACGCAGCGCAGCCGGCGGGTCAGCGGCGAAGGCAGAACGTCACCATGACCGACACCCATCCCAGGCTGCCAGCGAACACCGCGATGCCATGGCAGCCGACCCGGCCCTCAGCGGACAGCCGCGCACCCAGGCCGCGAACCCACCCGCGCCCTGCCACAACCAGCATCACCGCGATGACCGCCGAGCACCTCGACGCGCAACTGCTTCGGGCAGTCAAGCACACCGCTCGCATGCGCCTGCTCTTCTACGCCACCGTGCTCCTCGTCGCCCTGACCGGACAGGTCATCGGCGCCGTACAGACCCTCCACACGCCCCCCATCGTCGCCATTCCCGCCGTCAGCGCCCTGGAACTCGGCGGCGTCGTCGTGATGGCCAACGCCGACGTGCGCCGCCGCCTCGGCGAACGGGCCCTCGGATCCCGGCTGCTGTCCGCCGCCATTGCCGCCTGGGCCGTCGCGTTCAACTGGCTGGTGCACCCCGACCACCTCCTCGGCGGGATCTTCGCCGGCATGTCCGCCCTCGGCTACCTGGTATGGCTGATGCACGTGGAAAACCAACGCCGGGACCGGCTCCGCGCCCGCGGCGCCCTTCCGCCGACCACTCCCGCCTACGAACTGGTCGGCCACTGGCTGTGCCACCCACTACTCACCCGCCGAGCCCGGGCGCTGGCCAAGGCCGACCCAGGGCTCGGGCTGTACGACTCGTTGGCCGCCGCCCACAGTCAGCTACACCGCGAACGCCGCGACGCCGCCATCGCCGAGATCCTCCACAGCAAGATCAAAGCCGCCGTCGACCCCACCACCGCCACCATCGCCGTGCACGTCTACGACCTCAACGAAATCGCCACCCGGCTAGCCAACTCCGCCGACTACGACGCCCTGACCAACCTCGTCGCCGCCGACCTCGCCCCAGCGCGCATCCTCGCCGGTTCCGCCCACGCCCGGCCCGGGGGACTCCGGAACAGACTCCGGCGGCAGAAACAAGCCTCACCACCGCCGATGCGCAGCCGAGAGAAGCCGAACGCCACCGACAACCCGACGAGGCCGGACGAGCCACCGGCTCGCTCCCAACCCGTACCGCCCCCCGACGCGACGCCTACCCGCACCACTGACCCACCGAGCGCACTGCCTCCGCCGACAGCCAAACGACCAGAGCATGGGCATGTTGGTACGGCCGTGCCGCAAAACGCAGCCCAGGCAGCGGACGCTCGCCCGGCTCACATGCCAGACGCGAGCATCGGCAGGTCGAAAGCCGAGCGGCCTACTACGTCGCCGACGCCCAGCAGCTCCGGAAAGGTGCCGAACTCCGGGGAAAAGCTCGGCGACGCGCGACCGTCGGGGACGACCGCCGCCGCTGTCGCGTACTGGCTACAGGTGGATCCTCACATGAACCGCGACGAGATCGCCGCCAAGATCGGCAAAAGTCGGCGCACGGTGAGCCGGTACATACCGCCAGGCCCCCGACAGCCAGGCGAGACGCGGCCGTAGCCCTGAAACCGGTGGCCCGCCACCGCCAACCCCCAACAGAGCGGCTTAACAACCAGCCCAGCCACTGACCTCTACCGCCGTGCCGGTTGCAGGTCCCCCCGTCAGATACCGGCGGTTGACGCCGAAGACACCGACATCCTTATGCAGGCCTGTCGTTGATACCTCGATGCGTTGCCGGTTGGTCGTCACGATATCCGCTCTGGCGACGGGCACCATCACGACGACACCAGCGAATGCCGCTACCCACCAGTGAAGGTCAAAGGCAGGCCCGGCGACCACGAGGCCGAGGTAGACCAGTAAGTAGGCGAGGCGTACTCGTCTGGCCATGTGCCCAGCTTAGGAACGGCCGGTCACAAGCGAAGCTCAAGCACCTTCCTTGGCACGACGCAGCTCATCCAGCAGACTCCAGATCGACGCGGCGGTATTCGCCAGGCTACGGCTGCTTCGTCGGCCGCGGATCGTCCGTTGCGATGCGCTGGGCGAGCAGGTCAATTGCTCGTCGGGTACTGACCGTCGTGAGGTGGTTCGGGCCAAGCGCCTCGATCTGGGCGGCCAACACCGACCGGAGTTCGTCAGCCGCTTCGCCGTAGCGACCCTGCTCCGACAGCACGCTGGCCAGGTTGTGGCGAGTGTTCAGGGTGTCCGGGTGGTCGGGACCCAGCACTTCGATCCGGGCGGCCAACACCGACCGGTACTCGTCGGCCGCCTCGCCGCGACGACCCTGGTTCCAGTACACAGTGGCTAGGCTATAGCGAGTGCGCAGTGTGTTCGGGTGGTTGGGGCCGAGCGCCTCCATGAGATCGACCAACACCGACTGGTACTCGTCGGCTGCCTCGCCGTAGCTACCCCGATCCAACAACAGAGTGGCTAGGTTGTGGCGAGTGTTGAGGGTGTCCGGGTGGTCGGGGCCCAGCACCTCGATCCGGGTGGCCAACGCCAATCGGAGTTCGTCGGCCGCCTCGCCGCGACGACCCTGCTTCCATAGCACTATGGCTAGGTTTTCGCGAGTAATCAGGGTGTTCGGGTGGCTTGGGCCAAGCGCCTCGATCTGGGCGGCCAACACCGACTGGTACTCGTCGGCTGCCTCGCCGTAGCTACCCCGCTTCAACAACAGAATGGCTAGGTTGTGGCGAGTGTTGAGGGTGTCCGGGTGGTCGGGGCCCAGCACCTCGATCCGGGAGGCCAATACCGACCGGAACTCGTCGGCCGCCTCGCCGTCACGACCCTGCTCTGAGAGGATGCCGGCCAGGCTTTGACGAGTGAGCAGTGTGTGCGGGTGGTTGGCGCCCAGCACCTCGACGAGTACCGGCCAACACCGACCGGTACTCGTCGGCTGCCTCGCCGTAGCTACCCCGATCCAACAACACAGTGGCCAGGGCGTGGCGCGAGCTCAATGTGTCCTGGTGGTCGGGGCCCAGCACCTCAATCCGGGAGGCCAGTACCGACCGGAATTCGTCGGCCGCCTCGCCGTCACGACCCTGCTTGTACAGGATATCGGCCAGGTTGTAGCGAGTGTGCAGGGTGTCGGGGTGGTCGGGACCCGGGACCTTGATCTGGGCGGCCAAGACCGACCGGAGTTCGTCGGCCGCCTCCCCGTAGCGCCCCTGCTCCAACAGCACAGTGGCCAGGTTGTGGCGGATGTGCAGGGTGTCCGGTTGGTTGGGATCGACGGTGTTGTGGTCAACATAGGCGCGGAGCAGGGTAACGGTTGTGGCGGCCAGCAGATGTCGCTCTGCGTGCTCTGGGATGATGCGGCGCAGGTCCCGCAGCTGTATGGCGGTCAGGGCTTTCCCGTTCTTAGCCAGGCTCGCGGCCAGGACGTGATCCAGGGACAAGGCGGCGGCTGTGGTGGCCGTGATCGCCGCCGTAGTCATCGGGTATGGATCGGCGGCGAGGATCGCGGCCAAAGCATCGTTGGCCTGGGGGCTGTGGCTCATCGCGCGGCCGATCGACGTGATCAGATGGCGGGCGCGGTTGTCGTCGGTGGAGGTGGCCGCCGCCAGAGCGGAGGCCAGGGTGGGACTGTTCGCCACCGTGTATGCCGCGTGCTGCTCTATCAGGACGGCGGGCAGGTGTGGGGCCAGCCAGTCCGGGACCCGTTGCGGGTATGTGCCTCGAAGCCAGTCCGCGACTCGGCGGCGGGTATCCGCCGTGCCTGGGCCGGCCAGCGCGGGTAGGCAGGCCAGCAGCCGCAGCGCCATAGGTTCGTCCACGGCACCCACCAGCGCCGCCAGCAGCAGCGCCTCATGCAGGGTCGCGCCCGGCACATTGTCTAGGCCCGCCTGTCGAAGGCTGGACCGCCAGCGCGCCCGTTCGAGGGCGAACAGGTCAGCGACCACGCTGTCGAGGTCGACCGCGCCGTGGTGTCGCGCCGCGAACGCGAACGCCGCGGCGGCGTGCACCAACAGAACCGGAGGGGGTGGATCCTGCGGGGTCAGCGTCGCCGGCGGGAGCAAGGTCCCCTCCGGGGTGAAGTACCGCAGCGCCTGGTCGAAGACCTGCTGCTGGTTGCGAGCATCACCCACGATCGACGGAACAGCGAGCTGCGCCCGGTATGGCAGGCCGGTCACGGCGTGCGCGGGCAGGCCGGCCCGCACCGTGGGCCACCACTGCGAGGTCCGGGCGACCAGGACCACCCGCACGATGCCCGCACCGGACTTGCCCAGGGCGGATAACAGTGCGGGCACATCGTCTCGGGTGTCGGCGTCGTCGACGAGCAGCACAGCAGGGACGGCCAACCCGGCCGCAGCCACCACCGCCGCTTCGCCGCAGCCGGGCCGCACCCAGCCGCACCGCGCCGGTACCTGCTCGGCGAACTCGACCAGCAGCCGGGTCTTACCGCACCCCGCAGGCCCCTCGACATACACCACCCGCTCGGTGATGTTTCCCCGGTCGTCGGCCCACCGCAGCAGCTCACGTAGCAGTGACTGGTGTTGAACGCTGTACCGGACGATCCGATGCTCAGGCAGCAGCAGCCCGAGCACGCTCTCCTCGCCAGGAGCCGTAGCGGTTGGGTCGGCCAGGCCGTCCCTGAGGGCCGCCGCCCATGCGTCCTCCCGCGCCCGACGATCGGCGCGCCGTTGCCACTGGACCGAGCCCGCCAAGCCTGCGGCCCCGGACAGCGCGCCCAGCCCCGCCGCCACCAGCCACGGAACAAAGTTGGCCACAGCAGCCATCACACCCGCGGCCACCAGCAGCGCCGCCCCGGCTAACCCCACCGCCGGGCCGGCGCCCCGCGATCGGCCTTGTCCCTGCGGTCGATCAGCCACCTCGACTCGCCTTCCGCTGTTGGTCGTTCCATCGTGGTGACACGCCGCGATCACCGGCACCGGATGATCGGCTATCAGTTGCATCGTGCCGCGTCTGGCCATTTGCACGTGCCGCAGGCCCTGTCGGCCGAATCTCGTTGCCGCGACGAGTACCTGATCAGCGTCAATCTTAGTCAGAGCAGTCAACGCTGGAGGTATCAGTTATCGCCGGGACGTCGGGAGGCTCGGCGCAAGCCGAGCCTCCCCACGCTCGATTGTGCTTGCACACAGGTGTGACTACGGCTTGCCGATCAGCGGCTGGCGCTCCTGGTCGTACCCGTACCCGAGATCCCAGGGGAACCTGCCCTGCGGGTCGGGCCAGACCACCTGTTGCAGTTTCACCTGGTCGGCGCCGTACCGGGCATTCGCCGCGCGCGGGATGATGATCGAGGTGGCCTCGCCGTCGACGATGATGGCGTCGTAGCCGGCGATGAGGTCGGTGATCCGCGTGCCGTGGGTGAATCGTTCATTGCGGTCCCAGACCCGCGTGGCCAGGTCGTTGAGAAGCACGTGCGAGGGTGGTGCGTCGAGGGCCGTGATCACGAGTTCGGGAAATTCGTGGGCGGTGAGTCCGACGGTGTAGGCGAACGGGGCGGTCGGTGCGGTGTCGCCTGGGTGGGGAAAGACATATGTCAGCGCAAATATCACCGCCCAGCCGAGGCGGTCGATGTTCTGATCCTGGTGGCGCATGAAATCGTCTGTGCCGGCCATGGTGCTGGCGCCTCCTTGATGGATGCTGCGAGAGGTTGTTGTGGGTGCCCACGATTGGGGACTATTTCGAGTTGGAATTTCCCGTCTTCACGCGGATGTCGGCATGGCGACTGTCCGCGTTGCGGGTGTGTGTGACGAGGGCGGCCGGCATCGGCCCGCAGGCGGGACCGCGTCAAGCGCTGGGATGCGCACCTGCCAACGGGGAAACGTGGCAGGCGTACCGCCCGATAGGATCGTCCGTCAGTGACGGGTTTCGTCTGCGACCGTGCCGTCGCTCTCCGGGGACTTCGTGATGGTGGGTGGGTCTACCTCCACGAACCCGAAGAGTCGCTCGATGACCTGCAGTGCCTGTGTCGAGTAGCGGTCGGCGAACCCGCGGCAGATAGCCGGCTTGACCGCATTATTGGCTGGTCCGGCGTACGGCAACGTCTCGTGGCAGATAATGAACGATTCGTCCCGCAGCGTTTGATTTACCAGGTCGCGCAGCCGGCCGCCGCTCAGCTGCATCAGGTTTCCGGGCCGGAATACGCATGTGTCGCACTGCCGGGAGAGCAGACGCGACTTGCGTAGCACCGGGTCGCCGACGCTGAGCCGCTCGGTCGGCTCCTCGTCAACGCCGTGTTCCGGCTCAGGAGCGGGGACAACCCTGTCGCTCCACGGAGCGCCGGGATGGGCGCCGCTGGCGTGAATCCCGCCCGCGGGTTTGACCCTTGGTTCGAGACCACCGTGTCGGGTCCGGGTGGCCGGCCGCCGTGGTGGGTGGTGGACCTCGGCGCGGGCGGGTAGGGATCGCAGCCAGGTTGCGACCTGGTCGATGTGCGCGCGTTGCAGGCCGATACCCGGATCGATGGGGACCAGCAGGGTCGGTGTACCGGCGGCGGTGCGACGGGTGGCCTCGTCCGGATCTTTGCCGCCGATCTCGTCGTCGAGGACGACGACCGGTCGCTGCCCGGTGTACCTGTAGAGCGGGCCGAGTTTCGGCTGACGGCCGAACCGGACGCCGCCACCTTCGCCGACGTCGATCACCGGCAGGTCGGTGGGTAGACCGAGGCGTAGCGCGAGCCACGAGTTGGCCAGTTGCCCCCAGCTCGTACACCACACGAGGTCGGCGCCCTGGTCGGCAAGTTCGCGCAACCAGGCGCCATGCTGCGGGTGCAGCCAGATGACACCGGTCACCTGCGCGCCGGTCGGACTGGGCCCGTCGTAGTGGTGCGGCAGGTAGCCGAGGGCGCGGGCCGTGGACGGTCGATCGGGGTTGAGAACGCCGTCGACGTCGATGGCGACGACGGGGCGGCTATCTGCGTTGGGACGCCCACGACCGGGAGGCGTGGACCGTCGCTCGAACGCACTCCTGCCCGGATCGTCGGTCATCGCGGGCCCCCGTCCATCGGGAAGGCGTCACCGGGAACTGTCAGGGTAGGTGGCCACACGGCGCGGCGCGTCGCCCAGCCAACCTCTTCGGCGAAGCTCACCGATGATCCGCAGATACGGCACCAGATCGAGGTGTCCGTGCCGTAGCCGGCTGTTGAGGGCAACTCCTGGTAAGCGATGTCGTAGCCGCTGGCGCCGCAGACCGTGCAGCGGGCACCGCCTGGAGCGTGGGAGCCGAACACTGGCGGATTCGTCAGGTGCTCGTCGGTCCCGGAGGAGCGGATCATCGGGGGTCTGACCTGCGTGGCCCGCCAGCGGTTGTCGACAATGGGGTACCAGCCGTCGCCGTCGACGTGGATCGGCTTCATGCCCACCGGCGTGGTCGCGGCCGGTTGCCCGTAGTCGAGGTCTCTCACCGCGCCGGCCGCGCGCATCAGGAACGCCTCCAACCCGTTGCCGTAGTCGCGCAGGACCAGTAGATCTGCCGGGCGCTCCGGGTCGCGCGCGGCGCGGGCGTCGGAATCGACGGCGATACGAACCACGGTCTGCGGCTCGAAGCGCGCTACCGGGGCGCCGCTGTGTTGGTAGCCGCGCGCGATCTGGCCCGGGTAGGGGCCGAGCCCGCCGATGGTGAGGTAGGCGGGGATCCAGGTCGCCCGTGCGGGGGCGGTGTCGGTCTCGTAGGCGGCGAGGGTGTGCAGCCTGGGCGGTATGGAGGCGTCCAAGACCAGCCAGCGGCGCCCGTCGCTGGCTGCGTCGCGCAGTTGCTGTAGCACGTTGGCGCCGTCCGGGTCCGGCTCGGTGAGCGACCGCCGGTACAACGGCCACTCCTGCCGTGGGACTGGCCCGTCGGCGTGCACAACGCTCAGGCGCCGCGACCGGGGCCTGGGTGCATCGTGCGGGGTGAACCACAGGCCGCCGGTGTTGACGTCCAGGACGAGCCACGGCTGCGGCGCGTCCTGCGCCCCGTGAGGCACATGTTCTCCGACTGCCACTTCTTCAGCCAGGTGGAGCGCCTCTAGAAGGTCGAACCATAGTTGCCTGATCACGTGATATCTCCTTCCAACACGAATCAGCCCTGGTGCCAGGCGGCCGAGGGCATGGGAGCGAGTGGTGTTGCCGGTGCGCCCACGGGCAGGGCGGAATGCGCGCACGGTCGCCCTCGGGCACGGCACAGGGACAAACGCGGGTGTTTGTCGGCGCGGGTGCCTCGTGGTGCCGTCGAAGTCGAATCGGTGGGAAGCCGGCCCGGCCGACGCCCGTGGGACGTTGATGCCGGCCGGGATTGGGCAGGGCGAGCTACTGGCACAGGTTGGCGGTGCTCTGTGGCAGCGGCCGGACGTCGCGCGAGGTCCGGCCGGCCATGGTGGGCGCGCAGATCGGCCTCGTTGCCGAGACGAACTGGTAGGTCCCGGTCAAGGGTCATCACGTCGGCGTCTCACGGCTGCGGGAAGTTCCTCGCGCGGGTATCCCTGCCACCGGCGCAGCGGCGCCTAGTCGGCGACGGTCACGATGACGGCGGAGTCTCCGGGCGCGTCAGGTGGGTCAGCCGTCGCAGTAGGGTGAGGACCTCGTGCCCTCCCGGATCGTCGACCGTGGCAAGTAATGCATTCGGTGCGTTTGGTAGGCGCTTGATGGTGCGGCAGATGTCGTCAGTGTCGACAACGTCAATGAATCTCGCCACCACGGTGCCAACGTCTTCGTGGCTAATCTGTTGCGGATACATGAATAGGTACGCCAGGATTTTCTCGTCGGTGTGCCCGGCAATGGCGGCGAGATATGCCTGCTGGAGAGGGTGGTGTGCCTCTTCAGTGATGAGGCGCAGGGCGCCGATTGCCCCGTCAGGATGGCCCCACCAAAGGTCGGGGTCGAGGACGATCGGAACTATTTTGACGGTGAGGGCCGCCGGGTCGGGGTCGGTCGGGACTGGTTTTTCCTGGATCCAGCCGAACAGCACGGGGCCGGGCCACTGCTGGGAGGATGCGTACGTGTCGAGGGCGTGCAGGCACAGGAGGATGGCATCCCGCTGAGCTGGTGACAGCATCGGTAGGTCTTTCTGTCGTTGGCTGGGTCCGTGTGGTGCGGTCGGTTGTGGAAAGATGATGGTCCGCTGCGCCGCGTTGTCGAGTGGCTGCTGGTAGGACCGTGGGTGACCGTTGAGTCTCTATGTTGGTCTCCGTGCGCCATTGGTGGTGTCCACTTGTTGGGCGATGACGACGAGGGCGTCAGGTGTCGCGCGGTGTTGATTCGCGTGGGGAGTTGCGGATTCAGCGCCCTGC
The DNA here is from genome assembly GCF_050936375.1 of Plantactinospora sp. CA-290183. NCBI lineage: Bacteria > Bacillati > Actinomycetota > Actinomycetes > Micromonosporales > Micromonosporaceae > Plantactinospora > Plantactinospora sp. CA-290183. The sequence goes on along the minus strand of NZ_JBNJMX010000012.1, from coordinate 34,998 downwards.
CTGCTTGCCCGCCGCATGGGGTTGGACCGGCCGGCCCGCGGTAACGGGCCGGCCGGTCACGGGGTGGCGTGTCAGATCGGAGGGCGGCAGTCTCCGTTGGTCTTGCCTGGAGGCCGCGCGAGGCGTGCGGTACCGGAGGCGGCGCGGCGGGTTGTTGCCCCGTTTCGCCAGCCGACTGTGGGGCCTTTGCGTCGCGGTGCTCCTGGCGTCGGTGGCGCCGAGCGAGGCGTCCGCCAGGGTTGCTCGGTCCTTGCGTCCTCGTGTGGTGTCCCAAGCGGTACAGCGCGGTGAGGACGGGCAACGACTGGTCGGGATGCCGTGGGGGTGCCTTTGATCGTCAGGGTCGTTGCGTGGGGTCGGGATACGACAGGTCCATCAACCGCCTCAATAGGGTGAAGAATTCCTGGCCGCCCGTGTCGTCGACCCTGGTGAGTAGCGCGTGGGGTTCAGTCGGCAGATGGGTGAGGGTGTAGCAGGTGCCGTCGGTGTCAATGGCGTCGATGAACCTCACCGGGATTCTTCCGAAGCTTTCGTGGTCGATGTGCTGCGGGTACATGAACAGGTAGGCCAGCGCCCTGTGATCGGTACGGCCGGCGTTGGCGGAACTTCGCGCCTGGTGTATGGGGTGATGTGCTTCCTCGGTGATTTGGCGGAGGCCGCCGACCGGCCCTTCCGGGAACTTCTGCCATTGGGCGGGCTCCAGCCTGAGCGGAACTAGTTCGAGCCGTCGGGCGGTCGGGTCCGGGTGGCCTCGCTCTGGGGAGTCCTTGAGCCAGCCGAACACCACGGGTCCTGGCCATGGATGGGAGTTGGTGGCCTGCATGTCGATCGTGAACAGGACGTTGTGGATGGCTTCCCGTTGGATTGTTGACAGCATCGATAGGGCTTTCTCTCGTTGTAGGTCGCCTGTATGTCGGCGAGCGCAGGACGGTGGCTTGAGTCGCTTGTCACGTCGAAGAAGGGGTTGAGGTAGATGTTTGTTGGGGCGTCCCAATCTCCTACGTGCGACTTCGCGGGCCGTGGGCGAGGGTCACTTCCTCGGTGATGACGGCGAGAACCTCAGCCGCGGCGCGAGTGCCGCCTTCGCTGGGAGTGAGTCGCCACCGGGCCAGCGGTTTGGTGGCTATCCGCGTCCCGTCGCCGGTGGTGATGACGACCATCGCCTCGCCGGTGGCAAGGGGTGCGACGGTCAGCTCTTGTGCGTGTGGTGGTAGCAGTCGGGGCACGTCACGCCCCTTGCCGGCGGCGAGGCGCGCGGCGCGGGCCAGATCACGAACCGTCGCCCAGAAGTTCGGATCGGCACGGTGGAACTCGGTCACGGATACATCGGGCGCGAGTTCCCGGGCGTGGGCTGTATCCAGCCACCGCAGCCAGCGTTGAACCTCTGCCGCATCAGGACTCGGAATGCGTTTGGGCGCCAGCGGCTCACCTGGCTGGTGCGTGGGATCGATCCAGAACCGAACGACACTGGCCATGGCACGCGCGAGGACGTCATGGATGTCCTCAAGCCTTCCGTGTAAGATCGCGTCTCCGATGATCACGGTGTAGTCGCTGGGCCTGAGGTGTCTGGTGAGGTAGCGCGGTACGTCGTGCAGATTCGGCAGTCCGGGGAAACCGCCCCTGACAGGCGTTTCCGGTCCCGCCTTGATTGTTGCGTGCATCGTTCCCTTCCACTGCATGTAGTTGTTTGTCTTGAGGGCTGATGTGGGGACGTGGTGTTGGTCGAATGGGCCTGGAGGAATCGAGGCCCGCGGTCGTCTGCCGCACGGTCACGGCAGCTGATCAACGCTCGACTCTGCGGGCGGATCAAGTCCTCGCCCGTGAGATCCGGCCATTCCGTACGGGGGAGTGAGCTGGCGGCAGCGCCGCTGCCCGTCGGTCAAGGCCGTTTGCACCATCACCGCGCCGGCGTCGGTCATGGCCGGGGACACCGGGCGGCGATAGGCGACCCGTGCGCGGGTAGGGAGATGTGGCGCCTGATCGGGCGGGCGGCGTCCCGTCCGTTCCGATACGGCGGCGGCGCCACAGCGGTCGGGGCGTGCCGCTATCCGGAACAGACGGCGATCAGACGGTAGAGGGCGTCGGTGATGTGACTGTGTCGTTGCGCCAGCGCCGGCTGGCTCTCCACGGTGACTTCCGCCTGACTGCCGCGCTCCCGGATGATCTGGTAGAGGCGGCCGTCAGTGTCGTACGCGGTAACCGTGCGGACCTCGTGGTCGGCCATGGCCGGCACCGCGTCGAGGTCGCCGTACTGGTAACCGGTGTAGCCGGAGGTCGTCCAGCCCTCACAGATGAACCCGACGGCGAGGAGGGCGCGGCCGTCCTGGTGCAGCCAGCCAGGCAGCCAGGCTGACCCCAGCGGTGAGGCGACGACGTCGACCACGGCTCGCAGCACCATTGGCACGGGCAGATTGGTCCTAGCTCGGTGCGGGTGTGCCACCGTCCAGATGGCTGGTCCGAGGGGGAACGGAACTACCTCGATCCGTGGGCCGTCGCGGTGGGGCTGGTGGAACACGCCGATCAGCACCGGACCGACGTTCCAGCCCGCGTGCTGGTCGACAACGTTCTCGGTATGCGTGAGAGCAGCGACGATGCTCTCTTGGGTAGTGGGTGCGAGCACGACTCGGTCTTCTCCTGCCTGGTGTTGGTGTACGTGAGCGGCCCGCCCCCAGTACGGGCGGCGGGCTCGGGAAAGGGGTGTGCCGGTTCCCGGGTGAGCGGGGTCAGGCTCGTTGCGTCCGAAGAGTGCACCGGATCTTGACCGTTTCGTCGTTGTCGCCGAGGAGCCTCACCGGGTGTTGCCCATGTATTGCCTGCTCGGTCAGCCGTACAGGTCGGTCCGTACGCCCTGCGGCCGTGGGGTGACGTCCCGCCACCGGCCCTCGTGCCAGCCCTGCCACCAACCGTGCGGCCCCGGCGGCGTCCGGTCCAGCAGCTCGTCCCGCAGCGCGTTCCACTGCGTCTCGCTGACCGGCATCGGACTGTCGGTCCGATACCGGGGGTAGGGCGGCCAGTCGGCGCGTTCCGAGCCGTTCTCGAGGATGTGGTCCATCAGGCGCAGTAGCAGCCGCTGCTTGGCCGCAGCACCGCGCGCCTTGCGCGCCCAGTCGGCCTCCTCGATCAGCTCGTCGAGCAGATGCTCGGCGGTGACCGCAGTGCCTTCCTCGGTGCGGCACCGGGCGGCGTACGCCTCAATCTGCTTCTCGCCGTACGTGCGCCAATCGCGGGGTTGCAGCAGGGTCATGCCGCCGTGCCCCTCGTTTTCGATCGTGCCAACGATCTTGCTGTCGACCCGCAGGTTCGCCGTGAACGCCACCCCGTCGCTGGTGGTCAATTCCCTGTACGCGGTGACGGACAGGCTGGTGTCGGGTACTCGCAGCCCGGTGTGCGGCAGCCGTATCAGGGCGTTGGCCGTAGTCTCGGTCACGTTCGCTCCTTCGGTTTGTTCGGTGGCCGGCTGAGTGCCGGAGCCACTCGATGTTCGAACCCCGGACATGGCGGGATCGGGCGCGGGCAGTGCCGGATCAGCTGACGTTGGTCGGCAGGGTGGGCGCCGCAGCGGCGAGCCATGGACCTGGAGGCGTCCGGGCCCGTGGCTCGCCTGCCCAGGCGATGACCGGTTGATCGACGCCCGACTCTGCGGAAAGATCAAGCCATTGCTCGGGGTAGCCGTCGCGGTTCCTGCATCGCGAGTGAGCCGGCGGAACATCGACGCAGGGCCGCCGAGGGTCGTGTCACGCCGTTTCGAGGGCGGTGACGGCGGCGTTGGCGATGTGGGTGATTGCCTCGACGGGGTCGTCGACGGTGATGGTGGTGGTGTCGCGGTAGGTGTGGCCGCGAAGGTTGGCCGGGCGCAGCCACAGCACGGCACAGCCGTCGCGGTGCAGGGTGCTGATGAGCCGTTGCGCAGGTTCGCGGTCGGGTAGGTCGCCGTCGGAGACGACTGCGAGCATGCGGACCGTTCTTGGACGGCGTAGGTCGAGGAGCTGGTCGGCGAGCTTGACTGCCTCGATGAAGGTGCTGGTACCGCCGACGGCTTCCATCTGGGATACCTGGGTGGGCCGCTGCCGTGGTGGTACCACGACGGTGACGGCCTCGGCGAACGCGATTGTGGTGGTTGTCGCGTCGCTGCCGCGTGCCCCGTTGGCGAGGATCCAGCCGGCCGATGACATCGGGGCGGTGTAGCGGCGCATTGAGCCGGACACGTCGACGAGCACGGCCAGGTGCAGGGCCGGTTTGTGCGGACGCTCGGTGGTCCGTTGCTGCCAAGGGGTGGCGGTGGGCAGTTGCCCGGCGGCGCGTTGGGCGTCGGCGGTGATCGCGGCCCGGGTGCGTAGGCGCCCGGGTGGGATGGCCGACGGTCGTGTGGCCGGTTCGAGGCTGTTGGTGCGGGCCTGGCGCAGTCGGGCGGTCAGGTGCCGGGCGGCCCGCTGCTCGTCTGGGGTGGGGTCGCGGCGGGTCCAGGTCGCGGGGGCGGCGTGCCGGTCGGCGACCAACTGGGTGAGGTAGTCACCCGGGGTGAGTCCGGCGGTGGCGGCGAGGTAGCCGCCGAGGGCTTCGGCGAGGGCGCCCGGGAACACGCCGAGGTCAACCGGGGGCAGGGTGGGTTGCAGATCTGGGTTGATGTTGAGGATGCGGCACCACCGCCGGGCGAGCTGGATCATGGCGTCGGCGTCGTCGTCGTCGCAGGTGTGCGCTTGCCGCCACACATCCCGCAGCTGGGCGAGCCGGTCGCGTCCGAGGACAGAGGTGACCGCCGCGCGCACGGCCCGGACGTCTTTGCTGGTCAGGACGCGGGCGTCGACGCGGGCGAGGAGTAGCCCGGCGAGCTGGCCGGCGTGCCACACGTCGTCGACGGGGGCGTCGTCGGGGCTGATCAGCGTTTGGACGGTGTGCCGCAGCCAGCGCCGGTCGCTGCGGCGGCGGCCGCGTTGGCGGCCTTCGGCGCGGGATTCCTCCAGTAGGTCGGCGACCGCGGCGAGGACCGGTGGCGTGCCGGTCGGTGCGCGCCAGCGGCTGTGCGCGGCGTGGCCGGCCTCGTGGACGAGGAGCCCATAGCCGGTGGGGGCGAGTTTCTTGTGTCCGGCCCGGTGGGGGTTGGCGATGGTGGGGTCACCGATGTGGGTGGCGTCGACCTCGACGCGGCCGGTGTCGGGGTAGAAGCAGGCGGGTGCTCCGCCGCCGGCGCCGGGCGCGACGACCACGCTCAGGTCGGTGCGTCCGGTCAGGGTACGGATCTGGCGGGTCCAGGCCAGGTCCCAGTCGGCCCAGGCCGGGTCGGCGGCGGTGTGCGCGCCAGCGGCCGGGTGCAAGTGTGTGCTCGGATGCATAAGAGGAATCCCTTTCCGGGTTAGCGCTGCTTGCCCAGCGACAGCGCGGTGACGGTGGTGTTGAAGTGCTGCGACAGGACGGCGATGACTTCGGCGCGGTCGTCCTCTGGGGCGCGGCCGGCGAGGTTGGCGACGGCGGCGGGCAGGCCGAGGGTCTTGCGCACCCGGGTGAAGCCCAGCCCTTCGCGCAGCTGAGGCGCCCAGCTCACCTTCCCGCTGCTCCTGTGCTGGTTGAGAGCGATAGCGGCGTCGACCGCAGCGGCAGGCACCCCCAGGAAGCGGGCGAGGTCCCAGTCGGTGGTGACCTCGATGTGCACCTCGAACCGGGAGGCGAGGGCCTCGGTGAGGACCGCCCCGTGCACGCCGGGGTTGTGCCCGGCCACGACGTAGAACCCGTCGACGGCTTCGACCCGTTCGTTGCGGTAGCCGGGAATGGTGATGACCCGTCGGCCGTCCATGGCCGGGTACAACACGGCGAGGACCTTGGGCGGGATCAGGGTGGCGTCGTCGACCAGCAGCACCCGGCCTTCCCGCATCGCGGTCACCAGCGGGCCGTAGACCCACTCGTAGCCGCCGCCGGCAAGCGGGATGAAGTTGCCGAGGAAATCCTCCACGACCGTGTCGCCCGTGCCGGCCACGGTCAGCAGGTCGTCGAAGGCGGCCTCGACCATGGCGGTCTTGCCGGTGCCCGGTGGCCCGTATAGCAGCACGGGGATGCGCTTGTCACGCAGCCGGCGCAGTACGTCGACATCCGCCGCGCCGGCCAGATTGCGGGGGAAGTACAGGTCACCATTGGGGCGGGCGACGGAGTGCCGTCGCGACCTCCGCCCGCCCGCGCCGCCCGCCCGCGGCGTGGGTGGCAGGTTGCCGGCGGCGTCGATGCCGGACTGGGTGATCTGGAACCGGTGTGGGGTGGTCTGATGGGTGGCGTATCCGGCGGCAGCCATCCGCTTCAACGCCTCGAACACAGCGCCGGACGACGGGGCCCCGATCGCCTTCGTCACGTCGCCGACCTTCAGGACGCTGTCGGGTTCGCTGGCCAGATAGAGGGCGACCTGCCGGTAGAGGTACCCGGATCGAGAGCTGCCCGCCCCGGGTGGGGCGGCGGTGCCCGAGCCGGCGCCGGCAGGCGGTGCGGGTGGGGTTGCTGGGGTCATGGGATCTCCTGATCGGAAATAGGGCCCGCGCACCCGTCTCCGGATGCGCGGGCGTCGTGCAATGTCCGCGCAGCGGAAACGGGTGCGTCGGCCCGGCCCCGAGCAGGGGTCTTGCCACCACACCCCGGTGGTGAGAACTGTCAACTCACGGCGGCGAAGGCTGCCGTGACGTAGTGCGGCGTAGTTGGCCACCCCGCCACCTCAGAGGCCGGGACAATGACCACGATGAACGCACCACACTGGTGCTAGATCAAGTGCATCCAGGCCGGGATTGGCGGCGCCGGGTGCGGCGTACGTGGCGGTGAGGCGTTCGATCCCCTCGGCTCATGCATCGTCTGTTAGATCCGGATCGAGCCGGGGCTGGGTCGGCGGCCGTGTCCCGCCCGGTGCTGCCTGTGGACGGGGTCCGCCGCCGGCGAGGCGCCGGCCGAGGTCCCGGCCTTCGGCGGCGGTGAGGGTCGGCAGGTCATCGACCGGCAGTCCGTCGCGTCGTGCCTTGTCGGCGGCGTGGCGGCGAATCACCGTGCGGATCTGCTCGTCGGTCATCTCCGGGTTAATAAGTGAGACGCCCCGCTCCGCGGCGGCGATGACCAGCTCCTCACGGGTGAGCTCCTCCAGCAGCGAGTCGGCTATCACATACGCCAGGATGCGCATCACTGGGATTGCTGGGGTCATGGGATCTCCTGTCCGGAAGTTGAGTCTGCGCACCCGTCTCCGGGTGCACGGACGTGGTGCGGCCCAAATCTCCCCATGCCCCCGCTGTCTCGGCGGATGAGGAAGCAGTCGGGCACGGCAGGATCGTCGTGCCGGTAGTCCTCCAGCCGGGCGTCGTAGTGTGCGGGTTGGCCGCAGCCGCCGCAATGCAGCGGAACGTCGCTGTCCAGGTGCTGCCCGTTCGGGCTCACAGTGGTGGTGTGATCGTGCGCGTTGAAGGCGCAGCGGCGATAGGTGCAGAAGGTGCGGCCCGGCGTACGTAGCCGCCGGCTGACCTCGTTCTGGACGGCGCTGACGAGATCGCGGTCCGCCTGATTGCGGTACGGCACGGCGGCGTCTTCGAGATAGTCGTTCGCGTCGAGATAGCGGTGCAGGTCGGCGAAGTTGCCGACGCCGGGTGGCACGATCCCTTCGGCTATATCGCCATTGATCTCTGTCATGATGTGGTCGGCGTAGAAGGCTACGCGAGGATCGGGTGGTTGCATCGGATTGCCTCCTGAGTCCCTTGGCAGGGTTTCGTTGAAAGCCAGCCCAACCTGTGACGGCACCGACGGCCGTGCGAGCAATGCTCCTTTCGGATCTACTGATTCGGCGCGGGCTGTGACGCACGCTCGCCCCCGCCATCACCGCGAGCGGGCCGGGACGGGCGCCTGAGGTAGTCCCGATGGGGCGGGAACGGTCTTAGACGCGTTTTGCCAGCTCGGTTAGGGCGCGTAGGCCGAGGACAATTCCGCGGCGACGGCTCCAAGGCGGCAGCTCGGGCCAGCTACGCGCGGTGGGCGTTTGGTCGCCGTTTAGCCGCGAGACTCGGTGTAAGCCGAGGTCGGTGTCGACGGCGGCGACTATGCGGACCTCCCGGCGAAGCGCTGCGGGTGCCTTGGCGAGGTCGCCGCGCCGGTAATCAGGCATCATGGGTGCGGCCCAGGCCTCAAAGCTCAGTCCGAATCCGATGCAGACGCGGCCGTCTTGCCGAAGCCAGTGCTGCAGCCACGCTTGGGTGCCCGGTGCGGCGAGTTCGCGGGCGAGGCGTTGCAGTACGACCGGTACGGGCAGCGACTCGTCGGGCTGGGTCGGGTCGGGCGTGGTCCACAGGTCGGGTGCGGCCAGGGTCGGGTCGACCTCGATCGTCCCGCGGCTGGAGCTGTTGGCCAGGTCGACGCGGCCGAACATGCCGAACACGATCGGGGGCTGGTCCCAGCCGTACTGATGGGCGGCTGACTCAACACCGGTTAGCACCGCCGGTATGGCGGCGCGGGTATCAGCGTGCAGCACAGTGGTCCTCCTTTGAGTTAGGTGCGGCTCGGCCGCGATAGCGGAAACCGAGCGGCGAATAGGGATGAACAGCAGCGGCTCTGGACTTGAGCGCGCCGTGACACACCGCTCCGAGCGAGCGGTGTCGATCTCCGCTGGGCTCGTCGGGCGGTGATCTGCTCAGTTCCGGCGGTCGGGTCTAGCGCAGTGGTTGCCGAGCGGGCATTGGCGGCGCCGTGGCGGCCTGCGGCCAACTGAAGTCGGCCAGCGGGAACGCCGCACCGGGCAGGTCCACCAGGTGCGGATGCAGCCGGCGGTACTCGGCGCGGCTGATCTTGCCCATGAGTAGCGAGTCGCCCACCGCGATGCGTGGGGTTACTCAGGCGGGAATGGCGGCAAGGCGCAGGGGTCGCGGGAGCACCCCGGCTTCAGCCAACAGGTGTCCCAGGTAGACGGTTATCCGTAACCGGGCGACCGCTGCGGTCAGCGGGTCGATGTCGACGCCGTCGACGCCGGCGAGGATCCGGCGGATCGCTTCCTCCGGCCTGTGAGCCTGCCCGCCGGTGACGGCTGTTTGTCTCACGGATCGGGGATCCATGCGGCCGGTGGTGTACCACTGCCAGAGATAGTCGACGGTGCGGACAAGGTAGTTGCCGGTGCCGGCGGTCGGGTCGACCAGCCGCAGCACCGGCTCGTCACGGAAGGTGATGGCTGCGGGGTGAAGCGTCAGGTCGAGGATGAAGTCCGCGACGAAGTGTGAGGTCTGCACCAGGGCGTGGCGGGCCCGCCGCTCGGGCGACAGGATTTGCAGCAGGTCACCGATGGCCCAGCCGCTGATCGACGGCGGGTAGCCGCGCTGGTCGGGCCAGGCCAGCGACGGTGCCTGGGTGGCCCACCAGTCGATCAACTCGTGGCAGGCGGTGGCGCTGGGCGCGCCGGCCCACAGCATCGGGTTGTACTCCGGGTGCAGCAGCCATTGGGTCGCCGGGTGCCGGGTGAGGGCTTCGAAGGCCCGGCCGAGCCACAGCGGCGCGCTCGCCGCGTTCCGCACCACCCCGGGCGGGCTGGTGCGCAGCAGCGGCGGCTCCACGAGGTGATGGTCCTCGGCCCAGGCGGCGACGCAGGTCATGTAGAGCCAGGCGGAGGCTACCTGCTCTCGCCGTTCCCGCTGGGCCGTCGGACTTAGGCCACCGGTGGGGTCTTTCAGGGTGACCGTTGCGGCCAGGGCGCCGACACGCCGCTGCAGCGCGCGCCGGAAGGCGGGGTCGTCGGCGGGATTCGCAGTGCCCGGCCCGCGCGTGGCCCGGCGGGCGCTCACGAGCGGTCCTCGGCGTTCGCGGGGGTCCAGCGCCACCGGTAGGCGCCGATGGCGTAGCAGCCATCGGCGTCCCCGGTATCCGGTCGACCTCGACCCACGAATTGGGTTCCTCGCCGACGGCCCCCGTGTCCCACAGCTCGATCGCGACGGTTTCGGAAACATGCAAAACCGGGTACTCGCCGGGCAAGTCGGGCGGCAGTTGCACCATGCGCTCCACCTCGGCTCTGGGGAACCGGCACAGCAGACCGCCGTCCAGGGCGGTGTATCCGTCGGCGACCAACGCCCGATACGGGCCCCCGGGAACGATGGGACAGGTGACCGTCGCCGGTACCCAGGTCGCGTCGGGGGGAAGGATGTCGCCCCGGCTCTGTGACAGGAGGTACCGGTCGTTGCTGTGCCTGCTGGCGAGGCGGGGATCGACCCCCAGCCACTGCACCTCCTGATCCTGGGCGAACCGGAGTAGGCCGATCAGGTCGCGACGCCCGTCTATGTGCACCACCTGCAGGGGTAGGAACCCGTTGTCGTGGTCATCGGAGGGCGGGGGGTTGCCGCTGGCGCCGGTGGCGGTGTGGGTCCAGGTTTCGGCTCGCACCCGGTGCTCGGCGCCGTCGGGGCCGTGCCAGCCGGGGAGGCCGTTGGAGGACAGCCAGTCGCCGTGGTCGTCGCGTGACCACATCAGCCCGGGCTCCGACCAGCCGCGGACGTCTGCCTGGTGGGGGTCGCGGTGCTTAAGGGCGGCGCAGGCGTGTTCGGCCAGTGGAAGGATCTCCTCCACACGCCACCAAAGTCGGCGGGTCATTGTCGTTTCGCTCCTTGCGCACGGAAGGGCCACCCGGTGCCGGAAAGCGCGGGGTCGGGTGACGGTTGAGAAGGCGGTCGAGTTGCTCGTCTGTCCGGTCGGGGCCCGCTACTGGGGAGGGCGGCGGGGACGGCGGCGGCCCGGTGGCAGCGGGTTGCCGGAGGTGACGTGGTGCGTCCGGGCAGCCAGGCCATCACCGTCGCCGCCGGCCTCCTGCCGTCCGGTCAGGGCCGCGGGCAGGGCGGTGGCCGCCGGGTCGTCGATCAGCGGCGGCCGGTCGAGCTGCGCGAGGATGACGCTGCGGCTGCCGATGTCGCGCAGGGCCTCGTGGAGGTCCTCGTCGATCTCGGCCAGCAGGTCGCACACGGCGGCGAGCGCTTCGGCGTCCTCGATGAGCTGCGATGGGGGCCTGCCGGCGAGCCGGTCCCGCAACTGCTTCGCGGCCTCGGTCAGCAGGCGGTGGGTCCTGCTCGTCGCGGTATAGCGGGCGGCTGCGGCGATCCACTTCGCGACGTGCTCGGGTTGCTCGATAGCGGCCGGGGTCAGCCGGTCGGAGGTGAGGTGGTAGCCGGCGGCGCCGGCTGCCCGCTGTAGGAAGGCGTCGTCCACGGGGTCGTCACCGCCTCGTCAGGGCCAGGCACCGTACGGCGCTACCAACGGGGTCTGGATTCGGGAACATGGTCAGTCCTTCTGCGCGACGGTGCGCGCGGGCGGACCCGACGCCCCGGCCGAGACCGCTCCTGCTGACATGGACCGGCCAGCCGGCCGGCGCAGCAGGTGTTCGGGCCCCGGCCGGGGCGATCGCGTCAGGTTGAACGGGCGAAATGAGCCGTCGCGGTTACGACGGCAGGTGGTGCAGGTTCAGGCAGGCGGCGGTGACCTCGAGCGGGGACAGCACGGCGACGTTCGGGTCCGCCGCCCAGGTGCCGGCCAGGGGGCGGGGCAGAGCGACGCCGCCGCGTCCGGGCCGGCCGTCACCGAAGGTGGGTGTGACCATCAGGGCGTGTGTCGGCGCGACCAGCCACACCACGTGTGGCGTGCGGTTCGTGCCGAGGACGGCCGGTGCGTGCGGTGACAGGCCGATGATCGCGGCACAGATCGTCGACAGGGGGAATGCGGGGATGTCCGGATGCTGGGTCCGGAACTCGTCCTGTGACACCCACCGTCGCACCGGACCCACAGCCGAGACCGTGCGGAAGTCGTAGTCGAGAACCTGTTCCTCGGGCAGCGTCCAGGGCAGGATGTGCGGTCCGATGACGAGTTCTTCGTTGGCGTCGGCCGTGATGCGCTGGACCTGCTCGTGGTCCGTGCCCGGGTACCAGGTCACGGTGACTGTGCCGTCGGCCGTTATGCCAACATCGGGCATGCCGTCGGCGCGGTCGAGGTCGAGCGTGAACGTGACCGTGAGAATGTCGCTCAGGGTGGCCAAGTCGAGCTTGACGATGATCTGCCCTTGCCCGCGATTGCTTTCCAAGATGCGCACGGGCCAGCTCATGTACTGCCCGCGCAGGCCTACAGCAGCCGGCCGCCACCAATGCGATTCCGGATCGTCGCTGCCGCTACCGATCGGCAGGTTATGTGGCAACGTCCGGAGTGGGTGCATGCTGTGGTGCAGCCATCGGTCGTGGATCGTGGCCTCGTAGACCAGGATCTGCTCTGTGCGCGGGTCGATGAGGTACAGCCACTCGGCGACGTTGAGCGAGGTCGCGCTACGCAGGTCGCCCTGGACCTTGGCCGGCCGTGACGCGGTGGCGGAGTCCCGCCCCTGCCTCAGCATGCCTTTGATGAACTCGTCGGTCTTGCTGTCGAACATGTCGGCCCACATCCATCGGAGCCACGAAACCATCTCGGGCTGATCTGCGGCGTCGAAGGGAACGGCGTCGAAGGTGTACCCGTTGTCGTGGATGCGGCCGATCAGGCTCCAGGTGGACATCAGGACCACCACCTCCGCGCCTGCGGGTGGGTGTCGCTCACGTCCCCATGGTCTCGTCGGGTTGGCCCGTTGTGCCCGCGACGGATGAACGGATCGTGTAGGTGGTGCATGTGCTCTCCTTCATGAGGGTGGGTGCTGATGGTGCTGTCGATGACGGGGCCGGTTGACCCCGGCCGGTCGAGCCGGTGGTCTTGCGGGACTCACTGCGGGATGCTCGTGGCCGGTTCGGGGCGCTGTGCCATCCAGAGCCGGGTGATGGCCCGCAGGTGTTCGATCTGCGCGGCGCGCCTGGCGAGCAGCGTGTCGAAGCGGGGCCCTCGCGCCTGGAGTACGCCGGTCGTCTCGATGGGAGGGATCAGGTCGTCCGCACCGGCGGCGAGGACCTGCCCGACCTCCCGGAGGCTTCCGTCGATCTTGGAAACGAGCTCGGCGAGTTGTATCTCGGTGCTGCTGAGTGCGGTGAGCGCGTCGCGCAGTTCCGAGGCCACGGTCGGTTGGCTGGTGTCGGCGCGCACGGCGTCGGTCAGCGCCTGAGCGTTGATCCGCTCGCCGCAGTACTTCAGGACGAGATGGGTTTCAATCACGATGTGCTCCCTGCTCGGAGGTGGGGGTGAAGGTCGCGCCGTACCAGGTACGGGCAGACGTGGACATCTGGCGTTGGGGCGTTCAGTGGCCGTGGACCCAGGGGTGAGGACGGCCGATCCTCGACCGGTCAGGGTCTCCCGAACGATGCCGACGTGATTCGGTGCAGATTGCCGCAGTTCGGTGGAGTTGGTGGCCGAGCTGGCGAGCCGATGCTGGCGGACCGGCTTGTTGAATGTCGGTGGTCGTTCGGACTGCTCTTTCTTGTTCGGTGGCCCGGGCAGGCAGCGGGCTACGGGGTGACGTCGCTCGGCGGCGGTTCTGCCTCATGGGGCGGTGCCCAGTTCTTTCGGTGGGCTCAGTGCGTTCCGTCCGCACCTCAAAGCGGAGCCGCCGGAGTTTTCATATCCTGGTGCTCGTATTCCTTGAGCGGCAGTGCGGGTTCATGTGGCACGGGGATGCCACTCAGGAGTTCGTCGACCTCCTCGTAGCATCTCTTGCAATACAGTGCCCTGTCGTCGATGGAGATGGTGACCGCGGCGAGGCAGCAGGGCGACAGGTACATCAGCCCCCAAGAAGCCTCGATGTAAGGCAGTCCGTAACGATCGATAAATATAGGTTCGGATGGTGGCGATGTTGGCGCCCTGGCAGGCATTGGTCATCCCTCCACATTTGGTTCGGCCCCGCCGGTTGCGGCTCTGGTTAGCCGGTAAAGGTGGCCCGTAGGTGCCCCGGCAGTGTTCCGGACCTGTCCAGATGTTTCCTGGAACAGGCCGGGATACTGGAAGATGTCACAGGCGGCTTTTGAGTAGCCGACCACCTTCAGTGCGGTCGTATAGGATTACCCAGTCCTGCTCCCAGGACGGGGCGCATATCGCGCAGATCCTATTGATGTGTCCGCACAGTTTTGTGGAAGCGATAGCGACCTTCTGGAGTTTGCTGTCGCCCTCGCCCTTGTCTTCCGGCTGACGTATCACCGTTGCCACGTAGGTATGACCGCTCTGGCCGGTAGTCTTGAGTATCTCTCTGTTGTGGAACGCGTCCAAATCCAGACTCTCCCTGTTCGTTAGTTTCGGGTTACTGCGATGCCCAGGCAAGCCCGGTGCGCGGTCATTGCCGTCAGTACTGGATCGCGTGAAGTCGGTCTGCGTCGCGCTGATCTGGGCGGAGATCTGCCATGGATGTGCGGGATAGGTGCGCTCGCCAACCAGCCGCTCGACGCGGCGAGGCGAGGCGAGGCGAGTGTGCACGTCGCGACGCGCCCCGCCCCTGGGGCTCACCCGAGGGAATGGACGCCAACCAGCTCGCCACTGCCGCTGTGCACGGCCACATTGTTGTCGGCGGCGTTGATTAGGTAGATCCACGAGGCACCGAGGTCGATGGTGCGATCGAGCGTGAAGAGCGTGAGGGACTGGGGTCCGACGTCGCCCAACGTCATCCCCACTCCCGCGATCGGGCGTTGTCCGCTGAACCCGGCGGGGCCGGGCACACAGGACGGGCTGATGTCGGGTGCGAGGTACTCCCAGTCGTGGGCAAGGACCGCGTCGATGAGGGCCTTTGTGTCGCGGCTCGCGGTGGTCGTCCAAATGCCGCGCAGCTGCGGGATGAGGGAGCCGGGATTGCCATCGAACTGGACGAAGCGTGCGTGCACGGTTTCTGGTCGGTCGGGGTCGGTGAAACCGACGTAGCAGGGGGTTCCCATGAAGCGTGCCTCCTTGTGTGTTACGGACGTTTTCGTGCGCCCCGCTCGCCGTGCAGCAGCCGCGTCTCGCCCGGTCCCTTGATGCGGGGCATGGATCAGAATCGGTACGCCTGGACCTATGCGGCGGCGGCCAGCGCCGCTCCGGGAATCCGGCGTGGCAACCGCTGCGGGATCCGAGGTCGCAGGTGCGTAGCCGTGGCGCCGAGACCGGCGGTGAACCAGCCGACGAGGCGTCCTGGGTCGCGCCTCTGCTGCAGCGGCAGCCGGCGGTTGGTGGCAGTGGGAGCGGGTGGGCGAGCCACCTGTGACAGCGTCGCGCGAGAGACCCGCATCGCTCGCTGCGCGAGCCGTGCGGCCAGACACGGTCCGACTTGGTCGGCGCACTGCAGGTTGACACATCGGTCGTCGGGCCCGCGCTGATGGGCGGTGAGGACGTCGACGGCCTGCCGCCACAGCAGCGGGTCGGTGACGTCACTGGGAACGCGGGCCTGGTGGGACGGGCGGTTTCGGCTCCGGTCGAACATGCGGGTGACCTTCCATCGTTTGGGTCAGGCGAGTCACCGTCCGTCCGACTCGGCTGTGTGGTGCCCTGATGGAGCGGGCCGGGCGATGACGCCCTGATCGACGCTCATCTCTTGTCGTAGATCAAGTCGGCGCCTCGGGGTGCGGGTGAGCAAGTCGACGATTCAAGGCGGCGGCCAGAGCCCCAGGTCACGTACGTCCGCTGGAGAGCGCCGCTAGTGGGGGGTGAACACCTCCACTAAGGCGTAGCTCTGGTTCGGGTAGGCATCTCGGTGGATCCGGACGCGCACGAGGTGGTCGTCGATTCAGCGGATCTCAGTGAGGGCATAGCCTTCCCGGTGCTCGCCGAAGCTGCGGTCGACCACAGCCGTGCGGGGCGGCTTCGTGTCGCTTTCGTCTGGCTGCGTTCTATCGCTGCTCACTGGTGATCCTCCGGCAGGTCAAGACCAGCCGTGGCGTAGGAGGCGGCGCCGAGGTGCTGCGCGGTGAAGCTCAACCCGTTGATCGCTTCGTTGAGCGAAGCCCGCGCCGCGTAGGCGTGGGTTTCGTCGAGGCCATAGCCGTCGAGGCTCCGAGGGCTGTCGGCGAGGTGGCGGAGCCCTCCACTCAGGGTGTGCGTGAAATAGGTCAGGGAGGTAGCCAGATCGGCCAGATCCCGGGCCGTGGGGACGGCGGTGGCCCGGGCCCCGCCGAGGCAGTTCGCCAGGTAGCTGATCAGGGTGCCCATGGATCGGGCGGCGGTCTGGGTCAGTTGAGGGCTGAAGGTCGCCTCGTCTCCAAAGGCGGAGCTGATCTGCGCGGCTAGGAGTTCGGCGGATGCTTCGAACATGTCTGACGTGCGCTGGTTGGTCTTGGCCTCCGACGTCAGGTGATTGCGGGTTGATCGGGGCCGTGTCTGCCGCCAGAGCCGTCGAGCGAGGTTCGTCAGGGCTCGCCAGGTCGTGCCGGTAGGCAGATCTGGTGAAGCATCGTGCTTGTCGGTTGGCGATGGGGGTACGGTCGCGGGCCAGGTTGCCGTGGCCGCCGCGATTTTGCGGGCGTAGGACCAGGCAATGCCTGTCTCTCGCGCCGAGGCGGCGGAGAGTTCTGCGGCATCCTGCAGCAGCACCCGGACCTCGTCGGCTACGTCGATGACCTCACCTGAAGTCCCGTTTTGGTCGCCGGAGCCGGTAGGACGCCGCTGGTGGGCGTAGTCGAGAAGGTAGCTCTGCGTTTGTGCGTGCACGCGGGCGAGCAGACGTGAGG
The DNA here is from genome assembly GCF_050936375.1 of Plantactinospora sp. CA-290183. Classification (NCBI taxonomy): domain Bacteria; kingdom Bacillati; phylum Actinomycetota; class Actinomycetes; order Micromonosporales; family Micromonosporaceae; genus Plantactinospora; species Plantactinospora sp. CA-290183. The sequence goes on along the minus strand of NZ_JBNJMX010000012.1, from coordinate 18,445 downwards.
TCCGGTGAAGGTGGCCGATAACGAACGCGACATCTGCGGGCGTGGGCAGGGCCGTCATGGCGCTGATCGGCCCGGTTGCCATGTGTAGCCAACGGTCGAGGTGTCCAGCCGCCGCGATGGCAGCGCCCAGCCGGCTAGGGCTGTAGGGGCCGTCGTGTGCGAACAGCTCGCGCATCGTGTCGAGCCAGTCAGTTGTTGCTGCTTCGGCCGGCATCCCATCCTCGATGGAGACGGGCTGGGACAGGCTGCCGTCGCTGGCTGGGCAGATGGGCGTGTCTGTCGCGAGGTGCCACCACGGGTTGATAGCGCTGCGGTAGGCGCTGTCGAAGCCTGAGGCGGGTTGGTCTGCCACCGGCTGCGTGCAGACGGGGCAGATCATGATCTCGACCATTTTCTAGTCCTTTCCTAGACAGAACGAGGACGAGCCCAGGGCGGTCTCGTCCCTGCCTCCGGGTGTGGGCGGGATCCGACCCGCCGGGGCGGTGAGGTGGGCGGGAGCGGCCCGCAGGGCGGGCAGCCGGTCGTGAAGCCAGTCGGCGATCAGTTTCCGAACCTCGCGGACGACTTCTGCGCCAGGGTCCGGCATCGCCGTGCCGAGTTCCGGATACCGCGCGGCAACCGCCCGGACCAGAGCACCAGCCGCGCCGAGTGCGGCTTAGGCCAGGCGGGCCCGTCGTTGCTCGACCTCCTCGATGGCGGCGATGATCAGCCCGGCGACCTGTGCTGTGGTGGTGTGCTCGGGTACGTCGACGCTCCAGCTGGTCCCGCCATCGGGCCCTATGGTGAACTCGCTCGTGTCGGCGACGGGCTTTCGACGGCCCGGTGCCTCGAACCAGCCTGTTCCTGCGGCGATTGACCAGCAGCCGATGCCGTTGGGGTCGGTGTGCGTGGTGCCGGCGTAGATGGTGGCGGTGTTGCCGCCGGTGTGCTTAACCACGGCGGGATGCCCGCGACGGCTCACCGCGGCGACCACCGCGTCCATGTCGATGCGGTCAGGCTGGCGGCCGTCGTTGAAGGCGTCACGCAGGGCGGTGAGGATGTCCTCGTCGACCTTCTCGTGCAGGCGGATGGCCCGGTGGCGGCGGGCGTGCGCCCACAGTTCGTCGTCGGTGGGCAGCCCGGTGTCGTTCCTGCGGCTGGCCTCGCCCCACGCCGTTGTGACATCGAGCAGATTCAGCCAGTCCTGGTCCACGTTCTCCTCCTCTCGGATTGGGTTGAGATGCGGTTGATGGGCTCTCGGCATGGGAGCCCGGTCCCGCTGGACCGCTGTTCTCCCGACAGGGGACAGCACCGCATGGCTCGCGGCAGGCAGGCTGGTGACTAGGTGACCTGCCCCGGCGCGGGCGGTTCGGCGTACTCCCAGTTCCATCTGTTGAGGCGGTAGTAGCCGTCGGGGTGGCCGTGATCGTGCTGGTCAATTGCCCAGGGGTATCGGCCCGTTCGGTCTGGTGGACGACGCCGTCGACCAGGCGGACGCGAGTCGTGCCGGCCGATTCGCCTACCCGTGCGGCGAGAAGGTCGCAGTCGGCGACGATCGGGGCGATCGGGGCGATCGGCCGACCTTCCGGACTGAGCAGGCCGCCGACACCGCGCAGTGCCATCCAGGCCGGCGTCCAGACGGCCACCGATTCTCGGGCCTGCGGGGGGAACTTGAGCGGTGGGTGGGGTGCTCGACCACGTCCGCGGCGTCGCGGACCAGCCGGACCCGCTAGTCCTCACGCAGTGCCTGATAGGCGTGCCTATTGGCGGTCTCAGTCGTAACTCGGCCGCGCAATTCCTGCAGACTCGTGCCGGCTTCAGTCTTCCAAGTGCCCCAACCCTTGCATGGGTAGCCCGCCACAGCGGAGGCGCAGGCGTCCGGCGAGACATAGCTATGCCCGTCGTTTGTCATCAAGCGACCGCCGGGGGTAACGGCGGCGTAGTAGGTTTTCTTGAGGCGAGGTCGGTGCCACGCCACGATCTGCCCAGGCTGCAAATAACCTGCAGTCAGGATCTCGGCAAGGAGCCCTTGATCGGCGAGTGGAGGATCCGCCATTCGAAACTCGAGCCGCGGCAGCCCCAGCACCTTTCGGATGACATCGTTGAAGCTGTCGCCAAATTCGCCGCGCTCGCCGAGCGCGGCGATCACTTTGTCATCGACTTGAATCTTCGGCATGGAACGTCCTTGCTGCGTGTTTTGCATGGTCGAGGTTTGCCGCGGCCCCCCGCGCTTGAGGAATTCGATCGCTTCATGACATATACATTTGAACCTGGCCGACTTCAAGTCGTCGATGTTGAAGTAACCCTTCTTTCGCCTGCCGCCAATAAATAGTTGCCGCTATGCTCGTATTGTTGAGGGCAGGGAGATGTACCGCGCGAGGATGCGGGTTCAGGAATGGGTGCTGGCGCGCATAGGACTAGAGCTTGAGGTCGGCGGGTTCAAGATGCTGGTTATGCGACCGGCGTCGAGGCCGTGTGGCTGGCCGCACCACGGTGCCGGCCCGTTCTGCGTCGGCGCAGGCGGAACCGCTGGCCGCCTCGCGGGCGGAGTCACCCGCTGTCCTAGGGGAGCGGGTGCGGCGACCGATGGATGCGGTTTGAGAACCGGCCAGGTGGCGCGGTGATCCGGCGTGGCTGGCAGCGTGGGTTACGTGGGGTCGGTGTCGAGGCCGAGTCGCTGCCGTTCGAGAGCTATCAAGGCCCAGGCGGGCGCCTGCCAACTGTCGTCGTTGGCCGGTATGGCTGTCCGGCCGTCGGCTAGGGCTCGCAGGGCTGGGACCTGTGCGGCGTACTCGCCCCCGAGTGCCTCCAGTTCCTTGCACGCCCGCGAGGTGACGTCGCGCATCCCCTGCGCCCACGGGCCGGGCTTGCCCCAGTGCTCGCGCCAACGGCCGCGCATCGGCCCCTCACACAGGTGGTAGCCCAGCCAGGCCACCGGTGGATGCACCCCGACCGCCTCAGCCAGCAGCGCCACCTTGTCGTAGTCCCAGGCCCGGCCGCCCCTGACCTGCCGGTGTCCGGCGCGCTTGGGGTTGATCAACGTACGCCAGTAGTCCGGGTGCACCGCGGTGGAGGCGATCATGTCCTTCACGTCTTTGAACTGGCCGGCGGCCAGCGCGTGCGGCAGGCGGTCGGTCAGCAGATGCGCCAGGTCGCGGCGGCTTCTCGGCACCTCGGGGTCATGTGCGCTGGACAACCGACGCCCGGCTGCGGGCTCCGGGTCCGGCAGGGCGACCAGATCGGGTAGGGCGGCGCCGTCTGCCAGGAAGCCCAGTAGCAGCGCGGCGAACTCGCTCAGTAGTTGCTCGAAGCCACGGGACCGGTCGTGGTAGTCGAATATCGGCTTCCAGCGGCCACCGCCACGGTGACCTACCCGGTGCGCCGCCTCATGTAGCAGGGTGAGTAGCGTCTCGTGGCGGTTGGCCAGCACGTCGCGGTGAATGGCCACGTTGCCAGTGCGGGGGTCGTAGAACCCGTCCGCGCACGGCGACTCCTCGCTCTCGGCGTACACCCGGACCCGGTGCAGCGCGAACGGCCCGATCGCGCGACGCACCAGCTGAATCCCGTCGTCACGCACCGCCTGCTCAGCAGTGGTGAGTGACTTCTCGGGCACCCAGGTGGTCTTGCTCCGCGTCTTCTCGTAGTGGCGGACCTGCCGCACCTTGGGCGCTTCGACACCGAGACGCCCCATGAACGCCCACTTTTCGTGCACGGACAGGCCGCTCGCGGTCACCTCGGTGTATCCGAGGTCAACTAGATGGAGCACGGTCTCCTCGTCGCCGGAGGCGTTGTAGTAGGTGTTGGCGGGCAGGTGCTGACGCGCCCATCTACGCCACGCGGCCGCAACCCGGGCAGGAGACGGATGGCCGAAGAACCGCTCCGGCTCGCGCAGCTTTCCGCCGTCGAGCACGTGTGTGGCGAACCGGCCGATGACCTGCTCGTCTTCGCTGGCGGCGAGGATGGTGCGGACCGCGTTACGCAGGGCGCCGGCCTCGATGACCGTACGGTCCCGGTTCTGCAGTGCCTTGTCGGTTAACGGCAGGTCGTATGAGGCGAGGAAGCCGGGGACGGTCGACACGAGCACGCCACCGATCCACACCCGCCCGGGTTCCCCGTCGAGAACGCACACCCCGGGAGGCGGGGGCGGGGCATAGCCAGGTTCGCTGAGCGCACGGAATCGCCCGATGGCCTCCTCCGCGAGTTCTTGCCGACACTCGACGGTGATGACCGTGCCCTCGGTGCGCTCGTTGCGGTAGAGGTGGTAGACGAGAAGCTCGGCGCCCTGGGCGGAATGTGAGGGGATCAGGCCCTCAAGCAGTCGGCGCCGCTCGACCGTCGGAGTGAACCCGTAGCCGACGGTTTCACAGCGCACCGTCCTGATCTCGTCGCTGCGGGCCAAGACCAGGTAGGCGAGCTTCTTGCCCTCTCCGAACTGGCCGATCTGCTCCGCGGTCTTGGTCGAGTAGCCGAGGATGAGTCCCTCCTCGGGGATGCCGGGGCCGTCGTCGGCGATAGTCAACACGCCGTTGTTCCAGCTGACGCGTGCCTGCGGATCCTCGTCGAGGGCGTTCGCGATGAGCTCGCACAGCGCCCGCACCGCTGTCCACGATTTCACGTAGTCGGGCGATATGGGATAGGCGAGGGTGTCGGCGATAGCCGAAACTGGCACAGGTGTGTCCTCGCTCCCGCCGGCGTGGCCTTGCCCGCCGGGCGTTCTCGTGGGGTGGCTCATATTCACGAGGGGTCTCCATCAAGTGATAGGTTCAAATTCAGGGGGTGCGGATGGAATCGGGAAATGGCATAGGGGAGCCGACGGCCCTGCGCGGGTGTCGCGACAGGACGAACGGAATACCAGCTGCCGGTCTTGATCAAGTCGATCGCGACGCTTGCGAAGGCGGCTTGCGGACGCTGGGCTGGGCTATCCGGATCGCCTGCGACGACGAGGGAGGTGTCCGCGTCGGCGCCGGGCAGATCCACCAGGTGTGGATGTAGGCGTCCGTGGTCGATGCGGTTGATCTTGTCGACGAGCAGGGCGTCGGCCTTGGGAGTCGAATCAAGGTCGTGCGTGGATGTCACCTGATAAAGCAGTGGCAGGGTCCCCGACCAGGCCGCTTTTCATCGAGTTGGCGCAAGTGCCAACTAGGGCGCCACGTTGATGAGAAAGCGCCATCTTCGATGACGCCCACATCATCATGTCGCTACATCGGGACGCCTCGCGCCCGCATAAAGGCGACCGGCTCCGTGGCGTTATTGGCTGTGGCGGGGTAGCCGAGGTGAATTTCGAAGTGCAGATGCGGGCCGGATGAGTTTCCACTCGACCCGACTAGTCCGATCGGCTGACCGGCGATCACCGACTGTCCAACCCGTACGCCCGGCTCTTTGACCATGTGGCAGTACCGGGAAACGATGTCCCCGGGGTGACGGATGTCCAGGTACCAGCCGCACCCGCCGAGGCCGGGGTATCCGTCTCGGTCACACCGGGTCGGTGCGCCGTTCGGTTCATGCGAGGTGTTCCCGATGTTGCATCGCACGCGGGCTACGACTCCGGCGGCGGCGGCACGAATGACGCTGTTGTGCGGGGCGCCGATGTCGACACCGTCGTGGCCTGGCCGGTGCGCGGTGCGGTAGCCCGACCCGACGTGGCCTGGAACGGGTCGGGTCCACCCCTGGGCGCTCACGGCTGCCGGGTCGCAGCTCGGCAAGGTGGTGGCGCCGCTGATGGTGGTGACCAGCAGGGTGGCATCCGGTTCCCACTTCGCGTACGCGTCGGGGTAGGCGCTGATCTGTACCGCCTGCGCGGCCGCGCTCAGCGGCATCCGCTGCCACCCGGCGACGGTTGTCAGCTCGCGGTAGAACTTCTCCGCCGCGTAGACCGGGTCACGTAGCTGCTGCGGGGTGCCCCAGCCTTGGCTGGGCCGTTGCTGGAACAGGCCGACGGAGTCACGGTCGCCGCCGGGCAGGTTGTGCAGGGTGCTCTCCTGCATGGCGGTAGCGACCGCGATGACCCACCCCCGAGCCGGCACGCGCAGTCGCGCGCCGGTGGTGACGATCGCGGCGGCGTTCGTGACCTGGCGGCTGTTCCACTGACCGACCGGCCGCCAAGAGGGCGGGGATGCCGCTGTGGCGTGGGTCGAGCTGTCGCTGGCCGTTGCGGGCTCGGCTGGAAGGCAGGTGGCGGCAGCCCCGCCGAGCATGCCCGCGAGCCCACCGCAGACGAGGATGAATGCGGCGGTGACCACGATGGCGAGCGAAACCAGGGCACGGACGCTCATCGTTGCCTCCCCGCCGCTGCGCCCATGCGACGGCTCGCTGGCCGGTGGGCCGGGTTCGGTGGCGACTTCATTATCTGGCCCATGGCTCGGCGTACGGGGGCGGCGGCGTACCGCCACTGGTGGGCTCGGCTGGACCGATGGTGCCCGTCTTCGCCTCGCCCGGGAGGGCGCGGTGACGCTGGATGCCCTCCCAGAGGGCGGCGGCCGGCCATAGGAACTCGGCCGGCTTTTCGGCTAGCGCGGACTGAAGGGACGTCTTCGCGAGCCACGGCGCCGGCATCGGGTGCTCGGGAAAGAACCGGTCCCGGGTAGTGGTCAAGATCGGCTCGACGGTGGCGACGGGCTGTTGGGGATGCGGGTTGGCCTCGGACATCAGGTGTTCCGCTCTCTCTTGGAAGGTTAGGGATTGAAAGGTGTTGGGTCCCCCGGCCAAGGGCGGGCGGCCGGGGGACCCAACACGTACGAGAGGGGCCAGCGGGGTGAGTTGGTGTTGGTCTTCGAGGAAGCGGAGGGAGATGGTGTAGGTCTTTCCTGCCTCACTTAGTCACGTCGCTAGAGGCCTTCCTCATCCCTGCGCGTCGACGGCGGCCACGCGCCAGCGGTTGACGTCGAAGGTCGCCCGAGCCTGCAAGGCCGCTGGTCGGGCAGGCCCGACCACGTGTGGTGCGCCGGTCATGTGACCGGCTCGTGGGATGCCTTGCCCTGAACTGGTACCGCCGCTCGGGTCGCGTCGTCCGGCGCGCAGGTCCGCGAGAACCTGCCGAAGTCTCGGCGGCATGTCCGTGTCGGTGTTGCCCGGGTGGAGACGCAGCTCGGTGTCGAGCCATCGCACGCCGGCGCCGTCCACCCACGCCTGGGGACTTCGGTGCGGCCGGAACGACCAGCTGGGCTGGTAGAGGTGCCGCAACGGCACCAGGTCGCCGGGGTAGCGCTTCCAGGTGGCGACGTCCCACTTCACGACCGTGCCCGGTGCTCGACCCATGTCGGCGGCGTCGGCGCAGGTCTGACAGACGCCGCCGTTACGGCGTTGGCTGCCCTGGCAGTGGCTGCACAGTTCGTGGTTGGCCGGGTCTCGGGTGGGGTCGTATGTGAGGTCCCATGCGCCGGTGACCTGGCCACCCAGGCGGTAGCCGTCGATCCTGAGGGCACGTCGGCGGCGTCCGACGAGCCGGTCCAGGTGGTTGTCGACGGTGTCGATGGTGGCTCGGGCCGGCACGAGCACGGCCAGCATGATGTGTCCCATCAGCGCCCGCCTACTGCTGTGGCGGTCAGTGGGCCTGCCCCCGCCGACGCGGAATGGTCTGCCTCGCCGGGTTGAAGCAGGTGGATGTGAGTTCGGGTGAGTTGTTGCTTGCCCTGGTCTGGGACGTTGCTGTGTGGCTTGCGGGGCTGGTCGAACATGGCGACTCCTGGTCTGGTGAGCGGGGTGCCGGCACACGGAATGCCGAGGTTGGCGGAGAGAGGGCGCGGCGCCGTTGGGAAGCGGACAGCCCGGATCGGGAGGACGCGGGGGCCGTCTGCGGCCGGAATCTGATGGCTTGGGTGCGGTCAGCGCCGGCGCGGCCAGTCGCGGGGTCGCCCGGCGCGTGGCCTGTCGCCCATGTGGGGGGCGTAGCCATACACCTCACAGTGGTTGGCCTTCGCCCAATACATGGCGACATCGGCGCGGTGCAGCAGATCCTCCGCGCCGCGATCGGTTTCGTCGGTGACCGTGTAGCCGACGCTGGCGGTGACGGTGACCTTCTCGTTGCCGATCTGGAAGGCGGTGTCGCTGATCTCGCGCCGCGCTGTGGCCGCGATGGCCGCCGTGTCGGCTTCGTTGCCGTGCACGATGAGGGTGAACTCGTCGCCGGAGAGCCGGGCGGCGTAGACGAAGTGGCCGCTTATCCGACGCAGCCGTTCGCCAACCTGGGCCAGAAGGGTGTTCCCGGTGCGGTGTCCTAGGCGGTCGTTGACCTCCTTGAAGCGCGCGAGGTCGAGGACGACCACGCCGATCTGCTCGGGAGCGTTGAGCGCGTCGGTCAGGTACGCGGTAGCCGCGCGGCGGTTCGGCAACCCGGTCATCTGATCGTGGGTCGCTTGCGTTCGGTACTCGTCGCGTTGGGCTTCCAGTTCCAGAATTTCCGTTTCCGCCTCGTCCTCGAGTGCGAGCAGGCGATGGCGGGTGGCCACTAGACGGTTGCGTAGCGACAGGGCCAGCAGTGTTGGGGGAACGAGTCCGGCGACGACGCCGCCGGCGGCGGTGACGAGCCAGGTGGCTGTTTGAGACACTTGTGTCGCTCCTTGGTGATGAAGGAGCACCGGGGGTGGGCGTGCGTGCCAACGTTGACGCCCGCCCCCGGGCTGCCGAGATGGAAGGTGGCCTACGGGGCCTGGTAGGTGGCGATGTTGTCTTCGAGCCGCTGGACGCTGCCGTCTTCGGTGAGCTTGTTCAGTGCGTTGGCGACGGCGCCGTTGCTGAATTTGCTGGCAGTCGTGCCGGCGTTGAGCAGGTGGCAGATCTCCTGGACCTTGTAGGGCTTCCCCGGCTTGGCCTTCAGCAGTGCGAGGACGGCGGCGCGGAGTTCGCCCTTGCGGCGCCTCGCCCTAGCAGGCCGTGTGTTGGCGGACGAGCCCTGCGCGCCGTCCCCGCCAGCCGCAATCCCGAGGTCTTTTGCCTGAACCGTGGACCCGTTCAGGTTCCTGGTGGTTCCGACCTCCGGCCCGGGAGCGGCATCACCGCTGGCCGCGTTGTCGTCGTTGTCCGGCGCGTCGGCTTGGGCAGCGTCGTCCGGGTCGGGTTGAGGGGTGCCTGACGAGGTGAGACCGGTGACTGGGGCCCCACCTGTCTCGCTGGGTTGGCCGACGATCGCCGGTGTCTCCGTTGGGCTGCTGTGACGCTCGCCGGTCGACGTTGCTGCTTCGGCGCCCTGGTCGGTGAGTTGCCAGGTCACCGTGGACTTGCCGGTGCGGGTCTTCTCCACGTGGCCGAGACCCTCCAACTCCCGCAGCCGGGAGGTGGCCGTGGAGTAGCCGATACCGATGTGCCCGGCCAGCACCGCGGCGGTCATCGGCCCGTGCTCGGCTAGACCGGTCAGCAGCCGCTCGGATGCGCCGGGTGGAGGACTGGTCGTGCTCTCGCTCATGCGCGTGTTCTCTCCTTCTCTATGGCAGCGGACGGGGACGTGCACTGATGCACGCTTCGGAAGCAGTGAAGATCAAGTGGAGGGACCGAACTCTGGGACTACGTGGTCCGGGCCGGGTAGGTCATCGATCAGTGAGATGACGTGGGGCGTCTCCCGGGTGGGCTTCGTCGTATGCGGTCCGCACACTGGAAGGGATGGAGCCGCGCCTGCGGGGCTGAGGGAGTTCCAGCTGGTGCCAGTCCGCGGTGAACCACCAATTGCGGATAGCGGCGTTACGCTTGGTGGTCGCCCGGCTGGTGCGGCGCGGTGCTCGCCCACCGTTCGCCTGGCGGTGGATTCCGTTGGGCATGCGCCGGGCGGCATCGATGTACGGGGCGAGGGCGGCCTCGAACTTCTCGAGGTTCTGCGCGGAGAGGTCGATCTCGTAGGCGGTGCCGTTGACGCCGAACCGAACGGTTCGGACGTCTCCGGTGGAGCCGTCCAGGTCGTCGGAGATGAGGTAGATGGTCTTCTTGGCCACCAGTGGGTCCTTTCGCTGTAGGGCATGCTGAGACCCCCGCGAGGCTGGTGCGGGCGGGGGAGCTGTTTGTGCGGTTTGTAGATGGTGCCCTTGGGCTTGTGTCGGCGGTGGGGCGGTGCTCGTGGCCGGTCAGGCCGTGCCGAGTCCGAATCGCTGGCCGATGGTCGGTCCGCGGTGCACGGCGGCCACTGCGGCGGGCAGGTGACGGCGTTGCCAGCCCTGCAGTGCGGCGGGCAGGTCGGCGCCGTATCTGTGGTGCTGGAGCAGGGCGGTGACCAGCCCGGCGGCTTGTTCGATTCCGTTGTTGGCGCCGCGGGCGGTGTGCGGGCGCACTGGGGCGAGGGCGTCACCGAGCAGGGCGGCGTGTCCGTTGCCGATCGGCCACACCATGCGGGTGGGTGGTGCGATGTCCAGCACCGGCACCGCCATGCGGGTGTGCGTGGCGTGCACGACGGCGCAATGTTCCGGTGGCAGGAGATGCTCTGCGTGTTCGTCGACGTGGGCGCGGGCGGCGGGGCTGACGTGCTGGGGCAGGACGAGAAGCCGGCGGGTGGGACTGGCTCCGAAGTACTGGCGGTACTCGGCCGTGGGGCAGTCGAGGTAGAAGGTCCAGTCGCAGCCGCCAGGTACCGGCGCGAGGTTGAACTGCACACCGGGGCATGGCTCCAGCCGCAGGAAGTCGCGCAGGTCTGGATGCGGAGTGCATTCCGCCGTGCCGCGGTGGGCGACGTAGCCGGCGTACCGCAGCCTGCGGTTGGGATCCAGCAGTCGGCGCCCGATGGATGACCGGCCGTCGCCGAACACGACCAGGTCGGCGCGCTCGGCGTGCCCGTCGGCGAACTGCAGGACCGGTTGGCCGGACTGTTCGGCGAGCCCGGTTACCCGCATCCCGGTGCGTAGCACGTGGTTGGGCAAACGGGCGGCCAGGGCGCGGTGCAGCAGGGTCCAGGTGGTGTTGCGGCCTGGGTAGACCCGTCTCGCGATTTCGGCGGGCCGGCGGTCGTGGACCCTCATCTGCATGATTACTTCAGAGGTGTGGGCGACGAATTCCGGTTGGGGGATGCCGAGTCGGTCGAGCACGTCGAGCGCGGCGTGTTCCAGGCCGATGAGGCCGCCGGTGAGCGGCGCGGACGCGGGCGCGGCTTCGTAGACGGTGACCCGGTCGAATCCGGCCTGGATCAGCAGCAGCGCGGTCACGGGGCCGGTGAGGCTGCCGCCGATCACCGCGATGCGCAGCTGATCAGTTCCGGCCCCACTGCCGTGAGCGGCTGGGGCGAGGTCAGTACTCATGAGGGTTCCCTTCGGCAAGAAAGGGTGGGGAACCCCGGGCATGGCCGTGCGGCCGTGCCCGGGGAGTGCGCTGGTTGCGCGGGGGTGGCCGGGCATCGGCCAGGTCGTGCGAGCAGGAGCTGAGGAATGAGGGTGCGGGTTGCCGTGTTACTCGGCAGCCGGGGAGGTGCTCAGTCAGCCGCCTGGCTGGCGGTGGCGAGGATCGTCTGCGCACGGGCAATGAGCCGCTCGGCCACTGCGCTCAGCGCGGCCTCCTCGGGTGAACTGTGGGTGCCCGGGTGTCCGGGTGCCAGTTCGCCGCGGCTCGTTGGCCAGGACGGTCCAGGTCAGGTCGGGGGTGAGGACCTCGACCACCGCCGTGGACTGGGATTCGTGAGAGTCAGGGCTGATCCGTACTCCCAGGATGTGCCCGTCGGTGCGATGGATGCGGGTGAGGGTGTACCGGCCTCGGCGACCGGGGTCGAAACTGCTGTCAACGATCATCGCTGGTCCTTCCCTTGGAAGAGGTATGGGCGGCCGGTTTGCGGGCCGGGCTCGGTTGGGACGCCCCAGCCCGGGGCACTGGGCTGTTGCGCCGTGAGCGGCGACGTCGGGGCGTGGGGGCACGTGGGGAGCGGTGGCGGCGTCGGGCGACGGCGGGCTGCAAAGAGGCGTCGACGGTGAACATGTCGAAGCCGGCCGCGTGGCCCGCGCGGAGCAGGCCGAGCAGGCGGCTGTCGTCGATGAGCCGGAATTCCGCTTGGACACGCTTGCGGTGGCGTAGCGGTCCGCCGAGCCATTCGGTCCAGGTGATGCCGTGCCCGAAGCGGCGTCCGTGATAGGTGCTGTGGAACGGTTCGGCGTCGATGGCGTCTTCGTTGAAGCTCGGGTAGAAGTTCCCATCGATGTAGAGGCCGTCGTCAAGGTACGGGCCCCCGCCGCCTCGCATCAGGTACAGCGCCGGCGGGGCGTCGGGGACGACGTTGCCGTCGAGGTCGACGCGGTGTTTGGCGGTGGCTGCGGATGTGGCCATCTGCAGCACCTTGGTCAGGTCGAACCAAAGTCGTCGGGGCACGTTCGGTTCTTTCCTCTCATTGGTCGCCAGACATGCGGCTGGTGCGGCGGGGTGGAGCCGGTCGGAGCAGCGGGCAGTCCCGGCAGGAGGAAGGGGACAGCACGGGTTCCGACCGTCACTCGTGGTGGACATTGACGGCGGCCACGCGACGGTCGTGGGGATCCCGCCTGCGGTGACGCCGGATGACGCAGGCGCTCAGGCGGCCGTCGGCGGCGATGTCGATGGCGAAGACCTCACAGCCGGCCGTGAAGCCAGCGCGGAGCTGGTCGAGCAGACGACTGTCGTCGAGCAGCCTGATCTGGGCCTGGACCGGTACCGGGCCTCGGGGTGGCCCGCCCAGCCATTCGGTCCAGGTGATGCCGCCATAGCGGCGTCCGCCGTGAGCGGTGCGGAGCGGTTCGGCGTCGACGGCGTACTCGTTGAGGCTCGGGTGGAAGTTCCCGTCGATGTAGAGGCGGTCGTCGAGGTATCGGTCGCCGCTGCAGTCGCGCATCAGGTACAGCGCTGGCGGGGTCTCGGGGACGACGTTTTCGTCGAGGTCGATGCGGTGATCGCTGGTGGCGGCGATTTCTGCCATTTCCAATACCTTGTTCAGGTGGAACCACAGCTGTCGGGACATGCGGGGATGTCTCCTCTCTGCTCAGTGGAGTTCACCGGCCCGCTCTCAGATGGCCGGTGACGGCGAAGGGTGGAGCCGGCCGGGCAGCGCAAATCCCTTCGGGTGCAGGGGATCCTTGCGCGTGCCCGACCGGTCTCCGGTGATGCGTTGTGCGGTGGTGACGGGCCGACCGTCGTGCCTTGTCGGTATGTCGCTCGAATCAGGACGCGACAGGTCAGAGCTGGCGGCTCTGCACCGGTCACGCATGACGACCCTGCTGATGTGTCAGGGGCGGCGCGGACGAGCGAGCTTGCGGGCGCCCATGATCGAACCTTCCGTGTTTCGAACGGTGTCGTGGCATACCAGAAGGTCGTGGCGGTCGAATGCGGCGAGCCCGACGACGAGGGGCACCAGGTAATAGGTGCCCTTCACCATGGGCGGCAGCGGGGTTACGCCGTTGTTGCCCGAGCCGAAGTCGACCAGCTGGACCGGGATGCCGAGATGGAGGTCGTCGTCCCTGATGACGCGCTGTTCCAGCCTGACCGCCTGGTACTGCTCGGATGGTTCAATCACGCGCAGCGGGATGACACTGCCCGGCTCGATTCGATCCGGGGTGTCACTGGGGTAGATCGCGACAGAATGCGGCGTCAGGTTGACGACCTCTTTCATCTTGATCCCTTCGTTAACGCAGTAGGTTCGGCGGCTACCTGCTGTGGGTGTGCTTTCGTGGCCAGGTCGGTCGGCGAGGATCCCTTCGTGTGCAGGGGACGTTGTGCCAGGCCGGTCTCGGTCACTGGTGTTGAAGGTTGACGGCGAGCAGCCGCTGCGACTCATTCAGCGAGTCGAGGTAGCGGGTCGCCTGCTCCAGGTAGGTGATCCGGTCGGCGAAGTGCGCGCTGGCCGGTTGCATCCGCACGCCGTCCTCGGTGAGGAAGGCGTCGGTGCACAACGCCCATTGGGCGTGGTAGTTGGCGTATCCGACTGGGCCGGACTGGAACATCTCCAGATCGGCGAGGTCGAGCTGACCGGCGCCGTAGGTTGCGGCGTTGTGCATGCGCATCGCTTGCACCCGAGGTTGCCGGTGGAAATCGGCGATCGCCGCGTCCATGGGGTACTTGGACGGGTCGGACAAGTGCTGCTGCAGATACACCGGCCACGGGGTGGCCGGCTTCGTACCCGCAACGACACGCGCCCAGTGGGCGTGGCGCATGCTGGCGCCGGTGAACGCGCCGTCGCGCATACCGGCCAGGTTGAGCAGCCGGATGGGTCCGCCGGCGCAGTACCGGGGCCCGGTCTTGGCCTTGCGCAGGTCGATCAGCTGGCGCCGCTGCCAGGGGTAGATGCTGGGCGATGCCCAGTACCTCGGGCAGATGGTGCCGGAGACGCCGAGGTGCTTCTCCAGTTGTCGAGTGTTGCCCAGCGTCTCGAACAGTCCGTCGGAGACGCAGACGATCATGGTGCGAAGGACTGCCGGCGCGATGGCGGCGGAGGCCGGAACGGCCTCGTCGCTTGTGACCGCCGTGACCGTCGTGACCGCCGGGGCGGCCGGGGCGGCCTTACGGGCCGTGGTGGCCTTGGGCGCCGTGGTGGCCTTGGGCGCCGTGGTGGCCTTTCGGGCCGTGGTGGCCTTTCGGGCCGTGGTGGCCGTGGCGGCCGCGGGGGCTGCCGGGGCCGCAGAGGCCGTGATGGCTGCGGGAGCCGCAGGGGGCGCCGGGGTCCCGGCGGTTGCGGTGGTCCTACGCAGTGCCCTGGTGGTGGCCGACTTCTTGGTCATGTCGGGGGCCTCCCTCGAGGTAGGGGCGTGTCTGGGCACGCCGAGATAGCCGGTCCACTGGGTGCGTGGGTCGGCTGCGGGCGGGTTGCGGTGATGCGGGTGGTCGAAGCGACCGTCGGGGTTCGTCGGGGGCTCGTGGGCCGACCGGCCGGTGAGGGCGGGTGGGCGTCAGGTGCCGTGTACGGCGAAGGGGTCCGAGGTGGGACCGACCGGGTGGAGATATGTGTTGGTGCTGTAGTGCCGTGAACCGTAGCGGCCTGATCTGTCAGGCCGCGTTGCCTCGATGGGGCTTCGCAAAGGGCGTCTGACCTGCTCTGTCAGACGTGTTAGCCGCCGGTGCGGCGGGTGACTCCGCGCTTGTGACAGATCACCGCGATCTGACAGACGGGCCATCATCTTGAGCGAGCGCCGCCGGGGCGGGGCATGTGAGCGCAGCCGGTCCCACCCGTGGCAGGTGAGTACAGCCGAGGCTGTGATCTGGGGATGTCAGAGGTTGAGGTGCGGGGTCAGGCCCGCCGCCGGCTCGTCGAGGCGGGTGAAGCGGTTGGGGTTCGTCGCCGCGTAGGGGCCGTGGTCGCTGGGCAGCTCGTGCAGGCGGCGGGTCCGGTCGGGGTCGCTGCTCAGTCTCCAGATCGGGCCGGCGGGGTCACCGCCGTGGACGGCGGTGGCGACCGGCATGGCGGTGGGCACCCCGGCGAGGGCGTTGAGCAGGTTGCGTTCGCGGCCGGGGTTGGGCACCCACAGCAGGACGGGGTAGGTCGGGCCGAACTGGTTGAGCCGTTCGTAGGCGGGCAACTTGGCCAGGACTCGACCCAGCGGTTCGGTGCCCCGGTCGTGTTCGAGGAAGAACCCGACGCTGCTGTCGCCAACGGTCCAGATGCCGTGGCCGTCGGGGCGGACCCCGGCGCCGCCGTAGGCGCTGGTGGCGTGCTGTTCGGACCACCATCGGTCGAGGCGGGCCTGCGGGTTGGCGCGGGTGTGGGCGTACAGGTCGATGAAGAACTGGTTGGCGCCGAGCAGGTGACGCAGCTTGTTGCTGCCGACGATGCGGTCGGTGCGGTCGCGGTTGCTGCGCGGCGGTTTGGCCAAGGGGTTGTCCGGGTCGTGGTAGGCGTCGCGGTTGACCACGAGGCCCAGCGGCCCGAGCGCGTACAGGTACTGGGTGGAGTCGGCCTGCTCGCTGTCGACGAACCGCTCGACGGCGTGGATGCGGTGCAGCAGGGTCAGTCGGAGCCGGGCGCTGCGCCCGGACGGGAACAGGGCCTTGGCGACCTGGCCGGTGGACAGCAGGTAGTGCTCGGCGAGCCAGGACAGCAGGAGCCGGTCGCGGGGCGTCAGGCGCCGGGTGTCGCGGTAGGGGTCGGACTTGGCGGGGCGAGGAGGAGTTCGGCCGGACATGAGGATGCTCCTAGGGAGAGAGGGTTGCCCTCCATACGGAGGGTGTCTGGGTGAGGATCGACCACAGTGGTGGAGCGGCAGGCCGCTGTGCAGCGCGGACGCGACGTCGTCGCTGATCTGTCAGCGATCGGTGGCGATGGAGGTGGAAGGGGCAGTGGATCCCGTGACGGATCCCGTCAGGGAAGCCGTCGCCTGGTCACTGACAGACGGCTCACCGGGCCCGGTCGGTCGTGCCGGTGCGGCGTCTGCCGTCGGGTTTCTGGCTGTACTGCTTGACGAGGGCGTCGACGGCGGAGGGGTCCTGCGCCGGCACGGCTTCGGCGACCGTGCGCCGGATCGCGGTCGCCTCACCGACGACGGGCAGTGGTGGGCGGGTCTTGAGCGTGAACGCGGGTGTCTGCCGGCCGTCGACCACGAGGCGGGCGACCGCGGTGTAGGCGTCCAGGTGGCTCAGGTCGTGCTCGTCGAGTTCTGGCAGGGTGTGCCGGCCCAGCACCCGCGCGTCCTCGGGCGCGACCGAGAAATAGATCTTGTTGCGGGCGTTCGCGCTCACCGCGGCCAGGAGCTCGCGGGGGAACTGGGCGAGGTCCTGGTGGGCCAGGGTCATCGCCAGCCGATACTTGCGCGCCTCGGCGAGCATCGTGTCCAGAGAGGATGCCAACGTCAGGAAGTTCTGACACTCGTCGAGATAAATCGAGCAGTCTTTCCGCCGCTCGGCGGGGATGGTGGCGCGGGCGGTGGCGGCCTGCCAGACGCGGGCCAGGATCAGGGAGCCGAGCAGCCGGCTGGTGTCTTCACCCAGCACGCCCTTGGGAATGCGGACCAGGAGTACTCCGCCGTCGAGGATCCTGTTCATGTCGAAGCTCGACTTCGGGTAGCGCATTGTGCGGCGGACGAAGTCCCTGAGCAGGAAGGCGCGGAGGCGGGCGAGGACCGGGCCGATGATCTGCGAGCGCAGGGCTGGTGACAGTTCGTCGTACCACTGCCAGAAGCCGTGCAGGCCGTCCGGGTCGTCCAGGTCGACGGTCATCGCCGATCTGAACTGGGAGCTGTTGAGCAGCGGCGGGATGTGTTGCAGGGTGACGTTGGCGTGGCGCAGCAGGGTCAGGCAGGAGACCCGCATGACGTCGTCCATCCGCGGCCCCCAGGCCTTGGAGAAGATCGACCCGAAGATGCTGACCAGGTTGTCGACGACGAGGTCCGGGTCGTCGCCTTCCAGGGGATTCATGGCGGGTGGGTTGGGCTGGTCGGGGTCGAAGAGCACCACTCGGTCGGCGACGCCGGCCGGGAGCCGGTCCAGGACGTCGAGGACGAGGTCGCCGTGTGGGTCGATCACGATGGTTCCGCGTCCGGCCCGGATGTCGTCGATGATCAGGTTGGCGAGCAGGGTGGTCTTGCCGGAGCCGGTCTGGCCGACCATGTGGGTGTGGTAGCGGGCGTCGGTCACGGACAGGGCCACGGCGTGGCCGCCGACCTCGGCGTCACCGAGGACTTTGCGGCCCCGTCCGCCGGTTGGCACGGCGACGGGCACCGGCATGGACTTGGCGCGGGCCCGGTCCAGGCCCGGCACCGCCAGGTCCCGGGGCAGGGCGGCCATGCCGGCGAGTTCCGGGTCAGTGAGGGCCGCGGCCAGGCGGCGAACGCAGCCAGGCGGCGACCGGTCGGGGCATCCGGGCCCGGTGGGCGAGCCGGTTGCGTCCGGCGTAGATGGCGAACGACGAGGCGATCGCGTCGGCGATGCCGCGTAGCCGGTGGTAGGGCAGGGTCGCGTCGCGGTGCCCGCGGGAGGCCACGGCGTAGCGGACACCGGTGTCCCATAGCTGGTGGGAGGTCTTGTCGAGGATCGCCCGCACGTCGCGTTCCACGGTCGGGTCCGGGCGGGACGCGGCCTTCGCGGTGCCGCCGGTCTGGCCGCGGCCGGGCAGGAACACCTCGATCAGTTCGGTCAGGCCCCGGCCGATGTTGAGGCCCGGCAGCGCGGTGGCGCCGTGGCGCAGCCGGCCGGCTGCGCGGCGGGCCTTTGGTGCGGCGGGGCGGGCGAGGATCTGCACGCAGGCGTACTCGCCGTCGTGCAGTTGCGCTCCGGCGGACATCAACGCACGAAGCGGGTCCGCGTCGTGGTCGCTGGTCAGTGGTAGCCAGTCGGCTGCCACGGGCAGCAGGTGGCCGCCGACCGCGGCGGCCGTGTCGGCGGGTATCGGCGCGGGCGCGGGCTCGTTGGCGGTGGTGGCCGCGCCGGGCCACGCGGCGCGTACGGCGGCCTCGACCGCCCCGTTCGGGACGCTGCCGGGCACCCACAGGGAGATCAGTAGTCGCCGGCCGGTCCAGGTGTACTGCAGGCCGATGTGTGGGGCGCCGTAGAGCAGCCGTCGGTGTCGTACGGGGTGAGAATGCCGGCGAGATTGGCCCACAACGCGGCCGCTGTGTTCGTCGGC
>NZ_JBNJMX010000026.1:0-45124 GCF_050936375.1 Plantactinospora sp. CA-290183 | reverse complement strand
GCGGGCGGTCTCCGCCGCGTCGCACCGCTCCCGGCGCGTCCGGTGGGTCTGTCCCCGCAGCGGGCCCAGACTGAGGTCCCAGGCGCCCGGCGCGGTCCGGCCGAGGGCGACGGTGGCGGCCTCCACCCCGTCGGGCACCTCGCTGGTGTGGAAGCTTCCGGCGGGCAGCGCGTACGAGGCGCCCGCGCCGTGGGTCTCCACCGTGCCGGTACGCGCCCGGACCAGTCGTGGGGTGGCCAGGACCTCGTCGAGGTCGCCCCGGCTGTGCACCTCGTAGATCCGGTGCGTCGGCTCGGCGGCGACGTCGGTCACCTGCACGATCTCGTTGCGGACCTCGCCGTAGAGGACCTGGCTGAGCAGGTCCCAGCTGTGTGAGTGCATGGCCGAGGTGAGCGGCGCGACGGCCGGGCGCTCCGCCGGCCAGAGGTGTACGCAGATGCCGTCGTCGCCGCTGCGGTCGACCGGCAGGCAGATGAAACCGAGCGGGTGGCGGACCGCCCTGAGCTGCCGCCGCCCGTCCGCGATCTCGGTCAGGACGTCGACGACCCACGCGTAGACCAGTCCGCTGCCGGTGCCGCGGCCGATCTCCCGGTGGAGCTCGGGGTAGTTCGTCATTCGTACGGATTCCTCGCCTGGATCGCCTTCACGATGATGTCGGAGACCTCCCGGTCGCCGAACGAGCGTGGCAGCGGCAGCCCGAGCGCGGTGAACAGCTTGCGGGCCTGTTCGACCGACGGCTCGTCGTCCAACAGCACCTGCCTCGCCTGCTCGATCGGGACCCGGCGACTCTGCTCCCGGCTGTACTGGAGCTCAATGCTATAGCGATGGTAGTAGATTTCCCGACGGTCTATCCGAAGTGCCGGAGTTTGCGGATTCTCCTGCGTGATGATGACGCAACTGGACGACAGGTCGAACCGGAAGGTGCTCATCTGGCTGGACAGCCGCACGTCGATGTTGAGCAGCCCGGAGCGCTGGTGGTGCCAGCACGCGGCGAGCACCGTGGCGAAGGACTCCTTGCGGGTCCGGTCCACCGTCCACAGTTCCCCGGTGCCGTCGGTGCGGGGTGCGAGGCTGCGGCGGAACTGCGCGTAGCGTTCGCAGACCTGCTCGTCGGTCGGGTCGATGATCTCGATGCCGAAGTCCAGGGTGCCGTTGCGCCGCCGGGCGTGCTCGATGCACTCGGGCAGGGTGACGGCCCGGGTGAAGGTGCCGGTGCCGCCCTTGAACCGCCAGCGGTCGGTCTGCCGGCGGGCCTCGGCGTGCGCCTGGCCGACCTCCTGGCCGTTGAGCACCCGGACCATCGAGACGCTGTTGATCGCGGTACGGGCCCGGGCCAGTACGCCGTCGTCGGCGGTGATCGCGGCGAGGTGCGGCAGCAGCGCGTCGAGCCGGGTGGTGCTCGGCCAGCATCCGCCGGGTCGCCTTCTCGGCCGTGTCCCGCCGCCACCGCTCCCGCAGCAGCGCCTGGGCGAGCAGGGCCAGGATCGCGGGACCGGCCTGGGCATTCTGCGGCTCACGTCGTCGTTGAGCCCGAGGATGCTCACCACGAGGGCGACCAGCAGCCCGAAGAAGGCGTCGAGGTTGCCGGCGACCCAGCTCAGAAGGCGCGCCATGTCATCCCCCGACCCACAATGATCTCCCCATCATAGCCCTCGGTCAATATCGAACTACCGAGAGTGGATCGGCGGTGATCTCACCGCCGCCGCGCGGCCAGTACCAGCGACCCGCCCAGCCCCGGCAGGAAACGGGCCAGGGTACGAGACTTTACCCATCGACCGTCGCGCAGGCGCCACCCGACATAGTTGGACCGGACCCGGATCGGCTCGAACCGCGCGGCCCGCAGCACCTCGCACAGCAGCGAGACGGTGAACGGCCGGATCTTGCAGCAGAGATGAGGATGCGGCAGTTCTGCCGGGCTGCCCGGTGAAGATGACCCGGTCCTGGAGGGTGGCCAGGTTCGGTGTGGTGAGGACCAGCAGGCCCGAGGGGACGAGCACCCGCCGGCACTCCCGCAGCAGCGCGACGGGATCGTAGACGTGCTCGATCAGCTCGCCCATCAGCACGGCGGCCAGCGCTTCGTCCCGCAGCGGCAGCGGCCGGGTCGCATCCAGGCAGAGCGCGCCGGCCGCCGCGCCCCGGGCCAGCCGCAGCGCGTCGGGCGCCAGGTCCGCGACAACGACCGGCCACGGCGGATCCGGTACGTCCGCCAGCATGCTCGCCGAGCCACAGCCGAGTTCGAGCACGGTATGCCCATTCCGGTCTCCGGCATCGCGTCGCGCAGCATCCGCAGCGCGAGCTGCCGGCGGGTGCGGTGGTAGGGGTCGGTGACGTACGCGCGCACCTGCGCGCCGTCGGCGTAGCTGTGCCGGTTGACCTCGCGCCCGTGCTGCTCGGCGGTCCGGGACAGCGGCGGGGAAGGTGAACCGTCCATCACACCCTCCACACCCTCCGACGGCCGCCGCGCCGATGTGCCACCCGGGTCGGGCCCGGGGTGTCCCGCCCATATCGAAACACGCCGGGGCGGTCCCAGCCGGTAGGCGGTGCGGTCGGTTGTCCCGGTCGGTGCCTCCGGCGCCGCCCGCGTTTGCGGGCGAGCCGGCACGGGGTATCAGAGGGCGTCGGCGCCCGGCGGGAGCCCGTCCGGTCCGACCCGATTCCCTCGTAAGGAGGCCACCGTGCGCTACGGATCGATAGGCGGCGTCATCGTTGTCATCTGGCTGATCATCGGCGCGCTGGCCGCCGGTGCGCGGCTACTTCAGCCGGGACAACGACAACTGCGCCGAGGCCAGCACCACCGCCGTCACCATCGTCGCCGGTCCGCTCAACTACGTCGGCGCGAACCCCGAGATCGACTGCGACGTCCCCGAACCCTCGAAGTGATCCCCCCTCGGCGGGTACGGCGCGGCGGTCGAGCCGCCGCCGGATTCCGAACGCCCGGCGGCGCTCCCCCCGACAGGTAGGAAGAGCCGCGCCCCCCCCAGTACCCCGGCGGCAAGGTCGACGGTCTTCGACCCGGCGCGCCTACGTCCGCCGCGGGCCTGGTGGTCCGGCCCCGGTCGCCGACATCCCGCGAGCAGGACCATTCATCCACGCCGTTGCCATATTTATATATGTCTGTATCTTGGCCGGCCTGACATTTGTCATAGGTAGCCGTGCACGACGCACGTCGGGGGATGACTTAACACACTAGAAACAACTCCATCGCGACCGCGAGACTTCGTCACATCGATAGCGCAAGGCCCCGTGTGGAGCAGCGAGGAGCCGAGACGATGGACGAACGGTACGACGCGTACTGCGCGGTCGACCCGCTGTTCTACGACTCCCTCAGCAGCAGTACCTCGGTGGCGTCGGGATTCGCGGCGGCCGGGCGGCCGCTGCCGCAGGGATGGCAGCGGGAGCCGAGCGACGACTGGATGATCTACGGCCCGGTCGGCGGATCACTGCCACAGCAGGGCTGGAAGATCCACATCTCGGCCTGCCTCGACAACGCGGACCGGATCCTCGACGCGGTCTGGGACTACTGCGTACCACGCGGCCTCTCCTTCAAGTTCCTGCGCGGCCCGCGGATGCTGCTGCTGCGCAACGCCAAGTACGCCCGCCGCGGCTCCAGCGGAAAGTTCGTCACGATCTACCCTCGCGACGAGGCCGAACTGGAGCTCACCTGCAAGGAACTCGCCGAGCGGCTGGACGGCGAGGCCGGCCCGTACATCCTCAGCGACCTGCGGTACGGCAGCGGTCCGGTCTACGTCCGCTACGGCGGCTTCGCGGCCCGCTACTGCCTCTCCGAGGACGGCCAGGTGGTACCGGCGATCACCGACGGAACCGGCACCCTCGTGCCGGACCGGCGCGACCCGGTCTTCCACGTCCCCGACTGGGTGACCCTGCCGGACTTCCTCGCCCCGCACCTCGCCGCCCGCAACGCGACCACCACCACCGACCTGCCGTACCGGATCGAGCAGGTGATCCACTTCTCCAACGGCGGCGGCCTCTACGTCGGCCGCGACACCCGCACCGACACCCGGGTGGTGCTCAAGGAGGCCCGCCCGCACGCCGGCCTCGACGCCACCGGCACCGACGCGATCACCCGGCTGGGCCGGGAGGCCGCCATGCTGCGCCGGCTGGCCGACGTACCGCAGGTGTGCCGGGTGCACGACGAGTTCGGCCTCGGCGACCACCGCTTCCTCGCGCTGGAGTTCGTCGAGGGCCGGGCGTTGAACAAGCTGGTGGTCGAGCGCTACCCGCTGACCGACGCCGACGCCACCCCCGCCGACCTCGCCGAATACACCGACTGGGCCCTGCGGATCCACGCGCAGGTGGAACGGATCGTCGACGCGATCGCCGAGCACGGCATCGTCTACGGCGACCTGCACCTGTTCAACATCATGGTGGACGCCGACGACCGGGTGACGCTTGTCGACTTCGAGGTGGCCGCGCCGGTCGCCGACGCCAGCCGGCCCGCGCTGCGCAACCAGGCGTTCGCGGCGCCCCGCGACCGCACCGGCCTGGCGGTGGACCGCTACGCCCTGGCCTGCCTGCGGCTGGCGCTGTTCCTGCCACTGACCCAGGTCGTCCGGCTGGCCCCCGCCAAGGCCGCCCACCTCGCCGACGTGATCGCCACGCACTTCCCGGTGCCGCGCGAGTTCCTGGACCGGGCGGTCGCCGAGATCGTCGACGGCGGCGCGACCGCGCCGGCGGACCACCGGACCACCGCCGACGGCGGGGCCGGCAGCGCCGTCCAGGAGTCCACCCCGGCCGCGCCGCCGCCCGCCGCCACCACCCGCACCGGTGACCCCCGGGCCACCGCCGCCGACCTGACCCGCGCCGCCGCCGACTTCGCCGCCGGCCCCGGGGCCTGGCCCCGGCTGCGCGACCGGCTCGCCGGCGCGATCCTGCACAGTGCCACCCCGGACCGCGACGACCGGCTCTTCCCCGGTGACATCGACCAGTTCCGCACCGGCGGGCTCAACCTCGCCCACGGTGCCGCCGGCGTGCTGTACGCGCTGCACGCCAGCGGCGCCGGTCGGCATCCCGGGCACGAGGACTGGCTGGTGAGGCGGGCCCTCGACCCGCCCTCCGGCGCCCGCTGCGGCTTCTACGACGGGCTGCACGGCGTCGCCTTCGCCCTGGAGTGCCTCGGCCGGCGGCAGGACGCCCTCGACGTCCTCGACATCTGCCTGCGGGAACCGTGGGAGGAGCTCGGCCACGACCTGCACAGTGGACTCTCCGGGATCGCGCTCAACCTGGCCGAGATCGCGCAGCGCACCGGGGAACCGGAGCTGCGGGCGGCGGCCTGGCGGGCGGCGGAACTCGTCGCCGAACGGCCGGGCGCCGGGGACCCGACCGGCCCCCCGTCGGCCGAGGCCGGCGTCGGCGGATCGGACCTGAGCGGCGGCCGGCACCCGTACGCCGGGCTGACCCGTGGCCGTACCGGACCGGCCCTGATGTTCCTCCGGCTCCACGAGCTGACCGGTGACCCGGAACTGCTCGACCGGGCGGCCGACGAGCTGCGGCGGGACCTGCGCCGCTGCGCGCTGCGCCCCGACGGGGCACTGGAGGTCAACGAGGGCTGGCGCACGATGCCGTACCTGGCACACGGCAGCGTCGGCATCGGGCTGCTCCTGGACCAGTACCTCCGGCACCGCCCCGACGAGGAGTTCACCCGCTCGGCGGCGGCGATCCGGCGGGCCGCGCGCTCCCCGTTCTACGCGCAGTCCGGCCTCTTCGCCGGCCGGGCCGGGATCATCGCGTACCTCGCGGGGCGGGTCGGGTCGGAGCCCGACGACGCCGACCGCGTCGAGCTGACCCGGCAGGTGTCCCGGCTGGCCTGGCACGCGCTGCCGTACCGCGGCTTCCTCGCCTTCCCCGGCGAGCAGCTGCTCCGGCTCTCCATGGACCTGGCCACCGGCACCGCCGGTGTCCTGCTCGCCACGGCCGCGGCCCGGCACGACACGCCGGTGACCCTGCCGTTCCTCGCGCCGCTCACCGGCGCGACCAGACTCCCCTCGCCGTCCGGGCGAGGGGCCGAATAACGGAAACATGGGAGGGAGGTGCACGACAATGGCGCTTCTGGACCTTCAGGGCCTGGAGCTGGCTGACCGCACTGGCGGTGGCGGCGGTGGCGGCGGTGGCGGCGGAAGCCGCGCGAGCCTGCTGCTCTGCGGCGACAGCTCGCTGTCCGTGACGACCTGCAACTGATCAGGTTTCCGATCGGGGCCCTGGGTGGGTAGACGTGCCCGCCCAGGGCAACCCCATGTTCTCGGAAGGGTGGTGTCCGTGGCCACCGACGGCGATCGGCTACTGCGGCAGGCGATCGGCTACGGCGGCGGCTGGACGGTCACGCTCGGCGCCACCGCGCTGCTCGGCGCGGCAGCCGAACTCCTGCTGCCGGCCGTACTGGGACTGGCCGTGGACGCCGCGCTCGGCACCGCCGACGGGCGGTGGCCGGTGGCCGCCTGCGGGCTGGTCCTGCTGATCGTCGCCACCGACACCCTCGGCGGGCTGGCCGGCGGTACCGCGGCCGCCCGCACCACCGCGCGGCTGCGCCACCGCCTGCTGCGCCACCTGCTCGCCCTCGACCCGCGCGCCGCCGCCCGGCATCCGGTCGGCGACCTGATCGGACGGCTCGTCGGGCAGGCCGCCGACGCCGGGCAGGTCGGCATCACCGTCGTCTTCGGGTTCACCGCCCTGCTGCCCTCGCTCGGCAGCATCGTCGCCCTCCTCCTGCTGGACTGGCCGTTGGCCGTCACCCTCGTCGCCGGGCTGCTGCTGCTCGCCGTCGGGCTGCGGGCCTTCGTCACCGACGCCTCCGCCGCCGCCACCGGCTACCTCACCGCGCAGGGGCAGATCGCCGGCCGCCTGTCCGAGGCGCTGCGCGGTGCCCGGACGATCGCCGCCGCCGGGACCGTACCGGCCGAGATCGACCGGGTGCTGGCGCCGCTGCCCCGGCTCCGCGCGCACGGCGCGGGCACCTGGCGGGCTCTCGCGCTGGCCTCGGCCCGGACCGCCGCGGTGGCGCCGCTGCTGCAACTGGCGGTCGTCGCGGTCGGTGGCTGGTCGGTGGCGGCCGGCCGGCTGACCCCGGGCCAGCTCTTCGCCGCCGTGCAGTACGCCGCGCTCGGTGCCGGCGTCGGCACGGTGGTGGCCACGCTCAACCGGCTGGTCCGGACCCGGGCCGGCGCGGTACGGGTGGCCGCCCTGCTGGCCGAGCCCGAGCGCCGGTACGGGCCGGCGGAACTGCCCGCCGGTGCCGGTCGGCTGGTCCTCGCCGGGGTGACGGTGCGCGGCGCCGACGGCCGGCCGGTGCTGGACGGGATCGACCTGGCGGTGCCCCCCGGCACGGCGCTGGCCGTGGTCGGCCCGTCCGGGGCCGGCAAGTCCACCCTGGCCGCGGTCGCCGGACGGCTCTGCGACCCGGACGCCGGCGAGGTACTGCTCGACGGTGTCCCGCTGCGCCGGCTCGCTCGGGCGTCGTTGCGTCGCGCCGTCGGGTACGGCTTCGAACGCCCGGTCCTGGTCGGCGACACCATCGCCGAGGTGATCGGGCTCGCCGGCGACGTCGCGCCCACCCCGCCGGAGGCGCCGCCGGCACCCGACCCGGCCCGGCACCGGCTGCTCGCGGCGGCCCGGGCGGCGGCGATCGACGGCTTCGTCGAGCGGCTGCCGGAGGGCTACCGCACCCGGCTGGCCGACGCGCCGATGTCCGGCGGGGAGGCGCAGCGGCTGGGCCTGGCCCGCGCGCTCTACGCGGAACGGCTGCTCGTCCTGGACGACGCCACGTCCAGCCTGGACACCGCCACCGAGCACCGGATCGCCCGGGCGGTCGCCGCGCACGCCGACCGGCGTACCCGGTTGATCGTCACCCACCGGGTGGCCACCGCCGCCGCCGCCGACCTGGTCGCCTGGCTGGACGGCGGGCGACTGCGCGGCCTGGGCCGGCACCGGGACCTGTGGCGCGACCCGGACTACCGGGCGGTCTTCGACGCCGTACCGGCGCGGCCGCGCGACTCACCGGCCGGGGCCGGGCGGTGAGCGGCGTCCTCCGGTTCGCCGTCGGGGCACTGCGCCGGCGGTCCCGCCCGCTCGGCCGGCTCGCCGCCTGGTCGGTGGCGGAGGCGGTGCCGGCGCTGCTCGCCGGCCAGTTCACCGCCCGCGCCGTGGACCAGGGGTTCCTGGCCGGTCGCCCCGGCACCGGGATGGCCTGGCTCGGCGCGCTGGCCGTGACGGTCTGCGTCGGGGCGGTCGGCACCGGCCGGACGTACGCCCGGCTGGGCGACATCGTGGAGCCGTTCCGCGACGAGTTGGCGCACCGGGTGGTGGCCGGGGCGCTGCACCGGTCGACCGCCGCCGGTGGCCGCCCGGACACCGCGGCGGTGGCCCGGCTGACCCACCAGGTGGAGATCGTCCGGGACACCTTCGGCGGGCTGGTCATGGTGGTGCGCGGCTTCCTCTTCGCCGCCACGGCGGCGCTGCTCGGCCTGCTCTCGCTGGATGCGGTCGTGGCGGCCGTCGTGGGGGTGCCACTGGTCGCCGGGCTGGTCCTGTTCGCCGCCGCGCTGCCGGCGATGGTGGCCCGGCAGCGCGACTACGTCCGGGCCGACGAGCGGCTGGGCGAGGCGACCAGCGCCGCCTTGACCGGACACCGGGATGTGACCGCGTGCGGCGCGCAGGACGTGGTGGCCGCCCGGGTGGGACGGCAGATCGACCGGCAGGCCGCCGCCGAGCGCGCGCTGGCCCGGATGGCGGCGCTGCGCAGCCTGACCCTGGCGGTCGGCGGCTGGCTGCCGCTGGCGGCGCTGCTGCTGGCCGCGCCGTGGCTGGTCCGCCGGGGACTCACCGCCGGGGCCGTGCTCGGCGCCCTGGTGTACGTCGCGACCGGCCTGCAACCCGCCCTGCACTCGCTGGTGCAGGGCGTGGCCGGCGGCGGGCTGCGCTTCGCGGTGACGCTGGACCGGATCCTCGCCGCCACCGCGCCCCCCGGGCCGACCGCCCCGCCGCCGCGACCCGCTCCGCCGACCGCCCCGCTCCCCCGACCGACTCCCCCGCTGCTCCGGCAGTTCCCCCCGGCGCCGCTGCTCCGGCCGGCGCCGCTCGCCGGCAACGGAGGACCGGGACGGAGGACCGGGCACGACCCGGCCCGCGCCGAGCTGCACGGCGTGACCTTCCGGTACGGCCCGCACGCCCGGCCGGTCCTCGACGGGTTCGACCTCACGCTGCCCGACGGGGACCACCTCGCCGTGGTGGGGCCGAGCGGAGCCGGCAAGTCCACCCTGGCCGGGCTCCTCTCCGGGCTGCTGCAACCCCAGGCCGGCTCGGTACGCCTGGCCGGCGCGCCGGTCGCCGGGGTCGACCCCGGGACCCTCGCCACCCGCCGGGTGCTCATCCCCCAGGAGGCGTACGTCTTCGCCGGCACCCTGCTGGAGAACCTGCGCTACCTGCGGCCGGAGGTCGAGGAGAGCCGGGTGGCGGCGGCGGTGGAGCGGCTGGGCCCTGCGACGACCTGATGCCGTGCGCGGCGGCCTCGAGGACGAACTCGATCAGCAGCTCTCCGGCCGGCGAACAGCTCGTCGCCGTGATGCCGCGCCTATCTCATCGCTCCACTGGCGATCCTGGACGAGGCGACCTGCCACCTGGACCCGGCGACCGAGGCCGTCGTGGAGCGGGCCTTCGCCGCACGCCCCGGCGCGCTGCTGGTGATCGCCCACCGGATCAGCTCCGCCCTGCGGGCCCGCCGGGTGCTCATCCTCGACGGGGGCCGGCCGGTGCTGGGCCGGCACGACGAGCTGCTGCTCCGCTCGGCGTCCTATCGGGAACTGGTCGGACGCTGGCAGGGCGAGCCGGAGTCGGGTCGCCCGGTCAGCGCCTGACTCCGGCCCGAGACACGGCCTAGATCCAGCCCTCCTCACGGGCGATCCGTACCGCCTCGATCCGGGTCCGGGCGCCGGTCTTGCCCGCGATCCGGGAGAGGTGGTTGCGCACGGTGCCCGGCGAGAGCGAGAGCTTGCTGGCGATCTCGACCACCGGCCACCCCTCGGCGGCGATCTCCAGCACCTCGACCTCGCGGGGCGTCAGCGGGTTCTCCCGGTTCAGCGCCGCCACCACCAGGTTGGCGTCGACGACCGAGTCGCCCCGGGCGAGCCGGCGGACCGCCTCGATCACCCGCTCCGGCGCGACGTTGCTGCCGAGGAAGCCGATCCGCTGGCCCGGGGTACGCAGCGCGTCGTCGAGCACCCGTGGGCGACGGGGGTCGACCAGCACGAGCATCGGGCACGGCGGTTCCGACGGCGTCCCCTCCGCGCCGTGCAGGACCCCGGCGCCGAAGAGGCTCCCGTCGGCCACGGCCACGTCCGGGCGCCGCGTGCGCAGGGCCAGAGCCAGTTCCTCGGGCCGGTCGACCTCGGCGACCACCTCGATGTCGTCCTCGATGGTCAACACGTAGGCCAACGCGCCGCGGATCAGGGCGCCGTTCAGGGCAAGCAGTGTCCGAATCACTTTCCCCCCTGCTGTTCGTGATCAAGTAATCACGAGCTGTGAACATTCAAACACGGCGGAACCCCGTGCGCTCGTTGGAGGGACCGCGGTGGCGCATGGGTCGGACAACCGACTCGGCGCAGGTCACGGCCGGGCCCCGGCGCCCGTCGGGAGGGCGGGTGCCGGGGCCCTACGGCGCACCGGGCCGGACGGAACCGATGGCGGGCCGGACTCAGATCCAGCCGGCCTGCTGCGCCCGCCGCACCGCCTCCAGCCGGTTGCGGGCGCCGGTCTTGCGCATGATCACCGAGAGGTGGTTCCGGACCGTGCCGTGGGCCAGGAACAGCCGGCGGGCGATTTCCTTCAACGGCAGGCCCTCGGCGACGATGCGCAGCACCTCCGCCTCGCGGCTCGTCAGCGGGCTGGTCGGCGGCAGCAGCGCGGCGACGGCCGTACCCGCGTCCACCACCCGCTCGCCGGCCGCCACCGCCCGGACCAGCCGGACCAGTTCGGCCGGGGGCACGTTCTTGTTGACGAACCCCCGCGCGCCGGCCCGGATCGCCCGCTGCAACGCCTCCGGGTGCAGCTGCGTACTCAACGCCAGCACGGCGCTGCCCGGCACCTCCGTACCGAGCCGCTCCACCACGGCGAGCATGTCGGCGCTCGGCAGCTCCAGATCGGCCACCACCACATCCGGTCGCATCGCCCGGCTCACCGTCACCAGGTCGGCCGCCTCGTGCAGGTCGGCCACCACCTCCAGGTCGGTCTCGCTGGACAACATCGCGCGCAACGCGCGCCGTAACAGGCCCATCTCCTCCACGATCACAATGCGGATCACGAGGTCTCTCCGATCTCGTTACACGCGACACGTCGGTTGCGCCGACCACCCCGGCCAGGCCTTCTCGAACCATCGAGCACGGCCTCACCGGGCGGCATCCCGCATCCGGGGACACACGCCAGTCCGACTGGGCGGCGACGGGGCACCTCCGTCATGGCCCGGTCGCGACACGGGCACATCGGAGGGGACGAAAGCGGCGGCCCGGACGAGGCCGCCAGGCCCGGTCAGCCAGGCAGGGTGGGTACGCCGGGCGACCGCCCGGCACCGATCGTGTCCACGAGAAGTGCGGTCGGCCGTGACCGTGCGCCGGGCTGCCAACCCGCGCCAGCGGGCAGGGCCGCCGGCTGGGCGCCAGCGCCGGTCACCGCCCCGGCCCGCTGCTCACCGGGGCCGCTGCGGGCGGGCGAGAACGGGCCGTACGGCGTGGGAGCGCCCGCGCCGCGCGCCGTGGCGCGGACGGCGGCGCTGTGCTGCACGGACCCCATCCGGGCGGTGGAGGACGGTGGCGCGGCGACGGGCCGGGCCGGTGATCCGGCGATCGACCGGTACCCCGACGGCAGGCCCGGCCCCGGTTGGACCTCGCCGGGCGGCGGCAGGGCCAGCGGTTCCGGCGGTGAGCCCCTGGCGGCCACGGGCAGCGCCGGCCCCAGCGGGGCGCGTCCGGGTATCTCCGGCACCGCCTGCACCGCGCGGACGACGACCCACGCCGGCCGGGCGGCGACCGCCAGCCCACCGAGCAGGACGGGATCGGCGACGAGCCGCACGCGGTCCGCCGCGACCGGGACCGCCTCGGCGAGGTGCCCGAGCACCCGGGCCGGTGGCACGACCGCGCGTCGCAGCGGTGCCGGCCCGGTCACTGTCTGGATGCCGACAGGTGGGCGGTCCCGCTCGGCGGCGACCGACCGGGGCAGGCGCGGCTGCGGCCGGCGACCGGGCTCGACCGCGGCCGACCCGGGCGGGCGCGGTGCCACCTCCGCCGACCGGGAACCGCCGGGCGCGTCACCGGCCGGGGCCGGGCGGACTCTCCTCGGTGGACCGGCGGACCGCCGGTCGGGTGCGGCGTCGACGAGAGCGACGCGGTCCCGGGACGGGGCCGACCGGGGCCGCTGCCCGGCGGGCCGCTGCTCGGCGGCGGTGGAGGTCAGGCGCGCCAGGGTGGACCCTGCCGACCGGGGGCTGACGTCGGGCGTCGAGCCGAGCAGCGCCGGCCGGCCGTCGCGACCGTCGTCGGCCCGGGCGGGATCGTCGAGGAGAGCCAGGAGGAGGTATCCGACCAGCGCGACGCCGCCGAGCAGCGCGATCCGGACCAGCAGGGCGCACCGCACCCCGGCGGGGGCCGGTGGGACCGGTCCCCGCGGCTGCCGGACTGCTGACACCGCGGTCATGTCGCGAAGGTGACCCTCCGGGAAGGCGGACAGGAACGACATCGTAACGCCGTGTCTACCACGCCGCATCCGGAAGCGACCCGCGCCTCGCGGTGACCAGCATCGATCGTTGCGGCGGCGCCGGCGCGGTCACCGCCGGTGCACCGCCGGCCCGGTCAGCTCCGGCGGCCCGAGCCGGTACGCCGGCGCAGCGCCGGGGTCATGTGCCAGCGCGCCGCCCCGGCCAGGTCACGGGCGTGTTCGAGCACCGTGTAGTCCTGCCGGGCGGTGCCCTCGGCGACCGCCCGGTCCAGGTCGTCGTCGCAGCGCATCAGGACGGCGTCGAAGTCGCGGCGCATCGGCGCCAACAGGTCGTACCCGAAGGAGCGGTACCGGCGGGCGAAGAACGGCCGGTAGAGCCGGACCCGTTCGTGCAGGCCGGACGCGTACGACAGCCGGCCCGCCGGGCGACGGCGGACGTGCTCCGGCAGCCGGTCGGCGAAGG
The DNA here is from genome assembly GCF_050936375.1 of Plantactinospora sp. CA-290183. Lineage (NCBI taxonomy): Bacteria > Bacillati > Actinomycetota > Actinomycetes > Micromonosporales > Micromonosporaceae > Plantactinospora > Plantactinospora sp. CA-290183. Next base: position 31,950 of record NZ_JBNJMX010000026.1, on the reverse strand, counting down.
CCCGCCGGAGGATCCACTTCTCCCGCCCGTCGCGCAGCTTCAGCTCCGCCGGCATCCGCAGCGCCAACTCGATCAGGGAGAGGTCGAGGAAGGGCACCCGGACCTCCACCCCGTGCGCCAGGCCGGTCCGGTCGATCCGCTGCAACTCGGTACGGCCGAGGTTGCGCAGCCGGTGCAGGAGGAGCCGTCGGGCCGCCTCCGGGCCGAGCCGTTGCTGCGCCGGCCGGCCGCCGAAGAGTTCGTCCGCCCCGTCGCCGGTGAGGACCACCCGGACCCCGAGGTCGCGTACCCGCCGGAACAGCGGCACCGAGACGACGGCGTCGATGACGTCGCCGTACTCGGTGAGTTCGGAGATCCGGATCGCCTCCCGGACGTCGTCGAGCCGGATGTCCCGCGGCCGCAGCTCGATCACCTCGTGGTGCACCCCGAGTTCGGCGGCGAGCCGGCGGGCGTGCCGTACGTCGTCGCTGTCCGGGTCGCCCACGGTGAACGCGACGCAGTCGTGGTGCAGCTGCCGTACGTGCAGCAGCACGAGAGCGCTGTCCAGGCCCCCGGAGAGCGGCACCCCGACGGTCAGGTCGGTATCCACCCGTGCCCGGATGCTCTCCCGCAGCCGCTCGCGGAGCAGCGTCGCGGCCTGCCCCGGATCGTCCACCGGAGGCTGCCGGTCGCCGAGCCGGGCGAGGTCGAGGTAGGGCACCAGATCCGGCCCGGCGACGGCGCCGGCCCAGCCGTGGTGCCCGGGCGGCACCTCGGAGATCGGTGCGCCGACCGGCACCAGCGCCTTGACCTCCGAGGCGACGTGCAGCCGCCGGAGCTGACGGGACCAGTACAGCGGCCTCACCCCGAGCGGGTCCCGGGCCAGGTACGTCCGGCCGGTCGTGGTGTCCACGATCGCGAAGGCGAACTCGCCCCGCAGCCGCCGTATCGCCCGCGGTCCCCATTCGAGGAACGCCTCCAGCACCACCTCGGTGTCGCTCTCGCTGCGCAGCCGGTGGCCCAGCCGGACCAGCTCGGCGGCCAGCTCCCGGTGGTTGTAGATCTCGCCGTTGTAGCAGAGCAGCCACCGGCCGTCGGCCGAGGCCCACGGCTGCGCCGCGCGTTCCCGGTCGACGATCCGCAGCCGCTGGACACCGGCGAGCACGTCGGCCCGGAGGTGGGTCTCGGCCAGGTCACCCCGGGGACCGAGGGTCGCCAGCATCCGGTGGAAGGCGGCGCGGTCGGCGCCGGAGCCGAGCACGAGGGCGATCCCGGACACCGGGCTCAGCCTCCCATCGCGGTCTGGAAGTCGCGCCGGAGCCGGCCGGCGCCGCGGGGGCTGACGCACACGTGCCAGAACTGGTCCTCGTCGATCACGTTGACGTCGCCCCAGCCCTGCCGTTCCAGCAGCAGCGCGGCCAGGGTGCCGTGCGCGTCGAAGCGACGGAACCAGGACATCTCGATGTCCACGGCGTGTCCGGTGCAGTGTCCGCTGGGCAGCATCGCCGCCTGGCCGAGAGCGCGGAGCCGGTGTTGGTGCTCGACACTGCGGGCCAGACTCGTCACCCAGAGCGGCGGGGTGGGACCGGTACCGCGTTGTGCGAGGTCGACGGCGAGCTGGTTGAGCAGGGCCACCACCTCCGGCCGGGTCCGGGCGAAGCGGAGCCCCGAGGTGTACGGCGCCCGGTGCGGCCAGACGCGGCGCTCGACCGTACGGAGGGTGCGGGTGAGCATTCCGCCGGCCCGCCGTCGGTACCGGAACCGGAGCAGGCCGCCGCGGCCCAGCGCCTCGACGTCCACCAGATCCGCCGAGTTGTGCAGTTCGGCGTCCGTGGCGTAGCCCGGTAGCCGTCCCCACCACATCACGTCGATCCGGGAGAGGAGGTAGATCCTGATCAGTTCCGCCACGTCCGGGGCCCGCGCGGGACCGTCGGTGCGGCGGTCGGCGACCTCCAGCACGAGCTGGCGTGCGACCTCGACCGCCCCGCCGGGCAGGGCGGCCAGGACCGCGGAGAACTCCGGCCGGGTCAGCCGCCCGGTCAGCGCCGCCTCGAGGGCGGGCAGGTCGGCGGGGCCCGTCCAGGCCGCGACCGCGGGCAGCAGGTCCGCCACCGCCGCCCGGTACGTCACCAGGTCCGGCAGCGGGGCGGCCGGACCCGCGCCGGCTCCCTTCCCCGGGGTCGTCCACGTCCGGGCCTCGACGTGTCGGGCCGCCTCTTGGCTGGGCATCTCCGGCCTCTTCCCGGTGCGACGTGAGCGGTTTCCGAACTCGGCCGGCCGGTGCCCCGGGGCGGCCCGGCCCGCCTCTGCCGCGCCCCGGGGATCACCTGGTCGCAGGCGGTCGAACCGGCCACGTCCAGGAAGGACACGCGGACGGCGGCCCAAGTTCGCACGCTAACACCGGATTAGCGGGAAAGACGGGATTCGCCTGTTTTGCGCGTTGCGCCGCCCCGGTCCGCCCCGACCACGCTCCCGGCCGGCGCGGCGAGTCGGGGCGGCCCCGTGCTCGCCCCGGGGGCCACCGGCGGCTCCGGTGCCCCGCCGAGGTCGGAGCGATCTTCGACGGAGACTCCGACCGACGCGGATTCGCGGTCCGGCGCTCGCGGACAGGGCGGGTCCCGGCCTCGGGCGGCGGCGGAACGGGTGCCTGACGGCCGCCGGGGTGCGATAACCTCCGGCGGCGACGCCTCGCCGAGCGGGACGACGGGGCCGGGCACGTGCCCGGACGGTTCAGGCCGGCAGGCGCTGAGTAGCCGTACTCGTGCGCCGGCGGCGTGCCCGGGAGAGAGTCGAGGACATGACCGAACCACGGCAGCAGGGCCGGACGCGCGGCTCGGTTCCGCTCTGGACAGTCCTCACCGGGGCCGTCACCGCGGCGGCGTACTGGGGGTTCCTCGGCTGGGACCAGCAGAAGGACACCGATCCGCTGACCGGGAACCAGACCGGGCCGTTCCAGGCCTGGCAGGTGGCCGGCCTGGTGCTGGTGCTCGCGGTGCTCGCCTTCGCGGCCGGCCTGCGCGGTCGGCCCTGGCTAGCCAGCATCGTGGTGGCCGTCGTGCTCACCGTCTCCTTCGCGCTGGACGCCGCGACCGACGTGGACGCGGACGGGCTCTGGCCGATCGGTGCCGCCCTCGTCACGCTCGGTTCGCTCCTCGGTACGGCCCTGGTGGCGGGGGCCGGCGCGCTTCTTGCCCGCCGCCGCACCGCCTGAGGTCACCGGCGGACGGACCGACTCCGTACCGCGCCGCGTCGTGGCGGCTAGTCTCCGGCGGAGCGGGACGGCCGCACCGGGGTCACCTGCCGGGGCGGTGCAACCGGTTGACGTCGTGCCCGAGGGTCAACATGCGTTCCACGGGCCGCCGCATCGGCTCCCGGGGAGCGTGGTTGGGGCTGCCGCCGTCCAGCAGCGGATCCGGGTCGGCCCGGCGGATCACGTACTGCGCGGTCAGGGTGTCGACGCCGGTCCCCCGGGCGCTGTTCGGCCGGTAGGTCACGGTCGCGGCCAGGGCGGACGCCGCCTCGATCACCCCGGCCCGCCAGTTGCCCGCGCGGTAGACCCAGACCGGATCGGTGGGGCGGTAACTGGCGGTGGAGTCGATCTCGGCGGGGTCACGCCGGTGGGGGTCGACGGTGGGAGCGGGCATCTTCACTGTCCTCCTGGCTCGGCACCCGGCGTCGTCTCGATCAACTGCCGGGATGGGGTGGGCTGGGCCGACCGTCGGCGGCCCGGGTGTTTCGGTTGGCTGAGGTGACCCGCGCCGAGGCCGAACCGGGTCGGCTGTGCGGCGGCGTCCAGATCGGGCAGGGTCTGACCGTCGTCGAGGGCGCCGAAGCCCCGGCCGGTCTTCACCCGGTACATCGCGGCGTCGGCGATGTCGAGCACCTCGGCGAGGTGGGTACCGGTGTCCACCGGCGCCAGGCCGACCGAGGCCGTGACCCGCAGGTTGGCGTCGGCGACCCGGATGGGTGCCGCCAGCATCTCGGCGAGCCGGCGGGCGGACTGGTGCAGCCACCGCCCGTCCTGGCGCCCGCTGACCAGCAACCCGGCGAACTCGTCCCCGCCGAGCCGGGCGATCAGGTTGTCCCCCGCGTACGCCGCGAACCGCCAGGCGACGGCGATCAGCACCTGGTCACCGACGGCGTGCCCGAACCGGTCGTTGATCTGCTTGAAGCCGTCCAGGTCGAGCATCACGGCGACGAGCGGCGGCCGGCCGGGATCGGCGACGAGCGCGGCTCCGATCTGGTAGAACGCCCGCCGGTTCGGCAGCCCGGTGAGTGGGTCGTGGCTGGCGGCGTGCCGTTCCGCCCGCAGCTCCTCGCGCAGCCGGATCACCTCCGCCTCGGCGCACCGGGCCCGGGAACACATCCGCCACGCGGCGCCCAGCCCGGCGACCGCGGCGGCTCCGGCTGCGAGAGTGAAGGGGTCCACTATGGATTTCCCCTCAGCGGTCCCGGCCGGACGCCGGCCCGAGGGAGGGTCGAACGATGGGCCCGAGGGCCTTCGGACGGCGGGAATTTGTCACCCTGAGTGACCAAAATCCACATCGGCCCCCACCCGCTGGCACCGCCTCGTCGCGGTGCGTTCGCGGCCATCGACGCAGGCAGACAGCCACGGAAGCGATCGGCAGCGCCTCCGCAGACCTCCGCGTCGCCGGCAATGGTCCCCCGCCCCCATCACGAAAAGTGAACAAACGGACACACCGTTTCAAGCGCTATCATGCTCGCTGTCAGGTGCAGAAGCAAGAGCGAATGCACGTGCAGATGGTCATGCACCGAGTGGCCGGGCCGACGGCGTCCGCGTCCCGCCGCGGCATGACGACGCGTCCACGGGGGAGGAAGCAGACGTACGCCGGGCGCGCGCGACGCCCCCTCGCCCTGACCCCTGCGGGATCTCCAGAAAGACACCGATGACTCACACCTACAACGGCATGGCCAGTGCGCAGCTACCGCATGTCAGCTGGCAGAAGAGCCGCCGCAGCAACCCCAGCGGCAACTGTGTCGAGCTGGCCCAGCTGCCGGGCGGCGCCGGGATCGCCATCCGGAACTCCCGTGACCCGGAGGGACCGGCGCTGATCTACACCCACGACGAGATCGCGGCGTTCATCCTCGGTGCCCGGGACGGCGACTTCGACCACCTCATCCCGTAGCCGTCGCTCCAGCTCTGCCGGCTCAGGTCCGCCCTCCCCCGGACGCGGTCGCACCCCGACCGCCGTCCGCCCTCCCCCGGACCCGCCACCCGGCCCGGCGCTCCCCTGCGGACCACGCGCCCCCGGTACACCCTCGGCGGTCACTCCGCCGGCGTCCGCGCCACCCACCTCGAAGCCGACCTCCGGGCCGCCCGTCCACGGCCCGCCGGTGCCCCCTCCGGTACGCCACGCCGTTCATTCCGGTCGACCGGCGCCACTCGCCCCGCGGCACGCGTCCGGGTCGACGCGCCCGACGAACAAGGGGATCGGAGTCCGACCGACCGCCGAGAAATTTCGGGCCTGAGGTCTACCCCCCTCACCGTTGTGGCATGGCATGCTTACCGACGGATTTGGCCCGGCCCGTTCGCCGGGTCATGTCGAGCATGCGGAGGCGGCAGGTGACCAAGGATCAACCCGACGGTGGACCGGACGCCGATGGTGGGACACCCACCGACGGCGGGCCGGTCTTCGACGGGCTGGCCCTTGACGGATCCGCCACGGGCCCGACCGTGCTGCGCATCCTCCTCGGCTCCCAACTGCGCAAGCTGCGCGAGGCCTGCGGCGTCAGCCGGGACGCCGCAGGTTATGAGATCCGCGCGTCCGGATCCAAGATCAGCCGGATGGAGTTGGGCCGGGTGGGCTTCAAGGAACGTGATGTCGCCGACCTGCTGACCCTCTACAAGGTCTCGGACACCGGCGAACGGGACGCCCTGCTCGCCCTGGCCCGTCAGGCCAACAACCCGGGCTGGTGGCACCGGTACGGCGACGTCCTGCCGCACTGGTTCCAGTCCTACCTGGGCCTGGAGAGCGCGGCGGCCCTGATCCGGACCTACGAGGTGCAGTACGTCACCGGGCTGTTGCAGACCCGGGACTACGCGCGGGCCGTTGTCCTGCTCGCCCACGACGGAGCGCCACCGGACGAGATCGAACGCCGGGTGAACCTCCGGATGGACCGGCAACAGATCCTCACCCGCCCCGGGGCTCCCCAACTCTGGGCGGTGCTCGACGAGGCGGCGTTACGGCGGCCCATCGGAGGGCTGCGGGTGCTGCGGGACCAGGTCGCGCACCTGATCAAGGCCAGCAGGCTGCCCAACGTCACGATCCAGGTGATCCCCTTCGCCGCCGGCGGGCACGCCGCCGCCGGAGGCGCCTTCAGCCTGTTGCGTTTCCCCGACCGGGAACTGCCGGACGTGATCTACATGGAGCAGCTCACCAGCGCGCTCTACCTCGACAAGCGCGACGACGTGGACTACTACGCCGCCGCGATGGAACGGCTCTGCGTCGAGGCCGACCCGCCCGCGAAGAGCAGCGAGTTCCTCCAGCGGCTGCTGGCCGAACTGGACGCCGTCGAGGGCTGACCCGGCCGCAGCGGCACCACCGCGCCGCGACCACGGTTCCGTTCGGCGCTCCGTCCGCTGCCGGGCGGCCGGATGGGCCAGACTACGGGTATGCAGCTACGCCGGCTTGACGGCGCCGTAGCCCTGGTCACCGGCGCGTCCTCGGGCATCGGGACCGCCGCCGCCCACCGGCTGGCCCGGGCCGGGGCCCGGGTCTTCCTCACCGGCCGCGACCCGCAACGGCTCGCCGCTGCCGCCCGGTCCGCCGGCGGTACGGCGCTGCCCTGCGACCTGGTCGACCCGGAGCGGACCGCCGGACTGGTCCAGCGGGTGCTGGACGACACGGGCCGGGTGGACATCCTGGTCAACAACGCGGGCCAGGGCTACGCCGGAGCGCTGACCGCGATGGGCGATGACCAGATCGCCGCGCTGGTCGCCGCCAACCTGACCGCGCCGATGCTGCTGACCCGGGCCGTGCTGCCGGGCATGCTGGCCCGGGGCCGGGGGCACCTGGGTTTCGTCGGTTCCATCGCCGGCCGGCTCGGGGTTCGCGAGGAGGCGGTGTACGCGGGCACCAAGGCGGGGCTGAGCGTCTTCGCCGACAGCCTGCGTCAGGAGACGGCCGGACGCGGAATCGTGGTCACCGAGCTGGTACCCGCGGTGGTGGACACCCCGTTCTTCGACCGCCGGGGCCGGCCGTACCCGCGCCGTCGACCCCGCCCCGTCTCGGCGGAACGGGCCGCCGACGCGCTGTTGGCCGGCATGTTCGGCAACCGGTCCGAGGTGTGCCTGCCCCGGTGGATGTACCTGCCGATCGCGGTCCGGGCCGCCCTGCCGGCGACGTACCGGCGGCTCGCCGGCCGGTTCGGCTGAGCGTCAGGGGTTAGGAGGGGGCCCTTCCTCTACCGAAAACGATAGGAAGGGCCCCCTCCTTACATCCCTAGCCGGCGCGGAGGGCGCGCAGGGACTCGCGCAGCGAGCCCATCGTGGCGAGCACTGCGGTCGGCTCGTACCCGCAGTGGGCCATGCAGTTGGCGCAGCGCGGATCCCTGCCGCGCCCGTACGCGGACCAGTCGGTGGTCTCCACCAGTTCCTTGTACGTCTTGACGTACCCGTCCCCGAGCAGGTAGCAGGGGCGCTGCCAGCCGAAGAGCGAGTACGACGGGATCGCCCAGGCGGTGCAGGAGAAGTCGACCTTGCCCTCCAGGAAGTCCAGGAAGAGCGGCGAGTGGTTCAACCGCCACCGCTTGCGCCGGCCCTCGCCGAACGCCTTGCGGAACATCGTCCGGGTCTCCGTCACACCGAGGAAGTGCTCCTGGTCCGGCGCCTTGTCGTAGGCGTACGCCGGGGAGAGCATCATCTGGTCGACCTTGAGGTCGTCGTTGAGGTAGTCGAGCACCTCGATCACGGTCTGCGGGGTGTCGGTGGAGAAGAACGTGGTGTTGCTGGTGACCCGGAAGCCCCGCCGTTTCGCCTCCTTCACCGCCTCGACCGCCTCGTCGAAGACGCCCTCCTTGCAGACCGAGGCGTCGTGCCGCTCCCGCAGCCCGTCGATGTGCACGGCGAAGGAGAAGTAGCGGGACGGGGTGAACTTGTCCAGCTTCTTGCGCAACAGGGCGGCGTTGGTGCAGAGGAAGACGTACTTGCGCCGCTTCACCAGCTCGGCGACCAGCTGGTCGATCTGCGGGTGCATCAGCGGTTCGCCGCCGGCGATGGAGACCATCGGCGCCCCGCACTCCTCGATCGCGGCGAGCGCCTGCTCCACCGGCATCCGGCCCTTCAGCACGTCCGCCGGGTGCTGAATCTTCCCGCAGCCTGCGCAGGAGAGGTTGCAGGCGAAGAGCGGCTCCAGCTCGACCAGCAGCGGGAAGTGCGGCCGGCGCCGCAGCTTCTGCCCGATGAGGTAGCGGCCGACCCGGATGCTCTGGCGCAGCGGCATGCCCATCTCAGCACCCCACCCCGGTCGGCGGGGCGCTCCGTTTCGCCCGGACGTGCTCCACTGAGTCGCTGCGCTGCGAGGTCCCCGTCATGGTGTCCGTATCTCCTTGGGAAGGGTGAAGTGCATGCTCTCGGTACGGGTGATGAGTTCCCGTACCGTGCCGGCGCCGAGGCCGGCCAGCGCCGCGACGGTCTCGTCGACCAGGCGCGGCGGCGCCGACGCGCCGGCCGTGACGCCGACGACGCGTGCCCCGGCGAGCCAGCGCAGGTCGACGCCGTCGACGTCGTCGACCAAATAGGCCGGGGTTCCCCCGCGCTCGGTGACCTCCACCAGGCGCCGGGAGTTCGAGGAGTTGGCCGAGCCGAGCACCAGCACGACGTCGGCCTCGACGGCCACCTCGCGCAGCGCGGCCTGCCGGTTGGTGGTGGCGTAGCAGATGTCGTCGGAGTTCGGGCCGGTCAACGCGGGAAAGCGCCGCCGCAGCACGTCGAGGACCGCGGCCACCTCGTCCACCGCCAGCGTCGTCTGGACCAGGTACGAGACCCGGTCCGGGTCGCTGACCTCGATCCGCTCCGCGTCCCCGACGTTCTCCACCAGGGTGATCTGGCCGGGCGCCTCGCCGAGGGTGCCCTCGGTCTCCTCGTGTCCGGCGTGCCCGATCAGCAGCACGGTGTTGCCCCGCCCGACGAACCGGCGGGCCTCGGTGTGCACCTTGGTCACCAGTGGACAGGTCGCGTCGATCACCGGAAGGCGCCGGTCCGCCGCCGCGCCCCGCACCGCCGGCGCCACCCCGTGCGCGGAGAAGACCGTCAGCGCCCCGTCGGGGACCTCGGTCAGCTCGTCCACGAAGACCGCGCCCCGGCGTTGCAGGTCGGCGATGACGTGCACGTTGTGCACGATCTGCTTGCGGACGTACACCGGCGGGCCGTGCCGGTCCAGCGCCTGTTCGACCACGCTGATCGCCCGTTCCACCCCGGCGCAGAACGACCTCGGCGAGGCCAGCAGCACCTGGCGGGCTGTCGTCGCGGCGGCCCACTCGACGAGCGCCGGGGCGACCCTCGGCAGGGTCCGCAGCGCGGTCAGCACCCGGCCGGCGGTCACCGGGCGGTACAGCCGCTGGGGCGGCACGTCGGCGACCACCCGTACGCAGGTGGTGGGGCGGCCGGAGGCGCCGGCGAGCAGCCCCGCCGACTCGGTGTCCACGGCCAACGCCCCGGTGGCCGCCAGCCGGTCCCGTTCCGGGCCGTCCACCAGCCGTCGACTGCTCACCACCGGCCCCAGGTGGACGGTCAGGCCGCGTCGGCGCAGCGCCGCCGCGACCATCGGCGCCGCCGGGCAGGGCACCGCCTCGTCGGGCGGCGCGCCGTCCCGGCGTACCTCGGTGGCGACCACGACGTCACCGGGGCGCATCCCGGCGACCAGCCCGCCGGCGATGCCGGCCACCGCCAGCGCACCCGCCTCCCGGTAGCCGGCGGCGACGCGTCCGGCCCGGTTCAACCCCCGGCCGGTACGCCGCAGCGGGGCGCCCGCCGGCAGGCCCCGGCGCAGCGCGCGGGCCTCCGTCCGCATGGGTGCGAACAGCACCCAGTCGCCGCTCAACTCGGTTCACCCGGGTCGGCGAGGAGCCGGCCGAGCGCGCTGATCGGGAAGACCAGCCGGTAGAGGTGGTAGTTGATGTAGAAGTCACCGGGGAAGCCGGTGCCGGTGTACTGCGGCTCGTCCCAGCCGCCGTCCGGGCGCTGGGACTCCAGCAGCCACCGGACGCCCCGCCAGAGCGACGCCCGGTCGCCGGAGCGGGCGGCGTGCAACGCCAGCAGCGCCCACGCGGTCTGCGACGCGGTCGAGGTGCCCCGCCCCCGCCAGCTCGGGTCGCGGTACGAGCGCATGTCCTCGCCCCAGCCGCCGTCGGCGTTCTGCCGCCGGTGCAGCCAGCAGAGCGCCCGGGTGATCGCCGGGTCGTCGGGGCGGACCCCGGCGGCGATCAGCGCCGGGACGACGGCGCCGGTGCCGTACACGTGGTTGGCCCCCCACCGGCCGAACCAGGAGCCGTCGGCCTCCTGGCTGCGCAACAGCCAGGCCACTCCCCGGCGGACGGCGGCGGAACCCGTCAGCCCCTCCGCGCAGAGCGCCTCCACCACGTGCGCGGTGACGTCCGCGCTGGGCGGGTCGATCACCTCGCCGAAGTCGCAGAACGGCAGCTCCCGGGCGATCCGCCGGGTGTTGTCCGCGTCGAAGGCACCCCAGCCGCCGTCGGCGGACTGCATGCCGCACAGCCACCGCAGTCCGCGTTCGATGGCGGGCCGGACGCTCGGGTCCGGGCCGCTACGACGCAGCGCGAGCAGCACCTCGGCGGTGTCGTCGGTGTCCGGGTAGCCGTCGTTGTCGAACTCGAAGGCCCAGCCGCTGGGCACCAGGCCGGGGCGGCGCACCGACCAGTCGCCGGGGACCCGGATCTCCTCGGCGAGCAGCCACCGGGCGGCGGCGGTCAGGGCCGGATGGCCGGGCGGCAGGCCGGCGTCGGCGAGGGCGGTCACCGCCAGCGCGGTGTCCCAGACCGGGGACTGGCACGCCTCCAGCCGACGTACCGGGCCGTCCGGGGTCTCCTCCCGCACGGTGAAGCGTTCCAGTCCGGCCAGGCCGGCCCGCAGCACGGGATGCGACAGCGGGTAGCCGACCAGGTGCAGCGCGATCAGCGAGTAGACCCAGGGCGGCTGGATCCCGCCCCACGAGCCGTCCGCCTCCTGCCGGGCGACGATCCACTCGGCCGCCCGGCGCAGCGCGTTGCGCCGCAGCGGGCCGACCGGGCGCCGCTCGTAGCCGCGCAGCGCGCCGTCCAGGCGGTGCATCCAGCCGTCGCGCCGGCGCAGCGACGGCGGCGGTGCCGGACGCTCGCCGGTACGCAGCTCGCGCAGGGAGAAGCCGAGCGGGCGTACCGGCCGCAGCGAGCGGACGATGGCCAGCGGCACGATGGTCTGCCGGGCCCAGCAGGCGAAGTCGTAGACGTTGAGCGGGAACCAGGGCGGCAGCAGCACCACCTCGGGCGGGATGGCCGGCAGCCGCTGCCACGGCCACTCGCCGAACAGCGCCAGCCAGAGTCGGGTGAAGACCCGGCTCCGCTCGATCCCGCCGTGGGCGAGCACGAACTCCCGGGCCCGGCGCAGGTGCTCGGCCTCCGGCGGGTCGCCGGCCAGCCGCAGCGCCGCGTACGCCTCGATGGTGGTGGAGAGGTCACCCGGGCCGCCGTGGAAGGTGGCCCAGGCGCCGTCCGACCGCTGCCTGGACCGGATCCACCGGGCCGTGGGTTCGGTCTGCTCGGCGGTGCGGACGCCGAGGAACTCCCGCATCAGCAGGTCCTCGGCCTCCATCGTCACGTTGGTCTCCAGCTCGCCCTGCCACCAGCCGTCCGGCTCCTGCCCGGCCAGCAGCAGGTCGCGGGCCCGGTCGAGGGCCGCCCTCGCCTGTTCGCGCAGCTCGGCGTCGGGCACCGTCCCGGCCTCGGGCGCCGGTCCCGCGGCGGCGGCCGGCACGGCGGCGTCCAGCGCGGCGGCGGCGGCCGGCACCGCCGCGGCCGCCAGGGCGGCGGCGTCGGTGTCGGCCAACCTGCCGCCCCGGCCACCGTCGGGCGTGCCGCCGCCGGATCCAGCCCCGTCGGTTCCGGCGCCGCCGGACCCAGCGCCGTCCGTTGCGGTGCTGCCCGTTGCGGTGCCGCCCGTTGCGCCGTCCGGCCCGGCTGCCTGAGGTCTGGCGCCGTTGGGGCTGGCGCCGTCGGTGGAGATCAGTCCAGCCATCAGTGGTCCCGTCCCGTCATGAAGTGCGCGATCGCCACCAGGTCCGCGTGTACCTCGGCGCCGGCCTCCGGACCCGGCGCGGCGAGCTGGTCCAGCTCGGCGAGCGCCTCGGTGAGCAACCGGTCGGCCTGCTTCTCCGTCCAGTCGCGGGCACCGGTCTCCTCGATCAGGGTCGCGGCCAACGCCAGGTCGGCGGCGGAGAGCTCCCCCGGGCTGGTGTACAGCTCGGCGAGCTGGGTGGCGGCCGGGCCGCCCGAGGTGAGCGCCCGGACCACCGGCACGGACTTCTTCCGGGCCCGCAGGTCGGCCAGGACCGGCTTGCCGGTGACGGCCGGCTCGCCCCAGATGCCGAGCAGGTCGTCGACGAGCTGGAACGCCAGACCGAGCCGCTCCCCGTACCGGGCCAGGCCGTCGACCACGGCGGGCGAGCCGCCACAGAGCACCGCACCGAGCGTCGCGGAGCAGGCCAGCAGCGCCGCCGTCTTGTCCCGGGCCATCGCCAGGCATTCGTCCAGCGTCACGTCGGTCCGGGTCTCGAACGCCACGTCGGCGGCCTGCCCGGCGATCAGCCGCCGGATCGCGGCGTGCAGCACCGGCATTCCCCGGCTGACGTCCAGGTCCGGCGCGAGGGTCAGTACCTCGTCGGCGAGGCTGAGCAGCGCGTCGCCGGCCAGGATCGCCGGACCGAGCCCGAAGGCGGCCCAGGCGGTCGGCCGGTGCCGGCGCTCCAGGTCGCCGTCGATGACGTCGTCGTGCAGCAGCGAGAAATTGTGCACCAGCTCCACCGCGACCGCGCCCGGCAACCCGCGGCGTACGGTCTGGCCGGCGGCGCGCGCCGAGAGCAGTGCCAGGGCCGGCCGCAGTCCCTTGCCGCCCCGCCCGGTGGGCTGGCCGGCCGCGTCCCAGTAGCCGAGCTGGTACCCGGCGACCAGGCGGGTGCGCTGGTCGATGCGATCGAGCGCCGCCCGGATCTCGGGTGCGACGAGTTCGTCCACCTGGGTGAGGATGTTGGGCAGCATCATGGTCATGTCGGTGCCTCCGTCGCACTCGATGTCGACCCGAGGTGGGCGAGTACGACGTCCGCGGCCCGGTGACCGCTGCGTACGGCGCCCTCCATCGTGTCCGGCCACCCCGTGTCGGTCCACGCGCCGGCCAACGCCAGTCCCGGTGACCGGGTCTGGGCCGGCGGCCGCGCACTACGGGAACCCGGCTCCTGCCGGAAGGTCGCCCGGGGTTCACGGGTCACGAACGCGTCGAGCACCCGGGTCCGGCGTGCCGCCGGGAACAGCTCCGCCAGCGCGTCGATCTGGGTCCGCAGCAGTGCGCCCGCCCGGGTCGCCAGCACCTGTTCGGCGGCGGAGATGGAGACCACCAGGTACTGCCCGGCGGTGCCGGTCGGGCTCCGGTCGAAGACCCACTGCACGGGCGTGTCCAGCCCGGCCGCGAACTCCAGGTCGGTGACCCGCTGCTGGTAGCGCACGTGCACGTTGACGATCGGGGCGGCGCCGAGCCGCGCCCAGCGGGCCCGGTCGGGTGCCGCCTCGGCCGGCACCAGCCGGGCCGCCTGCGGATGCGGCACCGCCAGCACCACGGCGGCGACGGCCAGCTCGATGCCGTCGCCGGAGATCCGGTACCCGCCGTCCTCGGCGCGGATCTGCCGCACCCGTACGCCGGTGCGGACCGTCGCGCCGCGCTGCCGCAGCAGGGTGCGGGCCGGTCCGCCGTGCAGTTCGGACAGCGGCGCGGTGGGGCGGCCGAGGTCGGCGGCGTCGGCCCGGTCGAGCAGCCCGGTGCGGAACACCCGGGCGGCCAGCGCCAGCGACGCCCGCTCCGGCGGGGCGTTGAGCGCGGCCGTGCAGATCAGCTCCCACAGCCGGCGGATCGTCGGCGCGTCCTGGCCGTGAGCGGCGAGCCAGGTGCCGAAGCTGATCCGGTCGGCCGCCGGGTCGTCCGGGTCGACGCCGCGCAGCGCGGCGGCGGCCCGGATCGCCGCGAGCCGCTGCCCGAAGCGCAGCGGACGGTAGTTGAGCAGTGCGGGCAGCAGGTGCGCCGGCGCCGGCAGCCGGCGGTGGCGGGCCAGTACATGCGGCGGCACCCCGACCCGCAGGATCGGCACCGAGAACCCGTCCTGCAACGCGGCCCGGTCGGCGGTGCCGAGCCGGGTGAGCAGTTCCCGGTATTCGTGGTAGCAGCGGAGGAAGACGTGCTGACCGGTGTCGACGGTGAGGTCGCCGCGCCGGAAGGAGTAGGTGGCCCCGCCCAGCGCCGGCCGCGCCTCGACCAGGGTCACCCGGTGTCCGGCGTCGACGAGCCGGATCGCGGCGGCGATGCCGGCCAGGCCGCCGCCGATCACACCCACCCGGTCGGTGGTCACGACCCGCTCCGGGTCATCGCCCGCGCCGCCACGTACGCCTTCTCCCAGCCCGGCAGCGACACCCGGCTGCGGGTCACCGCCAGCGGGTCCGACGCCATCCGGACCAGTAGCCGGTGGTAGATGCCGGCCATCGCGGCGACGCAGGCGGCACTGCGCCGGTCCAGCAGCGGCAGCAGTCGCAGCCCGGTCTGGTAGTACCGCTCGGCCCGCTGCGCCTGCCAACGCAGCAGCGCGGCCAGCCGCTCCGGCGGGTCGACGAGTTCGCCGTCGGCTCCGAGTCGCAGGGTGCAGCCGAAGCGCTCCAGATCCTGGCGGGGCAGGTAGATCCGGTCCACCGCGCGGTCCTCGACGATGTCGCGCAGGATGTTCGTCAGCTGGAGCGCGATGCCCAGGGTGTCGGCCAGCTCGCTGGCCACCGGCCGGCTCACCCCCGGGCGCAGCTCGAAGACGCCGAGCGAGAGCCGGCCGATGGAGCCGGCCACGCAACGGCAGTAGCCGACGAGTTCCTCGAACGTCTCGTACCGGGTCCCCCGGACGTCCGCGAGGCAGCCCTCCACCAGCTCGTCGAACGCCGCCAACGGGATGGGCAGCCGGTTCGCGGCGTCGGCCAGGGCCACCAGCGCCGGATCACGGCCGGCCGCCGGCAACCGGTGCAGCGCGGCACGGACCTGGTCGAGCCGGGCGAGCTTGGTGGCCGCCGGCAGGTCGCCGTCGCCGATGTCGTCGATGCGCCGGGCCACCGCGTAGACCGCGCAGAGGGCGGCGCGGCGGTCGGGCCGGAGCAGCCGGATTCCGTACGAGAAGTTGCGGGCCTGGCTGCGGGTGACCCGCGCGCACTCCCGGTAGGCCCGTTCCAGCCCACCCTCGCGTCTCATGCCGCGCTCACCAGCCAGGAGCGGAGGAAGGCGGTGGCGACGCCGGCCCGGGTCGGCCGGGGCGGCCCGGGCAGCGGGTCATAGCCGCTGCGGGCCAGCGCGGCGAGGGTCGCCTGTCCACCGGCGACATAGCCGGCGACGGCGACGCGGGCCCAGCCGTGCAACTCGCCGACGAGCGGGGCGCCGGCGGTGAGCAGGCTCTGCGCCCGCTCCGCCTGCTGCCGGACGACCGTGCGGAGCGGCTCGCCGGCCCGCGGCGCGTCGAGTTCCCGTTCGTCCACGCCGGCCGCCGCGAGGTCCTGGGTGGGCAGGTAGATCCGGCCGCGACGGCGGTCCTCGGCGACATCCTGGAGATGTTCGACGATTTGCAGCGCCGTGCAGATCCGGTTGGAGAGTTGGATCCGGGGGGCGGTACGGGCACCGAATACCTGGAGGACCAACTCCCCCACCGGGTCGGCGGAGAGGTGGCAGTACTCAGCCAGGCTGCCGAAGGTCGGGTAGCGGTCGACCACCTGGTCGCGGCGGTTCGCCTCGATCAGCCGGAGCAGCGGGTCCATCGGCAGCTGGCAGTCCACCAGCGTGGGCGCGAGGTGGAGCAGCACCGGATGCCGGGGCGGCAGGCCCTCGTACATCGACCGGACCTCCCGCTCCAGCCGCTGCAACGCGGCCAGCCGTACGGTCGGTCCCTCGTCGCGCCCGGCCGTGTCCGGTTCGTCGCCGAGGTCGTCGACGAACCGGGCGTACGCGTACAGTGCCAGCAGGTGCCGCCGGATCCTGGCGGGCAGCACACGCAGCGCGACAGGAAAGTTCTCGCCGGCCAGCACTGTCTCCGGCAGCCGTCGCTCGCCGGGCCGGTCCGAAGGCGGTTGGCCGGGAGCATCGTCGGTCAGATCAAGCACGCTGCCGCCTCTCGCGAGGTCCATCTGTCAGCCAGAGCCCAGCCAGACCGCCGCGCCAGATTGGTAGTGACCCCTTGCTCGCGCTCAGTAATCTTCACCGAGCGTACCCAACTTCCCACCTCCGTCGGCCCGGCTGGGAAAATCCCTTCTGCGGTGTTCAACGCACGTGAAGCAACTTCGACCCGGGGTGACCGCCTCGGCCGGTGACGGGCGGTCTGTCAGTTCGAACGGGTACGGCGGGCCAACCAGATCCCGACCGTCATCGCCAGCACGCCGAGCAGGCCGATGAACAGCCGCGGCCCCTCCAGCGAGAGTTCCTCCTTGAACGCGGTGACCCCGATCAGCACGCTGGTGAAGGGGTCCAGCAGCGCGATGGCGGTCAGCGGGGCGGCGATCGGACCGCCCTGGAAGGCGTTCTGGTTGAGCGTCAACGCGACCCCGCCCACCACGATCAGCGCGTACAGGTGCCAGTCGGTGAGCAGCGAGAGCGGATGGTCCGGCAGCTTCGAGGTGACCGTCTTGAGCAGGGCCGCCGCCCCGGCGTACAGCAGGCCGGTGGCGATGCCGAGCATCAACCCCCGGGTGGCGTTCTGGGTGCGCCAGGCGATCACCAGGCAGAGGGCGGCGAGCGACCCGATCGCGATCCCGACCCCGATCCAGGCCAGCAGCGACGGCTGGGTCACGCCGCCGCGCGGGTTCGCCGCGGCGAGGAACGCGACCAGCCCCACCGCGCCGACGACCACCAGGATCATGTCCCGGCGGTGCGGCCGCCGGCGTTCCAGCGCCGCCTCCAGCGGCACCGCCATGAACAGGCCGCTGGCCAGCAGCGGTTCGACCAGGGCGAGCGGGCCGAAGCGCAGCGCCAACGCCTGTAGGACGGTGCCGATCCCGTCCGGCACCCAGCCGAACAGCCACAGCGGCCGGTGCAGCAGGCGGATCAGCAGCCGCGGGTCGATGGTGCGGGTCGGCCGTTCCTGCTTGGCGGCGTGCTGCTCCAGCACGGAACTCAGCGCGAAGCAGGCGGCGGAGGCCACCCCGAGCACGATGGCCAGATAGTTCACCAAATCCTCACCTGCTCGTCAGCCCTGCCGGTCCGGCCGGCGGGCCGGTCGGCGTCCATCGGGGCGGACACCGGGTACACCGCCGCGCAACCCCCGCGCGGCGGTGCGCAGTTCCTGTGCCCCGGTGCGCAACCCGACCCACCAGGTCAGCGCGCGGCGGGGCGGGAACGCGGCCAGCGCGGTGCCGATCTCGGCGGAGGCCTCCGGCACCGACGCACGCTCGACCAGCGCCGGACGCTCGCCGTGGACCAGCGGGCCGGTGCCGTTCGCGGGTACCGCCGTCGGGCCCGGCTCGACGCCCCGGGCGACGTCGGCGACCACGCCGGCCGGGTCGGACGCGAACAGGGACAGCCCGGCCGCCCGTTGCGCCCGGCCGGCCGTGCCGTCGGCGAGCGTCACCAGGGTCGGTCCGAGGGCCGCCCGCCGACGTACCCAGGTGGTCACGCCGGCCCGGGACATGGTGGCGGCGTTCGCTCGGCCGTGGCCGGGGATGGGCCGGTAGGTGGCGACCGGCAGCCCGCAGGCCATCGCCTCCAGCGCGGTGAGCCCGCCGGCGTTCTCCACGAGCACGTCGGCGGCGCGCAGCAGGGCGGGCATGTCGTCCACCCAGCCGAAGACGGGTCCGGTGCCGCGCCGGGCGAGCCGGCGGTACAGCCGGGCGTTGTGACCGCAGACCACGACCGGGACCGCGACCCCGGTACGGGCGATCTCGGCCGCCGTCTTGGCCACCGCGCCGACCCCCCAGGAGCCGGCGACCAGCAGCGCGAGTCGCGCGTCCGGCGGCAGGCCGAGGCGTTCGCGGGCGCGCCGCTTCTCCTCGTCGGTGCCCGGGCCGAACCCGGCCGAGACCATCCGGCCGGCCACCCGGACCTCACCGGCGCCCAGCGCCCGGGCCTCGGCCCGGGTCCTGTCGTGGGCGGCGCAGTGCACGTCGATCCCCGGCGACACCCAGATCGGGTTGACCGCGAAGTCGGTCAGGTAGGTGATCACCGGTACGGCGAGGCGGCCCTCCCGGCGCAGCGGTCCGAGGATCTGGCTGACCACCGGGTACGTCGAGACGACCGCCCGGGTGTCCGGTGGGAGGGCGCGGAGCACCCGCGGCCAGACCGGTCGCAGCAGCGCCCGGGTGATGGGTGCGGCCCGGCTGAAGTTGCCGCCGATCGCGAAGAGGACCCCGTAGATCCAGGGCAGCCGGCTCAACATCCCGTGGTAGGTGCCGCGTAGCAGCCGGCCGAGTCCCCACGGGAAGATGTCGGCCAGGTCCACGCAGTCCGCCAGCAGGCCGCGTTCGCGCAGCCGCCGGGCCAGTTCCCGGCTCGCCCCGTCGTGGCCCGCACCCGCGCTGGCGTAGATGATCACCACGCGTGGACGTCGGCCTCCGGCCCCGCCGGCCGGCGGGTCGGATCCCTCCGTGCGGGTCGCCTGGAAGCGCCCGGGAGTAAACGTCATCCGGCCATCTACCCGCCCAGGGTGCGAAGAATCCTCGCCCGCGGCACTCGCCGGCCATCTTTCCGCGATCGCCCGCTCGGCCCTCCTCCGTCACCGAATCCGGTCCGCGCCGGGCGGCACCGGGCATAAGCTCCGGATATTCGCGGCGTCACCCGGTGCGGCCGTTCGGTGCGTACCGGGCGACACCGCATCGTCTCGGCGCGACGTCCGGCGACACCGCGCCGGCCGCGCCGGTCCGGGTCGACGCCGGGCGACACCCGTGGGCCGCTGGGAGGCGACACGTGCGGGTCCTGATCGTCACCGCCGGTTCCCGGGGCGACGTGACCCCGTACACCGGTCTCGGTGCCCGGCTGCGCGCGGCCGGGCACCGGGTCACCCTGGCCGCCCCGGCCGCCTTCGCCCCCCTCGCCGCCGGCTGCGGCCTGGACTTCCGCGCCATCCCCGGTGACCTCTCCGCGCTGCGCGCCAGCGACTCCGACCAGCGGCCGTCGCGCTCGCCGCCGGGCGCGGCGGGGGTGCTGGAGTTCCTCCGGCTCGGCAACCGGTTCGTCGACGACCTCGGCGACGGCATCGCGGCGGCGGCCGAACCCGGCGCGGACGTCCTGCTCCTCTCCAGTACCACCGCACCGCTGGGCTACTCGGTGGCGCAGGCCCACGGCGTGCCGAGCCTCGGGGTGTTCCTCCAGCCGCTCTATCCCACCGGCGCGTTCCCGCCGACGCTGCTGAACGTGCCGTCGCTGGGTCGCTGGGGCAACCGGACCGCCGGCCGGCTGGGGCACGCGCTGGCCCGGCGGGTCTACGCCGACGCGTCCCGGCGGCTGCGCGCGCGCCTGGGGCTGCCCCCGGCCGGGCTGGGCGGCCTGGACCGGCGGGCGGCGACCGAGGGGTGGCCGGTCAAGCACGGCTTCAGCCCAGCCGTGGTCCCCCGCCCGGCGGACTGGCGTCCCGGTCTGGACGTCGTCGGCTACTGGTGGCCGGCGGGATCCGACGACTGGCGACCCCCGGCCGAGCTGCTGGACTTCCTCGCGGCCGGCCCGCCACCGGTCTACGTCGGCTTCGGCAGCATGGGGCACGCCAGCGACCAGCTCGACGCGCTGGTCACCGGCAGCCTGCGCCGGGCCGGGGTACGCGGGATCGTGCAGGCCGACGCCGTGGGGCCGGGTCCGGGCCGGCCGGTCTCCGCCGACGTGCTGGCGATCGGCGAGGCCCCGCACGACTGGCTCTTCCCCCGGATGGCCGCCCTGGTGCACCACGCGGGCTGTGGTACGACCGCCGCCGGGCTGCGGGCCGGGGTGCCGGCGGTGCCGGTACCGATGCTGGCGGACCAGCCGTTCTGGGCCGGCCGGCTCGCCGCTCTCGGCACCGGCCCGGACGCCGTCCCGTTCCGCCGGCTGACCGAGGAGGGGTTGGCGACCGCGATCCGGGCCGCCGTCACCGAGCCGGCGTTCGCCCGGCGGGCCCGAGCTGTCGCGGACCGGTTGGCCGACGAGGACGGCGCCGGCGCCGTGGTGGCCGCGCTCGACCGGCTCGCCGGCTGACCCGGCACCCGCCGGAGGAGTCGGGGCGCGGCGGGAGGGCGTCCGGACCTATCCCGACGGGTACGACATCGACCGGCTCGGACGGTCCCGCCCCTGGTCGTCCCGACTCCTCCGCGCAGATTGGGTCGGCTGCCCGACAGTCCACCACGGACGGCGTGTCGCACTCCGTAGCGTCGCGGACGCCCGGTGTGATCCGTGTCCGTCGTCCAGGGAGCCGTCCATGCGCGCGTCCCCGTCCCTTCCGCTCCGCCCACTGCTGGCCGTGCTGCTCGGTGTGACGCTGTCCCTGGTGCCCGGTGCCGGGCCGGCGGTCGCGGGGCCGGCCCACGAACTGACGACGGCACGTGGCCTGGCGGCCGCCCCGGCGCACGAGCTGGCGCTCAGCGCGGCCCCGAACCGGTCGGCGGCGGTGCCGCTGCCGGAGGCGACCCTCGGCGAGACCGGGTACGTCTTCGTCCGGCCGGCGTCGGAGATCGTCCGGGTCCGGTTCTTCCTGGACGACCCGACGATGGCGGGCGCGCCCCGGCAGACCGAGGGGACGGCGCCGTACGACTTCGCGGGCACCGCCGCCGACGGCACGGCGCAACCGTGGTCGACGGCCGGGCTGGCCGAGGGGGCGCACACCATCACCGCCGCGCTCGACCTGACCGGTGGCGGCACCGGCGTCGTCTCCGCCCGGTTCCACGTCGCGCGGGCGGTCCGGGTCGACTTCCAGAGCGAGACGGCGCCGACGCCGGCCGGCTACCTGCGGGACTTCGGTCAGGCGTACGGGGCGCGCACCGGCGCGGGCCAGGGCAGCGGTCTGACGTACGGCTGGGTGGCTCCCGGCACCGCGACCCCGCGCGACCTGGTCGGCAACGGCCGGGACCGGGACCGGGCCGGGGTCGACCAGCGGCTGGACACGATCCTGCACATGCAGGGCGGCGACGTGCCGAACTTCGCCAACGTGCGGCTGCCCGGCGCCTGGGAGCTGGCCCGGCCCAACGGCACGTACGCGGTGACGGTCGGCGCCGGTGACGGCCCCTCGGTGGACAGCCTCCACCAGCTCAACGTGGAGGGTTCGGCGGTGGTGGGGCCGTTCACCCCGGCAGCGGGCGCGGAATACCGGCAGTCGACCACGCTGACCCGGGTGCTGGACGGACGGTTGACGGTCGACGCCGCCGGCGGGCGGAACACCAAGATCACCCACGTCGAGGTGGTGCCGGCGCCGGAGGCGGCGATCCGGCCGGCGTTCACCGGTGTGACCCCGGCGACCGGTTCGACCGGAGTGCTCCGGGACACCGCCGTGGCCGCCACCGTCAACCTGCCGACGGTCGGCGCCGGGGTGGACGCCGGCACGCTCACCCCGGAGACGGTCCGGCTGGTCCGGCTGGCCGACGGGGTCGCGGTGCCGGCCAACCGCAACACCAGCGGTGGCGGGGACGTCGTCGTGCTCCAGCCGACCGGGCTGCTCGCCGCCGACACCGCCTACCGCTTCGAGATCACCTCGGGGGTACGGGACACCTCCGGCGCCGCCTTCCTGCCGTACGCGGTCACCTTCACCACCGGAGCGCTGCCCAGCGGTGGTGGTGGCGGGCCGGTCGCCTTCGACAGGGTCGCCCTGCCCGGCACCGCCGGACGGGTCTTCACCAGCGTGACGTTCGGCCCGGACGGCCGGCTCTACGCCGGGGTGGCCACCGGGCAGATCCTCCGCTATCCGGTGAACGCCGACGGCACGCTCGGCACCGGCGAGGTGATCGAGTCGCTGCGTACCGCCGGGGGCGGTGACCGGATGCTGATGGGGATGGCCTTCGACCCGGCGGCCACGGCCGGCAACCCGGTGCTCTGGGTGACCCACACCGCGTACGGCTACGGCGGCATGCCGGACTGGACCGGGCGGATCAGCCGGCTCAGCGGTCCGGCGCTGGGCAGCGTCGCCGACCGGGTGGTGGGGCTGCCCCGCAGTACCCGCGACCACCTGACCAACGGGCTCGCCTTCGGCCCCGACGGCGCCCTCTACGTCAACCAGGGCTCGAACACCGCGATGGGCGCCCCGGACAACGCCTGGGGGCAGCGCCCGGAGCGGGCCCTCAACGCCGCGGTGCTCCGGGTCGACGTGGCGGCGATCGGTGCGGCCCCGCTGAACGTGCAGACCGCCGAGGGCGGCGGCTACGACCCGTTCGCCGCCGGGGCGCCGGTCACCGTGTACGGCAGCGGGGTGCGTAACGCCTGGGACCTGGTCTGGCACAGCAACGGCCGGCTGTACGTGCCGGCGAACGGCTCGGCGGCCGGCGGCAGCACCCCGGCGACGCCGAATCCGCTGCCCGCCGCGTGTACCCGGCGGGTGGACGCGGCCAGCCTCGGCCCGTACACCGGTCCGGCGGTGCCGGGTCTGGCGAACGTCTCCACCACCCAGCACGACTACCTGTTCCGGGTGGAGCGCGGCGGCTACTACGGCCACCCCGATCCGGCCCGGTGCGAGTGGGTGTTGAACGGCGGCAACCCGACGGCGGGGGTCGACCCGGCCGAGGTGACGCAGTACCCGGTGGGTACCCGACCGGACCGCAACTGGCGCGGCGCGGCGTACGACTTCGGGTTGAACCGGTCGCCCAACGGCGTCATCGAGTACCGGGGCGGCGCGTTCGGCGGTGCCCTGCGCGGCCGGCTGCTCGTGGTCCGCTACAGCGGCGGCGACGACATCGTGGTGCTCGAACCGGGCGGCGCCCAGCAGGACATCGTCGGCGCGCAGACCGGGCTGACCGGGTTGAGCGGCTTCACCGATCCGCTCGACCTCACCGAGCAGCCCGGCACCGGCAACCTCTACGTCTCCGAGTACGGCGGCCAGCGGATCACCCTGCTCCGGCCCCGGGCCTGAGGGCCGGTGCGCCGCCCACCTACCCGGTGACGACCCGGACGGTGACCGGCTCGGTGGCCAGCCCCGGCAGCTCCGGCCGGCTCGGTTCGCGGGTCAGGGTGGCCTGGAGCTGGTCGGGCCGCAGTTCCAGGTACGGCGGTGGAGCCAGCCGACCGGCCCGCTCCTGCACGCCGCTGACCAGCGACGCCTTGCCGATCCGCGACTCCCGGATCCCGATCGTCTGCCCGGCGCGCACCGGGTACGACGGCCGGCCGACGGGCCGACCGTCGACCACCACGTGCCGGTGTGCCACCAGCCGCCGCGCCTGCCGGATGCTCGGCGCGAAGCCGGCGCGCCAGAGCAGGGCGTCGAGTCGCCGTTCCAGGATCTCCACCAGCCCCTCACCGGGGTCGCCGCCGCGCCGCGCGGCCTCGGCGCAGGCCCGGCGCAGTTGCCGGCCGCGCAGGTGGTAGCGTCCCCGGACCAGCCGCTCGTCGTGTTCCGGCAGCCGGTAGCTGGTGGGGTCGGCGCGGGGCTTGCGGCGCACCGGTGCGCGCCTCGCCCGGCGCAGGAACCAGCCGATCTTCGGAAACAGCGCGAGACCGTCCGGTGATCGGGTCAGAACTGTCCGGGACCGCCCAACCATGCGTCTCTCCCCCCGTGCCGGCCGTCCCGCCGGGTTTCCCCACCGTGGCGGCCCCTAATACTCCACCGTCACTTCGCCTGTCTGCGCTGGTGGTGGGATCGCCGGGCGCCGGCTTAGGATGTCCGTCGCCAGATCGGCCGGTGCAGGATGTGCTCTGGCGGTAGCGATGTGGCGAGTACGCCCGAAGGGTCGTGAGTGCTCAGGTGGTGGCCTCCGCGTGGTCCCGGAGCCCGACAAGCGTCGCCCGCATCATGGGTGTCATCGTCGAGTCGAGGAACGACTGGACCATGCCGGACAGGATCGGCGTGGTGGGGAGGAACGAGTACGTCCAGCTCAACCGCGTACCACCGGCTTCGGGTTCGTAGCGGAACTCCGCGACGGCGTGCTGCACGGCGATACGCTGCACGCTCGTGAATCCCCAGATCTGGTATCGGAAGACGTCCGGCTCGTCGGCGAGCACCTCCTCGACGAGGTAGTGCCCGTCCTCGAAGCGCACCCAGCGGCGGTCTCCGACTCGCTCGCCGGGCCTCCACTCGCCGACCAGCGGCTGGGTCGTCTCGACCGCCGGGAAGCCGTTGTCGAACTGCACGATGTCCTCCAGCGACAGATTCGGGTCGTTGCCGGAGGACCACACCTGCGCCGGCGGCGCGTCGACGTGAACGGAGTGCGTGACGCTCACGTAGCCGTCATCGACCACAGTGGGGCGCTCGCCGGAGTAGTCCGGCGGCTCTCCGGGCGGAACGGTCAGCCGCCAGGCCACGACGCCGAGCACGGCGATCGTGGCGGCGCCCACGATGCCGAGGCGGGTGAGGATGCGGCGAGCGCGAGGACGGCGCGAAGTAGGGTCGCTGGCCATACGGCTCCCTCAGGTTGACGTTGTCAACCAGACTGAGCCCGGAGGTTGACTTTGTCAACCCGTCGGACTCACAGGTAGACCTCGTCAACCGCGCGGCTAGCATGGGTCAGATGGCCGGGTCCACGCGTGATGCGATCGTCGATGCCGCCACGGCACTGCTCGACGAGGGCGGCCCCGCGGCGGTAACGCTGCGCGAGGTCGGACGCCGCGCAGGAGTCTCGCACAACGCCCCGTACAAGCACTTCGCCGACAAGGAAACGCTGCTCGCCGCGGTGGCCGCCCGTGAACTCCACGCCTACGCGGCCCTGCTCACCACCGACAGCGAAGGAGGTATCGCGGCGGCGCTCACCGCCTACCTCAACCAAGCCTTGTCGCATCCGGCCCGATTCCGGCTGGTGTTCGGGCCCTGGACCAGCGACGACGCCCGGCTCGGCGATGCCGCCGATACCGCCCGCGACGCACTGCTGGACGCCGTGACCGCCAGTCAGCGCACAGGCGAGCTTCCCGCCGGCGACCCGATCGCGCTCGCCGAACTCCTCCGCGCGACCAGTCACGGAGCCATCGAACTCGCGCTCGGCGGACACCTCGCCAAGAACGGCTCCACCACGACACCCGCCGACCTCGTGAGCAGACTCCTCGCGCTCCTGGCACCATGACCCAGCCAACCAGACCCACCCCCAGCCTCGGCCCAACCGGTTGGGCGTGGATGACCACCGCCACAGCCCGACACCGGCCCGAAGATCATCGCGCTGACCGCCGCCGAGCCAGAGCACATCCCGCACTGGCCGATCTGGCGACGAACATCCCAAGCCAGCGCCCGGCGATCCCGCTACCAGCGCCAGACAGGCGAAGTGACGGTGGAGTACCAACGCGATCCCCGGGCCGGTGGGGCGGCGGCCTATCCGTCGGACGGGACCCCGGGGCGCGGCAGCGGGTGCAGGACCACGTCACGGAGCTGCCCGTCGGTGATCTCCGCCGTCAGGTAGGTGGCGTACGGCTGGCGGCGCCGGTCGGTCGGCGAGCCGGGGTTGAGCAGCCGCGGCCCGCCGGGCGCCTCGGTGTCCCAGGGGATGTGCGAGTGGCCGAAGACGAGGAGGTCGACGTCGGGGTACCGGGCGGCGCAGCGGCGTTCCCGCCCACCGGCGGGGCCGGTCTCGTGTACCACCGCGACCCGCAGGCCGGCCAGCTCGATCCGGGCCACCTCGGGCAGCCGGGCCCGCAGTGCCGGGCCGTCGTTGTTGCCGTAGACGCCGACGAGTCGGGCGCTGCGCGCGCTCAGCGTGTCGAGCAGGGACTCGTGCACCCAGTCGCCGGCGTGGATGACCACGTCGGCGTCGTCCACCGCGGCCCACAGCGCCGGCGGCAGGTCTCGGGCCCGCTTGGGTACGTGGGTGTCCGCCATGATCACGAGACGCACCCCGCCACCCTACCGCCCCCGCACCCCGCCCCGGCGGCCCTTCGTGATCGCGTAGGGTCCGGCCGGTCTGGGCGAGCCGGACCTTACGCGATCACGGCGAACCCCGGGGGCGGACGCGGTACGCGGGCCGGCCCGGTCCGTTGTGGACCGGGCCGGCGGTGTCGGTTGTGCTCACAAGGGTCGAGACGAGTGTGCTGATGGCATCACCTGCCTTCTCCGCTGGCGCGTCATCGGCTCAGTGCGGCGGAGGTGCCCGCTGCCGCCGCCACCGGGTGCCGGACGGCACGGTGTCCGGGGGCACGAGCAGCTTTGTCGCGGCGGGCTCGACGGGCCAGAGCGGTGGTCGCGGTGCAGGCTGCGGCCGAGCCGGCGGCGGGGGTGGGGGCGTGTGCCAGCAGGCGTCGATGAGTGCGTCGAACTCGGCCCGCATCAGGTCGTCGTCGTGCTGAACCAGCTCGACGAAGGCCTCGTGGACCGACCGGATTGCCGAGGAACCCCGCCCGACACCGCTGCTCATGCCCGTCACCCCCTTTCAGCGCCGACATCGCCGCGATCGGCGAACCGCCGACCGCTCCGCGTCAACAGACCCCCTGGACCGGCCCGGTCCCACC
Organism: Plantactinospora sp. CA-290183; assembly: GCF_050936375.1. NCBI lineage: Bacteria > Bacillati > Actinomycetota > Actinomycetes > Micromonosporales > Micromonosporaceae > Plantactinospora > Plantactinospora sp. CA-290183. The sequence continues at coordinate 5,162 of NZ_JBNJMX010000026.1, read as the reverse complement.
GCCGTCTCAGGCGTTGATGGCCTTCCGGTCGCCGCCGGTGGAGGCCACCGCGACCTTGCGCGGCTTCGCCCGCTCGGTCACCGGGATCTTCACCACCAGTACGCCGTTGTCGTAGCTGGCCTCGATGCGGTCGGTGTCGAGGGCGTCGCCGAGGAAGAGTTGCCGGGAAAAGACCCCGAGCGGGCGTTCGGAGAGCTGGACCTGGGTTTCCTTGTCCAGGTCGAGCGGACGCCGTTCGGCTCGGACGGTCAGCATGTTGCGTTCGACGTTGATCTCGATCGCCTCCGGGGAGACCCCGGGCAGGTCGAACGCCGCGATGAACTCGTCACCGCTGCGGTACGCGTCCATCGGCATGGCCGACGGGCGGGACCAGGTGCCGGTCTGCATCGCCCCGAAGGCCTGCTGGGCGAGCCGATCCAGTTCGCGGAAGGTGTCGGTGCGCATCAACATCTGATCCACCTCCTGTGTCGACTGACGATGCTGTCAATGCGCGACACCTCGGTTGTACCATGTCATCGGACCGACGACAAGCGAAACGTCATCAGTGCGATGACATGAACTCGATGAGCGGCGGAGGCGACGGTGGCGCGGCGGGAACTGGTCGACCCGGAGGACGTGCGGATCCCCGGGCAGAGCGGGCCCGGCGACGGCGGGAGGACGTCGACGAGCGAGGCGCTCGACCGCGTCCGGGCCGTCGCCACCCGGCTCGGCGCCGACGCGCCGCCGTCCTGGCGGGCCGCCGCCGGCCCGCGCTCCCCCGCTGACCGACCGGGAGACGGCGGGCCGGGCGCGGGCGAGGGTGAGGGCGACCCGAGCGCGGAGCAGGTCCTCGCCGCCCTCATGCTGCTGCGGCAGCTCCGCGCCGAGCTGGCCACCTGGGAGCCCCGGCTGATCGACGCGGCCCGGCAGCGCGGCGCGAGCGGGCCGACCTCGCGCCGGCCCTCGGCGTGGCCAGCCGGCAGGCCGCCGAACGTCGCTACCTGCGGCTACGCCCCGCCGACGACGAGTGCCCGGACCAGACCCGGGACGGCCGGGTACGCGCCGAGCGGGACCGTCGGGCCGGTGACCGGGCGGTGGCCCGGTGGGCCCGGGACCACGGGGCAGACCTGCGTCAGCTCGCCGGACAGATCACCGCGCTCACGGACCTCGCCCCGGCCGCCCGGCCCAGCCTGGACCGGTTGCACGACGCGTTGGGCGACACCGATCCGAGCACCCTGGTCCGGCTGCTCGCCGAGACCCGGGGGCATCTGCCGGTGGAGCACCACACGCTCGCCGCCCGGGTCGACGCGGTCAACGAACGGGTCGACGAGGTCCGGCAGAGTGGTCGGGACCGGCGTACCGGCCGTCCTTCCCCCGGCCGGGCACGGGTGATCGGGGGCTGACCGGCTGGAATTGAGCTGACCGGCCGGTCGTCGGGCCGTGGCAGGTGCGTCCCGAGGAGCCGGATCGAGCGCGTCAGCGGGACCGGAAGGTCCCCCGGACGAAGGCACGCCAGGCGGCCGGGGCGAAGGCGAGCACGGGGCCGGCCGGGTCCTTGCTGTCCCGTACCCCCACGATGCCGGGCAGGTTGTCCGCGACCTCGACGCACGCTCCGCCGTTGCCGCTGCTCCGGCCGCTCTTCCGCCAGACCGCCCCGGTCAGCTCCATGCCTTCGCCGCCTCCTCGATCATGTGCACGCTCTCGTCGTGCGACAGGACCCTGGCGCGCACCGACTCCCGGGTCTCCGCCAGCGATAGTACGTCCGCCTGCCGCTGCACGACATAGCCGTGGAGCTGGTTGTCCAGATAGGCCGCGTCGTCCCCCTCCGGCGGCGTGGCCAGCACGAACGCGCCGTTGAGCCCGGGGTAGGCGCCGGTGGCGGACGGCACCACGTGCAGGTGCACCCGGGGTCGCCGGGCCAGTTCCGCCAGGTGTCGGAGCTGCTCGGCCATCACCGCCGGCCCGCCGACCGGCCGACGCAGGATGTACTCGTCCAGTACCGCGACGAAGAGTGGCGGCGGATTGCGGTCCAGCACCGCCTGCCGCTCCAACCGGCCGACGACCTGCTGCTCCAACTCGTCCTCGGTGAACCGGCTGGCCCCGCAGAGCAGCGCCCGGGCGTACTCCTCGGTCTGCAAGAGCCCTGGCACCACCAGGGGCTCGTACCACCGCAGCATCGTCGCCTCGCGCTCGATCTGCACCCACTCGCGGAACCAGGCCAACACCACCTCCTGGCCCAGCTTCTTGCGGATCCGTTCCAGCCGGCCGCCGGTCTTCAGCACGTCGTCGCAGCGCGCGGTGAACTCCAGGCGCGGGATCCGGCGGCACTGCTCCACCGCCGCGACCAGGGACGCGGAGAACCTGATCTCCGTACCGAGGGCGTCCTGGGAGAGGCCGGCGGCGGTCCGGCAGAGCCGTAGCTCCTCGGCGAAGAGCTCCAACGTGGGCGGATGGGCCATCTGTACACCTCTGCACGGGGAAGTTCCGCCCGCCCTACGGCCGGACGGTCGGTGGACGAACCGTTCCGACAGTAGTGGAGCCGTCACCACACTGTGGGTAGCCGCACCAGCCGATCGTCCGAAAGGGAGGCGCCCCGATGCCCTGGCCACGTCGGAAGCCGCACCCGGTCCCGTACGCGCCCCGGCACCGCCGGGACTGGCGCCGGCTGTGGCGCTACTGTCGCTGCGGCCACCGGTGGCGCTGCCCGGACAGCCGGGTGCCGCCGACATCGCCGCCCTACCTGGGCGGGTACACCAACCAGCGCTGGACCGGGTGGCGCGGCCGGCCGGGCGCGCCCGCCGTACCGCTGGAGGAACGGTGACCACCGGGGCGGCGCACCTGGCCCGACGGCCGGCCTGGTCGTGCCGGGTCTGCGACACCGCCTGGCCGTGCGCCGCCGCCCGGGAGAGCCTGCTGATCGAGTACGCCGGCAACCGGGTGACACTCTCCGTCTACCTCTGCTCGATGCTCTACGACGCGACCAGCGACCTGCACGCGCTCCACGGCGACGCCGGACCCGCCCCGCGCGAGCTGTACGCCCGGTTCATCGGCTGGGTCCCGAGATAGTGGCACTTAGTTTGGCGCCACAACTATTGACAAGCAGCATCCACGAATGTGAATCTCTGCGCAGGCACACCGCCACCGGAGCCGGGTGGTCAGTGCGGGGAGCGCCGGGCAGCCTCCCGCGTACCCGATCGTGCAATCGACGTCTGGGGATCCCCATGTCTGCTCTCGCGCACCACCACACACCCGCCCTCCGCCGTACGCCGCACCTCCTGCGTGTCCTCGCCGTGGCGGTGGCCGCGGTCGTCCTGCTCACCACCGCGCTGGCGGACATCGCCGCCGCGCACGGCTCCACGATCAGCCCGGCGTCCCGCAACTACGGATGCTGGAAGCGGTGGGGCAGCGACTTCCAGAACCCACAGATGGCCACCCAGGACCCGATGTGCTGGCAGGCCTGGCAGGCCGACCCGAACGCCATGTGGAACTGGAACGGCCTCTACCGCGACGGCGTCGCCGGCAACCACCAGGCGGCCGTACCGAACGGGCAGCTCTGCAGCGCCGGCCAGACCGGCGGCGTCCGGTACGCCGCGCTGGACAATCCGGGCGCCTGGCAGGCCACCCGGGTCAGCAGCAACTTCGGCGTCACCGTCCACGACCAGGCCCTGCACGGGGCGGACTACTTCCGGATCTACGTCACCCGGCAGGGGTTCAACCCGCAGACCCAGCGACTGACCTGGAACGACATCGAGCTGGTCCGGGAAACCGGCCGGTACGCGCCGGGCGCGGGCACCCGGGAGAACGACCCGGTACTCAACGGCGTCTCCAACACGATCAGCGTGAGCGCGCCCGGACGCTCGGGCCGGCACGTGGTCTACACCATCTGGAAGGCCAGCCACTCCGACCAGACCTACTACTGGTGCAGTGACGTGACCTTCTAGTCCGGTGTGCGGACGGGCCACCGCCGGTTGCTCGCGCAACGGCGGTGGCCCGCCCTCTACTCCACCCCCGACCCCGGCGGCAGCCCGTCGGCGCTGCGGAGCCGGGCGTACACGTCGCCGGAGCGGCCCAACGGGCGGAACCGCTCCAGCAACCGGACGAGGCCGTCCGCGTCCAGCCACCGCTCGCTGGCGAACCGCATCGTCTCGATGGGCGAGTAGTTGTAGTGGTACCCGCCCGCCGTCGCGCCGAGCCGTTCCACGAGGTCGAGGGCGGCGAGGGCGGCGTCGTGCGCCGGCGGAAGGTATTCGAAGGAGAGCCCGCGCAGCGGCTGGCTGAGCCCCGCCAGCACGTCGACCTCGAAACCCTCCACATCGATCTTGCAGAAGGCCGGTACGCCGTGGATCGCGATGAGGTCGTCGAGGGTGGCGACCTTCACCTCGACGGAGCGGTCCCACCGTACCCGGGCGAAACTCTCGTCCGTCGTGACCGACTCGATCCACTCCGGCGACATCGTCGACACCGTCGGGGTGGCGGTGGACAGGGCCAGCCGCGCCTGCCCGGCGCGCGCCCCGACGGCCTCCGGCACGATCGTGACGTCCGGGTCGCGGCGGAACGCCAGCCGCAGCACGCGCAGGCAGTCGGGCTGCGGCTCGACGGCGACCACCCGGGCACCCAGCCGCCGCCAGGTGCGCACCCGGCCGCCGACGTGGGCGCCGATGTCGAACCCGAGATCTCCCGGGCCGAGGAACTGGCCGTAGAGCCGCCGGGCCCGCCGGTGTTTGCTCGGCTGGCCGTGGTAGATGAGGAGGGACCGGCTGATCCCCCAGACGCGGGCAAACATGGTTGAAGCTACCATTACCGACTCCTTAGGGGCGTTCGGAAGGCTCCCAGGAACCGGTCCCGGAAGGTGTCCATCGGCCAGACCGGGGCCTGCGGACCGGGGTTGAGCCCGTCCTGCCAGCCCCAGCCGGCGATCCGGTCCAGCACGGCCGGGTCGCGGGCGACGATGGTGATCGGTACGTCCCGGCCGGCGCCCTCGCCGGTGACGATCGGGGCGGGCTGGTGGTCGCCGAGGAAGACCAGCACCAGGTCCTCGTCGCCGTACGTCTCCAGGTAGGAGATCAGGGTGCTCAGCGAGTACTCGATGGAACGCCGGTACTCGGTGCGCACCTCGGCGGGGTCCCGCCAGCCGCCGTCCTCCGCGTCGCCCCGGCCGGCCATCGGTGTGAAGACCGAGCCGT
>NZ_JBNJMX010000040.1:0-22629 GCF_050936375.1 Plantactinospora sp. CA-290183 | reverse complement strand
GCACCGCCGCGATGCTGTGGGTGGGCGGGCACATCCTGCTGGTAGGCGCGGACGATCTGGGTCTGCACTTCCTGTACGGGGCCGTGCACCACCTGGAGGAAGTCGCTCACGACGCCACGGGTGTGCTCGGCGGGTTCTTCGGCTGGCTCGTCAACACGGTGGCCAGCGCGATCCTCGGGCTGATCGTCGGCGCGCTGGTCGTGCTGGTCATGACCCTCACGTTCCACCGTCGCAAGTCCACGCCTGCCGCTGCGGCGGGCACGACCCGCACCGACGGCACCATCCCCGCGACGCCGCCCCGTGCGGCTGGGCGTCGCGACGCTTCTGAGGACGGGGCGCCGCGCGTCTGACGTTTCGGCACGGGCACCTCCGGTGGCCGCTCGTCGTCACAGGCCTGGGCCCCGCGCCGGCTGGTGCTCGGCTTCGACGCGGGCCTGGCGAGAAACGCGTTGGCCTGCTCAGCGGCGGAGCCGAGGTGCCGATCGGGAAGTGAATCTTGGATCTTGCGCGACGGAGCGGGACGCGGCAGGATGCGGGGGAAAGCGCTTACCCAACGGTGGGTGATGCGAGATGGAGAACAAAGTGCGACACTGCGTAAACTCGTACCCTTGCCCCTGGCGCTGGCCGTGAGCCTGTCCCTGTTCGGCTCCACCGCTCCGGCTGCGAGCGCTGCCCCTGCGCCCGGTCCGCGCCAGATGGAGTATCTGACCCGCGGCCTGGTCGCCGCCCAGACCCCGGACGGAATATTCCTGAGTTGGCGTTTCCTGGGCAACGAACCTGACGGCATCTCCTGGAACGTCTACCGCAAGGACGGTGGTGCGGACTTCCTGAAGATCGCCACGATCGCGCCCAGGGACGTTGCGCCCGAGAGCGACTACGACACGAACCCCGGCATCGTGAAGGAAGACGTCACCCCGTCCAACTACACCGACCCGAACGGCGTTCTCGGCTCCGTCTACGAGGTCGCGCCGGTCATCGACGGCGCCGAGGGCGAGCGACAGGGCATGAGCGTGCCCATGCTGTCAGCCCTGGCCGGCCAGGCAGGCCAGGCCAACCGGGGCGCGGCGAACTACATCCCGCTCAAGCCTGCGCCGGCTCCCGTGCCGCTCGCGCACTTCACCTACCGCGACCAGCGGTTCGGCCCCGGCACCAATCTGAACGCGGCCAACATGGTCGTCCCGGGCACGGGAAACCAGAACTGGTACGTCGTCGACATGGATCTGCTCAGAGGGTTCCGTGTGGCGTACGACGATCAGGCGACCGTGACTCAGGAGCAGCTCGACGCCTGGGTCGCCAAGCTCAACGAGTACAACACGACGCCCAACGCTCTCGGCGTCGCCACGTACGCCACCGCCCGGCCCCTGACCAATTCCCTCGTGGCCGGCAAGATCACGGAAGCGCTGTACGACGAGCTGGAAGCCGAGTTCATCAAGTACGTGAAGAACCTGGACGCCGGCACGTCGCTTCCCTACGCGAAGACCAGCACCGGCGCGGTGTACACGTCGCAGAGCAGCGCCTACGCCACGCACGACATGACGGTGGGCGACTTCGACGGCGACGGCGAATACGAGATCGTCGTCAAGTGGCGCAGCACCCAGCAGGACCCCATGTACTCCGAGCCGATCTTCAATGGCAGCAACACCACCACCGCTCCCGAGTACGTCGATGCGTACAAGCTGGATGGCACCCTGCTGTTCCGTGTCGACATGGGCTATAACGTGCGGGCGGGCAACGACCACGAGACCACCCTGTTCGCCGAGGACTTCGACCGTGACGGCAGGTCCGAGCTGATGCTCAAGACCGCCCTGGGCACCCGCATCGGCAACTGGGACGAGGCGTCGCAGTCCGTCGTCTATCCGAACACCCTTGACACCGTCGTCGGCGGCGAGGACGGCCTGAAGGCGACCACGGACAGGTTCAAGGAATACTTCGCCACCGGCGACACCGGTGCTCTCGACACCTACTGGTCGCTCCTCAACAGCTTCGCCATCAGCTACCGCAGCCCGGTGGCCGGAAACGGCAACGACGGAGTCAATGATCCGGCTGTCAAACGGTGGATCAAGACATACCACGTCGGCCCGATCGGACCCGCCAAGGACGACCAGGAGTTCTTCTCGGCCTTCAGGTGGGACGCCGATGCCGGCAAGGGCGTACTCGTGGACAGCGCCCGGTATCCGTTCCCCTACAAGGGCAGCGTCGACGGCGACAACTGGGCCATGACACCCGCCACCCAGCGCGGCAACTTCTCCTACCTGGCCTACCCCGGCCCCGGCGCCGGCAGCGGCCCCGCCGACTACAAGTCGCAGATGATGGCCCCCTCGGAGGCCTACTGGCTGGAGAATCCGTGGAAGGCGGCGTCGTGGGGCGACGCGCAGGGCAACCGCGCCAACCGCTACGTCGGCGTCGTGGCAGCCCTGGACGGCAAGAACAACTACGCGGTCTCCCAGCGCGGCTATTACGCACGGACGACCTTCGCCGCCTTCAACATCGTGAACGGCAAGGTCAACCTCCAGGCCAGCTTCGACTCGGCCGACCCGCGGTACTGGTCCCTGGGCGGCACCGCCTACGACTACCAGAACCGCGGCAACCACTTCACCGACTCCGCCGATCTCGACGGCGACGGCCGGGACGAGATCGTGATGAAAGCCATGGTCCTCGGCCTGAGCGCCGACGGTACCAAGATCTTGCCCAAGGTGATCAACGGCGACACCATGCCCACGATCGAGGGGCAGAACAGCGTCCCGCCGGTTGCCAACAGCTTCGAGTTCGCCACCGACGAGGTCCGGAACAACCCGCGCAACGAGTGGGCACCGCTCCGCCACGGCGACCGCAGCGCGCTGCTCCCGGTCGACAAGGACAACAACATCCGCATGTGGTCCGGCAGTGAGGAGAACCTGTACGACGACATCCGCACCGGCAGGCAACGGGGTTGGTTGCCCGGCCCGGAGGCGCACGACCCGTTGAAGGGCATGCGGCGCGACGACCAGGGCGAGGTCGTCCGGGAAAACTCGATGATCTTCGGTGTCTACGCCGGCACTGACGCCGAAGGCGCGGTGGCCGGCAACTTCTCCAACCGCTGGCCCGGTGCGCAGGGATACTCACAGAACGGCGCCCGGAGCATGCTCACCGGCGAGCTCCTGAACGGCAGCAACAACCTGAGCAGCGGCCAGTACGCCATCTGGTTCGGCGGCGGCCTGACGGCGATGGCCGTCAGCGGCGCCACCATCAGCACGGTCGACGATTCGACCTTCGCGACCTCCTCGTATCTCGCGACCGGCATGACGTCGACCGGCAACAAGAGCACCCCCACGCTCAAGGCCGACCTGCTGGGCGACTGGCGCGAGGAGATCGTCCTGCGGGCCAGCGACAACCGTCTGGCCATCGTCAGCACCCTGTCGCCGACCGAGTACGGCATCCGGACGCTGATGCACGACCCGATGTACCGCAACGGGGTGGCGAACAAGAACACCGGTTACGACCAGTTGGGCTTCGCCAGCTTCTACCTGGGCGACGAGGCCGAGCTGCCGTCGATGAGAACCGACATCGCTGTCCCGGCCGCACCCGATACGACCGCTCCGACGATCACGGTGAAGCCGGAGTCGAAGGGCAAGGACGGGGTCTACGGCTCGGTCTCCTTCAAGCTGTTCGACGCCGGCAAGGTCGACAAGCTCACCCTGAACGGAGTCGGGAAGGACCTGACCGACAACGCCTACTCCGATCTCAACCGGGTCGAGCCGGGCACGTTCGGCGGCAAGGCCGGTAGCAACGAGCTGAAGGTGTACGACGTGGCGGGCAATGTCACGACGCTGACCTTCGTACTGGATGTCACCGGCCCGACGGTGACGGTGAAGGACGGCGCGACCGAGACGGTCGGCACGGCTGCGGCCGGGTACGAGGTGGTGTCGTTCAAGCTGTTCGACGAGTACAAGGTCGACAAGCTCACCCTGAACGGGGTCGGGAAGGACCTGACCGACAACACCCACTCCGATCTCAACGGGGCGAAGCCCGGTGTGTTCGGGGCGGTGCTCGGGGCGAACGAGCTGAAGGTGTACGACGTGGCGGGCAACGTCACGACCGTGACCTTCACGCTGGTCGAGCCGAAGCCAGCGGTTCCGGCCTCGGACTCGTAGACGTCTGACGCCAGGGGGAGGGCCGGTCCCGTAAGGACCGGCCCTCCCTGCTGCGACCAGAGCCACCCGGTGCTGTCTCGCAGATCATGAATGCAGCTGGTTGGGCCCGTTGTGACACGAGGCGATCTGAATGGGTCATATCATCGGTGACCGCTGGAAGCTGAAACCGACGCCGAAGCGGGCTGCGCCCCATTCACCATTGCTTTGGCGGCAACTCGACCAGCGGCTCCACTGTGTAGCCGGGCTTCTCGGCCAGGAAAATCGTGCCGTCCTGCGATTCGTTGTGGGCTTCGCCTGCTGCGCCGAGTCGTCCCATGCCGTTCGCTCCAGGTTCACCTGTCGTACCCCTGACCAGGCCCGGAACCTGGACAGAGAGAAGTTTGTCACAACCCATGGTTCGGCGGGGATCGTCCTTCTTCTTCCGCTCGACCTAGTTCTCTCCCTGTTCAGGCTCGCCGCCAAACAGCCCGCGTCGATGTCTTTGTAAGCATGACGCAGGTCACACGACTGTCTTCTTGTGTGCTCATGTTTTCCGTGAAAATAATCTTGAAGCAATCCTGTACCGAGTCGCGCTAATTCGCGAAGGGGTCGAATGACCATCGACCGCCTTACCCTCAGCGAGAGTGCGGCCTGAAGCTCCCCCGACGGCAGTGCGAAGTCGGGCGAGCGGGTCGGCATCACATGCGACGAACCTTCCCCCGTCGATTCAGTGAACAACAGGGTGGTCCCCGGTGAAAATTGATCTTACCGACCCAAGAGTCGAAGCCTTCAAGTCGTGGGTAAGCCAGGACGCCTCGCCATTCTTTCCGCTCGTCGAGGCCAACATCGGCAACACCGTACGCATGAATGGCCGCGAGGCCCTCATGTTCGGATCCTGCGACTACCTGGGACTGTCGCAGAATGCCGAGATCGTCGAGCGGTCCATCGAGGCGATCCGCGCGTTCGGTACCAACACCTACGGCTCTCAGGCATTGTGCGGGCACACCGTACTGCACCACGCGGTCGAGGAGCACCTGGCGAGGATTCACTTCAAAGAAACCGCCCTCATGTTCCCGTCAGGATTCGCGGCCAACCTGGCGGTTCTCACCACGCTGGCCGGACCCGAGGATGTGATCATCAACGACCACACGAACCATGTCTCCATCTTCACGGGTAGCCGGCTGTCCGGCGCAGAGGTACGTACCTTCCTGCACAACGACATGGTTCGACTCGAACGCGTGCTCGCCAAGAGCGGGGATCGGCGGCGGCGAATCGTCGTGGTCGACGGTTTGTACTCTGCCGACGGTGACCTCGCACCTCTGGACCAGATCGTGGATTTGGCGAAGCGCTACGACGCGCTGGTGGTGGTCGACGAGGCACACTCGTTTGGCGTGGTCGGCCCCCGGGGTCTGGGGGCCGCAGACCATTTCGGGGTCCTCGACGATGTCGACGTGGTGGTGGGCACCATGAGCAAGGCCCTGGGGAGTGTGGGTGGATTCGTAGTGGCGAACGAGCAGATCAACCTGATGCTGCGTGCGCTCGCGCCGTCGTACACCAGCTCCCGGGGATCGGCCCCGGCGGTCGCCGGGGCAACCCTCGCGTCACTGGAATACATCGAGAAGCACGGGGCGGATCTGCGCTCCCGCCTGAACGAGAACGTGCAGTACGTGACCAGCACGCTACGCGCGGAAGGCTTCGATCTGCTCGACACGTGCAGCCAGATCGTGCCGGTGCTGATCGGGTCGGAGGAGAAGACGGCGGCGGTGGCCCGTTGGCTGATGGACAACGGCGTGTTCACCGCCGCGTTCGTGGCACCGACCGTGCCGAAGAACAAGGGCCGACTCCGCATCGGAGTGACAGCCACCCACACTCTCGAGGAGTGCAGGCAACTCTGTGTGGCACTGAAGCAGGCCGACGAGAAGTTCTCCCTGACCTGAGCCGCCCGGCCGGGGGCCGGTCAGGACTCCTCGACGTACTCCTCGCTGGTGCGCCCGGCGGCCACACTCCACTGGCCTGGCGAGGATTGCCGGACGCCGGGGTCGATGAATCCGCGTTCGTCCAGCCAGGGGCCGAGGGAATTCGGGGGAGTCCTCCCGCTGGCGCCTCCCGGTCAGCCGGGTCCACCCACCGGACAGGGGGAGTGGTAGGCATGGTCGGGGAAGTAGCGCTCCCACTCGGAGCGGGACACCGGCGCCGGCACCATCGCACAGACCTTCCGGGCCACCTCCTGCGGATCGACGTCCCAGAGCAGCCCCGTCCAGTCTTCGCTGCCGGTCAGGAGGGTGTGTCCGTCCGGGGCGACGGCGAGGGCGTCGACGGGCTTGGCGTGGCCGGTGAGGGTCCCCAGTTCGGCCGTTCGACGCGGATCGGTGGCGTCCCAGAGCCGCACCGTGCGATCGGAGCTGGCGGTGACCAGCACGCCGCCGGCGGCGAACGCGACGGCGTTGACGCCGTCGGTGTGTCCGCTCAGCGTGCCCCGGTGCGCGGTTGCCCGCGGGTCGGCGACGTCCCAGAGCCGTACCTCGCGGTCCTCGCCCGCACTGGCCAGGGTGCGACCGCTGGGACTGAACGCGAGGGCCTTCACGGTGTCGGCGTGCCCGGTCAGGACGGCGCCCGCAACCGGTGCACTTCGGTTGGTCAGGTTCCAGAGCCGCACGGTGCGGTCGGCGCCGCCGGTCGCGAGAAGTCGCCCGTCGGTCCGGAACGCGACCGACTCCACCGCTCCGGCATGTCCCTTCAACACGGCGATCGGAGTCCCAACGCCTGCGGTGGTCACGTCCCACAACCGCAGCACACCATCCTGACCGGCGGTGGCAAGCAGGCCGCCCCGTGGGTCGAAGGCCAACTCCTCGACGGAGGCCGGATGGGCGAGCGACCGGACCGGTGTGTCCGGTGGACGCGGACCGGCCTGTCGCCACAGCCGCACGGTGCGGTCGTGGCCGGCACTGGCCAGCATGCCTCCGTCAGGGCTGAAGGCGACCGAGTTGACCGCTGCGGCGTGGCCGAGCAGCCTGCCGGCCTCCCGGGGCTGTCCCGAGGGGTCCAGGTCCCACAGCCGTACGGTGCGGTCGTAGCTGCCGCTGGCCAACCGGCGCCCGTCGGGGCTGATCGCCACCGCGTACACGGAGCTGGCATGGCCGAGCAGCCACGGGCCGGGCAGGCGCCACAGTCGGGTGACATGGTCACTTCCCCCGGTGACGATGGTCCGCCCGTCCGGGCTGAACGTCACGGAGTTCACCGCCGCGACGTGCCCGGACAGGCTGGCCACCTGCCTGGGATGCCACACGTCGGCGGTGGCCCAGATCCGTACCGTGGCGTCGGCACCGCCGGAGACGAGGGTGCGCCCGTCGGGGCTGAAGGCGATCGCGCGCACGGCATCGGTGTGCCCGGCCAGGACGGCCCGGGGGCGCGGCTGCCGTGGCTCGGCGACGTCCCAGATGCGGATCAGGCCGTCGTCGCCGGCGGTGGCGACCGCCCCGCCGTCCGGGGTGAAGGCCACCCCGTTGACCGGTCCGGCCCGGTCGGCGAGGGAGACCAGTTCGGGGGCCGGCGGCGGTACACCGGCCGGGCCGGCCGCCCGGTGCACTCGTACGGCGTCGCCGGGACCGGTGACGGCCAGCAGATCGCCGCGGGGACTGAACACGAGCGGCCGGGTGTGGGTGGCGATGGTCCGGCCGTCCGGGCTGAACGCCACCGATCCGCCCCGGAGGCCGTCCCGTTTCGGTGAGAATGCCTGCGGTACCGACTCCGGCAGGGTCCAGCGCAGGACGGCGCCGTCGTCAGCGGCGGCGATCGTCCGCCCGTCCGGGCTGAACATGACCGCGTCGACGGCGCCGCTCGATCCGGTCAGCGTGCCGGACGGACGCGGACGCTGCGGATCCGTGGTGTCCCACAGCCTGACCTCCCGGCCGTCGCCGACGGCCAGCGTGCGCCCGTCTGGGCTGAACGCCACCGACTCGACCGGATTGGCACCGTCGATCTCGGCGGCGTAGGGCGTGGCGAAGGTGCTCAACAGGGCGCCCCGAGCTTCCGGGGTCGGGGACAGCCGGTAGGCGGCGAGTGCGAGTTGGGCGGCCAGGGCCGGTCTGGTGGTGCGCAGCGCGAGGGAAGCGCCGGCGACCCGCTGCGACGTCGCGTCGTCCCGCTGCCGGGTGGCCGCCTGCTCGGCGCGGACCGCCATGCCGCTGGTTGTCACGGCGAGCGCGGTCAGGACGCCGAGCGTCGCCGCGAGCACCCGCAGGCGCCGGTTGCGCCGGTCGGCGGCGATCTGTTCGGCGTCCCGGGCGGCGACGCCGGCGGCGAGGAACCGGCTCTCGCGCGCGCTGAGGCGGGGCTCGGCCGCCCGGGCCCAGCTGTGCGCGGTGGCGAGGCGCACGCCCCGGTAGAGGTAGCCGGGATCGCGGCCGTGCGCGTCCCAGTCCCTGGCCGCCGCGGCAAGGTCCTGATGTACGCGCCGGCCGTCGCGGTCCTCCGCGAGCCAGCCGCGCAACCGGGGCCAGCACTGGATGAGCGCCTCGTGGGTGATCTCCACGCTCTCCCGGTCGAGGGTGATCAGTCGGGCTGCGGCGAGGCGGGTCAGCACGGCGACGCTGTCCGGATCCGAACCCACCTCCTCCCGGTGGAGACGGCGTTTGGTGTCCGCGGTGCCCTCCCCGGGGGCAGTCAGCTGCAACAGCAGGTGCCGGACCAGTCGTTGCTGGTCGGCCGGGAGCGCGCGGTACAGGGTTTCGGCGGTGTGCGCGAGGGCGCCGTCGATGCCGCCGGCGGCCTGGAACCCGGCGAGGGTGAGGGCGTTGCCCCGACGCCGGTACCAGGTCTGCAGCAGGGCATGCGAGAGCAGGGGCAGCACGCCCACCTGGCCGTTGGCCTGCGCCACCAGCGTGACCAGCAGGGCGGTCTCGACGCTGTAGCCCGCCCGCCCGGCGGGTTCGGTGACCGCGCGGCGGAGTTCGTCGGCCGTCATCGGACCCACGATCAACGGGGCGTCGTTGAACAGCGGAGCCAGTTGGGGATCGTCGGTGCAGTGGGCGAAGAAGTCGGCGCGCAACCCGAGCACGACCCGGCAGCGGCTGTCCGGGGTCCGTACGGCGTGTGCGAGCAGGCCGACGAACCGGGCGCGTTCGTCCTCGTCGCGGCAGAGCGTGAAGATCTCCTCGAACTGGTCGACGACGAACAGCAACTCGGTGCCGGAACCGGCGACAGCCGCCACCGCCATCCGGTGCAGCCCCTCCGGGCCACGGGCCAGCTCGGTACGCACCGTCTCCGGGCTGTCGCCGCCGAGTCCGGCCAGTGCCCGGGCGCACTCCCGGAGCGGACTCGCCCCGGGCGTGCAGAGCAGCGTCGGCCGACCGCCGGCGCGGGTCCGTTCCCGCGCGAGCAGACCGGCGCGCAGCAGGGACGACTTCCCCGCCCCCGACGCGCCGATGACGGGCACGAACCGTTGCCGGGAGAGCCGGGCCGCCAGTTCATCGAGCAACCGTTCCCGGCCGAAGAACCGGTACGCGTCGCCGACCTCGAAGGCGGCCAGGCCCACGTACGGCGCGTCCCGGCCCGGATCGTCCGCCGGGCCGCCCGGAGCACCCGCGTCGGGCCCGCTGGCCAGCTCTGCGGCCGCCATCCGCCACCGCTGTTCCCACTCGTCGACGTCCCCGCCGCAGGCGCGCACGTACGCCAGGGTCACGGCCAGACTGGGCAGTTTGCGGCCGGCGGCGGCCTCGGACAGGGTCGCGACCGAGTAGTGCACCTGTCGGGCCAGCACCCGGTAGGTCGGATTGCCGGCCGCCCGGCGTAGCTGGCGCAGGTCGGCCGCGAACCGCAGGAGCACACCGTCGCCGGGGTCGAGTGGTCGTTCCCTCCGTGGCATACCAGCCTCCCGGTCGGCCCTTCGCCCGTCGCCGATTCTGCCAAGCCGGCGTCGCCGCCAGAGCCGACTGACGGATTCCGGATCCGCCGCGAGCCGATCGAGGCGGTTGTTCGGCGGTTGTTTGTCCACCGCGCCACCCGCCGATGCCGAACAACGAAACGCGCTAGACGTGTTCGGAGTGGCGTAGCGACGACGACGCCCGTGCTGTCGAGGAGGAAGGCCGGGGCGGAAGTGCCGGCTGGGTCGTACGTCGAACTGCGTAGCTCGGAAGCCGCGCGGTGGCCGATCCGACGGCCGATCCACCGTTCCACCATGGGGGATGTGAAGCGGATGCCGTCTGATGTGTCGAGCCCAGCGTTCGGTGTGCTCGGGCCGTTGGAGGTGGCGGTGGACGGGCGGAGGGTGCCGGTCCGATCGCCGAAGCAGCGCAGTCTGCTCGCCGGGCTGCTGCTGAATGCCGGCCGGTCCGTCCCGCTCGGTGAACTGGCCACGGTGATCTGGGGTCCGGAGCAGCCGGCGAATCCCCGCTGCGGCGTCCAGGTGTGCGCCACCCGCCTCCGTGCCCTGCTGGCCGAGGCGGGTTGCCCGCAGATCATCCTTACCAGCACGGACGGTTACCTGATCGACGTACCGCAGGAGCAGGTCGACCTCGGTCGGTTCCACCGCTGGCTGGCGGAGGCCGACCAGGCGGCCGGGCAGTCGGACGCGGTGCGTGAGGCCGCCGCACTGCGGGCCGCGCTGGCGCAGTGGCGGGCCGACCCGCTGGCCGACGTACGGTCGGAGGCGTTGCAGCGCGAGGCGGTTCCCCGGCTGTGGGCGCAACGCCTCAATGCGCTGGAGCGCCGGTTCGACGCGGAGCTGCGTCTCGGTCGGTACGCGGAGATCATCGACGAGCTGTTCGAGACGGTCGCCCGGGAACCTCTGCGCGAGCGCTTCTGGGGTCAGCTGATGACCGCCCTGCACCGCGACGGTCGCCGGGCCGACGCGCTGGCCGCGTACCACGAGGCGCGACGGCATCTGGCCGAGGAACTCGGCATCGACCCCGGCGACGACCTGCGGCGGCGGCACGCCGAGGTCCTCGCCGGGACGGAAGCCGGCAGCGTCGGCGTGGTCCTTCCCGTGGTGCCGAGGCAACTGCCGTCGGAGGCACCCGCCTTCACCGGCAGGGCACGGGAGGTCGCCGAGCTGACGAACCTGCTCGCCGGGCGCGGAATGCGGGGCGGGCCGGGCTCACCGACGGTCGTGGTGGTCAGTGGCACCGCCGGGGTGGGCAAGACCGCACTCGCTCTGCACTGGGCCCGCCGGGTGGCCGACCGGTTTCCCGACGGCCAACTGTGGCTCAACCTGCGGGGTTACGACCACCGCCCCGCCATGACCACCCAGCAGGCGCTGACCCTGCTGCTGCGCGCCCTGGGCGTGCCGGACGCCGACGTGCCCCCGGACGTCGACAGCCAGAGCGGCCTCTACCGGTCCCTGATGGACGGCCGTCGGGCGCTCGTCGTGCTCGACAACGCCGGCACGGCGGAGCAGCTCCGACCGTTGCTGCCCGGCAGCCCGGACAGTCTCACGCTGCTGACCAGTCGGGACCAGTTGACCGGTCTGGTCGCCATCGATGGCGCACACGCGATCGAGTTGGAGCTGTTCACCGCCGAGGAGGGCCTCGAACTGCTGGTCCGCCGGCTCGGCGCGGCCCGGATCGCCACCGAACCCGTCGCCGCCCGCGAGGTTGTCGAACGCTGCGCCCGGCTACCCCTCGCGCTCGCGATCGCCGCGGCCCGGGCGGCGCAGCGCCCCCGGTTGCGGCTCGCCGCGCTCGCCGGGCAACTGCGCTCGGCCCGGGAACGGCTCGACGAGTTCAGCAGCCCGGACATCGCCACCGACCCGCGCGCGGTCTTCTCCTGGTCGTACCGGTCGCTCGGTGTTCCGGCGGCCCGGCTGTTCCGGCGACTGGGTGCACACCCGGGACCGGACATCTCGGTCACCGCGCTGGCGTGCCTGGTCGGAGCGCCAATCGAGCGGGTACGTCAGCCGCTGGCGGAACTCAGCCGGGCGCACCTGCTGGTCGAGCAGGACGACGGCCGGTACACCCTGCACGACCTGCTCCGCGCCTACGCGGCCGAGCTCGCCTCCAGCCACGACAAACCGCCCGACCGCCGGTCGTCGCTGCGCCGTCTGCTGGACCACTACCTGCACACCGGGCACGTCGCCGCCAGGCTGATCGAACCGCTGCGGGACCCGCTGGTCCTGCCACCGTCCGCGGCCGGTGTGACCATACGGCCGCCGGCGACCCGGGAGGCGGCCCTCACCTGGTTCGCGGACGAATACGCCGGGCTACTCGCCGCGATCGAGTGCGCCGCCGGCGCCGGATTCGACACGCACACCTGGCAACTGGTCTGGACGCTCGCGGACTTCCAGCAGTGGCGGGGGCACTGGCACGACCGGGCCGCCCTGCTGCGGATGGCACTCGAGACGACCCGGCGGCTGGGTAACCGGGCGGAACAGGCTCGGGCCCACCGGGGCCTGGGTTACGCCTACACCCGCCTGGGGCGCGACGACGACGCCCACACGCACCTGCGACATGCCCTGGACCTTTACGTCCGACTCGCGGACCAGGTCGGCGAGGCCCGTGCCCACCACGGACTGTCGTACGTGCTCGAACGGCAGGGCAACCACCACGGCGCGCTCTGGCACGCCCAGCGGGCCCTGGACCGGTATCCGGCCGACGGGCACCGGGCACACCGGGCCCGGGCGGTCGGCTCGGTGGCCTGGTGTCATGCGCGGCTCGGCGATCACCACCAGACGCTGCACCACTGCATCCAGGCGCTGAGCCTGCTCTGTGGGACGGGCGACCGGGTGGCCGAGGCGGCGACCTGGGACAGCCTCGGCTACGCCCGGCACCACCTCGGTGACCACCACCGGGCCGTCGTCTGCTTCCGCACGGCGCTGCGGCTGCGCCGGGAGCTGGGCCACCGCACCGGGGAGGCGAACACCCTCGTCCATCTGGGCGACACCTTCCAGGCGATGGGTGACCGGCCGGGCGCACGGGGCGTGTGGAACGAGGCGCTGCGGGTGTTGGACCAGCTCGGCGGGGACGAGAGCGTCCGGGTGCGTACCAGGCTCGCCGCGCTCGGGTCCGAGCCGGCGTGATCAGCGCCGGACCCGCCGGGCTGGCGCGGTCGGGCATACGGCGTTCACAGGCCGGATCCACACTGGCTAGCCTGAGACCGTGCTGATTGGCGTGAACGTACCGAACTTCGCCCCGGGTACCGACCCGGACCTCCTGCGACAGTGGGCGCAGACGGTCGAGGGTCTCGGATTCGACCTGCTGATGGTCTCGGATCACATCGCGGTGACCCCGGACGTGGCCGAGCAGTATCCGGCGCCGTTCTACGAGCCGTTCACCACGCTGTCCTGGCTGGCCGGGCTGACCCACCGGGTCCGGCTGGGCACCACGGTGCTCATCGTCCCGTACCGGCACCCGCTGCTCACCGCCCGGATGGCGGCGAACCTCAACCGGCTCAGCGGCGGCCGGCTCGTCCTCGGGGTCGGCGTCGGCTGGGCCCGGCAGGAGTTCGAGGCGCTCGGTGTGCCGTTCCGGCGGCGCGGCGCGCTGACCGACGAGTATCTACAGGTGATGCGCGACGCCTGGCGAAACACCGACGACTACGACACGCCCGCGATCCCGATCTGGGTCGGCGGCAACAGCGACGCCGGCATCCGTCGGGCGGCGCTGCTCGGTGACGCCTGGCACCCGCTGCGGATCACGCCCGGATGGCTGGCCAAGGCGGCCGGGCGGCTGAAGACCACCGCCGACGAACTGGGTCGCCCGGTGCCCGCGTTGACGCCGCGCATCGCACTGCGGGAGACCCGTGAACCGGTGACCGACCCCGACCGGCTCGCCGGTGTCGGCACCATCGACCAGATCCTCGCCGACATCGACCAGATCCGTCTGCTCGGCGCCGAGACGGTGCTGCTCGACCCGTTCAACGGCGACCTGACCGAGATCCGCCACCCCGAACGCGCCTGGCAGACCCTTGCGACCGTGGCCGCGTACCGCACATCCCAGGAGGATCGATGACCCCCGAGGACGAGAAGTTTCTCCGCCGTGCCGTGGAGATCGCCAGCCAGGCCGGGGCGTCCGGCGAACGGCCGTTCGGCTCGTTGCTTGTCGGTGCGGACGGCACCGTCCTGATCGAGGACCACAACACCGTGGTCTCCGACTCGGACATCTCCGCCCACCCGGAACTGAAGCTGGCCCGCTGGGCCGCCCGGCAACTCACCCCCGACGTGGCGGCCGGCACCACCATGTTCACCAGTTGCCAACCCTGCCCGATGTGCGCGACCGCGATCGCCCGGTCCGGCCTCGGCCGGGTCGTCTACGCCCTGTCAGAAGAACAGTTCGAGCAGGTCAAGCCGGCCACCCCGCCGCTACCCCCGGTCCGGTACGAGGGGCCGGCGCTGTTCGACGAGGCGCGCCAGCCGATCGACAGCTATTACTAGAAGGTGCCGGCCCGACCACCGGCCCGGCCGGGCTAGCCTCTGCGGTACGTCTCCCACCAGGTGAACGCCGTCCGGTAGGCCGTCGGGGTGTCGTCAGCGGCGTGGTTGGCCAGGCCGTTCTTGCCGACGTAGTAGTCGTGGACCTGGTTGGCGGCGGCTGGGGCCAGGTCGGAGTCGGAGATGGCGACGGCGTGGATGTGGTAGGGCCACGATCCCTGGGACGGATTGCGCAACCAGGCGGCGAAGCCGACCGTGCGCAGCGCCAGCACCGTCTGCCAGCGCTGGGTGGTCGTCAGATTCGTCACCGAGAGGTCGACCACTCCGCCGCCGTCATGGGTGCCGGCGGAACTGGGGTTCGTCGAGGTGTACGAGCCCTGGCTGAGTACCAGGCTCCACGACAGCAGGGCATCGGCGGCCGCGAGCATGTCGCGGGTGCGCGTGTTGACCCGCACCCCGCCGTACGTGCTGCTCCGCGAGCCGGGGGAGACGGCCCTGGTGACCGTGAACCTGCCGTCGGCGAGGCTGGTCAACGAGGTGGGTCCCGGAAAGCCGTTCGCGTCGAGACCCGAGTATCCCAGCGACCGCTGCCAGGCAGCGTAGGCGGCGACGGTGGAGGTCCCGTAGTGTCCATCGACCGCGCCCGACGAGAGCAGGCCCTTGGCTTGCAGTGCGCGCTCCACCTCCAGGACGTGGGACGCGGCCCCGGGCGTGAGCCCGGTGCCGCTCTTGGGCGGGTCGACCTGGGCGGCGAGGAGGACCATCTCCATGTCGACGACCGGGAGCGCGCGCGCCGAAGCGTCCACGGCGAGCACCGTGTTCGCGCCGACCGCCGCCGCCGCGACGGCCGCGCCACGGGACAGCAACCATCGCCGTGACCGGCCGGTGTGCAGGACGGGCAGGTGCATGACGAACTCCGCTCTTCGTATCGACCTTGACGGATGGTGGGAACCTACAGGATCTTCGTCGATCATGGAAGAAAGTTACCGCTGACTTTCTCGATGTGCTCTCGACAGGGTTGCCGCGTTAGGGGCACCCGGGCACCGGGTGCGGTGCCCGGGTGCGGTCGTGGCGTTGGTTTCAGGCAGCGGGAGAGGCTGCGACTTCGGTCGGACCGCCGCCGCTCCCGCGGTCGTCGAACACGAGTGGCGCGCGCCCGTTGACGGTGTACCGGATGTGCGTGACCCGCGGCGTGTGCACGACCCTGGTGGGTGCGAGCTCGATCGCCTCGAAGTCGCCGAGGTCGAGTCCGCCGTCGAGCAGGCGCATCCCCGCGCCGAGCACCACCGGGGCGATGTGGATCTCCAGCTCGTCCAGCAGGCCGGCTTCGAGTACCTGGCGCAGCAGGTTGCCACCGCCGGCGACGGCGACGTTCTTGCCGTTCGCCGCCGCACGTGCCTGCTCGACCGCGCTGGCGACACCGTCGGTGACGTACGTGAAGCTCGTTCCACCCTTGCGTACCAGGGTCTCGCGGGGACGGTGCGTCACGACGAAGGCCGGCGCGCGGAACGGGGGTTCCTCGCCCCACGGCACCTCACCGCCGTCGGCCATCCGCCTGCCCATGACATATGCACCGGCTGCCTCGAACGTCTCGGCCAGGATCTCCGAGTTCGTGTCCTGCTCCCCGCCGGCGAAGCCCAACCGCTCCCGCCAGGCCATCGCCTCGGTCGCCCAACGGGTGATCCGGAAGAACCCAGCGGCCTCCGCCGATTCCACCCAGCCGCCGTCGCCGGTGTGCTGAGGGCCGGCGTAGTACCCGTCAAGTGAAAGCGACATCTGGGCAGTCACCTTGGTCATCGTCCTCGCTCCGCTCTCTCGCGCCCGTGGTTCGGGCTGCTCACCTGGAGATCGGAGCCGCAGGGTCGATTTCTACCCGCGTGCCGCGACGAACGGGCTCAATCGGTGCAGCGGACGGCCTGCTGCGCGAGAAACCGCTGCTCGGCCCGGCTCCCAGTCAGGCGTGCGGCCTCCCGGTACGCCGTCGCCGCGTCGGCCCGTTCCCCGGCCTGCTCAAGCAGGTGTGCCCGGACCGCCAGCAGCCGGTGATTCCCGGCGAGTGGCCCGGACTCCAACTCGCCGAGCAGCGCCAGCCCAGCCTCCGGGCTCCGCACCATAGCCAGGGCGACCGCTCGGTTGAGCGCGACGATCGGGGTCGGCGCGAGCGCGAGGAGCTGGTCGTAGAGGGCCAGGACCTGCGTCCAGTCGGTGGCGGCGCCGTCGGTGTGCACCGCGCTGATCGCCGCCTGGATCTGGTACGGGCCGAGAGGCTGAATGGCGAGACCGTGGGTGGTCAGAGCGACGCCCTCCGCGATCGCGGCCCGGTCCCACCGCGACCGGTCCTGCTCAGTGAGCGGCACGAGGATGCCACCGGGTCCGGTGCGCGCCGCGCTGCGCGCCTCCGTCAACACCATCAGCGCCAGCAGCCCTACGGTTTCGCCTGAATCGGGCAGCCGGTCGTGTAGTCGACGCGCCAGCGACAAGGCCTGCCGGGTCAGGTCGGTCCGCTGCAGCACCGGCCCGGAACTGGCGCTGTAGCCCTCGTTGAACAGCAGGTACAACACGTGCAACACGGCCTGCAGCCGGGGCCCGCGTTCGGGCTGCGGCGGAAGCTCGAATCGGGCGTCGGTCCCGCAGCCGCTGTTTCGCCCGGGAAATCCGCTGGCCCATCGTCTTCTCCGGCACGAGGAAGGCCGCGGCTATCTCGGCCGTGCTCAGTCCGCCGACCGCGCGCAGCGTCAGTGCCACCTGTGCGGACGGGGTCAGGGCCGGATGGCAGCACAGGAACAACAGCTCAAGCAGGTCGTCGCGCACTGGCTCCAGGTCCGGCGGCGGGGCGACCAGCGCATCGCGCGGGGTGGCCTGCAGAACGGCACGCTCCCGACGTTCCCGGGCAGTGTCAGCGCGCAGTTGATCCAGGTAGCGACGCGCGGCGACCGTCTTCAGCCACCCCAGCGGCTGCGCTGGGACGCCGGTGCGCGGCCACGTGCTGACGGCGGAGATCAACGCCTCCTGTACCGCGTCCTCACACCGGTAGAAGTCGCCGTAGCGGCGTACGAGCGCACCGAGCACCGGGGCAGCGAGCGTCCGCAGCAGTCCCTCGACCGACGCGTCGACCCTCAACGCGGGATCCAGCCGCCCCGCATGAACGGCCACACCTCGACGCTGCCGCCGTAGCGCAGCCCTGGATAGGACTGGGCGATGTCCAGCGCCCGCTGGTCGACGTCGACATCCACCACGAAGAAGGAGCCCACGTACTCCTTCGCCTCCAGGTACGGCCCGTCCGTGACGACCGGACCGCCCTGCGTCATCCGGACCGAGCGGGCGGGCGGTACCAATCCTTCGGCGCTGACCAACTCCCCGGACTCGGCCAGCGCGTCGTTGAACGCGTCGACCTCACCGATGAGCGCGGCGAGGTCGGCCGGCGCGAGCGTGTTCCAGACGTCCTCGTTGCCATAAATGAGCATCAGATACTTCATGGGACAACCCTTCCCGGCAGCGGCGGCGAGAACCGGTGTCCCGATATGCGGGCCGCCGAGCTCCTGCGCACAGACGGCAACGGTACGGCTTCACACTCAGGTACCCGGAGACGGGGGATTCTCCACAGGCGGCCCGCCGACGTACGCGCCGAGGATGGCGGAAAACCTCGGGATCCTCCATTGCGGTGGCGGTGGTACCGCTCGTACGGGATCGACCGGACGCGGCGCGGCTAATCACCCGATCCTCGTCCAGTCAGCCCTACCTCGGGCGGCCTCGGCTTCGGGCCCTGACGAGAGTGGTCGGGCCTAGCTCTACCTCAGCGGGCCTCGAGCGGGGCGACGTAGCCACGCAGCGCCTTCTTCAGTTCGGCAATCAGCGCGTCCCGCTCGGTTCCCTGGGCGGCCCCGATGGGCGGCATCATGGCCGCGACGATGCGCACCGTCACCATCGCGGTGAGGTTCCGTTCCGCGGCGGGAAGCTGGGGGGAACGGGCTTCGATGATGGCTGCCACCCTGCCGACCACCGCCTGCTGCAGCGGACGCGCCGCCCCTCCCAGGCGGGCCGGCATGTCGGTGTTCGCCATCAGGGCTTTCGCGCCCGGGTTCGCCAGGTTGAACGCGATCAGCGGGTCCACCATCCTGTCGATCAGTTCGTCGAGCGTCAGGTCGGTAACCCGCGTCAGGTCGAACGCCGAGGATTGAGCCGCCTTCATCTGCTCCAGCAGTCGGGTGGACAGCGCCTCTGCGATCGCCTCCTTGTTCGGGAAGAACTGGTACAGCGAACCGGGAGAGATGCCGGCGCGGGCGGCGATGGCGTTTGTACTCGTCCCTTCGTACCCGGTCTCCGCGAACAGGACGAGCGCCGCGTCGAGGATGTCCGCGATCCGCTGCCGTCCGCGCGCCTGCCGTTTGACCGGACGCGCCTCAGTCACGCGTGCTCCTCTGCGATGCCGGCAGTCTTGACGAATACGAGTAGTCGCTCGTATTGTCAAAACACGGGCGACCGCTCGTGTTCTGAGCCTAGCAGAGGACCCCGCATGTCTTTGCTGCACCGGCTGGGCGCGTACGTCGCCCGGCGTCGTCGGATCACGCTCGTCACCGGTCTACTCGTGACGCTGGTGTTCGCCGCTGTCGGCGCCGGCGCCATGGGCGTCCTGGTGCTCAACCGTTGGGAGGCGCCCGGCACCGAGTCGGTACGGGCCCAGGAGCTGCTGCAGCGGGAATTCGGTACCGGCAACGCGAACCTGATCCTGCTGGTCACCGCCCGCAGCGGCAACGTGGACGACGCAGCGGCCCGCGCCGCCGGTCAGCAACTGCATGACGACCTGCGGAGCCGGCCGCTCGTCGGGGACGCGTGGTCGTACTGGTCGGAGGGGGGTGACCCGATGCTGCGCGGCTCGGACGGACGGCAGGCGCTGGTCCTGGCCCACGTCGAGGGCGACGCCACGACCGCGCGCGTGGAGATCAGGGAACGGCTGCTGCCTGCCTTCACGCGTACGTCCGACGCGATCGATGTGCGGGTGGCCGGCTCGGAGGCGGTGTCTGCCCAGATCAGCCAGCAGGCGACGATGGACTTCGTCCGAGCGGAGATGCTGATCATTCCCGTGATGGTCATCCTCCTGTTCGCGCTGTACCGGCGGGTGCGGCTGGCCCTGCTGACCCTCGGCATCGGACTGTTTGCCGTGTTCGGCACGCTGGCCGGCCTCCGTCTCCTGGCCGGAGTCACCGAGGTGTCGACCTTTGCCGCCAACATCACGTTGGTCATGGGGGTCGGTCTCGGCGTCGACTACAGCCTCTTCGTCATCGCGCGGTTCCGCGAGGAACTGGCCACCGGCGCGCGGGTGCCAGATGCGGTGGCGACGACGGTCCGCACCGCGGGCCGTACGGTCATCTTCAGCGGGCTCACTGTCGCCGCCTCCCTGTCCGCGCTGCTCGTGTTCCCGTACTCGTTCCTGCGCTCGTTCGCCTACGCCGGCATCCTGGTCGTCGGGTTCGCGGTGTTCGGCTCGCTGACCCTGCTGCCCGCGGCGCTCGCCGTGCTCGGCCCCCGGGCGCTCCGGCGGGGAAGAGCGCCAGACGCGGCCGGTGGCAGGGGCTGGTACGGCTTCGGCGCCCTGGTGATGCGCCGGCCGCTGCTGTTCGCCACCGCCGGGCTCGTCCTGATCGCAGTGCTCGGCTCACCGGCGCTGGGACTGCGGATCGGCCTGCCCGACGACCGGGTGCTGCCGCCGTCGGCGTCCACCCGTCAGGCGTACGACGAGCTGCGGGCCAACTTCGCCCAGGAGGCAAATGACGCCATCCACATCGTCGCCCCCGCCGGCCGGCCAGACGCGACAACCGGGTACGCCGCTCAACTCTCGCGGATCGACGGCATCGCCGGTGTCAACTCGGGCGCCGGCGTCTTCGTCGACGGTGTGCTAGCCCGCCCGGCGCCAAATCCGGAGCGGCTGACCAGCCAGTCGGGCACCCGCCTGGAGGCGATCCCGACCCGCGACGTGCTCGCCGGCACCGAGGTCTCCGACCTCGTCGAGCGGATCCGGGCCGAGCCGACACCCTTCGGTCGCGTGCTGGTCGGCGGGTACCCGGCCGAGCTGACCGACTTTCGGTCCACCTTGATGGAGCGGGTACCGCTGGTCGCCGCGCTGATCCTCGCCATCACCTTCGTACTGCTGATGCTGATGTCGGGCAGCCTGCTCATCCCGTTCGAGCCTGAGCGCTGAAGACCCCATCGGCCTCGATGTATTCGGCGCGCTGGTGTTCGTCACCAGGCGCTCTCGTCCTCGGCTACCGCGATCAGCTGGACCTGCTGCCCATTCGACCTGCGTCGCATACGGAGCGCCGCGGGCTGCGAAGGTGTTCATGCTCTCCCGGATCAAGGAGCGGTACGAGATACCGGCGTGCTTCCCGCGGTCCTGGAGGGGCTGCAACGCAGTGCTCCCCTGATCACCTCCGCGGCCGTCATCCTGGCAGTGTCGTTCTCGCTCTACGCCACCGGCAGCGTCATGTATCTCCAGATGATCGGAATCGGTGTCGCGATCGCGATCCTCGTCGACGCGACCATCATCCGCGCCGTTCTGGTGCCGGCCTTTATGCGCCTCGCCGGGCGAGCGAACTGGTGGGCGCCTGCCCCGCTGCGCCGGCTGCATCGCCGGCTCGACCCGCACGCCGCCCGGCCACCGACCACTGTGGAAAGCGCCCGACCGGCACGGACCTCCGCGACCGCCGGGTGACCGCGTTCTATCCAGCGCACGGATCGACCGACCGCGCGAACTGCCCGGCATTCGCGCCTCGCCCGCGACGTAGGCGACACCGGCTCGGCAGGGAGACGCAGCGCGCGGAGTGCGGCGACGATGGGTCAGGCCCGTGCCGGTGGATCCACTGCAACTCGCCGGGGCGGGGCAGCGGACGTCGTAGGGCCGTCGGCGTCGATGTCGGTCTCGAGCATGCGCTCAATGACCATCGCGCAGGCGGAAGCGAGTCCAGCAGGCTCATGACGCGTACTCCCAACGCCGGCCGCCGCGCCGCAGGTACCAGCGTTCGGTGAACCAGGGGCCGGTGAGCACGCGGTGACCGTCGAGTTCGAGCAGTACACAGGCGTTGGCGACCCGGGTCAGTCGCACGCGCGGGAGCAGATCGCGGCACGCATCCCATCTGCGTGACCGCGCACCGCAGGGGTTCTCAGGGTCGCGGGCAGGGGATCCGCCGGAGGCGCCGTGATCCGGTGCGCGACCATGATCTTGAGCATGACGAAGCGGAGTTCGCCCTGATCGCCGCGCCGCTCGCGATGGTCGGCTACGCGGCGTTACATCGGCAATCGGCGGCGTTGCGCAGGCCAGTTTCGAGTGCGTGGACTGGCCGTCAGTTGAGCTTCGTTGCACGGATCTGGTCCACGTTGAATCCCGGCCTGGTCGGGTCCAGCCAGGCTTGCATACGGCGTCGCGTGGGGTCGAGCATGGCTGTCGCCGGTCGTGCAGGCGCGGCGTTCGGTGTCCACGGCGACGTGCGGCACCCAGGCGCTGCCATGGCTCCAGGGGCAGTCGGAGCAGCGCAGGTAGAAGTGGTGATGGGCACGATCCGGCCACCGCTGTAGGCTCCCGGCAGCAGGGTCCACGTTGGCGAGCGAGCGTACGCCGCCGTCCATGTACCGTCGTCCGTTGATCGTGACGGGTGGCCAGATCAGCGGGACGGCGCAACTGGCCGCGACCGCGTCGATCAGGTGCCGCCGCCTCGGCGTAGGCCATCGCGCGGTTTCGGTGCTCGACGGCGATCAGCAGCCGCTGATCCCATGTCCTGGTCGGTGCCGTCGTTCGATGACCGCGCGCCGTTCGGCTTCGGAGACGGTTCTCGCCCGTAGCGCGGCTCGCCCCAGCCAGGCTCGACCGTGACGCCGGTCGCCGGGCCACCCGGCCGCGAGCAGGAAACGCAGGATGGCTCCGATGCCGATCCGGCGAAGGTCGCCGGGCTGTAGTCTGAGCGGCGTAGATGTCCGCGACGCAGGTCTGCCAGTGAGTTGCTGGCGACCACCTGCCGATGCCGATGGCGGTATCGCGGCGGAAGATCGGCCTTTTCGGCGAAGGCCAGCAGGCCGTCCAGCGACACCATTCACGCCACCGCCGCCGATAACGTCGATCGGTCGGCATCCACATGTCTCCCCGCGGCGCCCGCGGGCCCCGACCAGCCGCTC
>NZ_JBNJMX010000041.1:0-21928 GCF_050936375.1 Plantactinospora sp. CA-290183 | reverse complement strand
AACCGGCACGTCGTTGACCGGCGCGTCGAGCAACGGGAGCCCGTCGCCCCAGCCGGAATAGAGGCAGCTGTAGAGGCCCGAGGAGTCGTCGACGCCGTTGTGCACATCGCCGGCGTCGGTCACGAAGGCGAAGTACCGCCCGTCGGCCGAGAACGCCGGGCCGCGGCCGGCCACCACCTCGTCGGCGGTGTCCCGGGAGCCGAACTCGGCGCCCAGCGGCTCGCCGTCGGCCGGATACCAGACGCCGTCCGCGTCCGGGTCGCGGTCGTAGAGCCGGACGACCGGTTCGGTTCCGCCGAGGAGCCCGCCGTCGGTGAACTCGGCGAACGCCAGGCGGCGGCCGTCGCCGGAGAGGGCGATGTCCTCCCGGTACCGGTCCGGCAGGGCGGTGCCGGTCCCGTCCACGTCCATCCGGAGGAACGTCCCGGTCGCCACGGCGTAGTCGTAGACCCGTTCCAGCTCGTCGTCGCCGTCCAGCGCCCGGTACGTCACGGTCAGGCCGAGGTGCGAGCCGTCGGCGCTCACCGCGAAGCTGCCGATCGCCGTCGGCCGGTAGCGGACCGTGCCCACCTCGGTCCACGGCGGTACGACGTCGGTGAAGTCGGTCGGCCCGGGGAAGGGGATGGCACCGGCCGGACCGCGCCCCAGGGTCACCAGGACCAGCTTCGGACCGCCCAGGGAGATCGGGATCCCGCTCCGGTAGACCAGCAGCCGGGCGTCGGCCGACATCCTCGGGTACTCCGCGGGAGGATTCTCCACGTTTCCGGTCCGGCTGACGAACGTGTAGGTGCACTCGCCGCCGAAGGTGCCGTCGCCCTCCGGATCCCGGTCGCAGACCACCACCCGGGGCCGGTCACCGGTGCCGCCGACGGGGATGTTGGTGGCCGTGGTGTGGAAGGCGATGTACCGCGGCGGAGATCGTCGGCGTTCGGCTGGGCCCGGCCCCCGGCGTACGGGCGGGCGCAGGCGACCGCGGGTGCCGCCGGTGTCCCGGAGGGCTGGCCAGCCGGGCAGGGCGTCGGCCGGGGCGCGGAGACCATGCGGTGGTGCCGGCGATTTGCGTCCCGGACGTACACGTCGGACTCGGGGGTGTCCCCGTCGTTGCTGGCCTCGAAGGCGTCGAACGGGTGCGCGGAGTCGAACGTGACGTAACGGCCGTCGGCCGAGATGGCCGGGTTGACGCTGCTCGCCCCGCCCTGCGTCCCGTTGTCGGCGACCGAGGCGCGCAGGGTGACGCCGGGGGAGACCGCGGCGGCGGCCGGGCTGTCGGTGAACGGTTCGCCGACCACGAGCGCGCTCGTCGTCAGCATGGTGACGACCAGGGCGGGGATCGACATCCGGCGGGTGGGAACGGAACGCTGCCTGGGCACGGCGACTCCAGCGGCACGACGTGGACGAGGCCTCACCGTACGGTCGCCGCCGGGCCGCTCGAGGAACCGCCGTACACCCTCCGGGTGGCTCCACGTTTCCTTCGGCAACCCGGCCGGGTCCATGCGGATACCCTTGCATGCTTCCCTACCGAGGGTACCGGCCGTACATCGCTGGTCATGGGAGTCTCTGTCAGGCTTAGCGACGCCGACCTGCGCGTCGTGTCCGGTGAGGAGACGGTGTGCACGGTGACGCTGTCCAACACCGGCACGGTCGTCGACCAGGCCACGGTGGAAGTGGTCGGGCCGTCCGCCGAGTGGTCGGTGGTCGAGCCCCCGATGTTGAACCTCTATCCGGGTGAGAGCGGCGAGGTACGGGTACGGTTCGCCCCGCCGCGCTCACCGGCTCCGCCGGCCGGTGCCGTGCCCTTCGGGATACGGGTCCGGTCCGGCGACGACCTGTCCGACTCGGTGGTGGAGGAAGGCACCCTCGACCTCGCGCCCTTCACCGACCTGCGGGCCGAGCTGCTGCCGCAGACGTCCCAGGGCGTGCGGCGGGGCCGGCACCGGCTGGACCTGGCGAACCAGGGCAATGTGCCGGTCGGCGCCGAGGTGGTGCTGGCCGACCCGGACGACCGGCTGCGGTTCGCGATCAAGCAGCCGCGGGTGCGGACCGAGCCGGGCGCGTCCAGCGAGGTGACGTTCCTGGCGATCCCGCGCCGGACGTTCCTGCGCGGGCCGCAGCAGAACCGCCCGTTCCAGGTCAGTGTGCTGCCCGACCAGGGGGAGCCCGTCTCGCTGGCGGGCACCTTCGAGCAGCGTCCACTGGTACCGAAGTGGGCCGTGACCGGCGCGGTCGCGCTGCTCGCCCTCGGCATCGTGCTGGCGACCCTGTGGTTCGGCCTCCTGCGCCCGGCGATCCGCTCGGCCGCCGAGGATGCCGCCGAGGCCCAGGTCTCGCCGGCGGTCGCGGCGGCGGCCCAGGCCAAGGAGCAGGCGGCCCGGGCGGAGCAGAAGGCGGACGAGGCCGGCGGGCCGTCGCCCGGAGCCGCCGGCCCGGACGCCACGGGCGGCGGCGACGGTCCGGGGGCGGCCGGCGCCGAACCGGTCCCGCTGACCAGGCCGTTCGACTTCCGGATCCCGGCGTCGGCCGCGCCGCGCACCAGCGGCTTCGACTTCTTCACCTCGTCGCAGCGGGGCGACCGGCCGCTCGACGTCACCGACATCCAGTTGCAGAACCCGGCCGGTGACACCGGCATCCTGCGACTGCTCCGCGACGACGCGGTGATCTTCGAGTTCGGACTCGAGAACTTCCGCGACTACGACAACCACTTCGTGGTGCCGTTGCGCTTCGGCGCGGACGAGGAGCTGCGGGTCGCGGTGCGGTGCCGCAACGCCGGCAGCAAGCGGTGCACGTCGTCGGTGACGGTCAGCGGCAAGACCACCCCGTGACCACCCGGTTCCACGAGAGCGGGGCGGGCGCACCGGCGCCCGCCCCGCCCCCGGTCAGCTCAGATCGACCCTGCCGCAGCGCGTACGCGACGGCATGCGAACGGTTGCGCAACTGCAGTCGGGTGGTGATGTCGTGCAGGACGTTCTTGATGGTGCGTTGCGAGTAGGAGAGCTCGCTGGCGATCTCGGCGGTGCTCATGCCCTCGGCGATCCGCCGCAGCACCTCGATCTCCCGCTCGGCGAGCCCGGAGAAGCGCAGCCCGCGCGGCGAGAGCACCTGCCGCTGGAGCTGTCCCACCTGGTCCAGCAACCGACCGAGCAGATCCGGCGGTACGGCCGCCTCGCCGACGGCGGCGGCCCGGATCACCCGTACCAACCGCTCGGGTGTGGCCTCGCCGCGGCGTACCAGCCCCACCACTCCGACCTCGGCCGCGGCGACCAGGTCACCGTCGTCGAGGTCGCCGACCACGAGCACCAGCCGGCCGTGCCGTTGTCGCAGCGTGCGCATGGCCTGCAGGGTGCGCCTGCACACCTGGTCCGCGGACGACTGGGCGACTTCGCCATCGACGGGGTCGCCGCCGTCGACACCAGTGACCCGGCCGGGGCCGCAACTGGCTTGCGACACCGGCCTGGGAGATCGGATCGTCCGCATGTACGTAAACCGGAACTCGTTCCACAGTCGCCCCTTCCCGCCGGCGGCCCCACGCAGCCGGGGCCACGCCGGTTCCGCGTGACCATATGCTCAGGATGTGCGGCCGGCGGGTCGCCGGCATCGGGGCTAGCCCTCAGCTACTCCGGGAGGTGTCGATGACCGTGGTCACAGCCCGTCACCAGCCGCGGGCCCGCCAGTCCGGCAGCGCGGGCCGCTCGGCGCCGAGCGTCGAGTCTCCGCCGTGGCCCGGATAGAACCAGGTCTCGTCCGGTAGGCGGTCGAAGATCTTCTGCTCCACGTCGTTGATGAGCGAGGCGAACCGCACCGGGTCCTGGTCGGTGTTGCCCACCCCGCCGGGGAACAGCGAGTCCCCGGTGAACAGGTGGGTCCCGCCGGCGTCGTCGCGGTGCACCAGGGCGATCGACCCCGGGGTGTGCCCGACGATGTGGATCACCTCCAGCTCGCAGTCGCCGACCCTGACCCGGTCGCCCTCGACCAACGACTCCGACGGGATCGGCAGGCCGTCCGCGTCGTCGGCGTGCACCAGCGACCGGGCGCCGGTGGTCGCGACGACCTCCTCCAGGGCCACCCAGTGATCCATGTGCCGGTGCGTGGTGACCACCGCGGCGAGACCGGCGTCGCCGGCCAGCTCCAACAGCCGGGGCGCCTCGTTGGCCGCGTCGATCAACACCTGCTCCCCGGTGGCGCGGCAGCGCAGCAGGTACGCGTTGTTGTCCATCGGACCCACCGAGAGCTTGCTGATGGTGAGGGTGCCCAGCTCCCGTACGTCGGCCGGGGTGCCCGGGGACACCTCTCCGGTGTAGCCGCGCGTCATTCGTACCTCCAGGGTCTACAGCCAGGCCGGCGGGGCCGGCAGCGGCCCGGACGGCGTGACGACGAGATCATCTCCGGCGGACCGGCCGGTCAACCAGCCGGCCAGCGCGTGCGCCGGGCCGGTGACGGTGGGCGCGGCGTCGGCCGGGCCGAGGGCGAGCGGCTGCTCGGTCTCGGTCGGGCGCAGCACCAGCGCGGGCGAGCCGTCCCGCCCGGCGAGGTCCTTCAGCACCTCGTGCAGCACCCGCTGGCTGAACGCGTCCGGCCAGTCGGCGGTGGAGTAGCCGGCGGCGAGGTCCACGTGGTGCACCTCCACCTCGCGCAGCCGGCCCCAGATCAGGGTGGCGGCCACCCGCGGCCCCCGGGAGGCCCGGACCTTCGCCGCCCAGGCCTGCACCGGCATCGACCGCGCCAGCTCGGCGAACTGCTCCGCGCTGGAGCGCAGGTCGGCGAGCTGGGCCGCGGCGGGGCGTCCGCCGCCGGCCGCGATGTCCGCGTCCCGGGCCTCCGGGCTGGCGTACTGCGGGATGTCCTCGCCGGTCCGCGCCGCGGTGAGCAGGTTGACATAGCCGTCGGCGTTGCGGGCCAGGTGGGTCAGCACGTGCCCGCGGGTCCAGCCGGGCAGCAGGGAGGGTCCGGTCACCGCGGCGTCGTCGAGGTCGGCGACCGTCCGGAGCAACCGGTCCGTCGCCCGGTCCAGCTCGGGCAGGAGTACGAGTGGGTCAACGGTCACGGATCAGACCATAGCGGTCTACCGGCGCTCGGAGGGCGCCGGAATTGGCTTTCGGCGCGCCCCGCCGGCGCCTACCGTCGATTCGACGCGTCACCCCGGAGCCGAGCGGAGGTGGGGATTGATGCCGGTCGCAGCGCGCGTGGCCACCGTTCCACTTCCGACCACTGGTCCTTCCGACCACTGCTCTCACGACTAAGGGTTGACATGACGTTCGATCTCGCGTCCCTGGGTTGGGACGCAACCCTGGCCGCCGCGTACCCGCCGCGCGGCGACGACCACCGGCCCGGCCGGGTGATCCGGGTGGACCGGGGGGTCTGCACGGTGCTCTGCGCCGACGGCCCGGTGCGGGCGAGTCTCGGCGGCGGGGTGCTCGCCGCGGCGGCGCGGGACGCCGCCCTGCTGCCCTGCGCGGGCGACTGGCTGGTGGTGCGGAGCTGGCCCGACCGGCGGCTCAGCGCGGAGGCCGTGCTGCCCAGGCGTACCGCGATCGTGCGCCGGACCGCCGCCAAGGACTCCAGCGGCCAGGTGCTGGCGACCAACGTCGACGCCGCGGCGGTGGTCGAGCCGATGGACCCGACCCCCGACGTGGGCCGGATCGAGCGGCTGCTCGCGCTGGCCTGGGAGTCCGGCGCGCAGCCGCTGCTGGTGCTCACCAAGTGCGACCTGGTGCCCGATCCGGTCGCGGTGGCGGAGCAGGTGGCGCAGGTGGCACCGGGGGTGGAGGTGCTGCCGGTGAGCGCCGAGCGGGGGACCGGGCTGGCCGGGCTGCGGCCATGGATCGCCCCGGGCCGGACGCTGGCCCTGCTCGGGCCCTCCGGGGCGGGCAAGTCGACGCTGGTCAACGCCCTGGCCGGGGCGACCGTGATGACCACCCAGGGGGTACGCGGTGCGGACGGGAAGGGCCGGCACACCACCACCCACCGGGAGCTGATCCTGATCCCGGGTGGCGGCGCGGTGCTGGACACCCCCGGCGTGCGGGCGGTCGGGCTGCTCGACGCGGCGGCCGGCCTCGACCACGCGTTCTCGGACGTCGCGGAGCTGGTCGCGGCGTGCCGGTTCGCGGACTGCGGCCACCGGGCCGAGCCCGGCTGCGCGGTACGGGCCGCGCTGGACTCGGGTGAGCTGCCCGCGCGGCGCTGGGCGAGCTGGCAGAAGCTGGAGCGGGAGATCGCGTTCGAGACGCGCCGCCGGGACGACCGGATGGCGGCCGAGGAGCGTCGGCGGTGGAAGCGGATCCATCAGGAGCAGCGGGCGGCCCGTACCGCCCGACCGGCGCCTCCGCCCCGCTGGTCGTGACCCCGCTGACCTGGGGGAATGCGCGGGCGCGGGAAACTGTCATACACCGGGGCTAGAGTTGCCAAGGCGCGTTTCTGCGTCGGGCACGGCGCTTTTCGGGCCGGGTCCGGCCGGTCCGCGCGCCGAGTACGGCGCCTCTCTGCGTCGATGAATCGGACAGAAGATATCTTTCTCCCCGGGAGTGCGCGGACAGTGGCCGACCGACTGATCATCCGTGGCGCGCGTGAGCACAACCTGCGCGACGTCAACCTCGACCTGCCGCGCGACGCAATGATCGTCTTCACCGGGCTCTCCGGCTCCGGCAAGTCGAGCCTGGCCTTCGACACGATCTTCGCCGAGGGCCAGCGCCGCTACGTCGAGTCGCTCTCGTCGTACGCCCGGCAGTTCCTCGGCCAGATGGACAAGCCGGACGTCGACTTCATCGAGGGACTGAGCCCGGCGGTCTCGATCGACCAGAAGTCGACCTCCCGCAACCCCCGCTCCACGGTCGGCACGATCACCGAGGTCTACGACTACCTGCGGCTGCTCTTCGCCCGGGTCGGCGAGCCGCACTGCCCGATCTGCGGCGAACGGATCTCCCGGCAGAGCCCGCAGCAGATCGTCGACCGGGTGCTGGCGATGGACGAGGGCACCCGGTTCATGGTCCTCGCCCCGGTGGTGCGCGGCCGCAAGGGGGAGTACGTCGACCTCTTCGCCGAGCTGCAGTCCAAGGGCTACGCGCGGGCCCGGGTCGACGGGGTGGTCCATCCGCTGACCGAGCCGCCCAAGCTCAAGAAGCAGGAGAAGCACACCATCGAGGTGGTGGTCGACCGGCTCACCGTGAAGGCCGGCGCCAAGCAGCGGCTCACCGACTCGGTCGAGTCCGCGCTCGGGCTCTCCGGCGGGCTGGTCCTGCTCGACTTCGTCGACCTGCCGGAGGACGACCCGCAGCGGGAGCGGCGCTACTCCGAGCACCTCGCCTGCCCCAACGACCACCCGCTGGCGATCGAGGATCTCGAACCCCGGGTCTTCTCCTTCAACGCCCCGTACGGCGCCTGCCCCGAGTGCACCGGCCTGGGCACGAAGAAGGAGGTCGACGCCGAGCTGGTCGTACCGGATCCGGAGCGCTCGCTGCGGGAGGGCGCGATCCAGCCGTGGTCCGGTGGACAGACGATGGACTACTTCCTCCGCCTGCTGGAGGCGCTGGCCGAGGCGGAGCACTTCGACCTGGACACCCCGTGGCGGGCGTTGCCCTCCCGGGCCCAGAAGACGATCCTGCACGGCTCCGGCGACCAGGTGCACGTGCGCTACCGCAACAAGTACGGCCGCGAGCGCTCCTACTACACCGGCTTCGAGGGCGTGGTGCAGTGGATCGAGCGGCGGCACAACGACACCGAGTCGGACTGGTCCCGGGACAAGTACGAGGGCTACATGCGGGACGTGCCCTGCCCGGTCTGCCGGGGCAGCCGGCTCAAGCCCGAGGTGCTGGCGGTCACCCTGGGCGGACGCAACATCGCCGAGATCTGCAACCTGTCGGTGGGGGAGTGCGCCGACCTGCTCGGCGGGCTGACCCTGACCGACCGGCAGAAGATGATCGCCGAGCGGGTGCTCAAGGAGATCAACGCCCGGCTGCGGTTCCTGGTCGACGTCGGTCTGGACTACCTCTCGCTGGACCGTCCCGCCGGCACCCTCTCCGGCGGCGAGGCGCAGCGGATCCGGCTGGCCACCCAGATCGGCTCGGGCCTGGTCGGCGTGCTCTACGTGCTGGACGAGCCCTCGATCGGCCTGCACCAGCGGGACAACCACCGGCTGATCGAGACGCTGGTCCGGCTCAAGGGGCTGGGCAACACCCTGATCGTGGTGGAGCACGACGAGGACACCATCCGCACCGCGGACTGGGTGGTCGACATCGGGCCGGGGGCCGGTGAGCACGGCGGCGCGATCGTGCACAGCGGTTCGGTGCCCGAGCTGCTGACCAACCCCGAGTCGGTGACCGGGGCGTACCTGTCGGGGCGCCGGTCGATCCCGACCCCGAAGGGGCGCCGGCCGCGGACACCGGGCCGGGAGCTGGTGGTGCAGGGCGCCCGCGAGCACAACCTGCGGAACCTGACCGTGCCGTTCCCGCTGGGCCAGTTCATCGCGGTCACCGGGGTCAGCGGATCGGGCAAGTCCACGCTGGTCAACGACATCCTCTACGCGGTGCTGGCCAACCAGATCAACGGGGCCCGGATGGTGCCCGGCCGGCACACCCGGATCAGCGGCGTCGAGCACGTCGACAAGGTGGTCGGGGTCGACCAGTCGCCGATCGGCCGTACGCCGCGCTCCAACCCGGCCACCTACACCGGGGTCTGGGACCACGTCCGGAAGCTCTTCGCCGAGACGACCGAGGCGAAGGTGCGGGGCTACGGGCCGGGCCGGTTCTCGTTCAACGTCAAGGGCGGCCGGTGCGAGGCGTGCAGCGGTGACGGCACGATCAAGATCGAGATGAACTTCCTCCCCGACGTCTACGTCCCGTGCGAGGTCTGCAAGGGCGCCCGGTACAACCGGGAGACCCTGGAGGTGCACTACAAGGGGCGGACCGTCTCCGACGTACTGGAGATGCCGATCGAGGAGGCGGCCGAGTTCTTCTCGGCGATCCCGGCCATCCACCGGCACCTGAGGACGCTGGTCGACGTCGGCCTGGGCTACGTACGCCTGGGCCAGCCGGCGCCGACGCTCTCCGGCGGGGAGGCGCAGCGGGTCAAGCTCGCCTCCGAGTTGCAGAAGCGCTCCACGGGGCGGACGGTCTACGTGCTCGACGAGCCGACCACCGGCCTGCACTTCGAGGACATCCGCAAGCTGCTCGGCGTGCTGGAGAGCCTGGTCGACAAGGGCAACACGGTGATCGTGATCGAGCACAACCTCGACGTGATCAAGACCGCCGACTGGCTGATCGACATGGGCCCGGAGGGTGGCCACCGGGGCGGCCTGGTGCTGGCCGCCGGCACCCCGGAGGAACTCGCCGAGGTGCCGGACAGCCACACCGGCCAGTTCCTCCGGCCGGTGCTCGGGCTCACCGGCGCACCGGGCGGTGCCGCCGAGGCGACGGGGCGGGCGGCGCGGGCCAACGGGACCGGTTCCGCGAAGGCCAGCGGTTCCGCGAAGGCCAACGGCGCCTCCGCGAGCCGGGCGGCCCCGGGCAGGGCGGCCCCGGGCACGTCCGTGGCCGCGGCGGCTCCGGCGGCCAAGACGGGGCGGGCGAAGGGCGCCGGTCGGCGGACGGCCACCTCCTGACCGTCGTGCGCGGTGGAACGCCGATGACCGCCGTTGAACCGGTTGCCGGATTTCTCCGTGTCTATCGACGTGGCCGCGGACGAGCAGAGGCGCGGCGTCGAGAGGAAGGCTGGGCATGAGTGACGATCAGGCCGTAACCGGGCCGGGGACGCAGAGCCGACGAGCGCTGCTGGCGGGGGCCGGTGTGGTGGGCGCGTCGGTGGTGCTGGCCGCGTGCGGCACCGGCGACGACGACGCGTACGACGAGGGCGCCGGTGACACGCCGGCGGGCGGCGCTCCGGCCACCAGTGGCGGTGCGAGCGCGCCGGCCGACGGCGGCGGCCCGGCGCTGGCCAAGACGAGCGAGATACCGGTCGGCGGCGGCAAGATCATCGCGAGTCAGCAGATCGTGGTCACCCAGCCGACGGAGGGCGAGTTCAAGGCCTTCAGTTCCGTCTGCACCCACCAGGGCTGCCCGGTGACCACCGTCGACGGCGGCACCATCAACTGCACCTGCCACGGCAGCAAGTTCGCCGTGGCGGACGGCTCGGTCAAGGCCGGGCCGGCCAAGAAACCACTGCCCGCCAAGAACGTCACGGTCGAGGGTGACAACATCATCCTGGCCTGAGTGCGGTCGCTGCCTGGCGCGGCAGGGCCGCCGCGCCAGGCGGTGACGGCCGATCTTGACAGGGGTACGGACTACGCTTGTCGGCGTGCCTGACCCCGCTACCTACCGCCCGGCGCCGGGCACGATTCCCGACGCACCCGGGGTCTACCGGTTCCGTGACCCGACCGGCCGGGTGATCTACGTAGGCAAGGCGAAGAGCCTGCGCAGTCGGCTCAACTCCTACTTCGGCGACCTGTGGAACCTGCACCAGCGCACCCA
This sequence comes from Plantactinospora sp. CA-290183, assembly GCF_050936375.1. NCBI lineage: Bacteria > Bacillati > Actinomycetota > Actinomycetes > Micromonosporales > Micromonosporaceae > Plantactinospora > Plantactinospora sp. CA-290183. The sequence goes on along the minus strand of NZ_JBNJMX010000041.1, from coordinate 11,477 downwards.
GCAGATGGTCACCACGGCGGCGGCCGTGGACTGGGTCACGGTCGCGACCGAGGTCGAGGCCCTACAGCTCGAGTACCAGTGGATCAAGCAGTACGACCCCCGCTTCAACGTGCGCTACCGCGACGACAAGTCGTACCCGTTCCTCGCGGTCACCCTGGACGAGGAGTTTCCCCGGTTGCAGGTGATGCGGGGCGTCAAGCGCAAGGGGGTGCGCTACTTCGGGCCGTACTCGCACGCCTGGGCGATCCGCGAGACGCTCGACCTGCTGCTCCGGGTCTTCCCCGCGCGGACCTGCTCGGCCGGCGTCTTCAAGCGGGCCGGCCAGGTCGGCCGCCCGTGCCTGCTCGGCGACATCGGCAAGTGCTCGGCGCCCTGCGTCGGCCGGGTCTCCGCCGACGAGCACCGGGGGATCGTCGACGAGTTCTGTGACTTCATGGCCGGTCGCACCGACACGATGGTCCGGCGGTTGGAACGGGAGATGGGCGAGGCCAGCCAGCAGCTCGAGTTCGAGCGGGCCGCCCGGCTGCGGGACGACATCGTGGCGTTGCGCCGGGCGATGGAGAAGCAGACCGTCGTCTTCGGCGACGGGACCGACGCCGACGTGGTCGCGTTCGCCGAGGATCCGCTGGAGGCGGCGGTCCAGGTCTTCCACGTCCGCGACGGGCGGGTGCGCGGCCAGCGCGGCTGGGTGGTGGAGAAGGTCGAGGACCTGACCACCGGCGACCTCGTGCACCACTTCTGCACCCAGGTCTACGGCGGCGAGGAGGGCGAGGGGGACGTCCCGCGCGAGCTGCTGGTGCCGGCCCTGCCGCCAGACGCCGACGCCCTGGCGGAGTGGCTGACCGCGCGCCGGGGCAGCCGGGTCAGCCTGCGGGTGCCGCAGCGCGGCGACAAGAGGGGGTTGCTGGAGACGGTGGCGCGCAACGCCGCCGAGGCGCTGACCCGACACAAGCTGCGGCGCTCCGGCGACCTGACCACCCGGAGCAAGGCACTCGACGAGATCACCGAGGCGCTGGGGCTGCGGACGGCCCCGCTGCGCATCGAGTGTTACGACGTCTCCCAGATCCAGGGCACCGACGTGGTGGCCAGCATGGTGGTCTTCGAGGACGGCCTGCCCCGCAAGAGCGAATACCGCCGCTTCGCGGTCCGGGGCGCCACCGACGACCTCTCCGCGATGTCCGAGGTGCTGCGCCGCCGCTTCGCCCGCTACCTCGACACCCGGGCGCAGACCGGTGAGATCGGCGACGACATGGCGAGCGACCCGGACCGGCCCGGGATCGATCCCACCACCGGTCGGCCCCGCCGGTTCGCGTACCCGCCGCAGCTGGTGGTGGTCGACGGTGGACAGCCGCAGGTCGCCGCCGTGGCGGCGGTGCTGGCCGAGCTGGGCATCGACGACATCGCGCTCTGCGGCCTGGCCAAGCGCCTGGAGGAGGTGTGGCTGCCCGGCGACGAGTTCCCGGTGATCCTGCCGCGCGCCTCCGAGGGGCTCTACCTGCTGCAACGGATCCGGGACGAGGCGCACCGGTTCGCCATCACGTTCCACCGGCAGCGCCGGTCCAAGCGGATGATCTCCTCCGGCCTGGACCAGGTCCCCGGTCTCGGCGAGGTACGCCGCAAGGCGCTGCTGCGGCACTTCGGTTCGGTCAAGCGGCTTTCGGCGGCCACCGTGGAGGAGATCTCCGAGGTGCCGGGCGTCGGCCGGCGTACCGCCGAGGCGATCGTCGCCGCCCTGCGCCCGGCGGAGACGCCGGAGGAGCGGTGAGGCAGACGGCATGGCCAGGGGGGTGGGAGATCGGGCGTCCCGGCACCGCGAGGCGTGGCTGAGGAGTCGGGGTGCGTGAGCCGCTCCGCGTCGCGGTGGCCCAGCCGCCGACGGTCGCCTACGACGTCGTGGCGAACGTGGCGACGCATGCCGAGACCGTGCGGCGGGCCGCTGCCCGGCTGGTCGTCTTCCCCGAGCTTTCGGTGACCGGCTACGAGCTGGACGCCCCGACGATCGGCGCCGACGACCCGCGCCTGGCCCCGATCGTCGACGCCTGTGCCGAGACCGGGGCGTTGGCCCTGGTCGGGGCGCCGCTGCGCGGTGCGGACGGCCGTGCGCACATCGGGCTGGTGGCCGTCACCGGCACCGGGGCCCGGGTCGCCTACCACAAGATGTGGCTGGGCGGCGAGGAGTCCGGGCGGTTCGCCCCGGGCGACCGACCGGGCGTGCTGGAGGTCGGCGGTTGGCGGCTGGGCCTGGCCGTCTGCAAGGACACGGGCGTCGCGCGGCACGCCGCCGACACCGCCGCGCGCGGCATCGACGTCTACGTCGCCGCCACGCTCGAACACGCGGAGGAGGCGACGGTGCAGGACGAGCGTTCTCGCCGGATCGCCAGCGAGCACCGGGTCTGGGTGGCGGTGGCGAGCTTCGCCGGCTCGACCGGGGGTGGCTTCGACCGGGCCGCCGGCCGGTCCGCCATCTGGCGACCCGATGGCACAGCCGTTGCCCGGGCCGGGCCGGAGGTCGGTGCCATCGTGCGCGGCACCCTCCGCTGACCGTCCCGCCCGGCGCGGCCATGCTCCCCGCCCGGCCGTGCGGGGTCCATCCGCCCCCGTCCGGACCGAACGTTCCGGTTGTCCGATTCCGAATCATGATCGAGTGTGCCCGGTGGAATGCGGGGGGCCTGGCGGTCGTTACATATCGCGTACGGCTGAGTAGCACGGCCTGTGAGCTGGGCTGTTGCCTGGCCCGCCGGGAATGATGGCGGCGGGCCGGTCGTTACATGTTGTGTTCGCCCGAGCACCCCCGTGCTTGGGCGTCCTTGGTCCCCGGGATGTTTTCTCTCCCGGTGTGGGCTCCATGTTTTTCCTTTGCCGCTGCGCGCGCCCCCGCGTGTGTGGTGGTTTTCCCCCGATTGGAAGGAATCACCATGAACAGCATGTTCTCGCGGTGGCTTCCGGCCATCGAGCAGACGTCGTTGGTTCGTAAGGGTGTTCTGGGTGTGGCTGGTCTGGCGTTCGTCGGTGGTGCGGTTGCCGGTCCGGCGGTGGCGGCGCAGGCCGCGCCCGAGCACGTTGCCTCTCCGGTGGCGGCGGCTGTGCAGGCCGACAAGCCGGACCACGGCAAGAAGGACGACAGCAGGAAGCACGACGATCGTAAGGACAACGACCGCAAGGGCGACAAGGGTCGTGACGCCGACCACGGCAAGGACCGTAAGGACGCCAAGCCGGGTCGGGACAGGTTGGTGCCGCGTGGTGTGCAGGGTGAGCAGCAGTCGATCCCTGTGGCCGGTGAGCGGGCCGAGAACGTGAAGGCGATCGTGAAGGCGACGAAGAAGGCTGGTCTGGATGAGCGTGCCGCGGTGATCGCGGTGGGCACCTCGTTGCAGGAGTCGAAGTTGGAGAACCTGGGTCACCTGGGGGATGCCAACGATCATGACTCGCTGGGTTTGTTCCAGCAGCGGCCGTCGTCGGGTTGGGGTTCGCCGGAGCAGATTACTGATCCGGAGTACTCGACGATCGCGTTCCTGAAGGGTTTGAAGCAGGTTGATGGTTGGCACGACCTGCCGCTGACCGTGGCCGCGCAGAAGGTTCAGGTCTCGGCGTACCCGGATGCGTACGCCAAGTGGGAGAACCAGGCCGCTGACCTGGTCGCCGACCACTGGAACAACAGCTGATCCACCGAGCAACAACGAACGGCGCTGGCCGGGTCCCACCACGGACCCGGCCAGCGCCGTTTTCGCGTGCCTGGACGGCGGCCGTGGCGCAGCCGTGGCGTCAGGGCCGATGCTCGGGGGGTTCCCCCTGCTCCGGCAGTTCGCGTAGGGCGGGCACCGACGAGGGCAGCAGCCACAGCGCGCCGAGCAGCGCCCCCGCGGCGGCGATCCAGAGCGTGGGCCGTACCCCGAGAGTGGCACCCAGCGTCCCGCCGAGCAGGGCACCGATCGGCCGGATGCCGTAGTTGACCGTGCGCTTGGCGCCGGTCACCCGGGCCAGCAGCGCCTCCGGGGTGGCCGCGGTCTGCACCGAGCCCACGGTGATGTCCATCATCATGACGCCGAGGCCGGAGACGAACTCGGAGGCGACGAGCAGCCCGAGCAGCACCGGTGTCGGCCCGCTGGCGAGCGGCACCAGCAGCAGGGGAGCGGGGAAGAGCACGAAGCTGATCAGCACGGCCCGGCCGATGCCGAACCGGCGCACGAGCCGGCCGGTGAGCACCGCGCCGAGCAGCGCGCCCAGCGAGCCGACCCCGATGACCGCGCCGAGGAGCCCGGGCGAGAGGTCCAGTTCGGTGCTGACGTAGAGCACGAAGAGGGCGGAGAACATGAAGTTGAACAGGTTCATCGTGGTGGTGGCCAGCAGCACCGGGCGCAGGATCGGCGACCGGCCGATGAACCGCAACCCCTCGCCCAGGCCGAGACCCCGCCCGGTGGCCGGCGCCGGTTCCACCGGTCGGATCCGGGCCAGGAACAGGGCGGAGACCAGGTACGACAGCGCGTCGGCGAGCAGCGCGACGGGGGCGGTGAGCACCTGCACCAGCCCGCCGCCCGCGCTCGGCCCGGCCACGTACGACATCGCCCGGCTGCCGTTGAGCAGCGAGTTCGCCTCGACGTAGTCCGCGCGGGGGACCACCGAGACGAAGAGGGTGCTGTGCGCGACCTCGAAGACCACCGCCAGGGTGCCGGTCAGGAACGCCACCAGGTAGAGCTGTTCGAGGGTGAGGACGTCGAGCAGGTACGCCACCGGGATCGCGGCCAGCAGCAGCGCCCGCCCGAGGTCGGCGAGGATCATCAGCCGCCGCTTGTGCGGGTACCGGTCGACCCAGGCGCCCGCGAGCAGCGAGAAGAGGAGGTTGGGCGCCAGCGCGGCGGCGGTCAGGTAGCCCATCTCGGCGGGCCCGGCGCCGGTGCCGAGCACCGCGAGCAGCGGCAGCGCGAGCATGGAGATCTGGTCGCCGAAGAGCGAGACGGTCTGCGCCGACCAGTACCGCCGGAAAACTCTGCGGCGCAGGAGCGCGGGCAGCCAACGCCGGCCGGACGCGGTCGGGTCGGGGGAGTCGGAGGGCTCCGGGTCGGCGACCGTCGGACCGGCCGTCGTCGGACCGGCCGGGCCGGTCACCGCGCTGCTCCGTCCGGCTGGTCGGCGCTATCCGGGGCGCCGCCGGAGCCGTCGGTCGGCCGGGGTGGCTCGGCGGGAACAATCAGCTGGATGATCCCGATGCCGCGCGCCCCCGCCGGCCGGGTCGAGGGGTCGGTGTTCCGCCCGTCGTACGCGGCGAGCAGCGCCTCGAAGCCGCGGTTGAGTTCGGCCAGCTCGTCCGCGGTGACGTAGACCATGGAGTCGCCGAAGCCGGTCACCGCGCGCCATCGGGCCGGCTCGGTGGCGCGTTGATCGAGGTGCCTGCGGGCCCGGGCCAGGTAGTGGTCGAGGAGCACCGCGTGCAGTTCGGTGGCCGCGACCCGCATGGCGGGGTCGTCCGAGGTGTCGTCCCAGGAGGTCACCTTCGCCGTCGCCCGCCAGGGGCGTTCCCGGGCGTCGGCGCCCTCGGCGCGCTCGGCGAGGCCGTAACGGGCGAGCTGGCGCAGGTGGTACGAGCAGCCGGGCACGCTCTCGCCGAGACGCTCCGCCGCCGTGGTCGCGGTCATCGGCCCCTCCCGGCGGAGCAGCCCGAGCAGGGCCAGCCGGAGTGGGTGGGCGAAACCGCGGAGCGCCTGTGGATTGGTCAGGCGGATCTCGGGGAGTGTCATATCCTAAAGATAACTCTAGAAAGATGTCTTTAGGAAATGGGTGGTCCGGTGCCCGGCCGCGGTGCCGGGTAGATTACGTCTCCAGCCTTGTCGGGCGGTTCGACCGCTCGGAAGCGATGCCGGTGGGGCGTACCGTCGACGGGCGGCGACGGTCGGCGGCGTACCTATGGGGGGTAGCAAGGTGAGTGAGGCGCGGGTGGCGACCGACGGGACACCGACCGGCGACCGGGTGGACGATGAGCTGACACCGGTGCGGTCCGAGGTGGCCGCGGTGCCGGTCCCGGACGAGCCGGTGGCACCCCGGTCGGACACCACGCTGGTGGTGGTCACCGGCGTCTCCGGCGGCGGGCGCAGCACCGTGGCCCGGGCCCTGGAGAACGTCGGCTTCTACGTGGTGGACAACCTGCCCCAGGCGCTCATGCTCGACATGGCCGAGCTGGCCTTCCAGGCCGGCGGCGCGGCCCGTCAGACGGCGATGGTCCTCGACGTACGCAGCCGCGCCTTCTCCACCGACCTGGCCGGGGCGATCCGGGCGCTCAAGGAGCGTGGCTTCCAGCCCCGGGTGGTCTTCGTGGACGCCGACGACGAGGTGCTGATCCGGCGCTTCGAGAGCGTCCGCCGTTCGCACCCGCTCCAGGGCGACGGCCGGCTCGCCGACGGCATCACGATCGAGCGCGGGCTGCTCGAGGAGGCCCGCGACCTGGCCGACGTGATCATCGACACCAGCCACCTCAACGTCAACCAGCTCCGCAGCCGGGTGGAGGAGCTCTTCGGCGGCGAGGACGCCCGGCGGCTGCGGGTCACCGTGCTCTCCTTCGGCTTCAAGTACGGCCTGCCGCCGGACGCCGACTTCGTGCTCGACGCCCGCTTCCTGCCGAACCCTTACTGGGTCCCCGAACTGCGCGAGCACAACGGACGCGAGGAGGACGTCAGCCGGTACGTGCTCGGCCAGCACGGCGCGGTGACGTTCGTCGAGACGTACTCCCGGTTGATCAACGCGACCGCCCCCGGCTTCGAGCGGGAGGGCAAGCGCTACCTGACCGTGGCGGTCGGCTGCACCGGTGGCAAGCACCGCAGCGTGGCCATCGCCGAGGAGCTGGCCAGCCGGCTGCGGCAGGCGCGGCTGGCCGCGAACGCCCAGCACCGGGACCTGGGGCGGGAGTGAGCGTGCGGGTGGTCGCCTTCGGCGGCGGGCACGGCCTGGCCGCCTCGCTGCGGGCGCTGCGCCGCTGCACCCCGGAGCTGGACCTCGACATCACCGCGGTGGTCACGGTCGGCGACGACGGCGGCTCCAGCGGGCGGCTGCGCGCCGAACGCAACGCGCTGCCCCCGGGCGACCTGCGGCAGGCGCTGGCCGCGCTCGCGGCGGACCGGCCGCAGCCCCGGCGCACCGCCGAGCTGTTCCAGCACCGGTTCGCCACCGGCGGCCCGAACCTGGACCCGCTGGCCGGACACGCCGTCGGCAACCTGGTGCTCTGCGGGCTGATGGAACTGCTGGGCGACCCGGTGGCCGCGCTCGACCATGCCGCCGGGATGCTCGGCGCGGTCGGCCGGGTGCTTCCGATGTCCTGCCACCCGGTCGGCATCGAGGCCCGGATCCGGGGCGCCGACCGGCGCCGCCCGCACACCGTGCTGACCGTACGCGGACAGCACGAGGTGGCGATCGCCGACGGCCGGGTGGAGTCGGTGCGGCTCACCCCGGAGGCGCCGGCGGCCTGCCCCGAGGCGGTGACGGCGGTACGCGAGGCCGACTGGCTGATCTTCGGTCCGGGTAGCTGGTACACCAGCGTCATCCCGCACCTGCTGGTGCCGGAACTGGCCGCCGCGATCGTCGCCAGCCCGGCCCGCCGGCTGGTCACGCTCAACCTGGCCAACGAGGCGGAGACCCTGGGGCTGTCGCTGGCGGACCACCTGGCCGCGCTCGGCTGGTACCTGCCGGAACTGACCGTCGACGTGGTCGTGGCCGACGGAAAGGCGGTGGGAGACCCCGAACCGGTCCATCGTGCGGCAGAATCGCTGGGTGCGCGGCTCGTCCTCGCCCCGGTGGCCGTACCGGACGGTGGCCCCCAACATGATCCGGCGGCGCTGGGCGCCGCACTGGTGCCTCTCCTGGGCGCCGATCGTTAAGCACGTACGAATCACCGGCACCCGCCGGAACCGGCCCACGAGGTGACGACAAGATGGCGATGACGGCTGCGGTCAAGGACGAGCTGAGCCGGGTCGACGTGCCCAAGCCCTGCTGCCGGCGGGCCGAGATGGCGGCCCTGCTGCGGTTCGCGGGCGGACTGCACATCGTGTCCGGCCGGGTGGTGGTCGAGGCCGAACTCGACACCGGGGCGGTGGCCCGCCGGCTGCGCAGGGAGGTCGCCGAGGTCTACGGATACTCGAGCGAGATCCATGTGCTCGCCTCCGGCGGCCTGCGCAAGGGCAGCCACTACATCGTCCGGGTGGTCAAGGACGGCGAGGCCCTGGCCCGGCAGACCGGGCTGCTCGACGTACGCGGCCGGCCGGTGCGCGGACTGCCGCCGCACGTGGTCGCGGCGAACGTCTGCTGCGCCGTGTCGGCCTGGCGGGGGGCGTTCATGGCGCACGGCTCGCTGACCGAACCCGGCCGCTCCTGCGCGCTGGAGATCACCTGCCCCGGGCCGGAGTCCGCGCTCGCCCTGGTCGGCGCGGCCCGCCGGATCGGCATCACCGCCAAGGCCCGCGAGGTGCGCGGCGTCGACCGGGTGGTGGTCAAGGACGGCGACGCGATCGCCGCGCTGCTGACCCGGGTCGGCGCGCACTCCAGCGTGCTGGCCTGGGAGGAGCGCCGGGTCCGCCGGGAGGTGCGGGCCACCGCCAACCGGCTGGCGAACTTCGACGACGCCAACCTGCGCCGCTCGGCGCGGGCCGCCGTGGCCGCCGCCGCCCGGGTCACCCGGGCGCTGGAGATCCTCGCCGAGGACGCGCCGAACCATCTCACCTCGGCCGGCCGGCTGCGGCTGGAGCACCGCCAGGCGTCCCTGGAGGAACTGGGCGCCCTGGCCGAGCCGCCGCTGACCAAGGACGCCATCGCCGGGCGGATCCGACGGCTGCTGGCGCTGGCCGACAAGCGGGCCCGGGACCTGGGCATCCCGGACACCGAGGCGGCGGTCACCCCGGACATGCTCGCGGTCTGACCGCACCCCCGAACCGCTTCCGGCCCTGGCCGGCGGTGCACCCCGATCGGGCGGATTACGCCCCGACGCAACGCGGCGGCACGGGCTCGGATAGGGTCGCACCGTACGGCGACGGGGCCGGAACCGGCTCTCTGCGCCGTACTCACCGCCTCGGGCGGTCGGTCTCCGGGCCGCGGCGGGGTGGCCGGAATGACCTATCAGCGGCCGGCTCTCGCGTCGGCGCACCCACTTCCGCCACCGCAGGGGCTGACGGCGGCGGACCGAAACACGAGGAGATGGACCCAGTGACCATCCGGGTTGGCATCAACGGCTTCGGCCGGATCGGCCGAAACTTCTTCCGGGCGGTGCTCGCCTCGGGCGCCGACATCCAGCTGGTCGGCGCGAACGACCTCACCGACAACGCCACGCTGGCGCACCTGCTCAAGTACGACAGCATCCTCGGCCGCCTGCCGCACGAGGCCAAGGCCACCGCCGACGAGATCACCGTGGGCGGGCAGACCTTCAAGGCGTTCGCCGAGAAGGACCCGAGCAAGCTGCCGTGGGGCGACCTGGGTGCCGACGTGGTGATCGAGTCGACCGGCTTCTTCACCGACGCGACCAAGGCCAAGGCGCACATCGACGGTGGGGCCAAGAAGGTCATCATCTCCGCGCCGGCCAAGAACGAGGACGTCACGGTCGTGATGGGCGTCAACCACGACCGGTACGACCCGGCGAAGCACAACATCATCTCGAACGCCTCGTGCACCACCAACTGCCTCGCCCCGATGGCGAAGGTGCTGCAGGACACGGTGGGCATCGAGAAGGGTCTGATGACCACGATCCACGCGTACACCCAGGACCAGAACCTCCAGGACGGCCCGCACAAGGACCTGCGCCGGGCCCGCGCGGCCGCGCTGAACATCGTCCCCACCTCGACCGGTGCGGCGATCGGCCTGGTGCTGCCGGAGCTGAAGGGCAAGCTGGACGGCTTCGCGCTGCGGGTGCCGATCCCGACCGGTTCCGCGACCGACCTGACCATCGACGCCGGCCGGGACACCTCGGTCGAAGAGGTCAACGCCGCGATGAAGGCCGCCGCCGACGGCCCGCTCAAGGGCATCCTGGTCTACACCGAGGACGAGATCGTCTCCTCCGACATCGTCACCGACCCGGCCTCCTGCATCTTCGACGCGCCGTCTGACCGCAGCCGATCGGCAACCAGGTCAAGGTCGTCGGCTGGTACGACAACGAGTGGGGATTACTCCAACCGCCTCGTCGACCTGGTCAAGCTGGTGGGCTCCTCCCTGTGAGCGCGAGGAGTGAGCTTGCGAGCCCCGCAGTCGTGAACGGAGGGCGGGCCCTGTGAGCGCGAGGAGTGAGCTTGCGAGCCCCGCAGTCGTGAACGGAGGGCGGGCCCTGTGAGCGCCGCAGCCGTGGACGGAGGACGAGCTCGGTGAGCATCCGGACCCTCGACGACCTGCTGGCCGAGGGGGTGTCAGGTCGGCGTGTGCTGGTGCGCGCCGACCTGAACGTGCCCCTCGACTCCGAATCCGGCGCCATCACCGATGACGGCCGGATCCGGGCGGTGCTGATCGACCGCGCTGCGGGACGCCGGTGCCGCGCTCGTCGTCTGCTCCCACCTCGGGCGGCCGAAGGGTGCGCCCGACCCGAAATACAGCCTCGCCCCGGTCGCGGCCCGCCTCGGCGAGCTGCTCGAGGCGCCGGTCGCGTTCGCCACCGACACGGTCGGGGACTCCGCCCGGTCGGCGGTGGACGGCCTCACCTCCGGCCAGGTCGCGCTGCTGGAGAACCTGCGGTTCAACCCGGGGGAGACCAGCAAGGACTCCGCCGAGCGGGAGGCCTTCGCCGCCCAGCTCGCGGCCCTCGCCGAGGCGTACGTCGACGACGCGTTCGGCGCCGTGCACCGCAAGCACGCCAGCGTCTACGACGTACCGGCCCGGCTGCCGCACTTCGCCGGCCGGCTGGTGCTGCGCGAGGTCGAGGTGCTGGCCCGGCTGCGGCAGGAGCCGGACCGCCCGTACGTGGTGGTGCTCGGCGGCTCCAAGGTCTCCGACAAGCTCGCGGTGATCGAGGCGCTGCTGCCCACCGTCGACAGGCTGCTGATCGGTGGCGGCATGTGCTTCACCTTCCTGCGTGCCCAGGGGCACGAGGTGGGGAAGTCGCTGCTGGAGGCGGAGATGGTCGACACCTGCCGGGAGCTGCTGGAGCGGGGCGCCGGCAAGATCCTGCTGCCGGTCGACGTGGTGGCGGCGACCGCGTTCAGCGCGGATGCCGAGCACGACGCGGTGCCGGTCGACCAGATCCCGGCCGACCGGCTCGGCCTGGACACGGGGCTGGCACGGTCGCGGAGTTCGCCGACGCGGTCAGCACGGCCCGGACGGTCTTCTGGAACGGCCTGCGTGTTCGAGCTGGCGCCGTTCGCCGCCGGCACCCGGGGCGTGGCCGAGGCGATCACCTCGGTCAAGGGCTTCACCGTGGTCGGCGGGGTGGACTCCGCGGCGGCGGTACGGGCGCTCGGCCTGGACGAGTCGTCAGTACATCTCCACCGGCGGGGAGCCTGCTGGAGTACCTGGAGGGCAAGGCCCCC
>NZ_JBNJMX010000045.1:0-18009 GCF_050936375.1 Plantactinospora sp. CA-290183 | reverse complement strand
GCCTGTCGACCAACTCGACGGTGATCCCGGCCAGGGTCGCCTTGTCCCGTAGGAGTTGGATGAGACGGCCGACCTGCCACTGCCGCAGCCGCAGATTGTGCCGCCGCCCCGCCGCCAGGTCGAGAACACCACGGGGGTCACCAACCCGCAGACGACCGATCCGGTGTGCGACGGCCCAGCCGATCACGGTCTTGGCCGCCTCGTGCTGCGCCTGTCGTACCCGACGCTGGTGCCGGCCCTCGACCAGCCGGGCCCGACGCCGGTACCGGCGCCACCGCCGTGAACCCCGTACACCCCCGACCCGGCGCCCGCCCCGCCACCGCACGACGACGTCGCTTCGAATCAGCCAGGTGTTGGCGGTGTTCGGCCCGGATCGCCCGCCCCGACACCAGCAACGCCTGTCCATCCTGGCCGGCGACCGCGTACGGGTGGATCACCCCCAGATCAACCCCCGCCGTCCGCGACGGGTCCGGGCCGGTGCCGGTCGGATAGGACGCGAGTACGGCGTGACGCCCGCCCCGGACCGGAGGTCTGCCGCCGTACCGGGGCTGGGGCCCACCGGGCGTCGCCGTCGGCCGGTATCCGAATCCGATGGTCGGGCACGGATGATGCCGGCGAGATCGAGATACCTTTCCGGAATGCTGATCGAACTGCGCCTCATCCGGTACGTTATCGCGGTTGCCGAGGCGGGCGGCTTCGAGGCCGCCGCCGCTCGGCTGCACATGACCCAGCCGCCGCTGAGCCGCCAGATCCGCGAGCTGGAACGGCAGCTCGGCGTCGACCTGTTCCACCGCCGGCCGACCCGGCTGACCGAGGCGGGCCGGGTCTTCGTCGAGTCCGCCCGTGGAGTCCTGGTCGAGGCCGAGCGGACCGTGGAGCGGACCCGTCACGCCGGCCGGGCCGAGGGTGGGCAGGTACGCGTCGGCTACACCCTGACCACCGCCTTCGAAGAGATGCCGAAGTTGTTCGCCGCGATGCGCGACCGGTACCCGGGCATCCGGCTCGACACGTGGGAGGCGTGGGACGTCGATCTCAGCACCGCGCTGCACGAGGGCGAACTCGACGTCGTGCTGGGCCGGCACCTGCCCGTGCCGACCACATACCAGCGAATCCGACTGCGCCCCGATCCGTACGCCGTCGTGGTCGGCGTCGGGCATCGACTCGCCCAGCGGCGTACGGTCGCGCTCAGCGACCTCCGGGGGGAGACCCTGCTCTTCTTTCCTCGCCGGCTCGCGCCGCACTACCACGACACCGTGCTGGCCGTGCTGCGGAGCAGCGGCGAGACCTTCGACGTCTGGGAGAACCCGCTCCCGGGACTGCGCAACCTCCATCTCAACCTGCGCGACCAGGGGTTCATGTTCCTGCCCTGGTCACTCGGGCGGCAGCTGCCCAACGGGGTCGCCTGCCTCTCCACCACCGACGAGCTGCCGACGATCGACCTCGAGATCGCCTGGCGGCGGCACCCGTCACCGCCGGTGCGCGCACTGGTCGACACCGCCCGTCAACTCGCCCGACGGGAACGCTGGACGTCCTGAGCGGTCGTGCAGACGGGCCGGCGCTGACCGCCGAGGAGCGAATCCTGCTGGTGCCCGCCGACAACCCGCTCGCGCAGCGGGATGCTCTGCTGCGTGGAGGCATCGTCACCCGGCTTCGGCACGCCCTCGGCGTGCGGCCCGTACTCCACGCTCGCGCCGACCGGCCGGGGATTCGCCCGCTTTCCACGGGGGCACCTCGGCAGGTCGGGACGGCTGGCTGCCAGAGGGCACTATAGGTCTGGCGGTGTGTCCGGTCGGCGCCACGGTGCGTACCCGGTGCCGTGCGGTCCTGGTGGAGGCGAGCCGGGGTGACCGGAAGGGGCGGCCGACGGCGGTGCCGGAGTGCGGCGTCGCCGGAGCAGCAGCGCGACGACCAGACCGGCGCCGATCGTCACCAGCAGCGGGACGCCGACCCAGAGCACCGGCCCGAAGGGCATGCCCGACTCGTTGCCGGCCCGCGCCGCGCTGGTGGCCGGGGACGGTGACGATCCGGGCGGAGTGCTCGGCGCGCTGCCGAACGCGTCGGAACCGCCGGGGTACCGCGGCCCGGCCTCGGCCGTGCCCACCACCACGACGTCCAGGGTCACCGGGACCGGCGCCGGCTCGGACCGCCGGTCCGTACCCACCTTGACCGCGAGGTAGTGCCAGCCGGCCACGCTCAGCCTGCGCTCCCGTTCCGAGTCTTGTTGGATCGTCCGGTTCAGATACCGGATCGGCCGGGTGGTGTACGCCTCCGCCCGGGCCGGCAGCGCGGTCGGCCTGCCGTCGTAGGCGTAGACGGTGAATTCCTGACCGCCCCCGATCTCCTGCCGGGACGGCGTGTACAGGTTCGTGCCGACCGGGAAGAGCCCGAGGTCGAGGTCGGCGGCGCCGTACCGGACCCGGTAGGCCAGCCCCTGACCCCAGTCGAGGCGCACCCGGTAGAAGACGAACTCGTCTTCCCAGACGGTGTCCTGGTAGCTGCCGGTGCCGTCCAGGGTGGCCGCCGTGTGGAACGAGCCGCCGCCGACGACCGGCCGGGGATCGCCGCCCGGCGTGGTGAACCGCACCGCCGGACCCGGAGCCGGCCCGGCCGACTCCCGATCGGGTACTGGCGGTTCCAGGCCGATCAGCAGTTCCAGCGGGGCGGTGGAGCCGCCCTGGTTCTGCCGGGACACCGCGACGACGTAGCGGCCGGGGCGGCGGCACGGTTCGGCCGCTCCGTCCGGCGACAGTGGCACGGTCCACGTCCGGGACGCCGGGCTGATCGGGTCGGTGGCGGTGACCCGCATGTCGAAGCCGCCGCAGCGGGTGCCGTCGGGCGCGTACAACTGCATGCTGGTGGTCTCGGCGGCGGCGCGTACCCCACGGCTGAGCACCGGTGCGGCGCTGGCGTAGAGGGTGAATCCGGCCGTCACCTCCACGGCGTAGTGCCGGACCTGACCCGGGTCGAGGTCGTCGAGGTACGACCCGGGGACCAGGGCCGGCGCGCTCTGCCGGTCCGTCCCGCCGCTGACCGGCGTGCCGGCCGCCTCGTACCGGCGCAGTGCCTGCTGGGTCACCCGGTTGAGCGCCCGGGCCAACTCGGCGGCGTCTCCCGCGTCGGTGTAGGTCCCCCGGGTGGCCCGGGCGATGCAGGCCAACTGCCGCTGGGCGGCGCGGTCCACATCGAAGCCGACCGCGTGCACCCGAAGGTCCACGCCCTGCCGCGCAAGTTCCCGGGCCACCTCGCAAGGGTCCGGCGGCGCGCACGAGTCGATGCCGTCGGACACCAGCACGATCGACCGCGGGCCCTCCGCCGGCAACCCGTCTGCCGCCACCCGCAACGCCCGGCCGATCGGGGTGTAACCGCGCGCCCGTACCTGGTCGGTCGTGCCGAGCAGCGCCTCGCGGTCGACCGGGCCGACCGGATGGACCAGTCGTACGTCCTGGCACCCGGCCGCCTTCTCGGCGCCCGAGTTACCCGTCGACGAGCCGTACACGGTCAGCCCGAGCCGCGTGCCGTCCGGCGCGGCCCGCACCAGCGTGCGAACCGCCCGCCGAGCCGCGGTCATCTTGTCCACGCCACCGCCTGCGCTCTCCCGCATCGAGCCCGAGGCATCCAGCACCAGCATCACCGGTGCCAGTTCCTCCGCCGACGCCCGTGCCGAGGCCACGGCGGCCGCTGGATCGCCCGACAGCCCGGGTACCGGCACCGCGACCAGCCCGGCGACCAGGCCCAGCACCGCCACGGTCCCGAGTTTTCCGAACATGCTCACTCCCACCGTTCGCAGCTGGTCAGCTTTGGGCACGCGGCCCTCGCCATCAGATCGGCAGCGTCGGGATGCGGCCCTACGTGCCCCGGCCTGCCGTGTCGTCCGACGACCGCGAGATCGTCGCCTGCACGGTAGGGAGCGGCGGTTAACGATTGGTTGGCGACCGCGTCCGTCACCGGTCTCCCGACGTCGGTGGTGTCGGGTGCCGACGGCGGTCGAGGGGGCCGCCCTCGCGTCCGTTCGGCGGCCCGGCCAGTCGCATCACGGGCGTAGCCGAGCCGCCGTCACCGGGTGGTCGGCGTGCTGCCGGTGGATGGGACCGGTGCCGAAGCTGAGCCGGCCGGTCGTACCGCCGCGGGCCAGCGCGACGATCTCGGCCGCGATGCTGACCGCGGTCTCCTCCGGGGTGCGGGCCCCGAGGTCCAGGCCGATCGGGGCGGCGAGCCGGGCCAGCGACTCGGCCGGCACGCCCGCCGCCCGCAGCCGACGTACCCGGTCGGCCTGGGTCCGGCGTGAGCCGAGCGCGCCCAGATAGGCCAGAGGCAGCCGCAGGGCCACGTCCAGCAGCGGTACGTCGAACTTCGCGTCGTGGGTCAGCACGCACACCGCCGTCCGGGCATCGATCCGCCCGGCCGATGCCTCCACGTCGAGATACCGGTGTGGCCAGGCCACCACGACCTCGTCCGCGTCCGGGAAGCGCGCCTCGGTCGCGAACAGCGGTCGGGCGTCGCAGACGGTCACCCGGTAGCCCAGGAACGTGCCGATCCGGGCCACGGCGGCGGCGAAGTCGATCGCCCCGAAGACCAGCATCCGGGGCGGCGGGGCGAAGCTGGAGACGAAGACGCGCCAGCCGGCACCGTCCGACGCGGTACGGCGCCGGCCGTCCGGCGAGTAGTCCAGCAGCCGGCTGCCGCCCTCGGCGAGCAGTGCCCGCGCGTCGGTGAGTACGGCCTCGTCCAGGGCGGCGTCGAGAGTGCCCGAGTGCCGGTCGGGCCAGACGACCAGCCGTCGTGCCGGCACCGGGCCGAGCCGGATTCCGGAGCCGGTCGCCCCGGCCGGCCCGCCGCCCCTCGTTCCGCCGCCGGGGACCGTGACGCAGGTGGCGATGGCGACCGGCCGCCCGGCGGCCACATCCCGGGCCAGCTCGCCCAGTTCGGGAAAGGACTCCGGGTCCACCCGCTCGACGAAGACGTCCAGGTCGCCGCCGCAGGTCAGGCCGACCGCCAGGGCGTCGTCGTCGGCCACTCCGTACCGCTGGAGCAGCGGCCGGCCGGTCCGCACCGCCTCGGCGGCCAACTCGTACACCGCCGCCTCCACGCAGCCGCCGGAGACGCTGCCCACCGCCGAGCCGTCCGGGCCGACCAGCAGGGCGGCGCCGGGCAGCCGGGGCGCCGACCGCCAGGCCCCGACCACGGTGGCCAGGCCGACCGGCAGCCTCTGGTGCCACCAGCCGGCCAGCTCCGTCAGTACCTCCCGCACGGCGTCCCCACCGTCCGCCGGGTCAGCGCCATCCGGCCAGCACCTTGTCCGGGGTGATCGGGAACTCCCGGACCCGGTGCCCGGTGGCGTGGTAGACGGCGTTGGCGATCGCCGCACTGGCGCCGGTCGCGGTCACTTCGCCCAGGCCCCGAGCGCCCAACTCGTTCGCCTCCGGCGCCGGCTTGTCCACGAAGACCACGTCGATGTCGGGCACGTCGGCCTCCACCGGCACCAGGTAGCCGGCCAGGTTCGCGGTGACGATCCGGCCGTACCGGCGGTCGACCAGGGTGTGCTCGGTCAGTGCCGCGCCGATCGCCCAGACCGCTCCACCGAGCGCCTGGCTGCGGGCGGTCGCCGGGTTCAGCACCCGCCCCGCGTCGACGGCACAGACCAGCCTGGCCACCCGGACCTCGCCGGTCACGCCGCTGACCTGCACCTCGGCGAAGGCGGCGCCATACGACGGACCCGCGTTGCCGCTGAGGTCCGCGCCGCCCGACGCCTCGACAGAGGCGCCGTGCCGGCTCAGCACCTGCCGGTAGCTCTCGCCGCGCCCCGGGTCCGCGCGCAGAAACAGCCGCCCGTCCACCGTGTCCACCTCGTCCGGAGCGGCGCCGTGCAGCGGGGACCGCGGATCGGCGACGGCGAGCCGGACCACCTTCTCCCGGGTGGCCCGGGCGGCGACGCGGACCGCCATCCCGACCGTGGTCGCGGTCGCCGAACCGCTCGACGACGGGGCGGGCGGAAACCGGGTGTCACCGAGTACGGCCCGGACGTCCCCCGGCCGCACGCCCAGCCCGTCCGCCGCCACCTGCACCATGATCGTGTACGTCCCGGTGCCGATGTCCTGGGTGCCGCAGGTCACCCGGGCCCGGCCGTCGCTGCTGATCCGCACCGTTGCCTGTGCCACCCCCGGATGCCAGTTGTGCTGCGCCCCGGCCATCCCCCAGCCCACCAGCAGTTCACCCCGGCTCATGCTGCCCGGGGCCGGCCGGCGGCGGGGCCAGCCGAACCGTTCGGCACCGAGCGCGTAGCACTCGCGGAGGAACCGGCTCTGCGGTCGGTCCGGGGCGCTCGGGTCGACGCCGGTGTAGTTGCGCAGCCGCAAAGCCACCGGATCCATGTCCAGCGCCCAGCTCAACTCGTCGAGCGCCATCTCCAACGCCTCGTTGCTGGGCCCGGAGGGCGGCCGGGTGGCGATGGTCGTACCCAGGTCCACCTCGACGACCTGGCTGGCGATCTCCAGGTTGGGGACCGCGTAGACGGACTGGGTCGCGGCGATCGGGTTGAACTGGATGATGTCCGACCGCGAGGTGTGCGAGGTGACCGCGTGGGTGATCGCGGTCAGCCGGCCGTCCCGGGCGGCGCCGACCTGGAGCCGTTGCACGGACGCCGGCCGGTGCCCGCAGCTCGTGTACTGCTGGGCCCGGGTGAGCACCAGCTTCACCGACCGCCCGACCAGCCTGGCGACGGCGGCGGTCAGGTAGGTGTGCGGCCAGACGAAGCCCTTGCACCCGAACCCGCCACCGAGGTATGGCGTGACCACCCGTACCCGCTGCGGCGGCACGCCGAGCATCCGTGCGACGGCCTCCTGGGTGAACGTGATCGACTGGGTCGACTCGTAGAGAGTCAGGTCGTCGCCCTTCCAGACGGCCAGCGTGGCGGACGGTTCGATCGGGTTGTGATGGTTGATCGAGGTGCGGTACTCGACCTCGAGCCGGACCGCGGCCTCGGCCAGCCCAGCCGCCGGGTCGCCCCGGCGCATCTGGAGCGCCCCGGGAGTGCCCTCCGGTGGCGTGTACGCCCGGGACAGGTTCTCCACCAGTCCGATCGTGGGCTGCTCGGCGTCGTAGTCGACGCGTACCAGCCCGGCGGCCCGGCTGGCCTGTTCGAACGTCTCGGCCACCACGATGGCGACCTGCTGGCCGCCGTGCCGGATCTCGGTGCCCTGCATCGGCACCAGGGTCTGCGCGTACGGCACCCAGCCCGGCGACTGCTCCGCGAACCGGGGCAGGTTCTCGTGGGTGTAGACGCCGAGTACGCCCGGCGTGGCCAGGGCGGCGGCGCTGTCGATCCGGCGGATCCGCCCCCGGGCGATCGTGCTGGTCACCAGCACCCCGTACGCGAGGTCGGGGATCGGCTGGTCGGCGGCGTACCGGGCCTGACCGGTGACCTTGGCCCAGCCGTCGACCCGGTGCAGCGGCTTCCCGACGTACTGTCTCACCTGCCGCCTCCGAGTTCGTCGAGCACGCCGGTCAGCGTGCGGGACACCAGATCGAGCTTGAACGCGTTGTGTTCCCGGGGCACCGCGCCCCGGACCGCGGCTGCCCCGGCCGCCGCGACCGCCGCATCGGTCAGCCGTTCGCCGCGCAGCACGTCCTCGGCCTCCCTGGCCCGCCAGGGCCGGGGAGCGACACCCCCGAGCGCGATCCGGACGTCCCGGACCGTCCGGCCGCGCAGCTCCAGCGCCACCGCGACGGAGACCAGGGCGAACTCGAACGACGCGCGGTCGCGCACCTTCCGGTAGCGCGAGTGGGCCGCCATCGCCGTGGCCGGCACCTCCACCGCCACCACCAACTCGCCGTGCTCGAGCACCGTCTCCCGGTGCGGCGCGTCGCCGGGCAGCCGGTGCAGCGTCTCGATCGGCAGCCGGCGCGCACCACCCGGGCCCTGCGTCAGCACCGTGGCGTCCAGCGCGGTGAGCGCCACCGCCAGATCGGAGGGGTGGACCCGGATGCAGCTCTCGCTCCCGCCGAGGATGGCGTGCCAGCGGTTCTCGCCGTCCAGTGCGGGGCAGCCACTGCCGGGCACCCGGGCGTTGCAGGGCAGCGCGGTGTCCCGGTAGTACCAGCAGCGGGTGCGTTGCAGCAGGTTGCCGCCGATGCTGGCCATGTTGCGCACCTGCCCCGACGCGGAGGCGAGCAGGGCCGCCGGCACCACCGGCAGCCGGTGCCGCATCTCGGCGTCGCGGGCCACCTCGGCCATCCGGGCCAGCGCGCCGATCCGGACCCGGCCCGGCTGCCACTCGATGCCGCGCTCCGCGACCCGGTTCACGTCCACCACCAACCCGGGTACGTGCACACCGTCGCGCATCAGGTTGGTCAGCTCAGTGCCGCCAGCCACGTACGCGGTGGTCGGCTCGGCGCTGGCCAGCGCGACGGCCTGGGCCGGGGTGGCCGCCCGGACGTACCGGATCTCGTTCATCGCCGCGCCTCGTCCCGCTCGTCGGTGTCGTCGCCCGGTCCACCGCGCCCGTGCGCCACGTCCCGGATCGCGGCGACGATGTTCGGGTACGCGCTGCACCGGCACAGGTTGCCGCTCATGCCCTCCCGGATCTCGGCGTCGGTGGGACGGCTCCGTTCCCGCAGCATCCCGACGGCCGACATGATCTGGCCCGGCGTGCAGAACCCGCACTGGAACGCGTCCCGCCGGATGAAGGCGTCCTGCACCGGATGTGGGCGGTCCCCGTCGGCCAGCCCCTCGATTGTGGTGATCTCGGCTTCGTCCTGCATCACCGCCAGGGTGAGGCAGGACTTGGCGCGCTGGCCGTCGAGCAGCACGGTGCAGGCGCCGCACTCGCCGTGGTCGCAGCCCTTCTTCGTACCGGTGAGGTGCAGCCGTTCGCGGAGCGCGTCGAGCAGGCTCACCCGGGGCTCCACCGCTAAGCGGTGGTCGGCACCGTTGACCCGCAACGTGATCTCCACCGGGCCGGGCCCGACGACCGCCGCTCGTTCGGCCTCGACCGCAGGCGCCGTCGGCGCCGCAGTGGCCACAGTGGCCGCACTGGCCGCAGTGGCGCCGTCGGTTCCGTCGGCCACCGCTCCGACGGCGACGCCGAACGCCGTCCCACCGCCACCGGCCAGCACCCGTCGCCGGCTCACCTGGCCCTCCGGTCCATCCGGCACAACATCCTCCCAGTTCTCCGCGACCGTGGACGGTGCGGCTCGCCGATCGATGAAACGAGAGCCTAGGAAAGGCTCTGTCCGTTGTATTGCAGGAAATTGCGGCTGCGGTGCTGGCTGGCGCGGACGCTCGGCAGCCGCCGAGGCTACGAGGGCACGTCCGTCGCCCTCGGCCATTGCCCGTCCGGGAAGTCGATGTTGTTGTTGAGCGCCTGCACGAGACTGCTGTTGGTGCTCGACGCGACCGAACTCAGCACCACACTGCCGGCGATGACCGCCAGAAACGCGGCGACGACGGCTGCGACCGCGATGACCGGTGCCGCCGGCAACCCGACCACGGTGCCGCTGGCCGCCACCGCGCCGACGAGGCCAGTCACCAGCGCGGAGAGGGCATACACGAGGCTCGCCCAGTACGTCATGATTCCCACGGCGAGGGCCGAGAGGGCGCTGCCGATGCTCTCGCAGAGCGGGGTATTGATCGCGACCAGCGCCGCTCGCTGCAACTCCAGCCGCTGGGCGTACGCCGTGGCGGCCGTGCCCTCCCAGTTTCCGTCATCCGCCCGCAGATGCCCGGACGTGGCGACGCCGGCGCGTGCGCTGACCGGCCCACCGACCCGGCTGCTCCAGCCGTCCGCCGCGTCCCACAGCGCCGACGGGGATCCCCAGTGCGTCACCATGTTCCGCAGCGCGTGGAAGAGTTGCTCCAACTCGAGCGCGAAGTCCTCCAACGCGGTCAGCGTCTGCTGCCGCGCCGGCTCCGGAAGCTGACCGCTCAACCGGGTGACGTTGTCACGCAGTTCGGCGGTCTTGCCGTCGACCTGGTCGATCAGACCGGTGATCTGCTCGATGATCGCTGCGTCCTCGGCCGCACCGACGGTGGTCATCGCCCCTCCTCGACCCGGACCGGTCGGGCTGCCTGCCTCGTCACGCCGGCTCCCACAGGTTGTCGTACCGCGCCGCCGCCGCCGAGTCGGACGACTCGTAGCTGTCCGCGATCTCCTCCAGCACGTTCGCCAGGTCGCGGAGGGTCGATCCGGCCTGGCCCAGCAGGTGTTCCACCTTGTGTTGGATCATCATGTAGGTGACGAACAGGTCGCCCTCGGCCGCCCACGACAGCTCGGCCAGGCCCAGGTCCAGCCCCGACGACTCCGTCGCGGCGCGGCGGGTGACGTCGGCCGTCTCCTGCCAGGCCCTCGCGTCGCTGCGCAGCGCCTCGACGGCAACTGACAACGCCTCGTCCGGCATGTCCATCTCTCCTCTTGTCTGGTCCGCAGTGGTTGGCCGGCGGCGCCGCGCTGCCGGGCCGGTATCCGCCGTCTGCACCCGGCCGTTCCGGCACTGCTGATCCGCGTGCCGGGGCGGCAGAAGTCGGGCCGGTCAGCGCAGGTGCAGACGCCGGGCCAGTGCATGGGGATCGGCACCGAGTTCCTGGATCTCACCGAGCGGGCCGCGTGCGATCACCGCCTCGACGGACTCGGCCGAGGCCCGCTGGTAGGCGGCCCGGAACGCCGAAACGGTCTCCCGACCGATCCACTGCCCGCCGGCCTCCGCCAGCCAGTGGCGGTCGTAGCGCACCTCGGTGACCTCGCCGCCGCCGCTGACCGTCACGGCCACGTCCCGGGACTGGTTGTGCCCGGTGTACGTCGTCCGGGCGTGCACCCGAAGCTGTGCGGAGACCTCGCCGACGGCATGCACGGCCGACCCCACCAGCCGGGACAGCTCGCGCAGCCCGGCGCGCCCCTCGTCGCCGCTCACACCCGCCGTAGCCAACTCGTCGAGCCGGTTGGCGAGGGTGTCCTGCAACGGAGGCATCGGGCGGGGTAGCGGATCGGGCCGGGCGTGCTGCTCGGCGAACGACTCGGCCCAGTCGGTCAACCGGCCGTGCTGGGCCGCCCCGGCCGCCTCGCGGACGGCCGTGCCCAGCGCCTCGGGGTCGATCCGGCGGCGCCACTGCGGCTCGACCGCGACAGCGGCGACCGGACCCTCGGCGTCCACCGTGACCGTCACCATTCCGGTGCCGTCGGAGCCGTCCCAACTCCCGTCCGGCCGGGTCACCGCCGCCAGCCGCTGAGCCAGGACGTCCGCCCGCTGCCAGAGTTCGGTGAGCCGTCCCACCGGGTCGTCGTGCATCGCGTACCTCGTCACCTGTCGACCTGCCAGCACGGCGTCCGGGTCGGACCCGCCGTACGCAGCGGTCGCCCGTACGCCGCCGCCCCGGCAAGCGGGGGGATGCGACCGGGGACCGGCGCACCGAAAGGTACGGCGTTGCGGTTAAGGATCGGCTAATGCCTCGGCGATGGAGGGAATTCCCTTTCTTCCTGCTTTCCGGGCCATTGGCTGTTGGCTACCGTGTCGAGTCGCCGTACCCGGGCCGCCGGGCCGTCGCAGCTGCCGGACCGGTCACGCCGGTCAGCCGGCCCCGGTGGCGGGTCTCGATCCCGCACCGGCGGCACCGCCGGTGCGGGTGCGTCGCGGCTCCGGCCCGGCGGGCCGCGTCGTTCGCGTCGAGGACCGGGCGGGCGCAGCAGCCCGACCAGCGTTCCCGCTCGGCGGGCGACAGGGTCCGCAGGAAGTCCTCCTGAGACTCCCGGGCGACCGGCACCTGGCGCACGACGACGCCCACGCCCGCCGGCAGATGGCCGAGCTGAACGCCGCCGCGGCGCTCTTCCCGCCGGAGCTACCCACCGTGATCATCGGCGGCTTCAACAGCGAACCACCGGACGGCTCGCTCGGCCAGCTCTACGACCGCACCGCGTTCCCCGGCGCCTCCGGCCACTTCTAGGAGGGGGACATGTGTGCCGAACCCGGGTGCGCGACGGTGCGGCGCGGCGGCGCGGCCACGCACACCGGGCAACACGGTGCGTCGAAGATCGACCACATCTTCTTCGACTCGGAGCACTTCAGCCGGCAGGCCGCCAGCGCCTCGATCCGTACCGTGGGAATGTGCGACGGTCGGCTCTGCTCCGACCACCACCTGCTGTTCGGCTGGCTGACCCTGCTGGCGAGGCAGGCCGGCCCGACCCTGTGCCGCAACACCGCGGAGGCGCCGGGACACGTGTCGGTGCGGTTCACCGTCAGCGGCTCGGTGACCCGTGAGCGGGCCGGGCGCATCGTGACGAACTACTACCTGGGGGTGGAGGACTCCGCCGAGGTGGGAACGCCGCCGGTCGACGGGTGGCGGCAGATCGTCGACGGTTGGAGTTGCCGCACGACCTGGCGCTGGCGTACGGACCCGGACGCACTCCAGGGCACCTGTACGGCCGGGACCGACCGGGTCGTGATCAGCCGGGACTGACTCCGGTCCGTGGGCAGGACCGGCGCCGGCCGGAGCGCGTGTGCCCGTGACGCCCGCACCGGTACGCCGAAGAGTCGACATACCCGGTCGGTATATCCCCGGTCCTTGCCGGTCCTTGCCGGCCGGGGGTGATCAACGGCCTAATGGCAGGGGCGGGTCGGCCGCCGTCTGCACGGGTACCGCCCGAGTGGAGAACTCGGACCCGCCGGCCGGACGGGGGATCAGATGAAAGGCGGAGCGATGTTTCGGCTCCTGGGCCCGGTCACGTTCGTCCAGGATGGACACACGGTGGACCTGGGGCCGGCGAAGCAGCGGGCGGTGCTGGCGGCCCTCGCGCTCGAACCGAACTCCCTGGTCTCCACCGAGCGGTTGATCGAGATGGTCTGGGGTGACACCGCCCCCGCCGCCGCGCGCAAGGCCGTCCAGGTCTACGTCTCGCACCTGCGCCGCGTCCTGCCCGCCGGCCACCTGGTCAGCCGCAAGCCGGGCTACCTGCTGGACGTGCCACCGGAGGCGGTCGACCTGCACCGGTTCCGGGCGCTGGTCGCCCAGGCCCGCAATGTCGACGTCGAGCGCGCCCGCTCGCTGCTGGCATCGGCCGAACATCTGTGGCGGGGTGACCCGTTCGACGGCCTCGGCGACGTACCGGCGTTGGCCAACCTGGCAGCGGGACTGCTGGAGGAGCGGCTGTCGGTCACCGAGTGGCGCCTGGGCCTGGAGGTCGAACAGGGGCGGGCCGCCGAGGTGATCGCCCAGTTGCGTGCCCTGGTCGTCGCGCACCCGTTGCGTGAGCCGCTGCACGTCCTGCTGATGCTGGCGCTGCTGCGGACCGGCCGCGCCAGTGAGGCGCTCGCCGCCTACGGCGATCTCAGGGCCGTGCTTGCCGAGGAGTTGGGCATCGAGCCCGGGCCGAAGGCCGCCGCGCTGCACCTGCGGATCCTGCGCTCGGAGACCCGCCCACCCCCGGCCGGGCCGGATCCGGAACCGGCGGAGGACGCCCAACCACCCGACCCGGTGGCAGCGTTCGATCCACCCGTCGCGCCGGCGCAACTGCCGTACGACGTCGTCGACTTCGTCGGCCGCACCGATGAGCTTGCCGGCGCCGAACGCATGCTCCGGGACGGGTACGAGCACGTGCCGATCGTGGTGCTGGTCGGCCAGCCGGGGGTGGGCAAGACGGCCCTCGCGGTGCGCCTCGGTCACCGGATGCGGACCGACTTCCCCGACGGCCAGCTCTTCGCCGACCTCGGCGGTGCCCGTCCGGTACCGGCCGACCCGGCCGAGATAGTCGCGGCCATGCTGCGTGCGCTGGGCGTCCCGGTGCCGGCACCCGCTTCGCTCACCGAGCGGACGGCGATGCTACGCAGCGCACTGGCCGTCCGTCGGGTGCTGATGGTCCTCGACGACGCCGCGGACGCCGCCCAGGTGCGCCCGTTGCTGCCGGGGCGCGCCGGAAGTGCCGTGGTGGTGACCAGCCGCCGGACCCTCGCGGACCTGGAAGGAGCCCGGATCGTCCGGCTCGACGTGCTCACCGACGAGACATCCGTCGAACTGCTGCGCTCGCTCGTCGGGATCGAGCGGACAGCCGGAGAGCTGGAGAGCGTACGCCGGATCGCCGCGATGTGTGGAAACCTGCCTCTCGGCCTGCGCATCGCGGGTGCGGGGCTGGCGTCACGGCCGGCCTGGAGCCCGCGCCACTTCGCCGACCGGCTGGCCCACCGGGAAGCGCTGGACGAGCTACGGGTGGGGGACCTGGGGGTACGGGTCACGTTCGAACTCAGCTTCGCGCGGCCCGACGCCGAGCATGCCAGGGTGGTCCGGCTGCTCGCCGTGCCGGACTGGGTCGATTTCAGCCCGCTCTGTCGGCCGCCGCGCTGCTGGACCGGCAGCCAAGGCAGGCCGCGTCGCTGCTGGAGGAGCTGCTCGACATCCACCTGCTGCGCCAACCAGCGCCTGGGTAGGGCTGCCACGACCTGATCGGATCCCTTCGCCCGTCAGCTCGACCCGAGACGGAGGAGCGGTGGTCCGCCCTCGCCCGCCTCGTCGGCTATCACCTGCACGCCGTCTACCGGGCGGTGGCGTGGTCGCACTCCGAGCACGCGGCGGTGGCCGCGGTCACGCTCGAGGCCGTACGCGCCGCGCGGGCGCCGCTGCTGGACCTGGCAATACTGCTCGTCTGGCTCGGCAACCACCTGGAGATCGCGGGCGCCTGGCGGGGATGGCAGAGGTTGGCGGACGAGGCACTGGCTGCTGCCGAGGACAGCGGCGAGCACGGCGCGGCGCCGTACGCCCGGACCGGCCTGGCCGGCGCCGCGTACCGCCGGGGTGACATCGACGGCTCCCTGGCACACTGCCGCGCCGCCCTCGAATACCTCCGGAGCGTGGCGGACCACAGCCGGCAGGCCCGACTGCACAACCTGATGGCGGTGGCGCTCGGCGACCGAGGCCGGCACGCGGAGCAGAGACAGCACCTGTACCCGGCCTACGACCTGCACGCCCTCGCCGGCGAGGTACGCAGCCAGGCGGTGGTCCCTGACCAACCTCGGCGAGCTACCCAACAACACCGGACAGCACGCGCAGTCCTCGGCGTCCGGATCCGGCGAGCACTCCCCCAGATAGCGGCCAAGCTGGGCGGCGGCGAGCAGGTAGTTGTAGCGGGTGGTCTGTGGGTAGTCCCCGGCGCGCAGTGACCGGTCCCAGTCCCGCAGGAACCCGGCCCAGCCCCGCGACAGGCCGGTGGTGAGCTTGTGAAGATCGAGTAGTGGTAGGAGCAGCCCGCCCGAGTCAAGGAGTCCAACAGCGGCGTGCTAGACCGGGCATTCGTGCCGAGCTATGAAAAGAGGGTTTCCGCAATTCACTGACCTGCGGAAACCCTCTCGCTGTCGGGACGGCCGGATTCGAACCGACGACCCCTTGACCCCCAGTCAAGTGCGCTACCAAGCTGCGCCACGTCCCGTTGCTCCGCACCGGTCTCCCGGTACGACAGCCGCTACAGCGTAGCGCAGACCCACTCCCCGGTGCGCACACGCCCCTCCCGTAACGATCTCCCCTGTCGGCCACTGGGCTGCCGCCAGAACCACCCAGCCCACACCCCGTAAAGCATCCTAGGAAGATAGGGTGAATCGGTAGGACGCGGCCGGGAGGGGAGGGGGCGAGGGGAGGGGGCGAGGGGGGTGGCGGTGGCGCGTACGGCTCAGCCGTGGGCCTTGCCGCGACCACCCGGGCCGAGCTTCTTCCGGGCCCGGACCGACACCTCGATCGGGCTGCCCTCGAAGCCGAACTCCTCGCGGAGCTTGCGCTCGACGAAGCGTTGGTACCCGGCGTCGAGCGGCCCGGTGGTGAAGAGCACGAACCGCGGCGGGGAGGTGCTGGCCTGGGTGGCGAAGAGCACCCGCGGTGCGCGGCCGCCCCGGATCGGGTGCGGAGTCGCCTGCACCAGCGCGGTGAGCCACTGGTTGAGCTGCCCGGTCGGGATCCGGCTCTCCCAGCTCGCCAGGGCGGTACGCAGCGCCGGGGCCAGCCGGTCCATCGCGCGGCCCGTCTTGGCCGACACGTTCACCCGGATCGCCCAGGGAATCCGGCGCAGTTCCCGGTCGATCTCCTTGTCCAGGTAGTAGCGCCGGTCCTCGTCGACCAGGTCCCACTTGTTGAAGGCGATCACCATCGCCCGGCCCGCCTCGGTGACCATGCTCAGGATCCGCTGGTCCTGCTCGCTGATCGGCTCGCTGGCGTCGAGCAACACCACGGCCACCTCGGCCGCCTCGATCGCGGCGGCGGTACGGAGGCTGGCGTAGTACTCCGTGCCGCTGGCCTGTGCCACCCGCTTCCGCAGGCCGGCGGTGTCGACCAGCTGCCAGACCTCTCCGCCGATGTCGACCAGGCTGTCGACCGGATCGACGGTCGTGCCGGCGACGGCGTCCACCACCGCCCGGTCCTCCTTGGCCAGCCGGTTGAGCAGGCTCGACTTGCCCACGTTGGGGCGGCCGACAAGGGCGACCCGACGCGGGCCGCGCGGACCCCCCTCACTGATCGGCGGCGGCTCGGGCAGGGCCGCGAGGATCGCGTCCAGCAGGTCGCCGGAGCCCCGCCCGTGCAGGGCGGAGACCGGGCGCGGCTCGCCGAGCCCGAGGGACCACAGCGAGGTCGCCTCGATCTCGGTGGCGGCGTTGTCGGCCTTGTTGGCCACCAGCAGGACCGGCTTCGCGCTGCGCCGCAGCATCCGGACCGCCGCCTCGTCGACGTCGGTCGCCCCGACCACCGCGTCCACCACGAAGACCACCACGTCCGCCGTGGCGACGGCGTGCTCGGCCTGGGCCGCGATCGCCGCCGCCCGGTCCCGGGCGTCCGGCTCCCAGCCACCGGTGTCGACCACCGTGAACTGCCGGCCCGACCACTGCGCGTCGTAGGGGACCCGGTCCCGGGTCACCCCGGGAACGTCCTCCACCACCGCCTGGCGGCGGCCGATGATCCGGTTCACCAGCGTCGACTTGCCCACGTTCGGCCGGCCGACGACGGCCACCACCGGCACCGGTCCGGTCGGCTCGACCTCGTCGACGTCGGTTTCGTCCAGCTCGATCCAGCCGTCCCCCGTGCTCACGCCGTTCCACCCTTCGTCTCTGCCTGCAGGGCTCGCGGACCCGGCTCGTTGATCGCACCCACGCGGGCCGCCTCGCCGGCGTACGCGCCACAGCCGCGGGCGGCGCCCGCGTCACCGTCCCGGCCCGCGGTCTCCGCGTACCCGGTCACCTGTCCGCCACCTGTCCGGCCAGCAGCTCGCGGAGCCGCGTGACGACCTCGTCGATGCCGAGCGCGGTGGTGTCCAGGACGACCGCGTCCGGCGCCTGCCGCAGCGGGTCGGCGGCGCGGGTCGAGTCGAGTCGGTCCCGGCGGGCCAGGTCGGTCGCGGTGGCCGAGAGGTCGGCGGCGTACTCCGCGCTGCGCCGCTGCGCCCGCGCGTCTACCGAGGCGGTCAGGTAAACCTTCAGGTCGGCGTCCGGTGCGACGACCGAGCCGATGTCCCGGCCCTCGACCACGATCCGGCCGGCCGCCGTGATGATCTCGCGCTGCATCGCGACCAGGATCTGCCGTACGGCGGGCACGGCCGACACGGCGGAGACCGCGGCGGTCACCTCGGGTCCCCGGATCTCCCGGTCGATCGCGATCCCGTCGGCGGTCACGCTCGGCGCCTCCGGGTCGACGCCGATCTTCACGTCGACCTCGCCGGCCACCTTGCCAACCGACTCGGCGTCCTGCGGGTCGACCCCGGAGCGCAGCACCGCCCAGGTCACCGCGCGGTACATGGCGCCGGTGTCGAGATAGCGGGCGTCGAGCGCCCCCGCGAGTCGCCGGGAGACGGTGGACTTCCCCGAACCGGACGGGCCGTCCACGGCGACCACACACCGCCCGGTCCGTACCTTTTCCGCCACCGTTCCTCCTTCACCAACCAACGCGACAAAACACCCGGACAACCGGTCGACAAACCCCGAACCGGGCGGACCGCGCACGACCCGCCGGCCGACCGCGCGCCGGGTGTCGCAGTCCATCATGCCCCGTGCCCCGCAACGGCC
>NZ_JBNJMX010000015.1:0-86004 GCF_050936375.1 Plantactinospora sp. CA-290183 | reverse complement strand
ACCGGTGTCCCATAGCTGGTGGGAGGTCTTGTCGAGGATCGCCCGCACGTCGCGTTCCACGGTCGGGTCCGGGCGGGACGCGGCCTTCGCGGTGCCGCCGGTCTGGCCGCGGCCGGGCAGGAACACCTCGATCAGTTCGGTCAGGCCCCGGCCGATGTTGAGGCCCGGCAGCGCGGTGGCGCCGTGGCGCAGCCGGCCGGCTGCGCGGCGGGCTCGGCTGGCACGCTTTGGTGCGGCGGGGCGGGCGAGGATCTGCACGCAGGCGTACTCGCCGTCGTGCAGTTGCGCTCCGGCGGACATCAACGCACGAAGCGGGTCCGCGTCGTGGTCGCTGGTCAGTGGTAGCCAGTCGGCTGCCACGGGCAGCAGGTGGCCGCCGACCGCGGCGGCCGTGTCGGCGGGTATCGGCGCGGGCGCGGGCTCGTTGGCGGTGGTGGCCGCGCCGGGCCACGCGGCGCGTACGGCGGCCTCGACCGCCCCGTTCGGGACGCTGCCGGGCACCCACAGGGAGATCAGTAGTCGCCGGCCGGTCCAGGTGTACTGCAGGCCGATGTGTGGGGCGCCGTAGAGCAGCCGTCGGTGTCGTACGGGGGTGAGAATGCCGGCGAGATTGGCCCACAGCGCGGCCGCGCTGTGTTCGTCGACCTGCGGTGGCGGCGCGATTCCGATCAGGCGGGCCCCGCGGGCGTGGTGTTGATGTCGCCACAGGGCGACGAGGTTGCCGCCGGCGACCCAGGTGATGAGCAGGCCGGCCGCGACGGCGAGCAACCACGGTCGGTCGGCGGCCCAGTCGCCGGTGTGCAGGACCCAGTGGGAAGGAGCCGGGCTGGGGACCGTGGTGGTTGTGGTGTGGGGTCCTGACGGGGTCGATTGCGGCGTCGGCGCGGGGATTCGGTACGGGGTCACGGGGTGTCCTCCGGAAGATGTAGTCGGGCCCGCGCGCACGTCAACCGACCTGGCGCCCTGGCCGGGGACCGGGGAGCTTTGGGGCAATTAGTGACGGCGTGCTGGTGGTTTGGTCCCCGGCTTCACGGCGCCGAGTCCGCGTCGATGTCGATCTCGGGCTCGGTGGTGGCGAGATGGTGTTCGGCGTCGGAGGAGATTGCTTCGAATGCGGTGCGGTGGGTTCCGCTGATGAGTAGGCCGTGACCGCGGTGGGCGGTGAGGAGCAGTCGCCGCTCACCCGCGGTGAGGCCGAAGGCGTCGCCGACGGTGTCGATGGCCTGGGGCGCCTGGCGCAGGAGGATTTGGGTGGCGGCGTTGGCGACGACGGCTTGGCCGAGGTCGGTGCTGAGGACGTCGGCGGCGTCCTGGGTGACGACGGTCAGGCCGGTGTGTCGTTTGCGTCCGGCTTTCGCCATTCTGTGTAGGAACTTGGCGCCTTCGCCGTCGCGCATGAGTAGCCAGGCTTCGTCGACGACGACGATGCGACGCGGCGGGGGACCGGAGGCCGGTGGCGTGTCGACGATGCGCCAGATGGAATCCAGCGCCAGGAGGGTGCCGACGGTGCGTAGCTCGTCGGGCAGCTGCCGTAGCGACCAGACGACCAGGTGTCCGTGCGGGTGGGAGGTGGTGGGCCCGTCGAAGAGGTCTTTGAATGACCCGTGGACCCATGGGGCGAGTCGGGCGGCGAGGTGCGGGCCGGCGGGGTCGGTGTCGTTGGCGAGGATCGCGGCCAGGTCGCGTAGCAGCGGTGCGGGCCGTTGGTGGGTGTGTGGGTCGGCGGTGATACCCGCGTTGCGGTACACGGCGAGGATGGCCCGGTCCAGGGCGGCGCGCTCAGCCGGCGGTGGCAGGCTGCCGATCAGTACGGAGATGAGGGTGTGCAGGAACAGGCCGCGTCGGGTCAGCGTGTCCGGCCGGGTGTCACCGGCCGGCAGGTCGAGGGGGTTGATCCTGGCCCCGGCCGCCCCGAGGCGTACGACGGTGCCGCCGACGGTGTCGGCCAGCCGCAGGTATTCGTCTTCCGGGTCGATGATTGAGATCTGGACGCCGGCGTAGAGGTGGCGTAACGCTTCGAGTTTGACCATGTAGGACTTGCCGGCGCCGGATCGGGCCAGGACGACGGAGTTGTAGTTGTCCTGGGCGAAGCGGTCCCACCAGACGACACCGTTGCTGGCCGGGTTGACGCCGTAGAGGACCCCGCCGGTGGTGGCCGGTTCGCCGGGCAGCGGTGCCGGTAGATCCGGGCCGGCCAGCGGAAATGAGGCGGCGAGGGCTTGGGTGTCCATGGTGCGGAGCATCCGTAGTCCGTCGTGGGCCAGGGGCAGGGTGGTGGTCCAGCCGGCGAGCTGGCGCCACGTCGCCGGTTGGACTTCCAGGAGGGTGGAGGCGGCGGCGGCCTTGACCCGGTCGCAGGCCTCCAGCAGCTCCTCCTGGGTCTTGGCGTGCACGGTGATGTACAGCCCGACGCGGAACAGCTTGGCGGCGCCGCGGGCGAGGCGGTCGGCCAGGTCGCCGGCGTCGTGGGCGGCGGCGTCGGTGTAGGGGTCGCTGAGTTTGCCGCGTTCGGAGTCGGCCCGCCTGCTGGATTCGAGGCGGGCGCGTTGGGTGCGTAGCCGGGCGGCGGCGATGGGGGCGGGCAGCGGGTCGATGTGCAGGGTGACGTCTACGCGGCCGGGGTAGGACAGCAGTGGTTCCAGCCACGCCGGCCCGACCTCGGCCGGGTAGCCGGTGACGACGAGGGTGGCGGCGTAGCCGTCGCCGACCCGCAGCCAGCGGGGGGTGACCTCGACGGCGGCGGGCGTGACGGCGGCGGCGAGGCCTGCCCCGGACGCAGATCTCGACGCGTCGGTCGGGTCTACGCGGCGGCGTCGTTTGCCGATCATGTGGTCCTCCTGGGCTGCCGGTGGGGTCGGGTTGCGGTGATGACGGCGTCCGGTGCGGCGAGGCCGCCTGGTCGTGGGGGGCGGTAGGGGTCGGCGGCGGCGGCGAGCGCGGCGGTGACGGCCGCGCCGTCGAGGGCTCGGGTGGTGACGCCGAGACCGGACAGCGCCCGGACGGTGTCGTCGGCGCGCCGGCGTGCGGCGTGTCCGCCCTGTTCGCCGGCGGCGGTGCGGGTGACCAGCAGGACCTGGCGGCGCAGCGGGTCTCGCCGGGTGGCCAGGTCGTGGAGGAACTGGGCGTGGTCGGTGCACGCCGCTTCCAGCGCCGGATGCGGCATCGCCGGGACGGCCTCGGCGACCCTGCGGGCGTGGGAGGCCAGGTCGACCGGCTGCGCGGAGACGACGATCTGGGTGGGGGTGGACAGGCTGTTGAGCCATCGGCCGTACCCGTCGATCAGCGCGGCCTGCTCGCTGCCGGTGCGCAGCGTCAGGTTGACGTTCGTCGCGGCGACGAGGGCCGCCTGGGTGGCGCCGAGGGTGACCTGCCCGTCGTCGTCGATGGCGTCGGCGGGCAGCTTCAGCGGCGCCGGTACAGGTAGGCGGCTGTTCGGAATCTGGACCCAGTCGGGTACGCCGCTGGTGGTGGCGTCGGTGGTGGACAGGGCCTTGGGTTGGCGGGTGTGGCTGATGGCGTGCAGCAGCCACACGTCCATGGGCAGGCCGTCGCGGCGGCTGACCGCGAGGGCGAACACGACTCCGCCGAACACGACCCCGCCCACGATGAGGACCTGAGGTGCGATGATCGTGCGCAGCGCGCTCCAGGCGCCGTAGAAGATCACCCCAGCGACGGCGAGGATCGCTAACTGCCGCCACGTCAGTCCGTAGACGACCTTGTCCGGCGCGTCGACATCGGCGGGCATCCGGGCGTGTGCCGGCGACTCATCTGAGGGGTTGGTTGTCATCTGGTCACTCTCCTGAGGCTGTTCAGGCCCGGAACGCTGCGGGCGATCTGCTGTACGACGGCGACCCGGACGACCGCGCCGACGATGTTGCTGCCGCCATGTCCGCTCTGCCCCACCCAGCGGCCGACGAGGCTGGGAATCTTGACGGTGGTCCAGAGCAGCACGATCACGACGAGCAGGTTGAGCACGCCGCCGGGTTCGACGGGCAGGTCGAGAACCGGCAGCGTGTGGGTGGGGTCGGACAGCATCCACTGCCCGGCGGTGAGGAAGAACGCCTGCGCGGCGGGGATGGCCAGGCAGCCGAGGTAGGAGCGCCACCACAGGCGGGCGATGTCCTCGGTGGCCGGCAGGGCGTGGCAGGCCAGGGCCAGCGGCGCGATGATCGTCATGATCAGCAGGGTGACGATCCGGGCGATGAGCTGGAACGCTGTCACGACGATCAGCACGGTGATGACCGTGACGATGATGACGAACAGCAGCGGCACGATGTGTTCCTGCCCGGATTGCAGGTAGATCCGCATGGCGGCGGACGCCCGCTCGCCGTCGTAGTCCTGGCTGATCGCCCCGGTGACCGCGTTGCCGAGTTCGATGAGCTGGCGGCAGAACAGTTGCGAGAAGTGCGCGGCGATGAATCCGACAACCAGCCGTGGCGCGAGGTCCTTGACCGTGTAGCGGGACTGTTCGTTGCCGCCGGAGACCATGGTCAGGACGCCGGCGGCGACGAACACCAGAACGAAGGTGGTGTCGACGATCCAGATCGACCTGCCGGTCAACGTCTGCACCTGGGGTAGCGCGGTGACCTGTGGTGTGGTGAGCAGGACGTCGATGATCAGATTCAGGACCGCGTCGAGGCAGTCCAGGATCGCGGTGGTGAGCCAGTCGAGAATTTGGTCGAGGATCGTGCCCATCCAAGCCATCGCTGCCTCAGCCTCCGACGACGCCCCGCACGAGCTCCAGCAGGACCGGGGCGAGGACAGCCAGGCCGTAGCCGATCAGTGCGTTGCGTAGTGCGCCTTTGGCCTTGTCGACCTGGGACGGGTCACCGCCGGCGGTGGCCCAGTACACCCCGGCCAGGACCAGGAACAGGGTGGCGACGGCGAAGAGAAGGCCCATGATCAACCGTCGTAGGTTGGCGATGACGACGGGCAGGCTGTTCGCCGCCAGGTACACGCCGTCGACGGCGTCCGCGTGGGCGGCGCGCGGGGCCAGCAGGATCACCCCGAGGGCGCTTAGCGGCACGACGACGCGCACCGCGCGGCGCAGCGACCGGTGGTGGACGAGGGCGCGGATGTGGGTGCGGGACATGGCTCACCTCCCGCCCCGCCCCGGTACGACGCGGCACCGGGGCGGGGCGATAGCTGGGTTAACGGGATGGCCGCCGCCGGGCGACAGGTCGGCGTGTCGCTCTACCCCGGGAGGAGCTCGTCCTCCCTCTGCGGGTGGTTGCGGTAATCGATGAGGTGTCAGCGCAGCGATGGCGCGGCACCCGGGGCGACGCGGTACGCGTCCCCGAAAGCCCGACGGCGGACGGGACTCAAGCGGCATGCCCGGCACGCCTTGTCGAGTCCCGCACCTACCAATCGGCGTTTGTCAGACGTGGCGAACACTTGGCGATCTGTCACGGCTCTGACAACCTCGCGGTCCATCTGACACCGCAGGTCAACCGCCCTGGCTGACGTCGGTGGGTTTCGCCGGTTGTCAGACCCGCCAGCCGTGGGTACAGCCGCGGCAGAGCGAAAAACGGCTGTGGGCCCTGGCGCCGAGCGCCAGGGCCCACAGCCGTTGCGGGACGGCAGGTACCGCTCCTTCAGGCGGCCACCGCGGCGGCCGGGTGAGCATGGGCAGCGGCTCGGGCGGGAGCGGCCCGGCCGGAGCGGATACCGGCGCGCCGGTTGGCTCGTGCCGTGACCTGTTTGTCCGGCGCAGCGGACCCCAGGTCGCTCAGGGATCCCGCGGCGAGTGCCTTGGCGAGGGCATTGTCGGCGCGGGCCAGCCGCATCCGCAGGGCATCCACGGTGATCCCGAGCCGGGCGGCGATCGGCTCGGGAGCCCGCCGGCCCAGCCGCACCTCGATCCACGGCTGAACGTCCGTCTCGTCAATGATCCGCAGCCGCCCCGCCCGGCGGACTAGGAGATCCGGGTGGGCGTAGGGCACCTTGGGGGTGCGTGGTCCCGTGGTGAGGTGCTCGATGTCGTCGACCGGGACGGCTTCGTCGTCGGCCAGGCGCAGTCGTCGGCCGGCCCGCCACGCCGCCATCGTCAACGACGCGTACAGCGCCGGCCGGGTCAGGTCGAGGTGATCCCGCACAGCTTGCAGAAACCCGGTCAGTACCTCGCCGTCGATATCGGCCGGGTCGCCGCGGTAGGACGCGGACAACTGCCCGGCGATGCGGACCAACGCCGGCATCGCCATCCCGACCGCGGCGATCGTCCATTCCTTGCCGTGCAGACGGGCCCGCACGATCAGTTCCCGCCACACCGCGTCACGACCGGCGTAGTCGTCCGGGTGCGCCAGCAGCCAGGCTCGCAGTACCGGCAGCGCCACGACGCCGGTCGGCAGAGCGGCGCCAACGCCGATGTCGCGGGCCAGCGCGTCACAGTCGAGCGTCAGCGGCGCCGGGTCGCAGGTCAGTGCCGCGTAGGCGATGTCCGCGGCGCGCAGAGGGGAGGTTGGCCAGTCGGGGGTACCAGAGATGAACACGTGAGGACTCCAATGACAGGAAACGGAACAGCGGTCACATCCCGCGAACGCAGGGAATGTCCTAGGTCCGCAGTAGGACACGGCCATCTGACACGCCTATGACATGGCAGGTCGCGGCGTCAGCGGCGACCGCGCATGCCCATCTGGCCATCGCGGCGCCGAGTGGCCGCCATGACCGCGCCGAATCTGACAGACCGTTCGTGACGCGGCGCCAGCGGCGACCGTGCATGCCCATCTGGCCATCACGGCGCCGAGTGGCCGTCATTACCGCGCCGAATCTGTCAGACCGGTCGTGACCTGCGCGGTCACGAATCCTCGCGCCCCGCTCCGGAGCGCTATGAGAACGGGCCAGGCCGCTCGCGTGGGCCGGTCTGTCAGACCAGGCGGCTCTGACACGGCCATGGCGGCGGCCGACGCACCCGGCATGCGTCCTCGCGCCATGCCACACGTCCCGGACATGCCGAGGACATGTCCCGGTTGCGGCGCTCGTGTGGTCACGGCTATGAATGGCCAAGCTGTCGCGGCCACCGCGACGCCCAGCCGGCGGCCGGTCAGCGCCGATGGCGGAGCCTCGGCCACCGCCCCCGGGCGTGGCGGTTTGGCGGCGTGGCCGATAAGTGGCGTAGCGCGCGTGGCCGTCCGAGCGGTGTCCAGCGCTCGACAACGGCGCCTCGTCGCCCCACGTCGCGGCGGTGACGCGAATGCCCGCCGATGACACTGCCTTGTGCGCCGTGAGACCCGCCGCGGGGCTTGTCAGACTCGCGGTCCGGCTGTCGAACTCTGACAGGGGTGCGCCCGAGGTACCGGCGGCCCGTTCCCGTCCTGGGGGCAAACCGGGTGATATGGGGACTGTCGGATGGTGTGAGACCGCTGTCAGATCGCCAAGTGTTCGCTGGGTCTGACAATCGCCGATTGGTAGACG
Source organism: Plantactinospora sp. CA-290183 (assembly GCF_050936375.1). Taxonomy (NCBI): domain Bacteria; kingdom Bacillati; phylum Actinomycetota; class Actinomycetes; order Micromonosporales; family Micromonosporaceae; genus Plantactinospora; species Plantactinospora sp. CA-290183. The sequence goes on along the minus strand of NZ_JBNJMX010000015.1, from coordinate 78,594 downwards.
TCAGCGCAGCACGGTGCGGCGCGGAGCCGACACCAAATGATCGAGCACTCCACGCCCGACCCCGCCTCCCATGGCGGCACATCCAACATCCCATCGATCGATCTGGTGGCCGGTGACCCGCCGGTGCCGATCACCGTCTGGCGCACCGCGCGCAGCGGTGACGACCTGAGGGCGAGCATCTCCCACCGGTTGGCCCACCGGCTCATCGCCGCGTACAGCCGGCCCGGTGAGGCGGTGGTCGACCTCACCGACAGCCACGCCCTGGACGACGTCTGCCTGCGCGGCGGACGCCGGCACCACCGGGCGTGGTTCACCGACGCCAGGTCCCTGGTCGTCGGGGCCGCCACGCCGCCGCCTCGCCGTGTACTGGACGGCGCTGCGGACACGGACGTCGAGACCGACGAGCCGTTGGTCTGGTTCGGCGACGACCTCACCGACCCGGACCTGCCGCCGGCCGAAGAGTCACCCACGGTCCTGCGCGACGGCGACAGCCTGAGACAGCGGACCAGCCTGGTTGTGGCCAGCTGGCCGCTGGACGAGACCAGCGACGCCGAGAACCAGGTTCGCCTGGCGTGGCTGCTCACCGCCGGCGAACGGCTGCTGCGCCCCGGCGGTTGCCTGGTGCTGATCGTCGGCGTCCCTGCCGGCGCGGTGGCGACCCCGGAGGACTTCACCCCCGTGGTCCAGGCCGCCGCCAACACCGGCCTGGGCTATCTGCAGCACATCGTCGCGGTCTCGGCCGACACCGACGGCGACCGGTTCACCTACCACGCCACCGACGAGGAGCTTCTCGCCCTCGCGCGAGCCAGCGGCGCGGAGCATGTCCTACTCCACGTCAAGGTCCACGCCGACCTGCTCGTCTTCACCAGGGCGACGGGCAACCGGGCCGGTGGTCGCCGTGCCTGAAATGGACACCACCACCCCGACTCCGCAGCCCGACCAGCCGTACGGCACAACGAGCGCCCCGTCATGGCCGCAGACACTGTCGGTCTGGGCCACCGCCCAGTCGACCGGCCCGGTGCAGCGCCGCGGCCGGTACGTCCCGCAGTCGGTCAAACACCCGGCCCGGATGCTGCCGGCCATCGCCGCGCACGCGGTACACGCCTACACCCAGCCCGGTGACCTCGTATTCGACCCGATGTGTGGGATCGGCACCACCATCGTGGAGGCCATCCACGCCGGCCGTGACGGCATCGGCGTGGAGTACGAATCACGCTGGTCCGACACCGCCGACGCCAACATCGCCCACGCCCACCGCCACGGCGCCACCGGTCGCGGCTCAGTCATCCGCGGCGACGCTACCCACCTGGCCGTCCTGTTGCCGGCCGCCCTGCAGGGCCAGGTCGCCCTCGTGGTGACCTCCCCGCCGTACGGGCCGACGGTGCACGGCCTGGTCCGACCCGGCAGCGACGGGGTGACCAAATACGACAACCGCTACGGCGAAGACAAGGGCAACCTCGCCTACCGTTCCTCGCTCGGCGGCCTCGTCGAGGGGTTCACCGACATCCTGCGCGGCTGCTTCACCCTGCTGCGACCGGGCGGAGTGGTCGTGGTGACCGCCCGGCCCTGGCGCAAACGCGGAGAGCTGGTCGACCTGCCCTCCGCGATCCTGTCCGCCGGCACCGCCGCCGGGCTCGTGCCCCTTGAGCGGTGCGTGGCACTACTCGCCGCCGTCCGCGGCGGGCAGCTCGTCGCCCGCCCGTCGTTCTTCCAACTCCAGCAGGTCCGCAAGGCACGGGCCGGCGGAGTGCCCATGCACCTGATCGCCCATGAGGACGTGCTCGTCCTCGGCAAGCCCTCGCCGCAGCCCGGAGACGGGGTGGTCGCGTGAACGCACCCACCCAACGGTTCCTGTCCCTCGGCGCTGGCGTACAGAGCTCCACCCTCCTGCTGCTGGCCGTACTCGGCCGGATCCCACGGTTCGACGCGGCCATCTTCGCCGACACGTCGTGGGAGCCGCGCGCGGTCTACCGGCACCTGCGGCACCTGACGAGCATCGCCGAGCGGGCCGGCATCGACGTTGTCCGGGTTCGCGCCGGTGACATCAGGGCCGACGCGCTCGACCCCGCGCACCGCTTCGCCTCCATGCCGCTGTTCACCCTCGGCCGCAACGGTGAGCGGGGAATGGCACGCCGGCAGTGCTGAGTTAACTGCACCAGACGGCGACTCGATCATGGTGCAGTACACCATGACTCAGGGAGCTGACGTTGGATCTGCGTGTGCTGCTGGTGGAAGGCCAAGGAACCGTCCCGGATGTCGGCTCGGTGATCGGCACCGGCCTACGGCATCCACCGTTCGCCGTTCATGGCCCGGATGCCGCCGAGATCGAGCCGGTGACCGGCTACCTACGGAAGCTCGCCCTCAGCGATTGCAGCCCGTTGACCTGCCGAAGTTACGCATACGGGTTGTTGCGGTGGTTCCGATTGCTGTGGGCGTTGCAGGTCGGTTGGGATCGGGCGACCGAGGCTGAGGTCGCTGTGCTGGTCGGGTGGCTGCGGTCGGCACGGAACCCGCAGCGGCACCGGTCGGATCCGCAGTCGCCGCCGGCAGGGTCGGTGAACCCGCGGACCGGGAAGCCAGCGCTGCGAGCGGGTTATGCGCCGCGGACTATCAACCACGCGTTGTCGGTGGTGAGCGGCTTCTATCAATTCCATGCTCATCACGGTCGCGGGCCGGTGCGTAACCCGGTACCTGTCTCGGCTCAGCGGCGGCAGGCGCTGGCACATCGCAGCCCGCTGGAGACACCGCCTCGGTTCGGGCGGGCGCGGCTCCGTCAGCAGGTCGCCGACCCGCTGCCGCGCTCGATCCCGGATCGGCTGTGGACCGAGCTGTTCGCGGCAATGGAATGTGACCGGGACCGGGCGCTGCTCGAGTTCTTCGTCTCCGGCGGCGCCCGTGCCGAGGAACTGCTCGGGCTGACAACTGCGGACCTGGACTGGGCAGGTCAGCGGATCTGGGTGATCTCGAAGGGCAGCCGGGCACGGGAGATGGTGCCGGCCTCGCCGCAAGCATTCATCTACCTGGCTCGCTACCTTGACCAGGCCGGAACTCCGGCGGCGGATGAGCGAATCTGGCGTGCCCGCCGGGGCCAGGCCCGGCCGTTGAGCTACTGGGCGTTGCGGCGGGTTCTGCAACGAGCCAACCGTAAGCTCGGCACGAACTGGACCCTGCATGACCTACGGCACACCGCGGCGACGCGGATGGCCAACGGTGGCCGGTTGACCCTGGCGGAGGTGCAGGCCATCCTGCGGCACGCCGACATCCGGGTGACCGGCCGCTACGTGACGGCACGGGTCGAGGACCTGGTCGACAAGCTCGCCGAGCACTACAGCCGACCGCGGCCGGCGGCGACGTTCGCACCCGGTTACGACCCGGCCGACATCGCGGCGGTGTTCGGTGCCTAAGAACAGCGCATCAGCGAACACCACAGGGCTGACCCGCCGGCACCGGCACGGCCCAGTGCTGAAGGAGCTCGGCTTCCCCAGCCGGTTCGTCTCCGGCCGGATTCCTGCGCAGCCGGCGATCGCGTCGGTGCCGCCGCGCCCGTACGGGGATCTGTCGCAGGCGGTGCCGGCACACCTCGGTGAGGTCGCCGTGGCGGCTTGGGACGGTTCGGCACGGGTAGGTGGGGCCCGGCAGACACAGGTGCTGGCGGCGTTGCAGTATTTGCAGACTTTTCCCGGGTCGTCGTGGCAGCAGCGCTGGGATGCCAGCCCGCTGGGTGCTGGGACGCTCGCGGCCAGTGGCGTGCCGTCGGGTATCGAGCCAAGCCAGACGATTAGCCCGGGCGTCCGGCTGCTGTTCGCGCTGCGCGTGATCCAGCCGTCGTTGATGGCGTTCCGGCGCAACAAGTTTCGTGACTATCCGGGTCCGTTCGTCGCCGCTCAGCGCGATCCGTTGCTGGACGAGTACGTCGCGCACGTCGACGCGCACGAGGCGACCTGGGAACAGCGGCGCAAGGCGCTGTTCGACGTGTGTTGCCTGTTGACGGTGCAGGGCGTCGCTCTGGTCGATGTCACACCGGGCGCGTTGCTGCACTACACGCACGAGACCCGGCGGATCCTCACTGTGTTGCGCGAGGGCAAGAAGGACGCCAACCGGTTCTGGGGCATCGGCGTCTGGAACGTGCTGCACGCGATGGGTCACTTCCCGGCGAGCACGCCGGCCACGATGCGGGCGGCGATGCTGCGCGGGCAGCTGAGCACGACCGAGCTGGTCGACCGGTATCCGATCGCGCATCAGGGCGTGCGGCAGCTACTGATCGACTACGTCGGCCGACGCCGGGCAGAAACCGACTACGCCACGGTCAACAACCTCGCCCGGTCGCTGGCGCATCACTTCTGGGAGAAAATCGAGCGGCTCAGCCCCGGCCAGGCCGACCTGCACATCGATCCGCAGGTCTACGCGGTGTGGCGCGAGCAGCTGCGCACCCGCGACGACGGACAGCCGCGCAGCAACATCGACGAGATCGTGATCGCGATCCGCAGCTTCTACCTTGACCTGCACACCTGGGCGGTCGAGGAACCCGAACGGTGGGCGGTCTGGGTCGCGCCGTGCCCAGTCTCGCCGACCGAGTTCCGCGGCGGCGGGCAGCGGCGCCGACGCATCGAGGAACGCTCCGCCGACCGCACTAGAGTCCGGCAGCCGCTGCTGCCAGCACTCGTAGCCCACGTCGAAGATCGCCATCAGCACGCCAAGCAATTGCTCGACCAGGCGAGCGCGGTGGCCGAGGGTGACACGTTCACCGTCGCCGGACAGGTCTACCGGCGATACCTCTCGTCGATGGACCGCAAACGGGCCCGGCACGAAACCCGGCCGGTGCGCGCGGTCGACGTCGCCACCGGCGAAGTCATCCACATCAGCACACTCGAGGACAACGCCTTCTGGGAGTGGGCGATCGTTGAGACGTTGCGGCACTCCGGCGTGCGCATCGAAGAACTGGCCGAGCTGTCACACCTGAGCATCAGGCAATACGAACGCCCCAACGGCGAGATCATCGTTCTGCTGGTGATCGCTCCGTCAAAGACCGACCGGGAACGCGTCATCCCGATGTCGACCGAGCTGTTCCACGTCATAGCCCAGATCGTGCGCCGTCACACCCAGGGCGGACAGCCGATCGCGATGGTGAGTCGGTTCGACGCGCACGACAAGGTCTGGAGCACCCCGCTGCCGTTCTTGTTCCAGCGCCAGCGCGGCACCAGCCGGCACGTCATCACGCCATCCACGATGGCGCTCATGCTGCGCCGCCGGTGCGCGGCACTGGCTGAGCAGCACCCAGGCTTCCGTGGCCTGGCCTTCACTCCGCACGACTTCCGACGGATCTTCGCCACCGAGCTGGTCAACAGCGGACTGCCGATCCACATCGGCGCCGCGCTGCTCGGGCACCTCAACATCCAGACCACCCGTGGCTACGTCGCCGTCTTCGACGACGACGTGGTCCGCCACTACCAGCAATACCTTCAGCAACGGCGCGACCACCGACCGGCCACCGAATACCGCGACGCCAGTGGCACCGAATGGAGCGAGTTCCAGGAGCACTTCGACAAACGCCGCGTCGAGCTGGGCTCCTGCGCCCGCCCCTATGGCACACCGTGCCAGCACGAACACGCCTGCATCCGCTGCCCGATGCTCAACGTCAACCCCAAGATGCTGGACCGGCTCGCCGAGCTCGAAGAAGACCTCCACGCCCGGCGTGCACGCGCCGAGGCCGAAGGCTGGCTCGGCGAAATCGAAGGCCTCGACCTGACCTTGCGGTTCCTCGCTGACAAACGGCAACAAGCCATCCGGCTGAGCAAAGTCACCGGCGCCGCCGGGCTTGGCATGCCCAGCATCCGGCCGCCCAGGCGATAGCCGAAATCACCGACGAGCTGGCCGGAGGTTTGACGCCTCCGGCCAGGCCACAAGGTCATGAGTTGCTGACGTTATGGGTCGCTAGTTTCGGTCGTGGGCCGCCTGCCGTGCCAGCAGCCTCTCCTTCGCCGCTGGCCAGGCGTCGTCGACGATCGCGTACAGCACGGTGTCGCGCCAGGTGCCGTCCGCCCGGCGCCTGTGTTTGCGCAGTACGCCTTCGCGGGACGCTCCCAGCCGCTCGATCGCCTGCTTGGAGCGGATGTTGTTGTTGTCGGTGTGCAAGGCGACCCGGACCGCGCCGAGGGTTTCGAACGCGAACGTCATCATGGCGAGCTTCGAGTCCGTGTTCAGGCCTGATCGCCACCAGGCCCGGCCGAGCCAGGTGTAGCCGATGGACAGCGCCAGCAGGGTGGGTTGCGGGTCGGCGAACGATGTCGTTCCGACGAACTCGCCGGTACGCGTGTCGATCTGGGCGTAGGGGAGTCTGGTGCCGGTGGCTCTGGCGGCGAGCGCGGTGCTGATGTGGCGGGTCGCGTCCTCGATGGTGACGGGTTGGAGCAGCGCGCCGCCGGGTGGGCTTTGCCAGCGGAAGACTTCGGCGTCGTCGGGTTCGGTGCCTGCCGCCGCCAGGTAGCCGGGGGCATGTTCGAGCGTCAACGGCTCCAGCCGGATTCTTCGACCGGTGAGGACGGGTAGCGCGTACCAGAGGTGTTCGTGAGCCACGTCGCGCATGTTTCCACACGATCTTCACGGTGACGACGTGGTTTCGTTGAAGCCGGATCGGCCAACCAAGTGAGCGGTAAGCGTCGCGGACTGAGGCTCCCAACTGTCGCACGCTCCACTGGGTATCTGAGGCAGGGGCGCAACGCAAACCTCGATGCGAAGACTGGGGTCCCCGTCGGTTGGCGGTGGGTTCGGGCCCGGCCGGGCAGGGCTGGCCACCTCCGGTGGCGTCCGTGGCCCGTCGAGCCGTGCTTCAGCGCCTCGGTGCGGCCGGCTCGGGGAGGGTGCGGAACAGCAGCCAACTCAGCGCGGGCATCACGATCAGCGGGGCGAGGGCCACCTGGAGGGTGGTCGCGTCGGCGACACCGCCGATGAGCGGACTGACCAGGCCACCGACGCTGACGGTCAGGCCCAGGGTGATGCCACTCGCGGTGCCCACACGGGTCGGGAGGTAGTCCTGGCCAAGGGTGATCTGGAGCGAGAACGGGATGTAGAGCCCGGCCGAGGTGAGCGCCACGAACAGATAGAACGCCGGCCCGGGGACGAACACGACCCCCGCGACGGCGGCGACGCTCAGCAGGTACGACCAGCGCACGACGGTGACCCGGTCCCAGCGGCCGGCCAGGTTGCCCCCCAGCACCGTACCCACCGCTCCACCGAGGTAGAGCACCACAAGCGCCGCCGTTCCCGCAAACGTTCCCCCGCCGGTGCGCTGCGGCGCGTAGAGCGCCAGGAATGTGCTCAGACCGGCGAAGGCGATGGAGCGGCAGACCACGGCCAGCGACAGCCGGCCGAACGAGGCCCTGTCGTCGGTCCCGACCCATCGCGGGGTATCGGAACCGGCCCCCGTCGTCGGGTGCAGCGCGCGAAGGACGGGCAGGCACAGCACGCTGCCTGCGAGGGCCGGCACCACGAGCAGTGGAGTGAGTCGCAGACCGCCGTTGGCGACGACGGCGGCGACCAGAATGGGCGCGACGGCGAAGCCGAGGTTGCCGCCGAGGGAGAACCAACCCATGCCGGCGTGGCTTCCGCCGCTGGCGATCCGCGCGACTCGGGCGGACTCGGGGTGGTACGCCGCGACTCCGATCCCGGAGACGGCCACGAACGCCAGCGTCAACGGGTACGAACCGGTGAGCCCGCTGCACGCGATTCCCAGTCCGCCCAGGATCGTGCTCAGTGGCAACAGCCAGGGTGTTGCCCACCGGTCCGTCAGCGCACCGAACAGCGGTTGCGCCACCGAGGAGAGCAGCGAGGCGGCGAGCACCACACCGGAGGCCGCCGCGTAGGTGTAGGCACGCTCGGCGATGAAGAACGGTACGAGCGCGGCCACAGCGCCCTGGTAGACGTCCACGCAACCATGCCCGACGGACAGCAAGATGATCGTTCTGTTTCTCCGCACGCCGCCATGCTCGCCGCTTCCCGAACTGTCGGGCTTCCGATAACCTGCCAACCAATGACGAGAATCCGCCACCGGCCGGTGGCACCGACTCGCGCCCAGCAGTTGGCGTCCGGGTCCGTGATCGACGTGCACCGCCACGACGACCATCAGATCGTCTACGCCGCCCGCGGCGTGCTGGCCATCACCACCGACGCGGGTGCCTGGGTCGTCCCCGCCAGCCGCGCCATCTGGGTGCCCGCCGGAACCGCGCACGAGCACCAGGCCCACGGCGCACTCGAACTGCACCTGATCGGCCTGCCCGCGACCGAGGACCCGCTGAATCTGACGGAGCCGACCGTGCTGGCCGTCGGGCCGCTGCTGCGCGAGCTGATCCTCGCCTACACCCGCGCCCCCCAGGATGACAGCCCCGCGCGGGCGCGGCTGCGGGCCGTCCTGCTCGACCAGTTGCGGTCCTCGGCCACCCAGCCCGTGCACCTGCCCACGCCCACCGAGCCCCGACTGAAGGCACTCTGCGCGATCCTGTACGCCGACCCGGCCGACAACCGCACCCTGGCCGCGCTCGGCAGACAGGTGGGCGGAAGCGACCGTACGCTGTCCCGCCTGTTCCGCTCCGACCTCGGCATGACCTTCCCGCAGTGGCGTACCCAACTGCGGCTGCACCGTGCACTGGTGATGCTGGCCGAGGAGGTTCCGGTCACCGCCGTGGCGTATCAGTGTGGATGGTCCTCCGCCAGCGCGTTCATCGACGTCTTCCGGCGCACCTTCGGGCACACCCCGGGCAGACACGAGCGCCGGTAGCACGGACGACCGGGCAGGCAGGGCGCCTCCCTGAGGCTGCCCGCGGCACCGTCGACCGCCCGCCAACAGGGCTCTTCCCAGTTCAAGGCCTTGCTGCTCCGGCGGCAGATTCTCTCCGAAGATCTCCGCCGCCCTGTCGGATCCCGACGGCGCCGCAAGCGGCACCTCTGACCAGCCTGCCGCCGATGGCGCCCACCCGTCTGGTCCTGACCCTGGCAACGACCAGACTTGACCGCTCTTCGCCGCCGCAGGCATCGACGGCATGAGCAGCCACGTCATCGTCTTCCTCATCCTCCTCGCCGTCTGGATCGCGGCCGGCCGCGTCTTCGCCACCCGCCCCCTGATCGCGAAAGCACTCAGCCGTTGGGGCACATCCTGCTCCCCGTCGTCCTGGTCGGGATCGGCCTGCTCATCCTCATCGAGGGCGGCACCTTCGGCCTCTAACAGCCAGCCCCACCACACAGCGGCGGTGCCCACCCGGGCACCGCCGCTCTTCATTCCGGAGCAACCACAGCCACAAATCTCGGCCCTCCAGCGCCGCGCACTTGACCAGGTGCGCGGCGCCTCCATCTTCAACGGGAGTTCACTCTTGAACGCAAGTAAAACTCACACCAAACCACACAAATCAGACCAGCGAAGCACCCTCGCTTCCGCCCCGACCAAGGTGCAGATAAGCACCTCCGAATACAAGATCAAACCCATCAAGGCCGAGGTTCGCCGGCGTCTCGGCTATCCGCACCCCAACCGCGTGCCCGCCGGGATCCGAGCGGATATGGCGATCGGGATCAGCCTGGACGAGGTGGGACGGGCGCGCGACGCCGACGTCGGCTACATGCGCAACATCTTCCCGCTGCTGGACCTGCGTTGGCGGCGCGAGGACTGCGTCGCCTTCCTCGACGCACACGGCCTGGCCGGCACACCGAAGTCGGCGTGCGTGGGCTGCCCATTCCACGACGACGGCTTCTGGGCGCACCTCAAGGCCAACAGCCCGGCGGAGTGGGCGCAGGCGGTCGCCTTCGACCGCGCGATCCGCCACGGCTCCGCGCGGGCCAACGCCGACGGGCACCCGCTGCGCGGTCAGTTCTTCCTGCACCGCCAACGGGTGCCGCTGGACGAGGCGGTGCTCCGTCCACCCATCCAGCCAGCAGGTACCCCTGGTTGCGGGCCGTGGACCTGCCCGCACGACCCGTCGGCACCAACCGACGCCGGAACCGGACGTGGGGAGGTGGCGTGAGCATTGACCACCCTGCCGCCCCACGCATCGGATCCCTGTGCACCGGCTACGGCGGGCTCGACCTGGCCGTCGAAATGGTGCTCGGCGGCCAGCTCGCCTGGTACGCCGAAACCGACCGCCACGCCTGCCTCGTCCTGGCCCACCGCTGGCCCGGCGTCGCCAACCTCGGCGACCTCCGCACCGTCGACTGGACACAGGTCGCGCCCGTCGACATCCTCACCGCCGGATTCCCCTGTCAGGACATCTCCAACGCCGGCAAACGCGTCGGCATCACCGGCGAACACTCCAGCCTCTGGCGAAACGTCGCCGAGGCTGTTCGCCACCTTCGACCGCCGATCCTGTTCGTGGAAAACGTCGCCGCGCTCCTGCGCCGGGGACTCGACGTCGTCCAAGCCGACCTGGCCGCGCTCGGGTACGACACGAGCTGGACGTGCATACGCGCATCCGACATCGGGGCCGCACACCGCCGTGACCGGCTGTTCCTGCTGGCCACCCCCGCACGCCACCACGCGGATGCGGACCCTGCCGACCCCCTGCGCCCGTGACGGCAAAGGACCCGGCCACCAGTACGGACTCCCCGATCTGATCGAGCCGGCCGGCAGCCGGCACGCGCTGCTGCCGACCCCCACCGCCGCCAGCGCCGGCTCCAACCGATCGACGTCGGCCGGCGCCGCCCGCCGACCATCACTACCGCAACTGGTGCGTGAGCATCTGCTGCCCACACCCACCGCCGGCGGTGGCACCGGCTACCTGAGCGGCAACAAACGCGACACCTGGCGTCCCACCCCCGAGACAGCCGTTCAGGGCTGCTACCTGCCCAGTCCCAACGGGAAACCCGACAGGCCGCAGTCACTGCTGCCGACACCCACAGCAGCCGACAGCAGATCCTCCGCGAACGCCACCGCCGGCCGGTCCGGACAGACGGGGCACGCCGGGCGCACCCACACTGACGCCGCCCGGTTGCTGCCCACACCACGAGCCACCGACGGGTTCAAAGGCTGCCCCGGGCAGCGCGGCTCCCACGGGGACCTGACCCTGCCCTCCGCGGCGGTCCGGTTCCCGGTGCGGAGCCTGCCAACCCCGACCGGATCGGACGGGCGCGGCCCAGGCAGACACGGCACCGGCGGAGCCGACCTACGCTCGACCATCGCCGAACTACCACATGCGGTGCCGCCGGACGAGGCCCGATGGGGCGGCTACGCCGCCGCGGTCGCGCGCTGGGAAACCCTGCTCGGGCGACCCGCACCGGAGCCGACCCAAATCGGCCGCCACGGCAGACCGGTGCTTGCCCCACCGTTCGTCGAGTGGCTCATGGGCCTGGACCCGCACTGGGTCACCGACCCGGAGCTCGACCTGCCGCGCACCCTCGCGCTGAAGGTGCTCGGCAACGGCGTCGTCCCCCAGCAGGCGGCCGCGGCGCTGCGGCTGCTGCTGTGCCCATACCGGTGGGCGGTGAGCCGATGACCAGCCCCACCTTAGACCCCTACCGTTACCGGCAGATCGGCCCGGTCCAGCTGTACCTCGGCGACGCCCGCGAGGTGCTCGCCGAGATGCCCGACGCCAGCGTCGACTGCATCGTCACCAGCCCGCCGTTCTGGGGACTGCGCGACTACCGCACCGGTGCGTGGCACGGCGGTGACCCAGCCTGCCCGCACCTCCTCCACGACCCCCGCCGCACCGACGGAGCCGTGTGCACCGCCTGCCGGGCGCGATGGCTCGACCCTCAGTACGGCTTAGAAGCGACCCTGGACGACTACCTTGACCACCTAACCGCAGTCTTCGACCAGGCGATGCGGATCCTGGCACCGACGGGAACGTGCTGGCTCAACCTCGGTGACTGCTACAGCACCGCTTCGGGCGGCGCGCCCAAGAGCGGCCGGCCGCAACCCGGCGGCCTGCGCCCGGCTCGCCCCCGCGTCCAGGACATGCTTCCCCCAAAGAACCTGGTCGGAGTGCCCTGGCGCGTTGCCCTCACACTCCAGTCGCGCGGGTGGTGGCTGCGCAACGCCATCGTCTGGTCGAAGACGAACCCCATGCCGGAGTCCGTCCGCGACCGACTCTCCACCAGCTACGAACTGCTGTTCCTGCTCACCAAGTCCCAGTCTTACTACTTCAACCTCGACCCGATCCGGATCCCGCTGCTGCGGCCGGAGGCCGCCGACGGCACCCGGATCATCGGCGGGGCGCGCAAAGGATCCACCGGCGGGATCGGCGCGACCGCACGCCGCCGCGGCGCGACCGCCTACGGCAAGTACAGCGCCGATGACGCCGCCGTCGAGTCGCGAGCGGGGCGGGGCAACCTCGTCCCGCTCGGGCACGCCCACACCGGCGCGCACCCGAAGGGGCGCAACCCAGGCGACGTGTGGCGCATCGCCACCCGCCCGTACCGGGGCTCGCACGTCGCTCCATTCCCGATCGATCTGCCCCTGCGGGCGATCGCCGCCGGCTGCCCGCCCGGCGGCCGAGTCCTTGACCCTTTCTCCGGCGCTGGGACGACCGGGCTCGCCGCGCTTCAACTCGGACGCGCTTACCTGGGCGTCGATATCAAAGCCGCATTCCATGACGAGGCGCTTGCTCGGCTCACCCCGCACCTGCCCGACAGGTTGGATGACGAGGGGGAGGGGTGAGCCTGCGGACCGTGCCGGTCACCTTCGCCCAGGCGTGCGAATTCGTCGAGGCCTGGCATCGCCATCACCGGCCGCCGCAAGGTCACAAGTACAGCATCGGTGTAGCCGGCCAGGACAACGTCCTGGTCGGCGTCGCCGTCGTCGGGCGCCCAGTCGCGCGGATGCTCGACGACGGCCTGACCCTGGAAGTGACCAGAGTCGCCACCGACGGCACCCGCAACGCCTGCTCCCTGCTGTACGCGGCGGCGTGGCAGGCAGCCAAGGCGCTGGGCTACCGGCGCATGGTTACCTACACCCAGAAAGTTCTCGGGTTCGCGATTTCCGAAGTGCCTAGAGCCGTGAACTGGAGCGGTGTCGGCAGTCGCCGAGCCTACATCGGGCCTCCAGTTTGCGAACTCGTGACATGCCCCAGCGTGCCGGTGCTGAAGGCGGTCGCCGCCGTGGCCGGTGGCTGAGCTTCGTGTTTCCCTGAAGGTGCGTGGATCCTCGCGTTCGGGGCGCTGGCTGGCGGCTTGGCCGCCATAAGGTCGAGTCGATCTTCGTCCGCTGGCCGCGCAGGGCGGCACCTATCCGCTGGACCTGACCTACTCCGACTTCGGCACACCCTTGGTCCAGCAGGCACCACCAGCCGAGCAGATCGCCGGCACCAGGTAATCGATCACGAGGGCCACCCGACGCACCAGCCCCTTGGTCCGCCATGAGGAGGCAGTATCGCCCCACCGAGCTTGGCTGTCGCCACCACCCCAGTGGTGTCGTGCCCTACCCAGCGTCGCTGGGGTGCATAAAGTGAGTGTTTCGGGCGGTCGGGGAGGTACGACGGTGGGGATCACAAGCGGGTCCGAGGTTCATGATCAGACCGAAGCGGTCCTCTGGGCTTCGCCAGCCGGACCGCTGCCCAAGCCGCCGGTCGGGACCAACCTCCAGGTGCTGCCTCTCAGCCAGTTGAGCTGGCCTGACGCCGAGAAGCTCTTCCTGCGTCTTCTGCAGACTGTTCGGCCGGTCACTTACGCGAAGTTGTTCGGCACGCCCGGCCAGGGGCAGGAGGGCATCGACGCGTACGCCCGTCTGCCCCTGGATCTGACAGCTGCCGACGCCGCCGGCCGGGACTACATCACGCTTCAGTCGCGTCGGGTGCAGGCGTTGACCGCTGCCAAGATCAAGAAGGCGGTGGACGACTTCCTGAAGGGCGACTGGTCGGACAAGACCCGCACCTTTTACTACGCGACGTCCTACGACTTGCAAGACACCAAGCTCGACGAGGAGCTCCGGACGCAAGGCGATCGTCTGGCCGCGCTCGGGATGACTTTTATCCCTTGGGGCGTACAAGAGGTATCCACGTTGCTGAAGGACCATCCGCGGATCGTTGACGACTTCTTCGGCCGGAGCTGGGTCGAGGCCTTCTGCGGCCCTGAAGCAGCCCAGACGTTGGCGAATAACCTGCCCGCCCTGGAGAGCAGGGAGCTGCGCATGCGGTTGCGGCAGCTCTATCAGGCGGTGTTCTCCGCCCAAGGCGGCGTACAGCAGACGGAGGAGCCTGCCTTCGAGCAGCAGTTCGTAATTGTGAATGTTGACCCTCGGCCCCAACAGCAAGGCGTCGTGGACGTTGAGCAGCCGAGCACCGAAAGCTCGATCAGATCGGAGCATCCGGAGGACGGTTTCACTTACGTCGCCTCGCGGCTGGGCGCTCGCCGCCAGTCGTTTAGATCCGCCCAGCAGCTCATCGCCGCCGCCACGGCGGACGGGCCGAGTGCCCAAGGTGCCGTGCCGGCCGACGAATGGCTGGCCGCAGGCAAGTACCGGCTCGTCATCGGCGGCCCCGGCGTGGGCAAATCGAGCCTGCTGCGGTTCGCGGCGGCCGACCTACTCGCCGAACGGCCGCAGTCGATCGCACTGCAGCGCGAGTACGGCGGTGACCTTCCCGTTTGGCTTCCCTTCGGGTTCCTGTGCCGGCACCTCGACGCCTCGACGGAGAATTCGCTGGTTTCCGCCGTCGAAGCCTGGCTGTTGTCGCAAAGCGCCGCCGATCTCTGGCCGCTGGCCCAGCGGGCGCTGCGCGACGACCGGCTGATGCTGTTCGTCGACGGCATCGACGAGTGGAGCGACATCAGCTCAGCCGAACGCGCCCTTGGCGTCCTCGAGGCGTTCCTAGGCCGCTCGAACGCCGCCGCGGTCCTCTCCACCCGCCCTTACGCCGTCGACCGGCTCAACTGGCAGCGCCCGTGGGCACACGCCCAGATCACGCCGCTCACCGACGGGCAACGCCGCAGCATCGCTGCGGGGATCCTGCAGCCAGGCACGGCTGCGGGGGTTGACCCTGGACCACGGCTGCACTGGGGCGCCGGCGTGGACGCCTTTCTAGCCCAGCTCGAGATTTCCGCCGACCTCGCTCAGCTGTCACGGTCGCCGCTGTTCCTCACGCTCCTCGCGACGACCTGGCAGGGCGAGCCGTTACCCCGCCAACGATTCAAGATCTACACCCGCCTCGTCGAGCTGCTAATCGAAAAGCATCCACAGATGCGGCAGCGGGCCTCGCACGCTCGCGGCGGCCCGCTCCCCGCCGCTGACGCCAGCACGCTGTTCGCTGCGGTCGCCTATCGGCTGCGCCTCAAGGACGCAGCCGGCGTCGCCACCAAGCAAGACATGCGGAAGATCATCGTCGAGTCGATGACCGACGACGAAGTCCTCGGATACCAGCAGCCCGAAGCCCGGCGCCTGGCCGACGCGGTCCTTGCGATGGCCGAAGACGAGTTCGGTCTGATCGTCTCGCACGGCGCCGGCTCCTACGGATTCCTGCATCGCGTCGTGCTCGACCACCTGGCCGGCCAGCACCTGGCGATGCTGGCGCCCGACGAACAGCTCGGCGCCGTCCGGCGGTTCGTTCACGATCCTGCCTGGCGCGACGTGTTACTCGCCCTGCTCAGCGCCCAGGTCAGCCCGCACACCACCGAACTCCTGCTCGCGGCGGCCCTGAACGCGGGCGATTACGTCTGGGCAGACCTCGATGGGTACGAGCTGCTGGCCGACGCGCTGGCCGCCGGCGTCCGACTCACCCCCCGCGTTCAAGTCCTCCACACCATGGACCTGGTGGATCGGGTGGAGAATCACCCGTACGCCCGGCACCGAGCCAACCTGATTACCGCGCTGGTCGCAACACTCGCGAGCCCCGCCGCCAGCAACCAGCTGTTGCCCATCATGAAGCGGTGGCTCACCGCGCCGCGTCCCGAGCCATCCGCGACCATGTGGGCGCTACGCGAACTGCCCATCGCCGACGAAGAAGCCGCCAAGCATCTCCTCTGGGGCTTAAGGCATCCCCGCGACGAGGTGAAGGCCAACGCGGCCGGTGCCCTCGCCCGGCGACTTGGCGGACAGCCGCACCTTGTCGCGCCTCTGGTAGCACTTACTGAGACCGGGCCCAGCTCGGCCACCCAGGCCGCCGCGATATTCGCGCTGGGTGAGGGATGGCCGGATGCGCCGGACACCAAGCGCCTGATCGAGTGGGGCCGCCACCAACCGTCCACTGCGCTGCGGCTGGTGGCGCTGAACTCGGTATTCAAGGCCGCTGAACCACGTGACAGCTCCGCGTTCCGGACGGAGGAGCGTGCCTGGCTGCTCTCTATGCTGTACCACGAGGACTACCGTTCAGGGCCTTGGCCAGCCGCGGATCTGGTCGCCGCCTGCGCCGCTGCGAACACCGAGGCCGCCGACTTCGCGCTAGAAACCCTCAAGTTTAATGGGCAGACGACCGGGGGTGATCGTGGCCTGGCGTGGCATCTGGCCTGCACAGCCTTCGCTGATGATGCCCGTTTCAAAGACTGGGTCGCCGAGCAACTGGCCAGCAAGGACGAGCACAGCCTCATCCTCTACAACCTCGGCGCGATTCCCCAGCAGTGGCGTGACGACCCGGTTTTCGCCCAAGCCCTTCGTCCGCGCATCCAAGACGACCTGGCGAAACTTGCCTCCTCCGGCAGCGCTGGCCTGGCCACCACGCTTCCGCCCGACCAGGCCATAACGGTGCTGCTGCGCGGCCTGGACGCCTGGCGCCCGTACGGGGCGGCCCGTGTCCTGGCCGACAAGTACGGCGACGACGAGACCGTCCGCGAGGCGCTGACCGGTCGGCTGCGCGGCCCCTACCAGCAGGCGGCGCCCCTGGCCGGCGTAGCCCTTGATGTGCTCGGCCCCGAAGAAGGATTCGCTGTCCTCGTCTCGCTGCTGCGCCAGTCGGCCGAGGAGGGACCCAGCGAGGAACGCGTCGTGGTCGCCGAAGCGGTCGCCGAGGCATGGATCCGTCTGACGGCGGCCGCGGACGAGCCGGGCGCCGGCGCAGCACCGTCTGTTCTCGCCGAATACGACCCGGCCGAACTGGCCGCCTTGTGCACAGCTGGCGAAGCCCACTCGCTGACCTGGCATGTTGACGCTGTCATCAACGCGTGGCCGTCCCAGCCCGCCGTACAGGACTTTGCCGAACAGCTCATCGACGACGTCCGAACGCTCACCTCCGGCCTCCCGGACACCATCCCGGTCGCCATCCTCCGCAGCTACTGCACCCGAGACGACGCACGTTCACGAGAACTCTGCGCCAAAGTGTGGGCCCAGCTCGGAAACCTGGAACCGGAACTGCGCGAAGTGCTGACGTTCGAGCTGAACCGCAGCGCGCTCACCCTTGACCAGCTGGTCGAGGTGCTATCCGAGTGGGAGAAGGAGCCCGACTCCGAAGTCCGCCGCATCGCCTTCATCGGGCTGGTGCAAGCGATAAAGCGCCACCAAAAGGCCCACAACCAGACGGCCGGCTCCGAAGTGATCACCGGCCACATGCAGTGGCTGGTAGAGAAGATGAAAGCCAACCTCTGCGCCTACGGCCCCGACCTCGAAGACCTGCGGCAGCTGGCATGGATCGGCATGCTGATGCTCGGCGACATCACAGTCATCGACGGCATCACCGAGTGGATCGGCAAATCCCGCCCTGTCGCCGTCAAGCTCACCAAACTACCCGAAGGCGCCGTCGACCAAATCCTGATCGACCTCATCGCCGAGCATTGGGACCGTCTACGCGAACACTTCGGCGATGACCTGTACCAGCGCCTTGACCGAACCGCCAGCGACCGGGCCAAAAGCGTCGACGACCACAGGCACGACGTCATGGCGGCCTTGGCGACGACGGCTGCCCGGTTCCCGGCCATCGCCGAGATGCTGCGCCACGAAGCCGACACCGATCCGAAACTTCGTGAAGACCCGAACTTCCTGCTCTGGGCCAAGCAGGAGAATCGCGGCGACGAAACCGTTCTGCGCGCCCTGGCCGGCAAGCTCGGTGCCACCAGGCAGAGCTGGGCGAGCCAGGTGCTTGAAGCGGTGCTCGACAGAGAAAGCTGGGCCGTGCCCGACGACACCTTCAAAGCGGTGCTCACCGACGACGCGCACACCAGCCCATCCGGCCATCGGTGGTACAACGGGGCCAAGCTCGCCGCCTACGTGGAACTCTTCCCCGACGACGCCGTATCCGTCACCGCATTCCGAAACCTGGAAGCCTGGTTCCGTGACGACGAGGCCCGCCGCGCGCCTCGAGAATGGGACGATACGTTGGCGTTGGCGCTCGCGCTCGCTCCCTCGCAGGACCTTCCTGTGATCTTCCTCCGTGTTCATGAACGCTTCCGCCACTCCAGGCTGACGCATCTCCTCCCCACCCTGCTCAACCCCCTGATGCGGCGCCTACGCCGGGACGCAATCGCGGTCGACGCCTTCAAGAACGCCGTCCGCGAACCGATGGGTATCGCGCAGCAAACTCCTCTGTTCAAGATCGAGGCGGATCCCATCGCCCAGCAATGGCCAGATATGGTGCCGGCGCAACGGGCCTATCTCTTCGCCCTGGCCCTACGGCAAGCAGGAGCGCTGCCGCACCACGAAGCCGCTGCCGTGGTGCAAACTCTGACGTCCGTCTCGCCGGACATCGTCGTGGACAACCCATTCACCGAATGGGAAGGACCGCTGCGTCTGGCGGTCCTAGATCTTCTGCACGGCTAGGTAAGTGCGGTGAGGTCGGGGTGTTCGACGGTGGCGGCGTAGCGGTTGCCAGCGGCGATGCTGAGGCCGAACAGGTCGGCCAGTCGGCGGACGTCTCCGTTGGTGGCCTGGGCTTCGTCGAGGATGCGGTCTTGTCGGATGTCGGTGGCGGACAACCGGGGTCCGGTGGCCTGCCAGACCCAGGTGCGGCTGACGGGAGCGTCGGTGTTGGCGGTCCGGGTGGTCACGAACAGGTAGGCGTTGTTGGTGCGTGGCCACCGGCTTCGGCGGTAGTCGAGCCAGGCGGCCAGCGCCTGCTGGACGGGCTCGGCCAGGGGTATCGCCCGGTCGTCGACGTGCAGCACTCGGTCGCGGACGTCGGTGAGCCGCAGTAGCTGCACCTGGCTGGTGCGCAGGCCGTGGAAAGCGATGAGCGCGGCGACCGCGGCGTGCGCGGGGTTGTTCGAGGTCAGGGCCTGCCGGAGCGCGGGGAGGTCGACCGGGAGCGGCTGCCGAGTCTCGTGTCGGCCGGTGGCGATCCGGATGGTCGGGTCGGTGAAGACCATCTTCCGGGCCTTGAGCAGCCGAAAGATCGACTTGAGCCCCTGCCCGACCTGCGCCCGCGGGTTGCCCGATGGCGGCAGCGCACGGACCACGTCGTCGCGGGTGATCTCGCGCAGGCTGTAGTGCCCCGCCGCCGCCCACCGCAGCAGCGTGGGCAGTGCCCAGCGCAGGTGCAGCTGGATGGTGGTCTCGCTGCGTGGCCGTCGCCGCGGCGGGGTGAGGCTCCCGTGCTTCATGACCTCGAACCACAGGGTCAGCTCTGCGGCCATCGTGTCCGGGAAACGGCTGATCTGAGCTGCCGCCCATGCGTCGAGGGCGCGCACGCGGTCATCGGCCAGCATGCCGGCGTCGGCGAGGACTCTGGTCACCGCGTCGACGGGCAGTCTGATCGTGCTGAGCAGTGTCACGTCGCTGGCCCGGACCGGATCGTCGCGGTGGTCCCTAAGCCCGATCACGATGCGCAGGCCGATGCATACCTCTCGCCGCAGCCGGTCGGCCCAGCCGAGTCGCGCCGCGATCACCGCGGCATGTTCGTCGAGTTCAGCAGCCTGCTGCGGGTCGGCGCGGTGTTGCAGGTCGCGGCCGGTCAGGATTCTCGGCATGGCCGGCAACAGGGCGAGCTGTTGCCAGGCGGGCCAGACGAGGGCGTCGTCGGGCAGCCCGGCCCGATGCTGTGGCGCGTCGCTCGGGGTGCCGGTCGTGTTGCGGTGGAACATGTTGGCCAGGAACAACTGCTGTCCGTACCGGTTGGCCTCCGCGAAGTCTAGGTCGCCGTTGGGCTTGCGGTGCAGCACCGCTTGCCGGTAACAGAGCCGGCATACCCCGGTCCCTGTAGGCGCCAGGTGCACCACGCGTGCGCAGCAGACGCAGGCACCGATACCCGCGCTGGCGCGGCGCCACTGCTGACAGCCGAAGCAAAGCCAGCTCTGGTTGCGGACGGTGCCCCACGCGTAGCAATCCCGGCAGGCGTCGACCTCGGGTGGCGCGTAGCGATGGCAACGCCGGCACAGGCCAGACGTGAAGTAGCCGGTCTTGGCACCGCACCGCACGCACGGGGGCGGTGTCACGGGCCCGCCGGGCCAGCAGGTGAAGCAGAATTTCACGCCGCGCATGGCCACCGGCTGCTGCCGGCAGACGGTGCAACGGGTCAGACGCGCCGCGTGGACGCTGGGCGGCGCTGTCGTCATGCCGGCGGCAGGGATCGGTTACGGCCCAGCCGCGGTACGACCGGACTGCCCGTCGGCGCGATGTCGGCGTTGGCGGCCCGTTTGAGCTCGTCGCGGCGGGTCTTCACCTGCTGCGGCTCGTGCAGCAGCAGCTCCGCCGGGGTGCAGTCCAGCACGGCGCAGAACACGTCGAGGTCGTCCAGGCGGACCGACGTAGGCGTGGTAGTCCACAGCGCCGACATCTTGCCCGCGCTGATCTCCAGCCCGTGCTCGGCCAGCAACCGGCGCATCTCCGTGGACTTCCAGATCCCACGTTCAGCGGCCTTCAGCCGCAGGTTCCACCGCATCCGCCCACCTCCTCTCGCCGGCGAGCCGAGCGGCGACCCGCTCGTTCGCCTGCGCCCAAGCACTTTCGATGTGTGACTCCTGCACGTGGATATACCGAGTCGTAGTCGACAACCACGAATGTCCTAAAAGTTCCTGGATCGCCTTGAGATCCACGCCGCGGGCATACAACGACGACGCGCAGAAGTGCCGCAGGCCATGCGGGGTCAACTGGCCGTCCCAGGCCGGGAGCCAGCGCCGCACCGCGTCGGCCAGCCCGGTCCGCAGCGCGTTCGCTCCGGCTCGCAGGCACCGGCCGGTCAACCGGTCGCGGCGCTCGCTGGGCAGCAGCGGCGCGTCCGGGTCGTCCCACTCGTCGCCGAACTGGTGCCGGACATCGCGCAGCCACCAGGTCAGCAGCTCGTCGACCGCGTTGATCCCGGGCACCAGGCGCGTCTTGGGCCCTCGGCCGCGGCTGCCCTTGCCGTAGCGCACGTGCAGCTTGCCGAGCTCGCCGAGATCCGGCCGCCAGTCCCTGATGTCGAGCATGACCGACTCGCTGATGCGTAGCCCGGCACGGCGCCACAGCGACGCTGCCAGGTAGTCGCGAGCGGCGGGCAGGAACTTGCGGGCCTGGGGCAGCGACTCCCGCCACCGGGCGAACAGCTCTTCAACCTCCGGCTGTGATGGAGGCACACGTGGCACGTCGTGGTATGGCTTCGTCGGCCGGTTGAACTCGTCGATCGGCTGGTCGACGACATGCCCGGTCAGTGCGTGGATGTCGCCCTGGTACCGCATCACCAGGAAGCCGTAGAACTGCCGCAGCGCGATCGATTTGGCGTATCGGGTGCTGGTCGCCTGGTCTTTCGACGAACGCAGCCACGCCAGATACCGGTCGGCGTCCGACGCTTCCGCCGTCCATACCGGTCGCTGCAGGAACCGGATGAACTCGAACAGTGTGGCCCGCTGGCCCGCCACCTGCTCATCACCGACACCGCTGGCCGACATTGCCAGCGCGTACTGATCGAGCAGTTCCTGCTCGAAGTCTTCTACCTCTTGGGCGGTCGCCAGCTCTCGCGGTGAACGGATGGAGCGCACCACTGCCAGCGCCACGCCGTACCTCGCGTTCATCCCAGGGGCGATCTTCCAATGATTTCGGTAGATCCTTCGGGATTCTCGACCAAACGTCAACCCCGCACCGAGCTGCTCGGCACGGGGACCTACCTGCACCGCAGGTCAAGAACGAACAGGAGGTCTCTCATGAACTGACGACAAGCCCGGTTGCTGGTGAGAGCGGCGCTAGCCTGCGGGCCGCCGGTTGGCGCGTCGTCGCCGCTCGGCCACCACAGCCCGGCTGGTCACGACCCAGCCGGCCGCGCGCCGATTACGGCACCGGGCGAATCGCCCGACACCGTTGGCAGCCATCCGACTGAGCCCGGCGGGCGTGGCCGGCAGTCACCGCCGATCCCGGAGGGCCCGCCACCACGCGTCCGTGTCGCCGGCTACCCGGCGGCGCTTGTCGCCCAGGACGGACTGAAGCGTCCACGCCTCCCCCGAGACGACTTCGACGTTCTGTTCGGCGGCGGCTCAACTGCCCTGGAAACTCGGCCCTGCCGCCGCAGACCTGGTCGCCGGGCGATCGGTGTAACCGGCCAGGACAACGTCCTGGTCGGCGTCGCCGTCGTCGGGCGACCATTCGCGCGGATGCTCGACGACGGCCCGACCCTAACCGCAACAACGGATATCAGAACTTGCGGAATACGACGAGGCAAAGCTCGCCAGTCACGTTTGATGCTGGCGAGCCTTGCTCCGGCGGTGATGCGTTAGAGGATGGGCACCGGTGCGGCCGATGTCGTTTCAACGTCGAACACCAGGTCCAGCGACAGCGCATGCCGTGCGTCACTGAGGGCCACACGGGCTTGCTTGAGCGACTCTCGGGCCTGCAACAGCGACTTCGCAGCCGTATGTGAGTAGTCACCCACGTACGGTTCGACGTGGGCACTGAGCCGGTGTAGCACCGCGGTGGCCTCCTCCACGGCCTCCACGGCGAGCTCCGGCGGATAGAGCCCACTGGACTGCACCGCCCGCAGGGCGTGACGCGCGGACCCGACCATCGCGGTCATCGCGGTCGGCGCGGCCACATCTTCGGCTGCGAAAGGCGAAGTGACCGTTCGCGATTTCGCTCCCAGCACTTCATCGCTTCGCTCGGGCCGAGCTGACGTTGCCTCTGGTGGTTGCATGGATGCTCCTTCACTTTGCAGGGCGACGGTGCAGTGGCTACGCCGTCGGCACCGGATCCGCTGGTGCCACACCATGAACCGCCACGCCGGCACATAGATCAAGTGCGTGATCAGAGTGCCGCTGACCGATGTACGCCCTCGCGCCTGGATCGCCGCTAGCACGGCGGAGACGGGCGTCGACCACGCCAACCGCTACCAAGTCATGTCGAGCATCCTCCACCGGCCACGGGCGCGCGGCCCCACGCCAATAAAGAGATATGGACACTAAGCGATGAAGAACGCAGCCAGCGCCCACACCACGCCGGTCGATGACCGACCGACGCCGCCCGCCCGGACGTGGACTATCGAGCGAATCCGAACTCTCGGCGCGGTCACCGACGTCGTCACCACCGGCCAGATCTTCGGACTGTCGCGAAGCAGCGCCTACCAACTGGCGCGAACCGATCAGCTGCCGGTCCCAGTCCTACGGGTCGGATCCCGCTACCGCGTCTCGGTCGCCGCGATCCTCTGTGCCCTCGGCGTCCCTCCCGACCCCAGCGACGCCACCGTGCTACCGCCACCCACGACTTGATCACGGAGACCTGCCGTTGTTGCCGGCGCCGAGTTGTGCCCGAGGCGAACCGGACTGCAAGGCGGCTCGGCGGGCCGCAATCCGCGTCGCCTGTGCGCAGGGGAGCGACGGCGACCGGTAGGGGGCACGGGCGCCACCTGACAGCTCGGTCCGGGTGCTCGCAACGCCCCCTTTACGCAGGCGCAATCAGTTGGAGTGTCAGCCGATACTCCACATCAGCCAGCAACATGCGTTAGGCCGACCTCCCGTGAGAGTCGGTAACCGGCCACACGAAATGTGCCTCAATGGGCAGGCCGAGGTCCTGCAGTGATATTCCCAGTGCCTCACACACCAGGCGCCGATTAGTCTCTCCGGGTGTGTGATGGCCGTTTTCCCACCTAGACCACATGGACTTGAGCGACACATCACTGGGAAGTTCCATCCCATGGGCCTTCGCCGCCCGCCGCATCTCGTGAATTGCCCTCTCGTGGGTCCAGCTGCGGCCCATTCGGGCACGCCTAATAGCTTCCCCAGCTCTTTGCGCGGGCGTCGGTTCATCATCAAGCGGCAATGAAGTCATGTGCGAACCGTCCTAGCAGCCCCTGCCCAGCCCATGGGGTCGTGATTCGACGCGGGTGGCCACGTGATGGCAGTCCGACCGGGGTATGTCAGCAGGGGGGCCGAACTCGGGCTCGGGCACCGAGCGGAGGCGCCATTTTGCCCCGCTCGACCAAGCCCACGCAGGGGATCGCCGGCCACCGCTCCCCTCGCATGCCCCGGCTCAAGAGACGCGTATCCGAAGACGTTCGCGAAGTTTCCTCGCCTTTTGACCACAGTTCTTTCCTCATCGGAGTTAATCGTTAACATTGGCCCAAAAACGTCGCGCTCGCAGACGCGCTACCTGGCCGCAAGCCTGCAACCCGATCCGTAGCTTGGCTTCGCGACATATCCGCCCTCGTGTCACGAAGATGTGGATCGGCCCGGCGCCATTTGAGGAGCTGCGGGACGTTCAGCGGACGTTGAACCCGTTACCATCACCCGGCTGGTCCGTCCCGCCCGACAATCTGCTGCAATCTCTATCGCCGTGGCGACGGAGATCGTTAATCGCAGGCGCGCCGTCCAGGGTGGCGGCAGTCATCGAGGGCACCGACGCGCATGCCTGTGGGCGTGCTCTGTGACGGAGGGCAGTGGACTTCGGTTGGGTGAGCCGCATTTCATTCGTCCACAGTGCCCAGGTCTGTGATGAGCCGCTAGTTGACACTGGTTGACTCCGGTTTACACGGCCTCTCTAGACAGCACTCGGCGGGCGGCGTCGATCGGCGGGCCGGCGCTGCTCCTTGAGCCGAGCGGGTGGGTGCGAAACCACATGGCGGCTGCCCCACGTGCTGCCCTGTCCCTGGTCGCGACAGCCAGTGGGTGGCGCTCGAGGTGTCGTGGTGACCATCGGCCTGAGATCGGCGTCTGCTACCTGGCCACAACGCGGTTCTCGGCGCGGCATTGGCATGACTGTCAGCCGAGAGAGCGTGCACCGGTGCCGGTAGGAGGGGCGAGACTCGGACTGGCGCGAAGGCGGAAGTGGGCTAGACGGGGCGTGGCTGCCCCCCGGGATCGAGGGAGCCACGTACGCCGGGGGCGAGGCAGCCGCAGCCCAAGGCGAGGTTCCCGACGTCGAATTGGGGCCCCGCATCCGCGCCCTACAACCGAACGGCCAGCGGCGACGACCCACCGGTAGTGGCATGGCAAGAGAGCCGCACTTACCGGTTGGGCCTCAATGCGCTTCAGGCACCTTTGGTGCAGGTGCAGGTGCAGCGAGCAGGGGGCCGACCCCTGCCTGCCGACCCCTGCCTGCCGGCCTCTGCCGAACGCCTCGCCTCGTTCGGCCGCCTCAGATGGGTTGATCAGAAGCGGTGGCTGGAGCGGGGCTGGGTGACAACAAGGAGCGTCCGGTGGGCGCGGAAGGCGAGGTTGGGTGTGAACCCCGCCGCGTGTCCGGGTGCGAGCCGTAGGCCAGGGGCTCTCGTCGCGAGCTGGCCCAGGGCGATCCGCGCCTGCAGTCGGGCCAATGCGGCTCCGATACAGAAATGCGGCCCATGCCCGAAGGACAGGTGTGCCGTCGCGTTGGCTCGGCCCGGGACGAAGCAGTCAGGGTCACGAAACGCTGCTGGATCCCGGTTGGCCGCCCCGATCAGCAACAGGCACCGGGCGCCGGCCGGGATGGTCGTGCCGGCCACCACTGCCGGTCGCCGCGCAAGGCGCACCCACCCGTCGATGGCCGGCTGAAGGCGCAGTACCTCCTCCATGAAGGTCGGTACGACCTGGGGATTCGCGGCGAGGTGCTGCCACCTGGCTGGCGTGGAGAGTGCCCGCTCAAGTGCGTGCGCGAGCAGCGCGGCGCTTGTCTCGTGGCCCGCCACGAGCAGGTTGAACGCCATGCTGGCCACCTCCGCTTCGGTCAGCACTCCGTCGTGACCATCGCGGTAGCGCAGAGCCCGAGAGACGAAGTCGTCGCCGGTGGCGTTTTCGTCGACCCGCTGCGCGACGAGGACCTGGCAGTACTGCCAGAAGTTGACCAGCCCCTGGGCGAGCCGCACCTGCTCCGTCGGCGTGGGTTGGCCCCAGTTCAGCGCGATCTGCCCGTCGGCCCAGCTCCTGATCGCAGGGACGTCCTGCTCAGGCACGCCGAGTATGTCGGCCAGTACCAGGAGCGGCAGCAGCGAGGCGAATTCCGGGACCAGATCGACCACCTCGCCGCGTCGACAGGCGGCAATCCCGGCCACCAGATCGTCCACGCGGCGCCGCACGATTGGCTCGTACTGGGCGCCGACGCGTGAGGAGGTACTGGCGAAGGTCGCTCGCAACGCCCGTCGAGTTCGGGTGTGGATTGGGGAATCCGCCGCAGCCGTGGTCGGTGGCATGTCCAGATGCGCCAAGGTCGAGCGAGCCTGCGGACACATCTCGTAGACCGGGGCGAGCGTCAGCCTGTTGCCAAAAGTGTCCGAATCCCCGAACGCCTGCCGAACGTCGTCGTGTCGGCTGATCAGCCACATCCCGAGGTCTTCGGCGTAATGCACCCCGTCGGAACCGTTCAGCAGATCACGCCAGACGTCGGTCGGATTAGCGAGATATTTCCCTTCGAACGGTGATAACCGCATACCCACCCCTGTCGCTGTCGTGTGAGTGAGGCGATGGCCCCGCCCTCGCGGAAGGGCTACAGACGCGCGCCCTCCCCCCGTCGCGCTTGGACTGTCAACTAAGAAACTATTCGCGCGCAGGGCGCCGCACTAGGTGACTGAGGATGACTCCACTCGAAATCGCCCTGTTCTGCTCCCGTGCCTTTGTTGTACCGTGGCGGTTGAGTCGCAGCCTCTCTGCGAGGCCCGCTGCAATCTGACGTAAAGCGGCAGAACAACGTCGCTAGGTGCCAGCGCGAGGGCCGGCTACCTGCGAGTGGAAGCCATCCCCGTCACGCGCGACGATCGGACTACTCGCCAGCCTGATGAGTGGTTCCTCCCGTCGGATTCCTGGCACTTAGCGTCCGAAGTGTCCTGCGGGGCATAGCCAGCCGGGGGGTTCCAGGCGCTCCCGGGTCCATCTAGGTTGGGGTCGGCCCTTGAGCTGCTCCTGCGTGTGTGATCGCGGAAGAGTCAGCGCGATCAACGTTCAAGCGCAACCGCACTAGTGGCTGTGGGCAGCCGTCAAGCGTTGGCATCCACTGTTAACCGGTGTCAAGTCGTGTCAGCTTTTCGTGACGCAACGGGCCGGGCATTGTTGCGGAGGTGAGGGCCGCGAGCACGGGCGCGGGGCGGTCAATAACGACCATCTGGGGGGCGTGCCGTGAAGGCGGTACTCACGCCCGTGTCGGCTGCGTTCGCTCCCAGGCAGCCGACACGGGCACTCGAAGAACCAGGGATGACACGAACTGGAAACAAAACGACGTCGGAGGTGATGGCTGTGGCCGATCCGCCCAACGAAACTGGCACCAGCGAATCGGCGGCGCGCCCAGACAGGTCGCCGCAACCAATAGTTCTTAGCGCCATTTCCGATCCACCCGGGCGCCCGCCACGGCCCGTACCACGCGAGTTCGGATCCGGTTCCGTCGTCGACGCCCTCTGGATTCGGGCGGCATCGCTACGCCCAGGGGCGGTGGTGGGGGTCGGCTCGGCAGATGGCGGGGTCGGCCGGTCGACCGTCGCGGTAGCCCTCGGCGGGGTATTGGCGTTGGCATCCCGCGATCCCGTGATCGCGATCGACGCCACTGGGCGCAACTGGGGCGGCCTGGGACACCGGATCGGCCGCGCGAATCCAAGCAGCGTTTGGGACGCCGTACACCACGCCTGCGACTTCGCCGACCGCGCGACGGTCGACCGTTTCGTGCAGTACGGCCCGACCGGATTGCATGCCTTGGTAGGCGAACCAGAAACCACCAACGGCCGACGCCCCCCGATGCTGTACGAGACGTACACCCTTGTACAGCACCTACGGCACCTGTACCGCATCGCCATCCTGGACCTACCCGTGGTGGAGCTCCGGGGGACCTGGTCACCGCTGCAGGGAGCGAGCATCCCGCTGCTTGTCGCCCGGGCCGACACCGAAAGCGTGCAGCACACCCTCCGGTTACTGACCCAACTCCGCGGGCTCGCCGATGGGATGGCCGAGCGGGTCATCCTGGTCATGGTCGTGAGCCGCCCGCGCGCCCTGCGGGAACTGCGGGCTGCGCGATACCAGGCGGTGGGAGCGGTACCTCACGTCGTTGTCGTGCCCTTCGACCCGATCTTGACGCGGGCAGAACCCATCGACGTCCGACAGCTGGCCAAGGCAACCCGTCGAGCGTTCGTAGACCTCGCCACCGCGGTTGTGGCAGCCGCGCCCCAGACCTCGAAGGAGGCCCGTGAAACCGGTTGAGCAACTCACCGAGCGGGAAAGAATCCGAATCAGCCGCATTCCGATGCCCGTCCCTGTGACAGGGCCACCGGACCGGCGCGTAGCGACATTGCATGCGACCCCCTCGAGGTCGCAACGATGAGTCGCATAGCCACCGCCACCGGGGAAACAGACGCCGAGCGTCGCCGCTCAGACCCCTACCTCGGCACCCTCGACCAGATCGAGACTGCCGCCCTCATCCTGCTCACCGGTCTCGCCAAGGCTCGGCGTAGCCGCCGTGGCCCTCAGGCACGGGCCGCGCACTTGATCAACCTGCATAACGTCGTGCGAGGTATGGGGGTGCAGCTCAACTACGCCCTGGGCGGATGGCGGCAGGTCGAGCCCAATGAAGTCGAGGTATCAGCCGGCCGAGGCAGCGGGGAAGAGCCTGCGACCAGAGCGATCGATCAACGAGTTCGACGCGAGCAGCCGTCTACACCGCCCGCGCAACCGGTCGAAGAACCGGCAGCCCCAGCGAGAACGCGGGCTGCGCCTGGGTCCAGCGTGACGTCGCGACCGGCCCGCCCGGAACGCCGCCGCAGACGGGAAGCCTCGCCCTACCCGCCGGTCCCGCCCAGCGGAACACGAAATCCCTGATCCTCGGATAGCGAGACGAAGAACAACACCTATGGAGAAGCCATGCACCAGGAACCCCTCATCGAGGGACCGGGCTTCGCGGCGGGCCAACTCTGCCGCACAGCGAACGTCGTCCGCCGACACTTCGAAGGGGCTGTCCTGCGACACGAAGACCTTCGCTGGACCGGATTCGATCTCCTGCAACTCCTACGACGCAGGCGCGTCGTAGAAACCGGCGCCGCCGCGGAGATTCTGGGCGTACCGAAGACAACCCTTATTGGACATGTCGCCGACCTGTCCAACCGTGGCCTCATCCAGCGAGTACCACACGCTACAGACCGCCGTCGGACCGTCCTGCGCCTGACAGACGCCGGCTGCGAAATGGCCCAGCGAACCCACTGCGCGGTCGAAGCTGAGGAGACCCGGATGCTCGACGACGGGAAACCGCTCTTCCCGGCCAACGCGCTGCGACGCCTCGTCAACCACGGGACGGCCGAAACCGCGACCGGAGGGCCTCACGCACTGCCCGCCCAGCCGGCCCTCTGAGCCCCAGGGTATGAGCCGGTTGCACTAAGGGGACCAACGGATTCGAATGCCGTCAGGTTCAGCCAGGCCCGCCGACGCGCATTTTCCCTTCATTGGATCCGCCATCCCACTGCGCCCCAATTAGGATCCACAGGAGTCCAACATGTCAAATCACGAAGAGGGCTACGGCGAGCCGCATCTCGCCGACGGCCAGCAGACGGCGCCGAACAGACAGATAAATCCGCGCCGACGCATCCCCCTCACCATTCTTGCGGTGGTGGTCTCGATCGCAGCAGCCTCGATTGTGACGACCGCAGTGATTTACTGGCCCAAAGATGCCGCGCGGGAGCCAGCACAGCAGGAGCCCACCGGAACGGCGCCAAGCACTACTCCGGAGGGCATCGGAATCTCGGTGGGGCCGTACCCCACCGGCGGCAGTTACGCGGCGGTGAGCCAACCTTGCACCGCGATCGGGTGGGGTCCACTGTCCACGCAAGTCGGCCGAAAGGGCAACGATCCCCAGGAAGACAGATCCGCCACGGGAAACGTGGTCTCCATGAACTGCAGCACCATCCTCGGAGAGGGTCAGGCCGCCGGTGTCGCGATGGCCGAAATCACGATAATCAACAACGGTAGCGCCCAGGGAATGTACGAAGGGCTGCGGGCTGCCATCCCCGCCGACACTGTCCTGACGCCCGTGTCCGGTCTCGGAACTGCCGCCTACGCATACGTGGAAAAGGACCTTGGCCCCGCACTCGTCGCATACGACGGCAACCTTTACATCCGGCTCGTCTGGGCGCCACTGGAGAAGCAGAAGCTGCCGATGTACGGCGGTGTAGTCCGCGCACTGACCGAGGTGTGCACAAGGGCAATGCACTATCTTCGATCCGAACGGTAAGCGCACCCTAGGCCCTGCTGATGAGGGCGCTCGGACCGACCGGCAGGCAGACCGCCCCGACTCGCGCTGTGTGCGCGACCGGTCAGCCCGGGGGACGCACTGCTGGTATTAGGACGATTGTGGTGGTGGCGGGGCTGCGGTCCTGCAGCCGATGGAACACAATGCGTACATGGCCTATCGCGGTGAGCGGGTGCCCGAGCACCTGCTGGTCAAGATCGTTCAGCGGGGCGATCCGGTGTCGGCGGTCTCCGAGGACGACGCCCGACTCCGCTCGGTTGCCTTCCCGACGCTTCTGTGGGCTGCCCCGATGTTCGGCTGCGCGGAGGAGGTGCACGGACGGTGGCGGGTCCTGCGGCTCAACGCTGACGAGCCGCAGGATGCCCGGGACGGCCTCGCGTCGCACTTCCGGAAGGTGTTCAGCGAGACGCCGCGGACCGCGGGGCACGCGGCCGAGCGGGCCGAGTGCGAGGCTGCGTACGAACTGCTCGATTGGGAGCCGGTCGACCAGCTCACCGTCAACGGTCGCCGCTACCGGATCATCCGGGCCCAACCGTTTATCCGGATGGGCCCGGACGGGCCGGAGCCGCCCCGGCCCACCGATCCGGACCCGTACCCGCCGGGCCAGGCGGAGCGGGACACATCGCCGATGGAGGGATTCGTCATCGACCCGACCGCTGGTACCGGCCTCACCGGCGGGCTCGTCCGGATGGAGATGATCTCGGCGTATCACCAGCCGACGACCGTCCCCGAGGACGTAGACGCCGACTCCCGCCGGGCGGTGACCACTCATCCGAACGTGGTGTTGCTCCCGGTCGGCTACGCCATCGCAGAGTACGTCGACGGCAGCTGGCGGCCCCGGTCGGTCACCACGTACGCGACGCCGCAGGCTGCCCGGGACGCTGGGTCCTTCTCCATCGCGGACCTCGTGCCGGAGGAGGACACTCCGATGGAGGAGTTCATGGCGGCCTACGAACGCGCCCGCGCGGCGCACCAGCCCCCGCGTACCGACGATTTCGAAGTGCGGGGCGTGTCGCGCCGGGTGATCCGGGTCGAAACCTTCATCCGGGTCGGGCCGGACGGCCCCGAGGGACCGCGCCCCTCAGACCGGGACTCGCATCAACCACCGGCGCGGCACGTCCAACAACTCCGCGCACTGGGCTTGATGCCCGATCCGGACTGACCCCTACTACGGCAGCCGCGTCGCGTGGTACGCCGTGGGGCCTGTACGCGCCCCACCCGGTAGATGCCCCGCCTCGCGTCGCCGTGGAACTGCCGTCCGTCTACCCATGCCGCGGGCGACGGCGGTTCTACCCAACCGAGATTGAGGCCGCATCGGCGTCATTCGCCCCAGGGGGCACAGTTGCGATCGTCGTCCATCGGTAGGTGCGGTCCTCGCGGCGGAGCGCGATCAGCGCGACGTCGCTGATTGTCGCGCGTGCTGGAGGCCGGCTGCGGAGCTCGGCAAGTCGGGCCCGTATCGGTGGGGTCGGCGCTGGTGAGCCGCTGTAGACGATGGTGACGTGCGGCCGGAACCCCTGCGCGGGTTAGGGGATGGTTCGCCACACCGCGGCGATGGTGGCGCGGAGGTGTTCGATCCCGTTCCACGGGTCGACGAGGAGGCCGATTCCCTCGGCGTCGGGGCCGACGGGGCCGAGGGACAGTTCCAGCGGCGGCAGATCGGCGACGCGTGGACGGGTCTCGGCGACGATGGCGTTGAGGTCGGCGTCGCTCATCTCGTCGGTGAACCCGAGGCTCTGCAGGGTCAGGTGCAGAACGTTGAGCGGCGCCAGATCCAACCCGGGCAGTGCGGTGGCGTTGTAGGCCGCTGACGAGGTGGTGGAGTTCAACCTGTGGTTGCCCCGAGCTCGCCCGGTCGCCGACACCGCCGGCCACCGATCCCAGCCGGATTGTCGTGATCAGTTCGGGTCGAGTTGCAGGTCGGCGGGTGGTGTGCCGGTGAGGAGGTAGTGGTGGGCTGCCCGTCGGGCGGTGCCCGGGGTGAGTCTGGTCCGTTCCGGGATGTAGGTCGTCGCCTGTCCGCCCTGGTCGTAGTCGATGGGTTCGGGCCAGGGCGGCAGGTCGGGCTCGTAGGCGTAACCGCCTTCGATCCCGAAGACCAGGAGCACCGCGCGGTCGGGGTGGCCGACGCCGATCTGCAGGCCGAGGTCGTCGTTGTCATCGGGTACGACATCGACGATGTGTGGTGCCGTGCTGGCGATCTGGTCGAGTACGGCGTCCAGGTCGGCGGGCGCGGATACCAGGGCGGTGTGGTCGGCGCCCCAGTAGAGCGAGTAGCCGGGACTCATGCGACTCCTCGTCCGTTGCCGTGGTAGTCGGCCCACCAGGTGGTGGTGCCATTGTCACCGGCAACGTACACCCGCAGGGTCGTGCCTTCGGAGAGCATCTCGGCCAGCCGCCGGTGGCAGCCCTTCGGCCCGCCGCAGGGCGGCGCGGACACCACCAGCACGGCCTGTTTGGGGGCGTCCGGTCTGCGGAGTACGGCAGCGGCGTGGCCTTCCACGTGCTGGGTGGCCGAGGCCATCTGGTGCCAGCGCAGCGGTGAATCGCGACGCAGTCCCGGCGCTCCCTGGCCGGGGCCGTCCTCGCCGCTCCAGATCGGCTTGCTCCGCGTACGGCCATCCGGGCTGACCAGCATGCCGACCGTCTTCGCGCCGCGGGGCAGCATCGCCCGCAGGCTCCCCGCGACCGCGGCCAAATGCGGCACGGGCTCGGGCGAAGCCGCCGGGTTCATTGGCGGGTCCCCGTCGGAGACGGAGATGCCGATGGTAACCATGTACGCCTCGACCGCGGCGGCGCTGCGCCTCGCCGCCGCGGCAGCATTCCGTGCCCTGTCGACCGCCCTGAGCAGGCTGGAGATGAGGCCCGTGGCGGAGGGGACGTCCGCGCCACGCAGATGATCGCGCAGACGGTCGGTGGCCTCCGACAACTGGGTCGACGCCTTTACCGCCAGCGCCGCGCCGGCGCGGATGGTGGTGATGGTGGCTCGTAGACGCGCGCCTACCTGCGCCAGCGAGGTCATCGAGGTCCCACCCCGCTACGGCGTCGCGACGCGGCGGAGGAGCCGTCCGGGCCGTGCCGGGCTTGCCGATCGTGAGGTGCTGATGGAGTCGCGGTTGGCGTTCGCATGGAAGGAGGGTGCGGCCGTGGCCGGATGGTTGGAAAGGCCCGGCGCCTCAACCTGTGGATAACCCGCCGGACCGCCCGGTTATCCACAGGTACCTTCCGTAGTGGGTCAGGTAGGGCGTGTTCTCGTGCCGCTCGTGGCCGCCGATCGTTTACTCCCAGGCGGTGCGTCAGTGGGGCCGCATCCCGTTCCGCGTCGGTCAGCGGCGGGCCCGAAGCCCGGTCCATAAGCTGGTGTGAGTTGCTGGTTCGGAGCCCTTGCCCGCTGCGAGACGATGCCCGGCGTGGTCCCTGCCGGGACCGTCGGTCGCGGGGCGTGGCGCGTGCCTGGACACGGCCGGTCGCGACGGGCCGCGCGCAGCTGGCCGCCCGTTCGTAGTATCAGGCGGTGGGAACTGTGACCGTGATGCTCCGAGGCGGCCCGGCCGATGGCGCGGTGCGCGAGTTGTCCGCCGGCCCGGACGGCGGCCCGCCCGCCGTGTGGGTCCTGGAACAGCGAAACTCGGTACCGGGCATGACCCCGGACCAGGATCACCGCTACGAAGCCGAACCCGAGCCGGCCGCCGACGGCACCTGGACGATGACGTACGTCCGGAGCACTCCGGGGCGGCGCCGCCAGCGGTGATGCCCGGAGTGCCGAGCTAACGCCCTCCCACGGGCCGTACGCTCGGGACCGTCGCGCCGTTCGCGGCGGGTCCGGTACACCTCGGTCTCCAGCACGTCGAGGTGGTGCTGCCATCCGGCCGGGCGCCGTGGCGCCGAAGCCGGCTGGTCAGCAGTCGGATCATGCTGCCCGGAAGGACGCCGATGGCCAACACCCCGCCCCGTCGGTGCACCCTGATCGGCCGCAGGTCCTGGGCGGCCACTGCTACGATTCGCCATGCCACACGGCCACGCCGCTGACGCATCTTGCATCGAATGCAATTCCCGAGCTTCAACGATCTTGATCTGCATCAGGGGCAACTCCGGTTCGGGCAAGAGCACCATCGCCCGCCAGCTACGCCGCCGCCACGGCCGCGGGTGCGCCCTGGTCGAGCAAGATCATCTTCGCCGAATCCTGCTCAGGGAACGAGACAAGCCGGGCGGCCTCGCGCCGGCGCTGATCGAGCAGAATATTCGCTTCTGCCTTGACCACGGTTATCACGTCGTCCTGGACGGCATCCTGCACACCAGCCGCTACCGAGACATGCTCATCCGTCTCCGCGAGGCCCACCAGGGAACGTCGCTGTTCTGCTACCTCGACGTCACGCTGCCGGAGACCCTGCGCCGACATACCACCCGCCCCGAGGCCAGCGAGTTCACACCGGAGAACATGACCGGCTGGTACAGCCCGCGCGACGTCCTCGGCTGGCCCGACGAACTCGTCATCGACGAGACCAGCCCGATCGAGGACACCATCGCCGCCATCGTCGACGCCTCCGGGCTGTCCCAGACCGGCCGCGATGACGATCTGCTACCCGCCGTCCCCTGACCCCCCGAATAAACGTGCGCATGCTGGCATTTCGCTCATCTCGCCCGGCCAGCTTCCTGCCGCGCGCCGTTCGCGTACCCGGCGTGGACTTCCCGTCGATCATTCCGGTGGGCTGATGCCTTGCCGGTGTGGCGCGGGGGCGGGTTCTGCCGCTGGATGTCGGCAGGGTTGATTCCGGCTGGCGGGCTACCGGCTCGTGCGGAATGAGTCAACCCGAGTGTCGGTCCTAGCCTTGCCGCCAGCGCTGACGTACGTTCGGTCAGCCGTTACACGACGCAAAAATAAGGCGCAACGTGTGATGGTGGAAGTGCTGAGGGGCAGAACGCGCCAACGTCCCGCCCCTCAGGTCACTCGAATTACTCAGCGGGTCAACGGCGGAAGTAGCTCGTCAGCGCCACCACCGTGGATCCACCCAGCACCGCGAGGGCCTTGGCCGCCACGGCGAGGCCCTCGTGCTGCTGGTGAGCCGCGACCAGCGCCGCCACCTCAAGCACGGACCCCACGATCCGCCAGATCCGCTCGGCGAGCGGAACAGGCCGTGGTGGTTCCGGAACCTCTTCTTGCTCTTGCACTGGCACCGATCTCTCCTAATCGGCCATTCCGGATCGTTCGTCCGGGACGCCGCGCGGACGCCCCGCGGAGCGGGAGCCGAGCGTGGAGAGCGGTGCGTGTGCGTTTTGGTGCTGGACGTTGAAGGTACGGCCAGGCCGCGACACCTTCGCGACGCGACACACCCGCGTGTCCGGGATCAATCAGCGACGTTTCGTGCCCCCTCTGCGGGGTGTACGGCGTGGAGACAGGAATGCCCTGGTCAGCGTCGGGAAGCGTCTCCGGGGCTGGTTTGTGTGTCGGTTGCACCTGCTGGCCCACCCCCATGGGGTAGAGCAGGACGTCGCCCTTGAGGTCAGTTCGAGGTCTGGTCCGGCGTTGAGGACGCGGCCCGACGGGGACTTGTCGTCGGAATGCAGTAGTTCGTCACGCGTGACGTCACGCGTGACTCACAGTGCCCCTGCCCTACCCTGCTCCCTCCCTTCGGGAGGAGGGGCAGGGGTGTGTGGTCCGCTGCCGGCGACGGTCGCCTCTACTCCTCGTCGCGGATCGTGACGATCTCGCGGGGCGGGTCCGGGAGGCGGACCACCCGGCCGGGGTCGACGATCTCTCCAGCCTCGACTATTTCCCGGATGCGTTGGCGGCCAGTTCGTCCCGGCCACCGGCCTCCTGCACGGCGTGCCGTTCCATCTCCCGTGCCGTGGCCGGCGTGATCCCGTCGGCGATCAGCGGCCCCGCCTCCTCCGGGAGGTAGCCGAGGCGGGCCCAGATCGCCGCGATCGGCGCGGTCACCTCGGGGTGCCGTAGCGACAACTTCCACCAGCGGGCGCTCGTGGACACCTACCGGAACGCCGCCCGTCTCATCGAGCCGGTAGCCCGCGAAGAACGGTCACTAAAGGTCTTCGGCGACGAGAAGACTCTGGCCAGGATCGAGTCGAGCAGCATCTTCGCTCCCGACCGTCTCCAGCCAAGCGACCTTGCCTATGAACAACCCACCGCCCCGCTGCGCGCCGCTCGACTAGCCGACTGCAGCGATCTGCTAGTCATCGAAAACCAGTCGACCTTCGACTCCGCATGGCGCGCGCTGCACCGAACACCCGGACCATTCGCAGCGGTCGCATTCGGCAACGGCTGGGAGGCCGCCCAACCCGACCCGATCGTCAAGATCGCCGACCACCTGCAACTGAGGGCCGCACCCGAGCGAATCTTCTATGTCGGCGATCTTGACATTGCCGGCCTGGACATTCCCCAGACACTCGCGGCCAGCCTGACCACCCTCGGCCATCCAACTCCACAGCCACTGACTCATGCATACGGGGCGATGCTCCAGGCCGCCGGAGACCGGGCCGGGCGCCCAACTGCACCAGTTCCAACAGAACTCGCGTACCGAGCAGCGACATGGCTTGCCGAACAGTCCTGGGCAGCCTTGTCCAACGCCTCCCATTCCGGCCATCTGCGCCAATTCCTGGCCGACCACCCCCGGATCCGCTGCGACCACCGCAGATCGGCCCCGCCTGCGCTCTGACGCCTACACGGCCGAGGCTGCACCGCCCCTGTCCGCTGCAGGTCCTGATCCGGCAGCAGCCGCCGGGTCGCAGCCTTCCTTCCAGCCCGCCGGCCAGGGCGGACTATTCGTCCGACCAACTGGAGCGGAACCACAGCCAGTCCGGCATGCCGACCGGTTCAAGACCGAGCGTGGTCAGTGTGCCGATGAGGACCTGGTCCCAGTCGAGGTCCGGGTCACCGGAAACGCCGACCGCCGGATCGAGGATGTAGTCGTCCCCGTTGTGGTGGGCGACGTCCTCCGCGTCGCGGTCGAACAACGAGTCGGCGATGACGAGGACGAACTGGGCGACTCCGACCCGATCCCACGAGCGCAGCTCCGACGTGGCCGGCAGGCTGAGGCTGGGCGTCGGTGGGGCGTTGGCCTCCCGGGACCAGTCCGGCGGGGAGACCTCGAGCGCCTCCATGAACACCGCCGGTAGATCCACAACAGTAGGGGGACGGCCGGACCGCACGCCAAGACGATCACGGGCCGTCTCTGCTGCACGCAGCGCGAACTCGTGCGTCGGATCGGTCTCGTCGTACCAGCCGTTCCGGAGTTCGTCACCCACGGCGAACCGGTGCAGGTTCCAGGTTCGGGGACCACCAAGGTTGTATCCGTAGGCACTCAGCAGACGACACGAGGGCCTCAACGACATCCCATTACCGTATGCGCACGACCACCAGCTGTCGATGTCTCGCTAGCCAAGTCTCACGCCGATCCCGGTAAGTCACCTGCCGCGACGTCCGCCACGAGTTCCGCAAGCCGCTGGGCAACCGCTATCTGGCGACGGGTCGTGGCTCAGGCCGGGCGCCGGGCGTAGCGCCTGCTCGGGCCGCGTGGACGGCTGCTCCCGTTGGGTTACTGCGGGACCACAGCGACCTGGATCGGCGGAACTGGATCGGCGGAACGCCATGAACCATGTCGAGATCGAGGTCGGATAGCCAGCGAGCGGTGTTTCGGCCAATTCGGGGCCGTTGTGCCTGTCGCTGTCGTGGAGGGCCCCCTCGGCTCCGTCTGGCCGTCCTCTCAAGCTCAGCGAATTCGGCATATCCGCAGGTCAGCCTATCTGTGTACGGGGTTAGCGTTCGGCGTTCCGAGTGTGGGAGGACCGGTCGTGCTGAGTTGGCCTGTGGATCCGGTTCGGGCGGTCGCGGCCCGATCGGTGCCCGAGTCGGGTGGCGGATCGGTCTATGAGATGAAGTGGGACGGGTTCCGGGCGATCGTGTGGCGCACGGGCGGTGGTGTGCGGATCCAGTCGCGTCAGGGTGTTGATCTCACTCGATTCTTCCCGGACTTGGTGTCCCCGCTGGTGGACGTGTTGCCGGGCCGGACGGTGCTGGACGGGGAGCTGCTGGTCTGGGACGCCCAACGGGGCCGGTGCAGCTTCTCGCTTTTGCAGCGCCGGCTGACTGCCGGCCGCAGGCTGCCGGAGGTTGTCCGGCAGCATCCGGCCCATTTGGTCGCGTTCGATCTGCTCCGCGATGGGCGCGGCGTCGAGTTGCTTGGTCAGCCGCTGATCACGCGCCGGACGAAACTGGAGCGGTTGCTGCGCCGCGCGCCTGCGCAGATCGCCGTCTGTCCGCAGACTGGGGACCGGGACGTCGCGCTGGGCTGGCTTGACGACCTGGGCGTTGCCGGTGTTGAGGGCGTCGTGATTAAGCCGGCGGCGAGCCTTTATCGCGCTGGCGCCCAGTTGTGGGTGAAGGTCCGTGCTCGTGACACGGCCGAGTTCGTGATCGGTGGGGTGACCGGTGCCCTCGATCGGCCGGTGACATTGCTGCTCGGTCGTTTCGACGGGAGTGGAACTTTCCGTTTCGTGGGACAGACTCATCCGGTGAAGGCCGACGATCGTCAGGATCTAGTCCGGGCGCTGCGCGGCCTGTTGTTCCGCGGTCCTGGCGCCGGGCACCCGTGGCCGTGCCCGTTGCCGGCCGCGTGGACTGGCAACTTCGCCGAGCGGCACCCGCTGGCGTTCATCCCGGTCGAGCCGACGGTCGTTGTCGAAGTGGAAGTCGACACGGCGCTGGACGGCCCGTTCGGCCGCGTCCGGCATCGTGGCCGCCTGGTCCGGATCCGGCTTGATCTTCACCCTCAGGACGTCACCACGGGCGATTCCGAGGCGCAGCGCGGCAATCCAGTGGCAGACACGGCCGGCCCGTTGGCCGACGCCGGACGACGGTGACGGGCTTTCAGGTCCGGCCAGTTGGTCGGGCGCGTGCGTTGTTGGGCAGGTCGGGGAGGTAGCCCGACCAGCTGTTGCCGGGGAACTTCGAACATCAGTGGGCGGTGCCGGGATGGATCCCGAAGAGGTCGGCGATCACGATGGATGGCAGGTCGGCCAGTGTTTGCATCATGGCGGTGTTGCGGGCGGCACGCACGGAAAGGCCGTCGCGTCAAACGCCCAGTCCACTGCTAACGCGAGTCGGCGCAGCCAGCGCGTTCATCGCCGGCCGGCGGTCGGGACGACCTTCGGCGGGTAGGGCAACAGGGGCCACGCGGCGGGCTGTGCTCGCTGAACGTCGCCGATTCGCCTAATCGTCACCGGCAGCCGGTGCCCGGCCGGTCGTCGTGTCGCAGGCTGCTACCGGTGGTGGTGTGACTAGACTCGCCCCTCGTACAACCGTGCTATCTGTGGGGGTGCTGGTGTCGGGGCCTGTGAACCTTGGGTGGGTCTTCTGGCCCAGCAGCGCCGCTGAACCGGAGCGAGTCGTTGAGCATGCCGGCAAGCCGATACACGGTTTTGGGCGGCGGGTCGATGACCTGATCGAGGTGAAGGTCGGCCTCACCGACAGCGCCGGTAGGCGTACCGCGCGAGATCATCCCCGGCTGACTCAACGAACACCCGTCTGGGAACGTCAGGTCCGGAACGGCGGTAGCCGGGGCGTCTTCTCCCACACTCTTTCTCCGTCAACCCGCAACGCCAGCCAGGCGGTCGCGGCTTGTCGGCGAATCGTCGAGACCACTCGACAGGCGCGGACCCACTATCTGCGCCGGCCATCACGGTCCGCGCCGGAGCCCACACGTTCTCGATCGTCATCCCGTCTGGCGTGTCGCGGCGGGCAGGCCGCCCGGCCCGGTCTCCCACACTGAGGAAGAACCTCTCAACGAATTCGTGCCGATTGCCCTGCGCCGCTGCTCCCTCAGTTGGCGCGGCTGGCTCCACTCGGCGTCGGCGAGTCGAGGCAGGCGGATCGTCGCGCGGCGGGGGCGGCCGGCTGCGCCTCGTCCCCGCGCCTCAATGTCAAACTCGCAGTGCCGCAGCCGTCCCACGACACCATCTGACCGATCCAGCAGCGTGCGTTGACTCCGATCTCCAGGTCGACACACCCAGCCCGTACAGACCCCACGATGAGAACGCAACCGCGGCTGCGGGCCCGCGCACTCAGCATTCGCGCCGTCGCCTCGCCGATCTCAGCCGGTAGCACAGCGGCGACTAGACTCATCCCGTCGACCAGTGCGCCAACGACGGCTGGTAGGTCCGGTCCTGGGTGCGGAACCAGCGCCAGCCGATGCAACGGGACACCGAACTCGGCTGCGGCGGCCAGGCCGAGGTTCGGCGCGCCGACCACTGCGCTCCACCGGTCCGTGTCCGCCATCGCGCCGGCGAGCAGGAGCAGCAGTAGCGATACTGAGCCGGTCGCCCGCACCGTGGCGCCCTGCCGGAGCCCGGCGGGAAGCAACTCGGCGAGTTCCTCCGACACCGCCAACGCCGCTGCGGAGGACCGGTCGGCGACCGCCGGGTCGACCGCACGGCGGACCGGCGCGCCAGGCGCGGGCCGTCGTCCCCGGCCGGCCGACACCTCCGCCAGAATCCGCTCGACCTCATCGCGGTCGGAAGATCCGGTGAGCCATCGTCCTGTTTGGCTGCTCCTGCCACAACGTCCCCCCCACGCGAGATGGTCCGTGCCGTGAGCGAACGGGGGGAAGGATTCGCACTCACGTTCGAACAGCAGCGTAGCGGCGGGGGTGGGCCTCCGCAATCGAGCGGGCTCAGGTACGAGAGGTGCGGCCCTGTCGCATCCTGCAGACCAATCGGCGCAACCGGCGGGGCCCACGTGAGTCCACTCGTGGAGAACGGTGAGATCGACCCAGGAAGAGCGGCGCGGAGGTAGCAGCGAGGCCCGACCGTGCGCGGGCTCGGCCACTGTGCACCTGGTGTGAGTTGGTGGCGTTGGGGCGGTTGGTGAGGTATCTTCTCTGGCGATCAGCTTCCCCACCTGCGTGGGGGTGTTCCAGTCCCGGGCGTACGCCGGGTTTGCCCAGCTGATCGGGCTCTTTGTATTTCCCCACCTGAGTGGGGGTGTCTCGCCGCACCACACCGTGTTCACGTGTGGTGTCTGACGGCGCTGCCAAGCGGTGGTTTGCGCGGGGTAATTCGTGCTTCCCGCCCGCCTATTGCGGTAGCCGTGGCGTGCCCGTGTGTTCAGGCAGGAGTCGGTCCGTACCGCTTCCTCGCCTGAATCCCGTCTCAGGCAGGGGGTTCGGTACGGATGGACAGGTCACCACGGTTCGTAGCCGGCATCGACTGGAGCGAGCATCTCAATGATGTCGCGGTCGTGGACCGGCTCGGGGCGGTCGTCGCCCGCGCCCGAGTGCCAGCCACGCCCGACGGGGTCCGTGAGCTTTTCGGGCTGTTGAACGGCCTGCGGACCAGTCACACCCACGGGCGGCGGCAGGTCCCGGTCGGGATCGAAACGAACCGGGGCCTGCTGGTCCACGCGCTGCGAGCCAAGGGGCAGCCGGTGTTTCAGGTCCCGCCGGGAGCGATCGCCGGTTACCGTCGCCGAGCCTCACCGACCAGGAAAAAATCTGACAAATCCGATGCAGAACTGATCGCGATGTATCTTCGCGACGGCTGGGGCCGCTTGCGTTCACTGCCAGAGTGCACGCCGGAGGCGGCGTCAACCAGGCTGCTCGTCCATGCGCAGCTGCGGGCTCAGCGCACGCGTGATCAGGTACAGGCCAAGTTGCGTGCGCTGCTGCAGGAGGCGCACCCGGCTGCGGTCAGGGTCTGGGCCGATATGGACCACGGGATCCGTCGCGCTGAGGCGCGGGCGGTCCTCGCCGCCGGGCCCACCGCCGCCACCGCTGGGCGGCTGACTCAGTACCGGCTTGCGAAAATCCTCGCCGGCGCCGGACGGATACGCCTGATCGATGACGAGGCGTACCGGCTGCGTGACGCGTTCGCGGTACCGGTACTCCGGCTGCCCGCATCGGTCGAGGAGGCCATGGCTGTCGAGGTGCGAGCGACTCTCGCCTTCTTCGATCATGCCTGCGAGACCAGCGATCAGCTCACCGCGCAGGTGACTGAGGCCTTCCTCGATCATCCCGCAGCCAAGATCTACCTGTCGTTTCCCGGGTGCGGGGCGTTGACCGGCGCGCGGCTGCTTGCGGAGATCGGCGACGACCCGACCCGCTTCGCCACCGGTCAAGGTCTTCGCGCTTATGCGGGCTTGGCACCGTTGACCTGGGCGAGTGGTTCGAGTCGGCACGTCACGCACCGCAGGGTCTGCAACCGCCGGTTGAAGACCACCTGCCATCGGTGGGCGTTCTCGTCGCTGACCAGGTCACCGGGATGCAGGGGCCTGTACGACCGCCGCCGCACCGTCGGCGACAGCTATGCCGGTGCGCTGCGCATCGTCGCGGGCCGCCTGCTCAGCGGCCTTCACCACTGCCTGGCCCGCGGCGAGCTTTACGACGAGCACTCCGCGTTCGGCGCCACCGCGTCCGGGCATGGTTGAGGTTGGCTGGAGGTCGGCCGGGACACCTGAGTCAACCCCGAGCCACCGAGCTCTGACGTGGGAACGATGCCCGGCCGCCCCCAGCCAACCTCAACCAGCAGCGAACACCTACCGGCCACGCCTTGGCGGTGCACGCCTACCCCAGCGTCAATCCACATATCGACGCTGGGGTAGGCGGGTGGCCGTCCCGCCTGATCACGCCGTCCCCGACTGGGCGATCTTCTTCGCTTCCGCGATGGCCCCGGCAGGGCAGGTTCGCGCCGACACGCCGATCCTGGTCTCGTTCGTCGCACCTCACTGGGCCCCTGGCAACGAGTGGAGGCGAGCAGGAGCAGATTTCTGGGGGCGGTGCCTCACGCCGCACGCCCGAAGGCAGCCCGCCGAACCCAGCCCATCGGAGCGCAACGCGCCTGATCAGAGCCGCTCGTTGGCCTGAGTGTTCTTAGCTCGCCGACCGCCGCCGTCCAAAAGCCGGCTCACTGCTTTGCCGCGCACCCAACTGTTAGCCTGACGGGCCTGTGCGCGATGCCAGCGCGTAGCGGTGAGTAATCTCGCCAACACGATCCCCGTCGACGCTGCCTCATCGATAGGGTCCGTGCCGTTTGTCTCTCTGGGGTGTCAGGCGACCCCGACCACCCCGTACGAGCACTAGGCTGAGGCGCTGATTCAGCCTCCACGAGGCCGTGACCGGGACGGGAGACGGGTTCAGATGTCGGACTCGTTCGTGCACCTGCACGTTCACACTGAGTATTCGATGCTTGACGGTGCGGCCAAGCTCGGGCCGTTGTTCAAGGAGGCCGAGCGGCTCGGGATGCCAGCGGTTGCCATGACCGACCATGGCAACATGTTCGGTGCGTACTCGTTTGTCGAGGCGGCCAAGTCGACCAACGTCAAGCCGATCGTGGGGATCGAGGCGTACCTCGCCCCGCACGATCGGTTCCACAAGAAGCCGGTCTTCTGGGGCGGGCCAGGTGACCGCAGGGACGACATCTCTGGCGGCGGCGCGTACACCCACATGACCATGGTGGCGGAGACCGCCGAAGGATTGCGCAACCTTTTCAAGCTCTCCAGCCTGGCCAGCATCGAGGGCTACTACTACAAGCCGCGGATGGACCGCGAACTGATCGCCCGCCACGCTGCCGGCGTGATCGCCACCACCGGCTGCCCCTCCGGTGAGGTGCAGACGCGCCTGCGGCTCGGCCAGGACGCGGAGGCCCTCCAGGCCGCAGCCGACTATCGAGACATCTTCGGTGCTGACAACTTCTTCCTGGAGCTGATGGACCACGGCCTGGACATCGAACGCCGCGTGCGCGAAGGTCTTCTCGATGTCGGGCGGAAGCTCAACCTGAACTTGCTGGCCACCAACGACTCGCACTACGTCACCCAGGATCAGGCGAAGGCCCACGATGCACTCCTGTGCATCCAGTCGGGCAGCACGCTGGATGACCCCAACCGATTTCGTTTCGACGGAGACGGCTACTACCTCAAAAGTCCCGAGGAGATGCGCAAGATCTTCGACGGTGACCTACGAGATGCCTGCCTGAATACGCTTCTCATCGCCGAACGAATCCAGCCCTACGACGAGGCGTTCGCCTTCAACAGCCGGATGCCGGAGTTCCCAGTACCGGACG
Organism: Plantactinospora sp. CA-290183; assembly: GCF_050936375.1. Classification (NCBI taxonomy): domain Bacteria; kingdom Bacillati; phylum Actinomycetota; class Actinomycetes; order Micromonosporales; family Micromonosporaceae; genus Plantactinospora; species Plantactinospora sp. CA-290183. The sequence goes on along the minus strand of NZ_JBNJMX010000015.1, from coordinate 34,124 downwards.
GCGAGACGCAGGGAAGCTGGCTCCGGAAGGAAACCGAGCGGGGGCTGTCCTTCCGCTTCCCCGACGGCGTTCCGCCCGAGTACGTCACGCGTGCCGACTACGAGTTGGGGATCATCGAACAGATGGGTTTCCCCGCCTACTTCCTCGTGGTGGCCGACTTGCTTCGCCACGCGCGAAGCCAGAAGATTCGCTACGCCCCAGGGCGTGGATCGGCAACCGGCTGTCTCGTCGCCTACGCGCTACAGATCACCGAATTGGACCCGATCCATCACGGGCTGATCTTCGAGCGATTCCTGAACCCCGAGCGGGTCTCGATGCCGGACATCGACCTCGACTTCGACGAGCGTCGGCGCGGCGAGATGATTCGCTACACCACCGAGGTCTACGGTGACGACCGAGTATGCCAGATCGTCACCTTCGGAACGATCAAGACTAAGGCGGCGCTCAAGGATGCGTCACGCGTCCTCGGCTACCCGTTTGCCATGGGCGAGCGGCTGACGAAGGCGATGCCGCCGCCGGTGATGGCGAAAGACATCCCAATCGCCGGCATGATCGACCCGGACCATCCCCGATATGGCGAGGCCGCCGAGTTCCGCGCACTGATCGAATCGGACCCCGATGCTCGACGTGTCTTTGACACCGCCCTCGGGCTGGAGGGACTAATCCGCCAGCCTGGGGTTCACGCGGCCGGCGTGATCCTGTCCAAGGACCCGCTGCTGGACATCCTGCCGGTCTGGCGTCGGGACCAGGATGGCGCCATCATCAGCGGCTGGGACTACCCCTCGTGCGAGGCCATCGGCCTGCTCAAGATGGACTATCTGGGGCTTCGCAACCTCACCGTCATCGACGACGCTGTGAACAACGTCCGCCGAACCACCGGCAACCCCGACTTCAACGTGTCCGCACACAAACTCGAAGATTCCAAGACCTACGAACTACTCGCCAGTGGCGAAACGCTCGGCGTGTTCCAACTCGACGGCGGACCGATGCGGGCGCTGCTCAAAGCCATGGCCCCGACGAACTTCGTCGACATCGCGGCCGTCCTCGCCCTCTACCGGCCAGGCCCGATGGCTGCGAATGCGCACATCGACTACGCCGACCGCAAGAACGGCCGCAAGCCGGTCGTGCCTATCCACCGTGAGTTCGCGGAAACGCTCGCCGACATTCTCGACCCGACCTACGGATTGATCGTCTTCCAGGAGCAGGTCCTGGCCATCGCCCGAAAAGTGGCGGGCTACAGCCTTGGTCAGGCAGACCTCCTGCGCCGCGCCATGGGCAAGAAAAAGAAGGAGATTCTCGACAAGGAGTTCATCGGCTTCGAAGCTGGCATGAAGGCCAACGGCTACTCCGATGAAGCGATCAAGACGCTGTGGGATATTCTGCTTCCGTTCGCCGGCTACGCGTTCAACAAGTCGCACACAGCCGGCTACGGCATCATCTCCTTCTGGACCGCTTTCCTCAAAGCCAACTATCCCGCCGAGTACATGGCCGCCCTCCTCACGAGTGTCGGCGACGCCCAAGACAAGATGGCGGTGTACCTGGCTGAATGCCGTCGCATGGGCATCCGCGTTCTTCCGCCGGACGTCAACGATTCCGACCAGCACTTCACCCCCGTTGGTATGGGCGAGATCCGCTTCGGCCTCGGCGCTGTCCGCAACGTCGGTGCGAACGTCGTCGAGTCGATCGTGAGGACACGCAATGAGAAGGGTGCATACACCTCGTTCGCGGACTTCCTCGACAAGGTCGAACTCGTGGCGTGCAACAAGCGCACCGTCGAATCATTGATCAAAGCTGGCGCCTTCGATTCGCTCGGACATACCCGTCGCGGCCTCCTTTCGGTTCACGCCGATGCGATCGATTCTCACGTCGGCCTCAAGAAGAATCAGCAAATTGGCCAGTACGACCTGTTCGGCGAAATGATGCCCACGGACGACGGGAACCCGGCCGCCTTCGCGTTCGAGATCAGTGACCGGGAGTGGGATCGGAAGGAAAAGCTCGCCTTCGAGCGGGAGATGCTCGGACTGTACGTATCGGACCACCCGCTGGCGGGAGCTGAACGCATTCTCCGAAAGAACAGCGACACTGCCATCGCTTCCATCGGTGAGGAAACGCCCGACCGTGCGAAAGTGATCATCGCCGGAATGATCGCAAGTGTCGAACGGCGAATAACCAAGGATGGCAAGCCGTGGGCCATCATCAAGGTCGAAGACCTGTCCGGAACCATCGAGGTCCTGTTCTTCGCTAAGACCTACGAACTCTTCGGGACAGAGCTTGCGCCGGACCGAATCGTGGCAGTTCAAGGCAACGTCAACCACCGCGACGGTGCGACGAGTATTTTCGGGTCGGACCTCAAGATCCTTGAGTTCTCTGAAGGTGACCTCGCGGCGCATCCGCCCCTGGTCATCGTGCTGCCCGTGCACCGGGTCGTGCCGCAGCTGGCCGGCAGCCTCAAGCGCGTCCTGGAAGATCATCCAGGGAAGACGACGGTGCGCGTCAAGCTCCGCGGCGACGGACAACGCGTCACTCTGCTGGAACTGAAGGGCTTCGCAGTCGAGCCGTCCGTAAGTCTACTCAGCGAACTCAAGGCACTCCTCGGCGCCGGATGTCTGGAATGATGGGCGCATCCGGGTGGTCCATCGAGACCAACGACACACGCTGCCACCAGTGCGAGGGCGGGCTGTACCTAATGCTGCGACTACCGCCCGAACTGGCGCGCTGGCCAGCGGGATCGCTCGGCGAAGGAACCAATCGGCTGGTTCCCCTCTGTCCGTGGTGCCACGGAGACGAGCCGCTAGCACAAGGGCTCCTCGCCTTCTTCGCAGTTCATCCATCCGTTGACGACGCGAACGTGACTGAGTTCGTCTCTCTGGTCAATGAGTGGCTACTCAACCTGCCAATCCCAGAAGCGTTCGATGCTAAGGCGTTTGAACTCGATGTTGCCGCCTGGCATCGAGGCGACTTCGACGAAAGCGAAACGCTCGGGAGACGGCGCGACGATCCGTCGCGACGGTCTCAGCCTGAGGGCTGAGGAGTGAGCCACCGACCCACCACTGTTGGGGGTGCGTTCACTTCATGTCGAGGGCAAGCTCCGACCTACCACCGGCTACTTGTTTCCCACTAGAGGCTCTTCCTTGCTAACGGACGGCCGCACCGGTTCGCTTGGGTGGTGAGCAGCGTGGCGATGTTGGCGTCCCTGTCCCGCCGATCTCAGACCGGCCGATCCCACTGGTCGGGGTTTTTTTAGCCCCTTCCATCGCCGGCCGAAATGATAAGTCCGGACGTCGAGAGGCATGGCATCAAGTCGGTCGGGGCGGCCGTCACCACCACCACAAACAGCTCTTACGATGCCCGAATGCGCAATAGTGAACTATCGGCTTCGTTGAGTGGACGCTCCTCGCGTCCGTGTCGAGTTGCCGAGAGGTGGACCATGGTGGGGTGAACCCAAGCCGTTTGACCCGGCGGCAGAAGACGGCGGTCAGCGGACCGCCTGCAGGTACAGCGTCTCGTCCTGGCGCAGTTCGCTGTCCAGCGCAGACAGGTGGGGATCACGGCCAGATCGGAAGGCGCACCGGCTGGTCGTATCCCGGACGAATCCAGCCTGTTCGAGGGCGTACCGCAGTTCCTGCTCGTCGTAGATCCACCGGTGGCCGAACTGGTAGAAGAGCTGGTTCAGCATGAACGCCGGCCGGTCCGGCATAGGGGTGACAGCCGGCACGACCGCGTCGATCCGAGACCGGTGCTCGGCGAAAAACGGGCCCGCCGGATCAGCGTGTGCCTGGGTGTAACGGCTCAGGTCCGGGGTGGTCAGTCGCAGTACCCCACCGGGCCGCAGCACCCGACGGACCTCGCGCAGCCAGTCGATCGCCTGGCCGAGCCGCAGATGCTCGATCAGGTGTTCGGCGTACGCCCAGTCCAGCGTTCCGTCCCCGAACGGCAGCGGCCCGGTGACGTCAACCGGCAGGAAGTAACCGGTGTCGTCGACCCGGTACAGCACGCCGGGCTCAGTACGACGGTCTCCGGCGTGCAGGGTGACCGTGTCAACTGCCAGTCCTTGGTGGTGACGGGTTCGAAGCGTGCCAAACTCCGCGCCGGTCAGCGCCCACCGGAGCATGTCGTCGGAGGTGATGCGCATGCCCGGTGCGCTGAGCGGTTCGAGCCGGTCGCGCCGGGCGAGCCGTGCGTCGATCGCCTGCCGGGCCAGGGCGCTGGCTTCAGGGTCCACCCAGTTCCACAACGGCTCGCCGGTCACCGTGCGCCCTCCGCGGTGGCGTAGCTCATATGGGTCTTGGGCGGGATCGAGTCGGGCACGCAGGTGACGTTCTGTCCGAACAGATCCGTGTAGCGGGTGTCGAGCAGGTACGTTCCGTGGGCGGTCAGATTTCGCAGTCCGTCGCGCGTGGGCAGTCTGTCCTCGACTAGCAGGTAGTTCCACGGCGACAGGAACTGGCCCACCGCCGTCAGGATCTGGTCCACGCAGGCGTGCACGTCCTCGGTCATCAGACAGGGGTTAGCAAAGGTGCGAGTCAGCTTCTCGGGCGGCAGTTCCGGCAGGTGCGCGACGTTGCCGGCGAGGAACTTAACCCGGTCGTTGACGCACGGTACCGGGCGGCTGTCCATCGAGACGATGTGCGGCTGTAGTTCGTGGCAGGCGGTGATGTCGGCCAGCCGTTGCGCTCTGGCGCCGGTACCCAATCCGAACTCGATGATGGTGGCCAGGCGCAGATCGTCGAGCAGCATCGGGTAGGCGGCCAGGTCGTAGTGGTCTTGGACCGCGGCAGCCCTCGCCCGCGCAGCACGGTGCCGATACCCCGGCTGGCCGCGCAGATCTCCAGCGGGACCGCCATGGCGGCGAGCGCCTCGTCCCTGCTGCGGGCCAGCCGGGGGCGAGGGTCGTAGAAACGGGGTGCCCCGGGGAGGGCGAGGTGGGTGCGCAGCAGCCGGACGACTTCCCCGTGCTGGTCTGCGGGCATCCTGGCGTCGGCCAGCGCCGCCGCGGTGCGCCGCTGCTCGTCGAGGTGCCTGCCGACGGTGGCCAAGCAGGTCGCCCAGATCCGCTCCGGGGCCACCGGGTGAGCTCGTGCCGCCGCCGGCGACGGGATGGGCGGGGGCTTCAGTCATGAGGCGTCCTCGGGTCGCAGTGTCGAGTTCAGCTGAACAGCGGATCGCGCTGGGCGCCGTGGCAGGGCATCCCCATCGCGACATGGACGGTGCGGTCGCCGCAGAAGGTGCTGCGTCCGTGCAGGTAGCGCAGGTTGTCGACCAGCACGACGTCGCCGGGCTGCCAGTCGATGAGCTGAGTGTTGGTTTCGAGTACATCGGAGATCTGGTGCAGGATCTCGTCGCTGATCGGTTGCCCGTCGGCGAAATGCGCCTGCCGGGGTAGCCCGTTGGCGCCGTACAAGGACGTCAGGGCGGCGCGGGTGGCATTGGGCAGCTGGGCCGGGTGGTGCAGGGATGCCTGGTTGAACCACACCAGTTTCCCTGTGACGCTGTCTCGCAGAACTCCCTGCGCGGTGTAGACGAGCCTGGGGTCGTCGGGGCCGTCGTGCAGGGTCATGCCGTGCCGCTGGGCGATACCAGCGATGACGGCGGGATCGTCGGCGCCGAATGCCGTGCTAAGCGGGATGTCGACGCCGGGGTGGAAGACCCTGGTGTAGCGGACCTTCCGCTGGTGGAACAGGTCCGGCAGATCTCCGAGGTGGGCGGTGACCGCGTCGAGATCGGCGACGGTGGTATGCCCACCGGTGGCGGGGCAGACCAGCGCGTGGAAGCACAGCAGCCGGGGGTAACGGGTGAGGTAGGCCATCTCGCTGTGCAGCGGGATGATCTGGTCGGCGGGATATTCGGTGGCGGTGTAGGTCTTGCCGGCGACGGCGCTGCGCGGGGTGGAGAAGAACACGTCCTCCATCAGTTCGGCGCCGAGCTGAGTCAGCAGGTGCTGGGCGAGGTCAACCTCGGCGGCGGCGAAACCGCGGAGCCAGACGACGCCGTCGGTGCGCAGACGCTGTCGCAGTTCATCGGTGTTGGCCGCCGCCCAGGTCAGCAGGTGCTCCCCAGGCTGGGGTGCGAACGGTCCGGGCAGGGTCATGATTTCTCCTCGATGGCGAGGCTGCGGTCTGGCTCTTCGGCGGCAGTGAGCCGGTCGAGGTAGTCACGGAGCAGGTGCGGCGCGGTGCCGTGCCGGCAGTACCAGCGGATCTGGATCGCGCCATCGGCCTGGTGTAGCAACTGCAGCTGGCGGTCATGGTGGAACAGGTCGCGGCTGCCGGTGACGCGGACACCCGCCGGTTCGCCGCCGGTGCCTGGCTGCGAGGCCTTGATGTAGTTGACACTGGTCGCGTCCGGGCGCGTCCAGGAAGGCCATTGGATCGCGGCGGCACGAACGGTGCTCAGCGGAGCGCTTGCGTGTCGATGGACCTGGCGTGTCAGCGCGACCAGGTCACCGCCTGTACCGGTTGCTCCGGTGCTAATCACGGTGAAGTACCAGAACATGCCGAGGGCGTGCATCGTCTCGGCGATGTCGGGGGTGCGGCCGCTGACGACCAGGTGGACAGGCCCTGCGGTGTGCTCGCGTGCTGTGGCCACGGCGGCTGCGGCCAGCACTGAGCGCAGGTCGACACCGTGGCCGACGGACCAGGTGGTGAGCCGCCGGGTGGCGTCGGCGTCCAGGCTCGCCGTGGCGTCCTCGCCATGCGGTGCGGCCGGACTCTCCCCTGCTGGTCGACCGGTCGCGCCGCCGGTTAAAACCGCGCCGATTCGGCCAGGCTGCCCCCTTGCCGAATCGTCACCCTTCTGATCACTGGTGTGCTGCTCCTGGGCGTGCTGCTCAGCGGCGGCGTGCTTGACCAGAGCGTCGAGGTCACCGTCGACGGGCCGGTCGCCAGGTATGGGAGCTCCGGTGCTCCAGGCCCGGGCCATGGCGCCGATCAGATCCAGCAGTGTGCGGTTACTCATCCCGTCGGCGACCGCGTGGTGCAGTGTCATCCCGATCTGTGTCGGTCCGTCCAGGGCGTCGAACACGGTCAGGGACGCGGGTGCGGCGCCGTGCCGGACTGCGGCGGCGTCGACGTCGTCCGGCGAGTGCAACCACTGGTCGCCCGCTGCGGCATGGCCTGGCCGGCGGTGTACGGCCAGGGCCGTGGGCGGAGCCAGATACTGCGCGATCGTGGCGACGGTATCGGTGAAGCGGGACCGGAAGGGGGCGAGCGTCCCGAGCATGGCGGCGAGCCGGTCAGCGAACGAGGCCGCCTCCGTGGTCGGGATCTCGGGGAACTCCAGCAGTTGCCGGGGGCGGTACACACCCGGCCCGTCGCTCGCGGTGCCCAGCATCAGCCGTTGCATGGCCGTTACCGGGACGTTGCGGTGGAAGATCGGCGTGATCGGTGGCGCCGGTGTTGCGGGAGCTGCGGTGAGGCCGTCGATGATCTCTTCGGCGAAGGGTAGGTAGCAGGCACCGTCGGCGACGTCGAACTCGGCGGTCACGGTGTCGCCTGGTCCGGGCCGCAACACGAGCGAGGCGTCGTACGGCAGGTGGTTGTCCGGGCTGTTGGCCGGGACCGGGCAGCGGTCCAGCCGGTCCAGGAGATCACCGGCTCCTGCGGCCGGCGGTGTGCCGTACGTTGGGCTGCCGGCGATGTTTACGGCGATGCGCCCGATCCGGGTCTCGGTGCTGTGGCTGTCCCAGCGGGTGACGGCGTAACCGACTCCGCTGTCGCTGACCGCCGACAGCAGATCGGCTATGCCGCGGGCCACGCGCGCGGTAGCCGGTTCGTGGGTGATCACGACGGGGTGGTGCAGTGCCAGCCAGCCGACGGTGTCGGACAGGTCGGTGCCCGCCAGCGCGGTTCGTCCGTTGCGTTCCAGGTTTACGACGGTCGCGCCTGGCAGGCCGGCCGCTGCCAGCGCCTGACCGAGGCAGGCCAGCAGTGCCGCTGCCTGAGAAACGCCCCAGTCGGCCGCGACCGTGCGGAGATCGAAGGTCAAGGTCCGGGTCAGCCGGCCCGCCGCGGGCGTTCCGGCTCCCTGGTGCGTGGTGGCTCCGGCGTCCAAGACCGCCTGCCACCGACGCGGCTGTGACCGGTAGGCGCCCGCATCGGCGGCGCGCCGGATCGCGGCAACGTAGCAGCGGTAGCCGGTGTCCGGGCGCAGTACCTGCCCGGCTGCGGCGCTGCGGATCCGATCGGTGATCAGGTGCCATGACCAGTCGTCGACGACTAGGTGATGAGCCACCAGCAGCAGGACTCCGGAGCCGTCGCGGTGACGCAGCGCCGCCGCAGTCAGCATCCGCCCGGTCTGGTGATCGACACGCTCGTGCAGGTCACGAACGATCGTGTCCAGGTCGGCGCCGGCGGACGGGTGGTGGACGGGCACGGACTGTGGAGCGTGGTCCGGATACGTCCTGTAGTCGATTCCGTCGGCGGTGATGCTGGCCGACAGCAACGGGGTGGACTGCACGACGGCGTGCACCGCCCGGGTGAGGTCGTCTCCGTCAGGCAGCACGGCCCACGGCATCCAGTGATATTGATGCCAGCGGCGTGGATTGGCGACCTGCATGGCGAAGAACCACTGCTGCGCCGGCCCGAGCGGCGTGCGTGACGGCGCCGGATCCGACGCCGGATCCTGCCCCGGTGCCGCGAGGTCCTGCGTGACGGCGGTGTGCAACGCCGTGGCGGTACGCAGCTGGTAGACGTCCTCGGGCGTCAGCTCGCCGCCGGCTTGCCGGATGGCCCGGACCAGCCGCAGCACCTGCAACGAGTCTCCGCCGCAGGCGAAGAAGTCGTCGTTGGGCGCCGGCGCGGCGCCCAGCACCTTGGCCCAGGTATCGGCCAGCACCCCGGTCATCGCCGTCGCAGCGGCTCTCGGCGGTGGTGACGGAAGCTGCTCGATCACGACGTTGCCGGCGGCGGTGCGCGGCAGTTGGTCGACGGCGACGATCCTGGCAGGGATCAGCGCCGGAGGAACCTGGCGGCGCAGTTGATCCTGCAGAGCCGCCGGATCGGGGCAGTGTTCGGCGTACAGATGCAGCACGCTGTCCCCGGAAGGCTGGACGACGACGTGCGCGTACACATCCCCGCAGAGCCCGGTAGCGTGAGCAGCGGCCTCCAGGTGTCCTGGCTCGACCCGGAATCCGCGGATCTTCACTTGCCGGTCGAGCCGTCCGGTGACATACACCTGCCCGTCGGTGCCCAGATGCGCGCGGTCGCCAGTGGCGTACCAGCGTGTCCCGGCCGCATCGGTGGTGAACCGGCGCGCAGTCGTGGCGGGGTCGTCGAGATATCCCTGAGCCAGTCCAGCCCCGGTCAGCAGCAACTCCCCGGGCACCCCGCAGGGCGCGGTCGCGACGCCGTCGATGGCGATACGTACGCCGAGCCCGCGGATGGGCTTGCCGACCGGCGCAGGGTCGGCCGGGTCGGTGAGTTCTGCGACAGCGGCGGTCACAGTCGCCTCCGTCGGCCCGTACACGTTGACGACCCGCAGCCCACCGTGTGCCAGGATCCGGCGGACCGCCCGAGGCCGGCTCCGGTCTCCGGCGGTGGCCACCAGGTGCAGCTGGGGCAGGCTCCGGCCGGTGCTCAGTTCGGCGGCGAGATCGTCGAACAGCGCCACGGGCAGAAAGGCATGGGTGACGCCACCGGCGGCGAGGTGATCGCCGACGGTGCCGCGGCTGAGGTCGGCGGGAACCAGGGTGGCGCCGGCCAGCAGCGCGCCGCTGACATGGCACAGCCAGGGGTCGGTGGTCGGCGGCGCGATCAACAGCACCCGGCTGCCGGGGGCGATCGCGAAACGGTCCGGCTCGCCCTGGGCCAGGTTCGACAGCGATGCCCGGGAGACGATCACCCCTTTGGGGCTGCCGGTCGACCCGGAGGTGAAGATGATGTAGGCCGGGTCGTCCGGTCCGGCCGTCCGTTCCGTGCCGGCCGGCCGGCGGCAGTCTGCGCGAAGTTTTCGGCACCCGTCGCCGGTGAGAAGAACGGCGGCGTTCGACTGCTGGATGATCTGGTCGCGGACCTGGCGGGGAGTGTCGTTGCTGACGGGCACGTACACCGCGCCGGCGCCGAGAACCGCCAGGAAGGAGGCGATCCGGCCGATGGTGGTGGCGTCGTCGACCACGACGATGTCGCCGCCACCGACACCGTGGCCGGCCAGTTCCCGCAGCCGGTGCAGAGCCAGCTCACGTAGCCGGCCGGCCGGGTAGGTCGTGGGACCGTCGGAGACGACCGGATGCTCATCGGCGAGCGTGTCGAGCAGGGTGTGGTCGATGGGCCGCCACGGATACGGCTGCCCGGCCCGGGCGTGCCGCAGCGCCGGCCGCCGCACCAGAGCCGGAAGCATCGCATCGGCACCCAGCGGTGGGCCGACATCCTCGGCGACGAGGTCGAGGACATGCCTCATGGTGGCTGCGATACCGGCGAGATGCGGGTACAGAACGCTGTTGCGCGCGGCGCGCAGGGTGATGGTCGTGGTGTCCCGGTCGTGACGGACCACAGTGGTCAGACCGCCGGCGGTGTGCTGGTCGGGGATGGCGACCGGGATGGAGTTCAGGCCTGGCAGGTCGGGTGCCTGCGGTGCGCTGTCCTGGACCACGCAGGCGGTCGCCGCGGGGTCGGACAGCCGGTGCAGCGCGCCGACCTCGTCGAGCAGGGCAAGTCCCGCTGTCAGCCGGCCTCGGGCTGCGAGCAGCGCCCGCGCGGTGTGGCGCAGGTGCGTTCGCAGCGAATCGGACCAGTCGTGCGTGAGGCGGATCGGGGCGAGCACGGTCAGCTGCCCGAACGTGGCATCAGAGGCGGGGTCGCGGGCGTCGACCGGAACGTGCACGACGATGTCCCCGGCGCCGAGGTGTCGAGCCACGGCATGGGCGTGCGCGGCGAGCACCGCCGCGGCCAGAGTGGCTCGCGATCGGCTGGCCGCTGCGGCGAGCCGATCGCGCTCACCTGCGGTCAGTCGAAGCTCCACGCGGGCCTCCTGTGGGCCGCCGTCGCCGGTCACGTCGCCCAGAACGGCCGCAGCGGCCGGCGTCCGATAGCCGCGGAACTGTTCCCGCAGCATGTGCTCGGCGTCGGGCGCAGGGTGAGTCGTGGCCAGGACCTGCTGGTAACTGCCGGCGCGGGGGCCGCCTGACCCGGGGCTGCGGTATTGCTCGGCCAGGTGCTCGTGCAACAGTCGCAGGCTGCTTCCGTCCGCGATCAGGTGGCTGAACATCTCGGTAACCAGCCACCGGCCGTCGGGCATCCGGTGCAGGTGCACCTCTCCTAGCGGGCCGTCGGCCGGGTCGAAGGTCGCGGTGGTGCGTTCCCGCACGATCGCGTCGACGCCTGCGGTGGTGACACCGGGGTGCAGGTGAACCATGGCGCGCACGGAGCTGGTGACGGCCCATCCTGGTTCCGGGCCGGACACCAGGCTCAGGCGCAGTGCGTCGTAACCGGTTAGCGCATGGTGGTACGCGGCGGCTAGGCGTTCGGCGTCGAGGTCGCCGGTGACCACGTAGGCGAATCCGCAGTTGGCGGCGGGGGTACCGCCTCCCAGCAGGCCCTGCTGGGAGGCGTGCGCGGGCAGAACAGGGGGCGACGAGGTCGGAGATGCGGCAGTCATGCTCACTCGATGAGCTTCTCGATGCGGGCCATTTCCTGGTGCAGGGGCTGCAGGAAACGCAGGGCGGTGGTGTCGCGTACGGCGTTGCGGTTCCACAGGTCGAACTCGTCGAGCTTGCGGCGGGGTTGTTCGTCGGCGTAGCCGCGGTCCGCCCTGCCGCGGGCTACCTTGTGCGCCCATTCCTGCGCGGACTTGGTCATGTAGTGGTGGGTGCGGGCGACGTCGGCGCCGCGGGCGAACTGGGCGGAGCGCCGGCTGACGCCGTCGGAGGCACGCAGGTAGTTTCGTTCACCCAGGGGGTTGGCGTAGGCGTCGCTGTCGATCGGGTGCACGTGCAGGTGCGCGGCGACGACGTGGTCGGGCCGTACGGCGCTCTTGACCGGGGTGACGGTGGTGTCGTCGACCTGTTCCCGGCGCTGGAAGCGTTCGATCAGCGGCTGGGGACGGTAGCTGAGCTCACCTGAGGAACCGAAGATCAGCCACGGGAACCACATGGCGTCCAGGTCGGTCGCCTCGTCCAGCAGTTCGCTGAGTGTGTCGGTGAGCACCGGGACCACGTACTCGTCGAGGTCACAGATCAGCGCCCAGTCGGTGGTGCCGCGCACTCGGGACAGGGCATCGTCGTAGGCGGGCACCTGCGGCCCGTGCGGGAAGCGTTGGCGCCAGGGCACGCATTCGATGACACCGTGCTCGTGGAGCCGGCGGAGCAGGTCGGTGCCTTCGGCGTCGTGGCCGTTGTCGTAGATGAGGACCTGCTCAGAGCCGATGAGGTGCTGGTAGGCGACCCATTGCAGCAGGTACGGGGTTTCGTCTCGAGAGATCGCGATGGTGACCAGACGCATCGTCAGCCCTCCTGTTCGGCACGACGCTGCCCGGCGTCCGGGTGCTGGTGACGGGCGTGACCCAACATGCGGACGAAGTGTTCCCGTGTGCCGCGGTAGGGGTGACGGCCGTGGGCGTAGACGAGGTTGTTGACCAGCAGGACGTCTCCCGCCTGCCAGGGCACGGGATACTCCACGTCCTGGCTGATGGCGGTGATGTGCTCAATCAGGTCGTCGCCGATCGGGGTGCCGTCGCCGTGGGTGCAGTCGCGGAAGGCGGGAACGGCGCCGCGGCGCACGAGCCGGCGCAGATCGTCGGGCAGTGCCGCCGGGTGCCAGTGCAGCAATTGGTTGAACCAGACGGTGCCGTGCGCGCCGGTGCGGAACGCCGGGCGGGTCGCCACGATACGGGCGGTGCTGCGGTGTATTTCGAGTTCCTCGCCGGCCGCTGCGGCTGCCCGGGCAGCTTGAGCCGAATCGTCGGTGCCGTACAGCTGCTGCCATCTGCGGCCGGTGTTCTCGTCGCACAGGCGCACGTACCGGATGCCGGTGGTGTGCAGCCGGCTGGTGGCCGCAGCGTCCGCGCGCTGGTACACCAGCCGGGAGTCGACCAGGGTGGTGGCACCTCCGGTCACGGCGGGCGTCCGGCAGACGAACATCAGGACTCGGGGGAAGACGGCGTTGAAGCTGTTCTCGTGGTGCCACATCAGGGTCTGCCGGGAGTCGAACGGCACCGGACGGTACACCGCCTCGGCCTGGTCGGCCTGTGGGTGCTCGCCGGTCTCGAACACCGGATCGAGGGGGAACAGGGTTTCGGCGAACCGGGCGACTTCGGCAGGCCCCGCGGGGCTGCGGCCCCGGATGAGAAGCACGCCGTGCCGGTCGAGCAGAGCACGAAGCGCTGCCGCCTGCTCGGAGCTTGGCACCCGGTCGCCGCCGCTGAGCAGCAGCGGAGCGGGTGCGCCGGGAATCGTGGTGGCTGGCAGCGGCGTGATGGTGAAGTCGCCCTCGACGGCACCGGCTGGGTCGCTCACCGGGTGACCTCCTGCGCCAGGGTTGCGGTTGCCACGACGGTGTCGAGCATGGTCTGTGCGGTGCCGGCGTCGAGGAAGCGGGCGTCGAAGGCCAGCTCGACGTCGGTGGCGCCGGCGTCGCGTTCCCGCACGTACAAGGTGGTGGTGTGTGCAGCGATGCCGGGCGGGGTGCGCACGTACGTTGCGGTGGTGCCATCGAAAAGCAGCGCGGGGTAGTCGGTGTGCTGGTGCACCAGCAGGTGCCGGTAGTACGGCTGGCGGGGATCGCCGGTAGGGCGCCGCGATGGTTCGACGATCGTATCGATGTCGATGTCGCGGTGTGAGAGCAGCTCGGCCAGCACTCCGGTCGTGGCCCGGGGGCCGCGCCCGGCCACGTCCGCGGCAGGGACGACAACGGGCAGGGTCTGCACGCTCGGGCCGACCAGCAAGGCTTCGCCGGGCTCGCGCAGATCGACGTCGACGCCGATCAGGTGTGGCTGGGGAAGCCGGTGGGCGGCTAGCGCCTGACTGTAGGCCCACAACCAGGCCGCGTGCCTGCTGGCGCCGGCCGTCGCCGCCAGCGCCCCGGCGGGACGGGACACCCGGGCGATGCGGGCGGATCCGGGCACGATGTCACCGCTGTGTCGTCGCGGCAGCACCCGCCGCCAGTAGTCGCGGGCCTGCTCCGGGTTGCCGGCCGCGGCGCGGCGGGTGCGCCAGCTCAGGTACGACGGCGCCGGTGCGGGGTCAGCTGTCGGATCGGTGTAGGCCTCGGCTAGCGCCTGCAGGATCGTCGTGAGGCTGGTCCGGTCGGCGATGCCATGGTGCAGCCGCAGAGCGATGTCGGTGCGCCCGGTCTGGGTGTGTGCGGACACCCGCAGCAGCGGCTCGCCGCTGGTCAGCGAGCCGAGCGCGGCGGCGCGGCGGACGGTGAACCGGTCAACCGCGACCCTGTCGCCGATCAGCGTCAGCTTGGCACCCTCGGGGTGCACGGCGGCACGCAGCACGTCGAAACGGCCGGCGACACGGCGCAGCGCGACCTCCAGCCGCCGCAGGTCGAGTTCACCATCGATCTGCAGACCCACCGGAATCCAGAACGCTGCGGGATCCGGTCCGCCGATGCATTCGGCAACCCACACCCGCCGGGTCAGGCTGCCGGCCGGGACCCGGTCGTCTCCGGCTGCCTCATTCCCCACCGCGGCCCGGTTATCTGCGGCGGCCGGCTGCGACGATGCGGCGCGCAGCAGTTCTCGCAAACCGTCCAGGGTCGGCTGGTGGTGGAACTGCTGCGGCAGAATCCGTACGCCGGTGTGCTGCACGATTCCTGCGAGGAGTTCCAGCATGGACAGGCTGTTACCGCCGGCGGCGAAGAAGTCGCTGTCGGCATCGGCGTTCCGGGTGGCGGCCCGCCACAAGTCCGCGATGACGTCTTGGTCGCCGGTCTGCGCCGGTTCCGCGGGGCCGGCGTTGCTGGGCGCGGCGATCTGGCCGCGCAACGCGGCCCGGTCCAGTTTCCCGGACGTGGTCAGGGGCATGACATCCAGCGGATGCAGCAGTGGGGTGGCGACCTGCGGGCCGAGCGCGGCCGTGGCTGCTTGCGCGACGGCCGGGCGCAGGTTGTCGTCGGTCGTCGTGGTCCAGGCAACGTGCAACAGATCGGCTCCGCCGGCCCCGGGTGAGACGACGACGGCAGCGTGCCCGACCCCGGCGACTCCGCCGACGGCCTGTTCGATGGCGAGCGGATCCACCCGCACACCGAGGATCTTCACGTCGGTATCGGTGCGGCCGGCGAAACGCATCGTCAGCTGGTCAGCGTCGCGCACGAACAGATCGCCGGTGCGGTATAGCCCGCTAAGGCCGCCGGCGACGCTGTCGTACCGGCTCCGTTCGAGGCCGTTCTCTTCGATGTAGCCGTCGGCGGGATCCAAACCGGACAGGAATAGTTCCGTGGGCTGGTCCTCGGCCGTGCCGGCGGGCCGGTCGAGCACGGCGGTGAACGCCGGGGCCGGCACGGCCAGAGGCAGCCGGTCGGCGGCTGCGTCGGCGAGGGTCAGCGGTTGAGCGCTGACCGCCCCTCCGGTTTCGGTCTGGCCATACAGGTGGTAGACGGTGTGGGTGGTACCGGACCGGCGGTGCCACCGGGCCAGCAGAGCCGGGGTGAAGGCCTCGCTGGCCACCAGGAGACGGCGCAAGTACTCAGGGGCTCGGGCCTGGGCGTCGGTCTCGAGCCAGTGCGTGAGGGCGGTCAGCTGGCTGGGGGTCAGATCCAGCATGGTCGCCCGGGCCTGCTCGGCGGTGTTCAGCAGCTGGTGCGGGTCGAATCTACGTGCCGGGTTGGTAATGACGATCTGTGCGCCGTGCAGCAGCGGCAACAGCAGCTGCCGGATGCTGGAGGAGAAGGTGAACGTGGCGGTGTGCACCGCGCACTCGTCAGCGGCGACCGGAATGCGGTCCCGCAGGCCGGTCAGCACCCCTGCGCTGGTGGCGTGGGTGACTGCGGCCAGCTTCGGTGTCCCGGTGGTTCCCGACGTCGCCAGCACGTAGGCGTGCCGGTCGGTCAGCGCGGAATGCCGGGGGCCGCTGACCCCAGTAGCCCGTACCTGGTAGCCGTCCGGCCATCCGGGCGGCGCCTGTCGTCCGGCGGCGACTTCCCACCGGGCGCCGACCCTGGCGGCCAATGTCTCGTCCTCGTCGGCCCGTGCGGGCACGGCGACGGCCCTCGCCTGCCACAGGCCCAGCAGCGTGGGCAGCCACAGCGGTCCCCGGGGCAGCCGGATCAGAACCGGGTCGCCGGGCTCGATCCGGCCGGCCAGGTCCTCGGCGACGGTGGTCGCCGCCGAGGTGACCTCGGCGTAGCGAGCCGTCCATCCGTTCTGCGCGGACATCGCGATGCGGTGATGATGACGGGTGGTTGCCGTCGACCACAGATTTAGCACGGTTGGCCCGGCAGGTCGGTGTTCGGCGGTCATGCCAGCTTCCCGACTTCGTACTGCGGCAGCGGCCACGCCGTCTGAGGCGTCGCCGGCACCCCTGCCCACTGGAGTTCGCCGGTGCGGCGCAGGTCCAGCGCCACGTCGACCAGGTCGTCGGCGTCCACCCCGAAGTCTGCCGCCAGTTCGGCGATGGTCGCGTCACCGTCTGCGGCGGCCAGCAGCCGCTCGGGCAGGCCGCCGCGCGCCGGCTTCACGGCAGCGACCGGCCGCAGGGTGCGGTGGTCGGGACCTCGCACCTCGACCGGCCCGAGAAAGACCGCGTCGAGCCGTGAGCCGTACAGGCAGTCCAGCGCCTCCCTGGGGCGTTCGACGATCGGCATGCCGCGCAGGTTGAACGAGGTGTTGAGCACCATCGGCAGGTCCGTGCGTAGTTCGAATTCCTCCAGCAGTCGGCGCAGGTTTCCGGGCAGGAGCTCGTCGACGGTCTGCACTCGGCAGGTGCCGTCGACGTGGACGATCTCATTGACCTGATCGCGGCGTTCGGTGCGTACCGGCCACACCATGAGCATGAATGGGCTGTCGGGGTCGGCCATGTCGAACCATTTCCCGGCCTGTTCGGCGAGGACCGCGGCGGCGAAGGGCCGGAACGATTCGCGGAACTTCACCCTGGCGTTGAGGGTGTCGCGCATGCCGGGGATGCCGGGGTGGCAGAGGATCGAGCGGGCGCCCAGGGCGCGGGGGCCGAGTTCGCCGCGGTTGTCGAACCAGCCGATGATCTCACCGGCGGCGATGGCGGCTGCGGCGGATCCCGTTGCGGCGGGCTCGGACGGGTGCTCGATGGCGCGCAGACCGAGCTGTCGGGCCAGGTCCGGCACGTCGGTGCCGGTCAGTCGGGGCGGGCCCAGGTACACGTGCCGTAACCGGCGCTCCTCCGGTGGCGGGGGCGTGCCATCGGTCAGGACGTGGTGGGCGTAGAGCGCGGCGCCGACGGCGTTGCCGTCGTCGGTGGCCGCAGGGAAGACCGACAGCCGCTCCACAGGGGTCTCGTGGAGCAGTCGCGCGTTGAGTACCGAGTTGAGGAAGCAGCCGCCGCCGAGCACCAGCGAGCGTTGCCCGGTTCGCTGCACTAGGTCACGGACTAGCCACAGGCATGCCTGCTCGAATTCCGACTGGATTTGGGCGGCGACGTTGCGGTGCAGATCTTGCAACGGCGTACCGGCCGGGCGCGGAATAAGGCGAACGCCGGTCGCGTCCCGTGCCGCCAGGCCTAACTCGATGAGGCTGTCGATGGCCGGCCCAAACGACGGTCCCTCGGCGGTGACGTCGATGAACAGGGGACGCTCGCTGAGCCGGTGGCCGTACGGGGCCAGCCCCATGGTCTTGCCCGCGTCGTCGTAGGTGCCGCCCCGTTCGTAGAAGCCCAGGGCCAGGGTGACGGCCCGGTAGACCTCGCCGATGCCGCTGAGGTGATCGGGCAGGCCGATGTTGCCGTCGGGGCGCAGCCGCCCGGCGATGCGTTCGCTGTGCCGGACGGTGCGCAGTATCGTCTCCGGCGCCTTGCCGATCTGGAAGGAGAACCCGGTTTCCCGTTCACGGCCGGCGTCGAGTAGCGATCCGTACGCGTCAACGACCAGGGCTGCGGCGCTGTCGTAGCCGGAGGTCCAGAACGCGGCGCTGGCGTGCGCGAGGTGATGACCGGGGTGTGGCAGGCTCAACCGGCGGCCGGCCGGCACGAGCAGGCCGAGGGTGTCGGTGAGCCGGTCCTCGTCGTTCTGGCCGCGTGCCTCGGTCGACGTGGCGATCCAGTAGTCGACGTCGCCGTGGCTCAGTCCCACGCCGGTTAGGACGTCACGGGTGAGCTCCGTCATCGCGGCCGGGTAGGCGTGAACGGGGACGACGCCACGTTTTACGCGGCTGCTGCGCTCCAGAGCGCAGGCGGCCAGAATCCGGCCGTTGCCGAGGACACAGATGCTGCTGTCGTGGCTCAGGTTGTACCCGACGATGACTTTCATGAGCTCTCCAGGCGGGCGGTGGGACACCGGTCCCGAGTGGGGGCCGGCGAGTACGGTGGCGTGTCCTGAGGGGCCAGGCCGGGCGGGAAACGGGTGGTGCGGGTTGAGTCAGCGCTGCGGACTGAACATCCAGTAGCCCCACATGAGCGAGCGGCGGGTGACGCCGTCCTCGCCGCCGGCCACCCCGTGCAGGGAACGGGCGGTGTTCGGCATGACGAAGGCGCGGTTGGGCCGGAACTGCACGTGGCCGGCGGGCTGGTGGCTGGCGTTCAAGCTGAACTCGACGGTGTTGCGGGTACCGTCGTCGTGGTAGACGGCTGTTCCCCACAGCCGGGAGGACTCGGCGGTGATGGGGCCGGACAGGTCCAGGTACAGCACGATGGTCAGTAGCTTGTGCAAGGCGTCGAGGTGGGCGCCCAGGGCTTCGTCAGCGTCCTTGCCCTGGTCGAGGTTGGCGTACAACACGAAGCCGGGGTTGGTGGCATCGGCCACCCGCGGGTCCAACAGGTTCTGCTCGACGATCGGGGCGAAGCGCGTGAACAGTGCGCGCACGAACCGGGGGGCGCGCGCGGCGCGGGCGATGCCGTCCCACAGGGTGTCGCCCTCGTCGCTGCCGGGTTTCCAGTCCTGCAGCTTGGATGCCTTGCGCGATCCCACGTACTCGGCTCCGGGAATCTTCGGCGGCGCGAACGACAGCGTGTCGAAGTCGCGCAGCACCTGGCGGTACAGGTTGCTCGGCAGGAAGCCGTCGATGGTGGCGGTGGGGAACGGGTCGTCATTCTGCACGACCCTCTCGACCGTGCCGGACAGATCGGCGACGTCCGAGCGTCCCACGTCGCCGGGGCCGGCGATGTACGCATCGAGGAACGCGGCGACCTTCGGGAACCGTTCGATGTCCAGCGGCGCGGGCATGGTGGTGGTCATGCGGGCTCCTTCCGGGAGTCAAAGCGGTCGCTGACGAGGTTCGCCAGCTGCTCCGCACTGGGCTTGTCGAAAATGTCGAGCAGGGTGATGTCCTTGCCGAGCCGGGCGCGGACGGCCGCGCACAACCGCAGCAGGTCGATGCTCTGAGCACCGGTAGCGAACAAGTCGTCAGCGGGGCCGACCCGCCGGCCCAGGACCGCCGAAGCGATCTCGGCCACGGCGTCGGCCGTGACGGCTGCGGCCGGTGGTTCGGCGGCCTGGTCCTGGTCAATGAGCCGGCGCAGAGTCTTGGAAATTCGGCCGGCCAGCTCAGCGGCGCGGGAATCGTCGTAGACGCCGGCACGCCAGTCGATCCGGACGGTCACCGATCCGGTAAGCGGATCGCGACCGCAGAAGATCGCCAGATCATGCTTGGCCGGGCCGGGCGCCACCGGATGCGGTTGCCAGCGGATCGAACCCTGATGCACGGCGAATGGGGTTTCCACCACCAGAGATACCTGGAACGCCACCGCCGAAGGATCGGCGGCCCGCAACAACGTGGCGACGGCTGCAGGATCCGCACCGGCGCGACCGGCCACGTCCACCAGCAGCCGGTGCCAGGTGCGCACCCAGCCCGGGCCGGGGTCGTCAGGCACGTCGGCGGGTACCGGCAGGGAGGAGACGAAACATCCGGCAGCGTCAGTGTCGGCTCCGGTACGCCGACGCGTGACTGGAACGTGAACAGCGAACCGGGTTCCGGTCATGTCCTCGGCCAGAGCTGCCGCGGCGGCAGCGCTCAGGATCGCCGCGGCGGGCAGCGACATCCGCCGCGCAGTGCCGGAGATGTCGCCGGAGTCGGGCAACAGCCGGATGAAGCTGCCCGCGCCAGCGCGTGGGTCGCCGTCGCGCAGCCGGCTCAGCGATTCGCTGGTCAGAGCCCATGCGACGATGGCGGCGTCGTCCACGGCCGCGCGTCGTGCAGCGTCGGTGACGGTGGTGGGTGCCCACCGGGCGTAGTACCGGTCGACGCGCACGGGTCCGCCGGTCCGGACCCGATCGAGCGCACGGTTCCAAAGCAGCGCCACCGATGCCTCATCGGTGACTACATGGTGCGCGACCAGCGCGCAGACTCCGCGCTGTCCCGCATCATCGTCCATGGTGTGCCACAGCCTGATTTCGGCCAGCGGCGCGCCGGAGAGCACGTCGATACTGCGGTCTCGGTGCTCGGCCAGGCGGGCAGCGACAGTCTGGTCAGCGGCTGCCGGATCCATCCGGCGCAGGTCGGTGACGGTCACTGCGGGGACATCGCCGACCTGCGCGACGATTTGGTACTGCTCGTCGAGGCCGAACCGCCAGCGCAGGATCTCTGTCCGGGCGACGGTTTCGCGCAAGGCCTCAATGAGGGCGCCGATGGACGGCAGGGTGAAGCGGGCTGCGGCGACGGTGGTGTACGCCGCGTTACCGGGCTGCCAGCCTTCGGCGGCAAGGATGTTCAGTTGCGCGGCTGAGGGGGTTTGCGTCGTGCTGGGGGATTCCCGTGTGCCAGTACAGTCGGGCACCGGCGTGCCGGTGCCGTCGCCGGCGAGTGCGGCAGCCGCGAAGTCGGCGAAGACCGGCTTGTCGAAGATGAGGCTTACCGCGAGTTCCGCGCCGATGAGGTCACCGGCTCGTCCTGTCATGACCAGGGCGGTAATAGAGCTGGCGCCGGCGGCGAAGAAGTCGGTGTCGTCGCCAACGTCGTCACCGAGCAGTTCGCGCCACAAACCGGCCAGCGCCGCACGCCCGGTGGCCGATCCGTTGGGCGACCCGCTGAGGGCTCCAATCCGGGACTCGCTTGTGCGCTCGATGAGCTGGTCCGTGAGCGTCTTGCGGTCGACCTTGCCGTGGGCGGTCAGCGGAAGTGTCGCGCGACTCTGCCAGTCGGCGGGCTGCAGGTGTGCAGGCAGCAGACGGCGCAGGTGCTCGCGGGCCTTGTCCAGGTTCAGTTCGGATCGCTGCTGCACGACGGCGATGAGGGCGCCGTCGGCGAGCACGGCGGCCGCCGGGCTCTGCGTGACGGTGCGCAACGCTGCGTCGATTTCGCCGAGTTCGACCCGGTACCCGTTGACCTTTACCTGGTCGTCGTACCGGCCGAGGAACACGTAATTACCATCACCGGTGCGCCTGACTCGGTCCCCGGTGCGGTAGGACCGGGGACCGGGTCCGGCGCCGGTGAACGCAGCCGCGTCGGCGTTGAGGTAATCACTGGCCACACCGGGGCCGGTGATGACCAGTTCGCCGGTGTCTCCGGTATCGACGGGGCCCGGACGCAGGGTGAAGGTGGTGGCCGGGAACGGGCGTCCGATAGGGACTGGGCCGGACCACGGGTCGCCGGGGTGCACCTCGTGAGCGCTGCAGGCCACGGTGGTCTCGGTCGGGCCGTACTCGTTGTGCACGGTCAGACGGCTGTGCCGGCGGACCTCCTCCAGGTCTGTGTAGTCCAGGGCCTCGCCGCCGACGATGAGAATGCCTTCCACCCGCTGCCATTGCTCGCGGGTGAGCAGACCGGACAGGATGCGCAGCTGGCTGGGTGTGGTCTTGGCCAGCACCGGCCGGCCGGACCGGCGCAGCAGCTCGGCCAGATCCTGGGTGCCGACGGCCGAGATTCCCGGATTGCGGGTGACAAGGGGCATCAGCAGAGTCGTCAGGGCGGCGTCGAACGTCGGCGGCAGCTGGGTGGGCACGAGCATGCCGGTCCGGGGGACGCCGTAGGCGGCTTGGATGCTGTCGAGGTAGTACGACAGGTTGGCATGCGAGACGGGCACGCCTTTGGGGCTGCCTGCAGAACCGGAGGTGAAGAGGACATACGCCTCGTCGCCGGCGTGCGTCGTGACCGCCCGGCAGATCGGCCCGTCGACACTGCCGGCGTTCAGGCGAAGCCACGATCTGCCAGGGCCGGGAAGATCGGTACGGGGTTCACTGGCGGCGAGCACCGCCGTGGCTGAGCAGGCGCGCAGGATCTCGTCGAACCGGTCGGCCGGTTCGCGGGGGTCGACGGGTACGAACGAGGCCCCGGTCCGCCACAGCGCCAGCATCGCGGTCAGCATGTCCGCGCCGGCAGGCAGCGCGAGCGCGACGCGTGCGCCGGTTCGGACGCCATGCTCGGCCAATGCCTTCGACAGGGCCTTGGCCTGCACCTGGATCTGCCCTGCGGTGTGGTCACCTGCGTCGTCTGTGATCATCAGATCGCCGGGGAAGCTGGTACAGCGGTGCTCAGCAATGGTCGGCAGCAACGGCGTTCCTCACCTCAAGGTCGAAGGATCGGTCCTGTGGCCGGGGCCGGGGCCGGCTGCAGACTGAGTGCCACCATGGCCCCGGACGCCACCCGGAGGTCCCGCAGGCCGTCGCCGAGGGCGCTGGCACAAAACCCGTCTCCCGGCATTGGAGTACCGACGCCGATCACGACGGGCTCGCGCACCAAATTCACGACAGCGCCGCTCGACCGGCTCGATCATTGTGGACATGCGAGCTCCGGTCTATGTGGCGACATGGCGACGAGGATCGAGCCCGACCGAGACGATCGTGTGATTCTGGATCCAATGCGCCAATGTGGCATTTCGTGCACTCGGTGAGCCTCCCCAGCCCCGGCGAGACATCTTTGGACCGCAGCCAGTATCCTCCGTAGTCGGCTGATCTCGTAAGGTGACGAACGGGCACCTTTATACGCGTGAATTGCCGACCTCGACCGTGGCGCCCGGCCGGATCGGTCCAGCCGTTCGCGGAACAGTTCAGACCGAACGGGCTCGCACATACGCAGCCGCCACTGGACGCGCTGCGGGCAAGCGTCCGGCAATTCACTGCACTCGTTGACGGCGTCGACCGTCAACCAAAGTGTCCGCCTCGGACCCTCGAACTTGGGCTGTGCCAGGTCGGCGGCAGCCACCGGGCCGGACCGGTGCAGAACTTGAGTCACTCGCGATCCCTCCGACTGGGGCCGCCCGCACCAGCAGGCGACACGGTTGGGGCCGGTCGCACCGGCGAATCCTCCTCGACCTTGACGGCCTCCGGTCGGTCTGAGGAGTGGATGGTGAGGTGCCGCTGGTGCGGATCGCCGTTCACTTGGTGCCGGTGGTGCTTTTCCTTCCCCGACTCCGCGCCGACCGCTACCGTCGGACCCGTGGACGCCTTAGCGCCGCAACGAAACGAGCGGCTGCACGACCTACTCCGGCAGGCAGGGTGGCGGCCAGAAACCCTGGCACGGCGTCTGAACGCCGAGCTGACACCGCGCGGCAGGAGCCCCATCCACGAGAAGACCCCGCACAAGTGGATATCGAGGGGCGACGTCCCCTACGGCGACGTACCCGACCTGGTCGTGCAACTCCTATCGGCCGCCCTCGGCGCGGACCTCTCCTACGAGGACGTCTGGCCGGGAGCACGTCGCCACCCGCAACCCGCCCTGCCGGCGGACCACTCGATGGATCTACCCTGGGACTGGTCCGGCCTGGTCACCATCCTTGGAGGACCCGTGCCGACCCGCCGCACCATCATCGCGTTGACCGGCGCCGCGCTGACCAACCGAGCCTGGTCCGCGCTCGAACACCCCGCACCGACTCTGGTTTCCGCCGCAGCCAATCGGCCTGTCACCCCACCGCTGCTAGAAATGATCGACTTCGTGGTTACTCAAGCTCAGAGGCTTGACGACAACCAGGGGGGCGCCGCGCGCATCTTCGTCGCCGACCAGTTCTCTGCGGTGGCCCGGCTACTTCGGAGCGGATCCTTTGGCAATACGACCGGCCGGCGTCTGGCCGCCGCCGCCGCGCAGCTAGCGCAGACGATCGGGTTCATGTCGTTCGACGCCGCCGAGGACGCACAGGCGCAGCGCTGGTATCTCACCGGACTGCGAGCCGCGCACGCAGCCGACGACCGTGCGCTCAGCGCCAGCATCCTGGCCCTCATGTCCAACCAGGCCGCCGACGCAGGACACGCACTTGACGCGCTTCAACTCGCCTCGGCGGCCCAGGAAGCCGCCGCCGCCGCGCCGGCCGCTGTACGGTCCCTAGTCACCGCCCGCAGCAGCCTCGCCCACGCAGCGGCGGGCGACCTCACCGGTTTCTGCCGTATGCGTGAAACAACCCTCGAACTACTGGACACCGATCCCGGCGCTCTACCGCCTGGCTGGGCCTCCTACATCGACCCGGTCGAACTCGACGCCATCATGGGACGCGGACTCGTCGTGCTCGCGGACCGAATCCCGAGCCGACGCAAGCAGCTACTTCGCGACGCGTCGCAGCTCCTGTACACCCGAGCCCACACCGATCCCACCGAACCACCACAGCGGTCGGCGCTGCGTCACGGTGCCTGGCTGAGCCTGGCACAGACGGCAGCGGGCGACCTCGACCAGGCGGTGGGAACCGCCCGGATGGCACTCGCCCGGCTGCCGGTTGTGACGTCGGTACGAAGCGTCGAGCTGCTGCACCGGCTGCGCGAAACCCTCGCCAACGACGGCAGGCGGTCAAGGGCAGTTCAGGAACTGCTTCGAGAGTTGCAAGAGCTACGGCGAACTCGGTAGGCGCCGTCGACCCCGTTTCGATCGGCAGCCTGGTCAGCGATGTCGCGTAGGTCCGGACGGGCCGTATGCTGGCAGGACGTCGATCGACGACTGCAAAATCATTTCGCCCGACGACCTCATCGGACACGGGGTGCGAGCACTGTCTTTGCGGGCCAAGGCAACTCCTGTCCCCAACCCGGATGCGACGACTAGTACTCCAGCAGGAAATCCGTACCGACCTCATCTGACGGTGTGGTCCAGCCGTGGCCCCGTCCTCGCACGGCAAGGTCCTGCCAGCGCCGAGCAGACCACTCGCCGTCGAAGGCGCCCGCGCCCTTCACCCACTGAAAATTGTTGATTCCGGCCGAGGCTCCGGGGCCCTGCCCTCAGCCATGTGGACTCGCTCCGGCAGCTCAACTGGCCTCGCGTCGCCGCTACTACTGCACTCCACGTAGCCGTCACGGGCCTGCACGGCGGCACGGCGGTCCTCGACGATCTGAACTACCCAGGTGATGCTGCGGCTCGCCCCTCGCTCGTGTCACAGCCCGTCCGACCCGCGGTTCCGGCCAGGCAAAGCCCGCTCCGATCGTCCAGCGCGGCGTACGGCCTGGTGTCGTGCTGTGGACCGAGTACCTCAAGGCTAACTATCCGGCCGAGTACATGAGCGCGTTGCTGACCTCGGCGACGACAAGGACAAGTCGGCGGTCTACCTCGCCGAGTGCCGCCGGATGGGCATCAAGATGCTGCCGCCGGACGTCAACGAGTCCAACGCCCGGTTCGCCGCCGTCGGCAAGGACATCCGGTTCGGTCTGGCCGCGGTCCGCAACGTCGGCACCAACGTGGTCGAGTCGATCCGGCGGTCCCGCAAGGAGAAGGGCGCCTTCACCGACTTCTACGACTACCTGCGCAAGGTCGACGCGGTCGCCTGCAACAAGAAGACCGTCGAATCGCTGATCAAGGCCGGCGCCTTCGACTCGCTCGGGCACACCCGCAAGGGGCTGCTCGCCGTGCACGCCGACGCGATCGACTCGTTCATCGCGCTCAAGCGCAACGAGGCGGTCGGCCAGTACGACCTGTTCGGTGACGCGTTCGGCGGCGGCGGTGACGGGGCCGGCGGGGGCGGCATGGTGGTCACCCCGCCGATCCCGACCGGCGAGTGGGACAAGACGGACCTGTTGACCTTCGAGCGGGAGATGCTCGGCCTCTACGTCTCCGACCACCCGCTCTTCGGGGTGGAGCACGTGCTCTCCGCCGCGGCGGACATGCCGATCTCCGCGCTGGCCGAGGAGGGCAACGTCGCCGACGGCCAGGTGCTCAACCTGGCCGGCATCCTCTCCGGCGTCCAGCGCCGGATCACCAAGCAGGGCCGGGCCTGGGCCTCGGCCACCCTGGAGGACCTCGGCGGCGCGGTCGAGGTGCTCTTCTTCCCCAACACCTACGAGGTGATCGGGCAGTACATCGCCGAGGACGCGATCGTGGTGGTCAAGGGCCGGGTGGACCGGCGCGACGACCAGCCCCGGCTGATGGCGATGGACATGTCGATGCCGGAGATCACCGCCGCCGACGAGGTCAAGCCGATCGTTCTGGCGCTACCGCCGTCGCGCTGCACGCCCCCACTGGTCGAACGGCTGCGTGAGGTGCTGACCAGCCATCCCGGCTCGGCCGAGGTGCACGTCAAGCTGGTCAACGGCTCCCGGGCGACCCTGCTGCGGCTCAGCCCGCTGCGGGTCGCGCCGACCACCGCGCTGATGGCCGACCTCAAGGCGCTGCTCGGCCCGAGCGCCGTCGCCGGCTAGACCGAAGCCGCGCATCGTGCACGTCAATGTCGAGAACGACGACGAACTCGTCTGCCCAACGTGCGGCCAGGAACCATGCCTAGCAGCGTCACTGCCCACCCCAGCCGGACACACCTCAGTGATCCTGTGCCCCCGCTGCAACGCCAATTCACCTGCCGCCGACACCGTCACACCGCTGCTGGCCTGGTTCGCCCTCCACGAGGCAGCAATCGATCAAAACCTCGACGAGTTGGCCGCCCTGGTACGTCGTTGGCTGGAAGAGGTGAGCCGGCCGAGCGTCCCCGACGCCGCTCTGCGGGCTGCTCTGCGCCAGTGGGAGCGGCGAGCGGTGAGCTTGGACGGCTCTCAGCGGGCATAGCGGAGCGCTGTAGCGCGGGTTCGCCAATCGTCGGCGTCGTCTTGCCGTATGAGCTGGCCGGTCTTGTGGATCCGTGCGCTCTGTCGCGACGAAGACGTCGATACGACGGCCGCTAGTTGGCTTGGTTGACTTTCCGCTGGCTCGGGGTGGCACACTTCGCGGTATGGGCAGGGGACCTACGGTACCGCGTCGCCGGCTAGGTGCGGAGTTGAAGAGCCTGCGCGAGGCGACAGGACTCGCACCTGAGGACGCCGCGAAGCGGGCCGACGTGAGCGCCAGCGCGGTGTGGCGGTTGGAATCCGCGAAGGTGCAGAAGCCGCGGGTACCGGTGGTGCGTTCGTTGTTGATGGCCTACAAGGCGTCCCCTGATCTGGTCGAGGTGCTGGTGCAGCTTGCGCGGGACGCGGGTCAGCCTGGCTGGTGGCACCAGTACGGCGACGTCTATCCCGACTGGTTCGAGGTGTACGTCGGTCTAGAGGCTGAGGCCAGCAGTATCTGCCTGTTTGAACTTCAGCTCGTCCCCGGGATCCTGCAGACCGAGTCCTACGCCAGGGCGACGATTCGGGCCGAGTACAGCAAGGCCACCGAGGAAGAGATTAGGCGCAAGGTGGCCTTTCGGATGAAGCGACAGGCGCTGATCGAGGGTGCGGACCCGCCCCGCATCTGGGCGGTCGTTGACGAGGCCGCGCTGCATCGTGAGGTGGGTGGCCGCGAGGTGCTGCGCGGGCAGCTACAGCACCTGGTAAAGCTTGCGTCCCATGCTGCGGTGACCTTGCAGGTGCTCCCGTTCTCTGCCGGCGCGCACCCGGCGATGGGGCAGCCGTTCGTGATCCTTTCGTTCGGTGACTCCTCGGCGGAGGTGGTGTACTTGGAAAATTACGTCTCCGCGTTGTATCCGGAGCGGTCCGACCAGATCGAGCGCTACAAGGTGGCGTTCGACCACATCCGGGCCGCTGCGCTGGCGCCTGGTCCGTCGGCCGACCTCATCGCGCGGCGGATGGAAGAGCTCGGATGACAACGGTGAAGGGAGGGCGCGGGATGTCTGTCGACCTGTCTCGCGCCGGGTGGCGCAGGAGTTCGTTCAGCAACGGCCAGGGGAACTGCGTCGAGGTCGCCGAAACCTCGATCGGCGTGGGTGTGCGGGACTCGAAGGATGTTGCGGGGCCGACGCTCGTGTTTGACCGCTCGGCGTGGGCGGCTCTCATCGCCGAGGTGAAGGACGGTCGTCCGGGCTGCTGATCACCCAAATGGAACCCACGAAGGGCGCCCGCTGGGCGCCCTTCGTTCTATCCGTCCTGGACACGCCTTCGCCCCCACGCAACCCCCGTAGCGAAATTTTCGATACGGGGGTTGCGTCTCGCCGTTCGCGATACAACACTGTGGTCAGTGTCCGCAAGATGGCCCCAATGTTGTACTGCCAGCAGAGCTGCGGCGTTGGGTGCTGGACAGGTGATAGGTCCCTGCCGGAGCGCTCCGGCAGGGACCTATCACCTGTCCTGTGAAGCCCCATCCCCAAGGTCAACATGGGGCTGGTTGACACAGCGGGCAGGGGAGGGAGCCGGGATGGCAGTCGTCACAAACGCCGAGCGCCGAGAGGTGTTCTTGATCCCGGACAACACGTTCTCCGCCACTAGTTGCTTCGGGCACCTCGGGTCCGATGCCGTGGGCTGCATCGGCACCTCCGCAGGGGCCGGTGCATCGGGCTGGTGTGGCGCGGTGCGTCAGCTCACGGACGCGGCGAGGGGTCCGCGCATCCCCGGTCGCTCCGGCGCCGCTTCGTTGCGGGCGGGCGTGCATTTTAGATCGCGGGCCAGGTAAGCGGAAGCGTCTAGTGCTGCACTCTTGCTGAACCAACGCCGAACCTTTGCGGCGGCATGACTGCCCGACAGTGGCGCCGTCATGTCTAAGTGCCACGATGGTGCTCATGATGGAGCTGGATGGTGTACCAGTTGCGACGAGCGACCTCGGAGCGCTCGCGCTGGTCAACTACGGACATTTTACGTCGATGCGTATTGAGGGCGGGCGGGTTCGGGGACTCGATTTGCATCTAAGTCGGCTGTTTGATGACAGCCGGAGAATTTTTGGGGTGAACCTTGACATCGATAGAGTGCGAGCGCTCGTGCGGAAGGCGGCCCGCGAGGTGCGGAGACCTGTGACGATGCGGGTCACCGTCTTCGACCCAGACCTTAACCTCGGACATCCGGCCGGCGACGCTCATCCTCGTGTGCTGATCACTTTGAGACCCGCCCCCATCGAGGCCGCGCCGCCAATCAAGCTGCGAACCATCCGGTACGAGCGGGATCTGCCCGAGGTGAAGCACACCGGGCTGTTCGGCACCGTGTATCAACGACGCGCTGCGCAGGAGGCAGGATTCGACGATGTTCTCTTCGTAGGGTTCGACGGATTTGTGACCGAGGGAGCCACCTGGAACATCGGCTTCGTCAGCAACGGGCGGGTGAGCTGGCCGGCAGCCGACTGCCTGCCGGGGGTCACGATGCGTCTACTGAGCGCTGCGATGGAGCGGGCGGGGATCGAGGTGCAGCGGGAGACGATCGCGCTTAGTCAGCTTGCTGGTGTGCGCGCCGCCTTCATCACTAACGCTGCTGTCGGAGTACGAGCCGTTCAAAGCATCGACGGAGTCGAGTTGGGCGATGGCACAGGCTTCGTCGACCGGCTGCGCAAGGAGTACGCCGCGATCGAGTGGCAATCGTTGTAACAGCTAGATTTCAGTCTCTAGCAACCTGAGTTCGCCAACGTTGACGGGACAACGCCAGATGTGGTCATGTGGATGCCTATGTCGATCAAGGGTCTGACGGAGGCTCAGATCTTGTTGATCAGAAGGACTGAACCTTGACGGCCGTGGGAAAGTGGTCTGGGCGCGAGACGCGGGCGCTGCGGCAGGCGAAGCGGATGAGTCTGCGGGAATTTGCCGCGTACCTCGGGGTCAGCGACCGGACGGTGTCGAAATGGGAGGCGGGTGCAGAGCGGATACAGCCCCGCCCGGATAGCCAGGCCATGCTGGACACGGTCTTAGAACGTTCCGGCGATGAGGTGCGAAACCGATTTGATCTACTAATCGAACGCGAGGCCGCCGCGCTGGGCGCTCTCATGCGGGATCAACCCCGACCGCCGGTGAACGCTCCAGCGCCTCTTGCGCAACTGGGCGGAGGGCGAGTCCATCCACGCACGGGCAAGAAGATGATCCAAGTGGAGGCTGGTCCCTTTCTGTTCGGACCATACAACAGGGTCGTGGAACTGCCAACTTTCTATCTCGACGCGACTCCGGTGACGAATGCCGATTACGCCCGGTTCGTTACTGCTGCGTCATATCGTCTTCCTGACCACTGGAGAGGCGGCCGCTGTCCGAGTGAAATCGAAGATCATCCAGTGGTGAACGTGACTCATTGGGATGCGGAGGCGTACTGCCAATGGGCCGGGGTGGGCCTGCCCACCGAGGAGCAGTGGGAGAAGGCGACGCGCGGCGTGCATGGGCAGACTTATCCTTGGGGTGATCAGGCGACGGTCGCGAAATGCAATGTACGTGAGTCAGGTATCGGGCGGACGACACCCGTGGAGCGCTACCACAGCGGCGTTAGCCCATATGGTGTGTACGACTTGAGCGGCAACGTGTGGGAGTGGTGTCGAACCGAGACTGCTCCGGGTCGCTACGTACTCAAGGGCAGTGCATTTACCAGTCCTTTTAGGATGGCGGCTGGCGCCGCGAGCAACGATGCATCCGTTGATATGTTCGATGACGACACCGGGTTCAGATGCGCAGTGACACCTGATGTCTTTGGGTCTGCAGCGCCCGCGTAACTCTTAAGCTCCGCCACACAACGGGCGACCCGGCCCCGATACGGCGGCGTGCCGCGTTGTAGGTTCTGCGCGGATGCAGCAACGGTTCGGCAGGGGGACCTTCCGCCTGCTCGTGGTGTTGAGCAGGCTGGAACCATGCGAGTAACCGGCAGTCGGCGCCGAACTATCGTCAGTGCCCGCCGCTGTGGCACCGGCCGGCCCGCCAAAGGCTCCCCGTGGGCCTCCCGACCGGCGACGTGCGCGGGCAGGGGTGCCAGAAGCGTGCCCACGCCGATGATCGTGACCGGCAAGCCGGAGCTGGTGGAAGGCGTCCGGCGATGACTCGGCCCCGTATTTTGCCCGCCGCCCCGGACCAGGCCGAGCAGGTCGCCGCGCTGATTGCAAAGGCGATCAGGCCGTCGGCCATCTCGCAGTGGCTCGTTCCGGACCCGGACGCACGGTTGTCCGTGCTCACCGCCGACTGTTTGATCTGGGTGCTGCACGCATTCGAGACCGGCACGGTGTACGTGGCCGAGGACGTCAACGGCCCTGGCGTTACCGGCGCCGCTGTGTGGTTCGACCGTACGCGGGATCTGCGTCCACCGGCACGCTACGAGGAGCTGGTACGCAGCATGTGCGGTCCGTGGGCGGAGCGGTTCTTCGAGTTGGACGAGGCGTTCGACAGTGTGCATCCGACCGCGCCGCACGAGCACCTGGCCTACCTGGCCGTCGTCCCGCCCTGGCAGGGCAAGGGGATCGGTGCCGCGCTGCTGGCCCAGCACCACCTCCACCTGGACGCGGTTGGCTCCCCGGCCTACGCGGAGGCCAGCGAGCGGGCCGTCGCGCTGTATGCCCGGCACGGCTACCGGCAGCTCGCTCCGGTGCATCTGCCCGACGGTGGGCCGCCGTTCTGGCCGATGACCAGATCAGCTTGATTCCCCCTGACGTGGGGTGGGGTTCCGCCGGTTCCGGCGCGGCGGAACCCCATCCCACCCCAAGTCCGCAGTGATATTGACGTGAGGAAGCGACTGCCATGAATCGCGAACCCACCGTTTCTGCATGTCACGGCAGACAGGGCGATCCTAGGTCGAGGACACCCGGCCTCGGAATCTCGGTCGCGGTGGCTGGCGGAAGCGATCGAGCAGGTCGCCACAGCCGAGATGACCTAGCTCGATCTGGCCGCGCAGGCCGCCCATACCCGGGAGCGACTGTAGTGACAGGGCACTCGTCTGCGATCGGCCCCGGTCTGCGGATCGTCGCGTCTCGGCGGCTGCAGACCCCCGTCTGCTACTACGAGGACGAGGCTGACCGGCGGCTGGTGACCGTTGTGGGGACTTGGCCGATCGGGGCGTCGTCCTACTACGCGCAGCTACGCGAGATCATCGCCGACCGGGCGGCGCAGGGAGCCGCTGTGCACTACGAGCGAGATCTCGCGTGCCCGCCCGAGGACGAGGAACGCGCCACTGCCGATGAAGGACGGGTGCTCGAACAGCTCGCTCGCGCGGTGATCCTGCAAGACCGCCGCGCGGGCGAGATCGGGGGGTGGGTCGACCGCCGGCGCGGACTGCAACCCTCGGACGGGTGGCACGGTCACGACGTCCGGGCCTCAGAGCTGGTCCGCCTCGCTGGGTTGTCGGAGATGCAACCGGTGGCGGAGGGGGCCTGTCGGCGCATGGCCTGGCCGGATGGGGCGTGGTGGGGTCCGCCGCGGTACCGCCTCGCGGTGGTGGGCGCTGCGCGTCGGGCCGCGCGCCGACGATTCGGCGGGCGTCGTTTGCCAGGTGAGCATCATCCGGCGCTGCTGGGCTACCGGGCGGGCCCGGCCATCGATGCGCTCAACGCCGGGACGGACCTGGTCCTGGTGTGGGACGTCGAGGTGTTGCCCACTCTCTGTCCGGAGTTGGCCAGGAACTGCTGGCGTTCCAGGATCTGCCCGCGATGCGCGGTGGCCTGATCGGCCCGGTTACCACCCTGAGGGCGCCGCGATCGCGGCGACTGGTGCAGCTGGCCGGTGCGTCCGCCACGCATCGCCGGCGGCCGCCGCCTCGTCCCTGGCCGGCGGAGCACCGGAGCGTGACCGGTGATCGGGTCGCGCTCACCCGGCGACGGCGGCGAGGTGCTGCACGGCACCGCCTGGTACGGCCGCCACCGCCGACGCAAACGCCCCGACGCATGCCTTGCCCCACCGCAACCTGACACCCCCGGCGACCGGTGGGTCTCCTCGCCACCCTCCGCCACGACCACGAAAGAAACCGCCCCCCGATGATTGCCCTGCCTCGATCCACACGCCGTCTGGCGGTCACCGCCGTGGCCGTGCCCGTCCTACCCGCCACAGGCGCCTGCGCCGCGAACACCTTCGAACCGCCGGCGATCGGTCAGCGGCCTGGCCAGCGCGAGCGGGGGCACCGCGATGGGTGAAAGTCTCCAGCCGTTTCCCCGCGTACCGGTGCCCCCTGCGGCAATCGTGACGTCAGGTAGCCCCGCTAGCCACCACCGGCCGATCGACACGACAACGCCGCATCCGGCCCGCCGCTACGACTACCTGCTCGGCGGCAAGGACAACTTCGCCGCCGACCGGGAGTCGGCGGAGGCGCTGCTGCAGATCTACCCAGGCGCCCGAACCGCGGCGCTGGAGAACCGCCAGTGGATGCGTCGGGTGGTGACCTACCTAGCCGGCGAGGTCGGGATGCGGCAGTTCCTCGACATCGGCACCGGCATCCCCACCTCGCCGAACGTGCACGAGGTGGCACAGGCCATCGCCGCCGATTCGCGGGTCGTCTACGTCGACTACGACCGGCTGGTCCTCCGCCACGCCCAGGCCCTGATGACCAGCTCCCCGCACGGCGCCACCGCCTACATCGAGGCCGACCTGCGCGAGCCGGAAACGATCCTGGCCCACCCCGACCTGACCCGGACGCTCGACCTCACCCGGCCGGTCGGGCTCCTACTGTTGCCGTGCTGCACTTCCTCGACGACGCCGACAACCCCTACCAGGTCGTTTCCCAGCTGGTGCGGGCGCTGCCGCCCGGCAGCTACGTGGTCCTGTCGCACGCCACCGCCGATTTCCTTCCCGCTAAGACCGCTGACCGGCTCACAGACCTCATCGGCACCGGCGATCACGGCACCCTCCGGCTCCGTACGGAGGCGGAGATCGCCCGGTTTGTTGCTGATATGGAGCTGGTGGATCCCGGTCTGGTTCCGATCGAGCGGTGGCGACCGGGCCAGCCGCCACAACCACAGGCGTCGGTGAAGGCCACGGGCGTGTACGGGGTGGTGGCCCACCGATGAGCGGTATCGCGGCCCCCCGCCGTGTCGGCCGAAGGTCAGCCCTCCGATGACCCGTCACTACCATCCACAGCCCGAGTCTTTCCTCACGC
>NZ_JBNJMX010000037.1:0-25877 GCF_050936375.1 Plantactinospora sp. CA-290183 | reverse complement strand
CTGGCCACCGCCGTCCACCACAGTCAATCATCGCGCCACCGCCGCGTCAGGTCACAAGGAGAAATGGCGCGACGGCTCGTGCCGCTGCATGCCGAGCAACCCGGCACGCTACCTCGGTTCACCACCATCTGCGGCACCTTCGACAGCGTGGGGACATGCGAGCTACCCGTACGAACGAGACGAGTCTGGTCGTCGCCGCGCAGTCCGGCGACCGGCAGGCGCTTGACGACCTCACCGAGGCGTACCTGCCGATCGTGTACACGATCGTGCGCCGGGCGCTGAGCGGGCATCCGGATGCGGACGACGTGGTGCAGGAGACCATGCTCCGGGCCCTGCGGGAACTGCGGATGCTGCGGACGCCGGAGAACTTCCGGCCCTGGCTGGTGGCCATCGCGTTGCGCCAGGTCAGCACCCAGCTGCGACGGCGGGAGGTGGCCGCCGAACGCGCCGTACCCCTGGACGAGGTGACCGCGGAGCCGGATGCCGCGGCCGACTTCGAGGATCTGACGTTGCTGCGTCTGGACCTGTCCGAGCAGCGGCGGCAGGTGGTGCGCGCCAGCCGCTGGCTCGACCCGGACGACCGGACGCTGCTGTCGCTGTGGTGGCTGGAGGTTGCCGGCCGGTTGAGCAGGGCGGAGCTGGCCTGGTCGTTGGGCGTCGGGGTGGTGCACGCCGGTGTGCGCGTGCAGCGGATGCGCGGCCAGCTGGAACTGAGCCGGGCCGTGGTGGCCGCGTTGGACGCCAGGCCCGGCTGCGACGGTCTCGAGGCTGTGCTGACGGACTGGCCCGGCCAGCCGGGTCCACTGTGGCGCAAGCGGATAACGCGGCACACGCGGTCCTGCCCGGTCTGCCTCCGCCGGGCCAGCGGGCTGGTCGCGCCCGAACGTCTACTGGTGGGCCTCGCGCTGATCCCCGTGCCGGCGGCACTGGTGGCGTCGTTGGCCGGCAAGGGCGCCGCGCTGGGAAGTGCCCTCGGCGCGGCCTCGGCGGCGGCCGTTTCCGGCGCGAGCGGGGTCGGCGGTTCCGGGGCCGTCGGCGCGGGCGTCAAGGCCGGACTCCTCGGTCAGCTCGGCCAGGTGGTCGGGGCGCATCCCGTCGTGGCCGCGGTCGTCGCCGGTACGGTCGTCACCGGTGCCACGGTCACCACGGCGACCTGGCCGGCGCCGGAACCACGGCCGCCCGTGCGCATCGCCGCGCCGTCGTCGCCACCGACGCCCGCCGCGTCGACGGCGTCAACGGTCGTCGTCCCGTCGAGGTCGGCACCCCGCGCAACCGCACCGCCCCCGATCCGCCCGCGCCCGACCGGCGCCACGCCGTCGAACACCGGACAACGCCCGCTGCCGCTGGGAGGTGTGTCGATGGAGTCGATCAACCAGGTGGGACTGTTCGCCACGACGGTCGACGGCCTCGGCGTACTGGCGCGGGTCGGCCCGGACAGCGACGGCGCGGCCAGACAGTCGGCGACGTTCGAGGCGGTCGCCGGCCTGGCGGACCGCGGCTGCGTCTCGTTCCGCGCCGAGGACGGACGTTACCTGCGCCATTCCGACTGGCGGGTGCGGTTGAGCGAGGACGTGGGCACCCAACTGTTCCGCGGGGACGCGACGTTCTGCGTGCGTACGGGCGCGGCACCCGGCTCTGTGTCGCTGGAATCGTCCAACTATCCCGGCTGGTTCCTGCGCCACCGCGGTCTGCAGTTGTGGGTGGACCAGCTGACCGACGACGCCGCGTTCCGGGCCGACGCCTCCTTCCGGGCCCGGCCACCCCTGGCCGGCTAGCCCCCTTCCGGCACGGTGGCGTCCGCCGCCGCCCAGGGCCGCTGTCCGG
This sequence comes from Plantactinospora sp. CA-290183, assembly GCF_050936375.1. Classification (NCBI taxonomy): domain Bacteria; kingdom Bacillati; phylum Actinomycetota; class Actinomycetes; order Micromonosporales; family Micromonosporaceae; genus Plantactinospora; species Plantactinospora sp. CA-290183. The sequence goes on along the minus strand of NZ_JBNJMX010000037.1, from coordinate 24,053 downwards.
CGTGGGTACGACAGCAGCCCGACCGGCCGGCGGTCGCGCCCGGCACCGCGACCTTCGGACGCCCCGGTCGATAACAGAAAGACGATGTGAGATTTCAGTCCCTGACCGATCCGATCCTCTTTCCCAGAAAGTGTTATCAGTCGGCGCTTCACAACGTCGGAGTCGGAAAGGCCCGCCGGCCGTCTCGGAAACCGGTTCAGGCCCGGCTGTCGATCCTTGCCCCTTGAACGACTCGAAACGGTCTGGCAATATGCCGTACATCCGCCAAAGCGGTTTCATCCAGTCCCGTCTCACCTGACGGCACCTTGCTCGACGCCATGTTAGCGCTCACATTGATGAAGTTTCTGCCCGCCACGGGAGGACAACCAGGCGCCGGCACGCCGGCCCCGGGTGACTCCGACAGAAGGAGAAAGACCATGGATGTCGTGGCGCAGACGCCACCCGTCGCGTCAGCTCCGGGACCGGCCCACGACAGCACGATCCACGGCCGGTGGCGCCGCTGGCGGTCCGCGGCCGTCGCCGCCCTGGCGACCGCCCTCGTCGCCACCGCTGCGGTCGCGTTCGGCCCGGCGCCGGCCTCGGCGGCGACGGTGGACACGAGCGCCTGGTACGTGCTGGTCAACCGGAACAGTGGCAAGGCGTTGGACGTCTACAACCGGGCGACCGACGACGGCGCCCGGATCACCCAGTGGGCGCGTGCCGATGCGGCGGCGTGGCAGCAGTGGCAGTTCGTCGACTCGGGTGGCGGGTTCTACCGGTTGAGGTCGCGGCACTCCGGCAAGGTGCTGGACGTGTACAACCGGTCGACCGCCGACGGTGCGGCGATCGTGCAGTGGAGCGACGGTGACGGGACGAACCAGCAGTTCCGGCTGGCGGACTCGGCCGGTGGTCACGTACGGCTGATCAACCGCAACAGTGGCAAGGCGGTGGAGGTGCGGGACGCCTCGACCGCCGACGGGGCGAACGTGGTGCAGTACACGGACTGGGGTGGCGACAACCAGCAGTGGCAGCTCGTCCGGGTCGACGGCGGGGGAGGCCCGCCCACCGACCCGCCCGGCGGCAGCTTCACGAACCCGGTGGTGTGGCAGGACTTCGCCGACGTCGACATCATCCGGGTCGGCGAGGCCTACTACCTGTCCGCCTCGACCATGCACTACTCGCCGGGCGCACCGATCCTGCGCTCGTACGACCTGGTCAACTGGGAGTTCGCCGGGCACTCGGTGCCGCGGCTGGACTTCGGGTCGAAGTACGACCTCTCCGGCGGCCGGGCCTACGTGGACGGGATCTGGGCGTCCACCCTCAACTACCGGGAGAGCAACCGGACCTACTACTGGGCCGGCTGCATCGACTTTGCCCAGACCCACATCTACACCGCGTCCGCCGTCGACGGCACCTGGAACCGGCACACCACCATCCCCACCTGCTACTACGACGCCGGCATGCTGATCGACGACGACGACACCATGTACATCGCGTACGGCAACGGCGCGATCAGCGTCGCCCAGCTCTCCGCCGACGGGCGCACCCAGGTGCGCAACCAGCAGGTGTTCAGCACGCCGTCGAGCATCGGCACGCTGGAGGGTGCCCGCTTCTACAAGCGCAACGGCAGCTACTACATCTGGCTCACCCGCCCGGCCAACGGCCAGTACGTCCTGAAGGCGAACAACCCGTTCGGCCCGTACGAGATCCGCCAGGTCCTGCTCGACCTGCCGGGTCCGATCGCCGGCGGCGGGGTCCCGCACCAGGGCGGCCTGGTCCAGACCCAGAACGGCCAGTGGTACTACATGGCGTTCACCGACGCGTACCCCGGCGGCCGGATGCCGACGCTGGCACCGATCAGCTGGACCAGCGACGGGTGGCCCGTACTGCAGACGGTCAACGGCGTCTGGGGCACGACGTACCCCAACCCGCTGCCGCTGCGGCCGGTCCGGCCGCTCACCGGCGCGGACACCTTCGCCGGCACCACCCTCGGCCCGCAGTGGGAGTGGAACCACAACCCGGACAACACCAGGTGGTCGGTCAACAACGGCCTTCGTCTGCAGACCGCGACGGTCACCAACGACCTCTACGACGCCCGGAACACCCTGACCCACCGCATCCAGGGGCCGACCTCGACCGCGACGGTCGAACTCGACTACTCGACGATGCGCGACGGCGACCGTACCGGCCTGGCCATGCTGCGCCAGTCTTCGGCCTGGATCGGCGTCAGACGCGACAACGGCACCACCCGGGTCGTCATGACCAACAACCTGACCATGGACAGCAACTGGAACACCACCGGCACCGGCACCGAGGCCGCCAGCGCCGCCGTCTCCGGCGGCCGGATCTGGTTGCGGGCCAACGCCGACATCCGGCCCGGCACCGGCCGGCAGGCCCGCTTCTCCTACAGCACGGACGGCGTCACCTTCACCACCCTCGGCCCGGCCTTCACGCTCAACAACGCCTGGCAGTTCTTCATGGGATACCGGTTCGGGATCTTCAACTACGCCACCCAGGCGCTGGGCGGCGCGGTCACGGTCCGGAGGTTCGACCTTTCCACCCCATGACGCCGCCGAGCGGGTGACGCGCAGGCAATTGCCTTGCCGGCGTCACCCGCACCACACGGCCACCCCACCAGGGAGTGGGGCGCCGGGGGCCGGTGCGGCCCGCTCCGCACCGGCTCCCGGCGGCTATCCCGCGCGCCTGGCAACGCTCGACCCAGCCCAGCCCAGCCCAGCCCAGCGCGGATCCGGGCAACCCGATCCCCGTCCAGGCCCGGGTCCAACCCGTCCGGGACGACGGAGAGTCCAGAAGCCAGTCAGAGATCAAGGAGGGTTTCACTTGAAACAGCGCTCGCCAAGGGTGACGCGTCGACGGTTCGCCGCGATCGCCAGCGTCGTGCTGGCCGCGGGACCGGTCGCCGCGCCGGTACCCGTGCAGGCCGCCGAACAGGTCGACGCCGCGCCGCCTCCCACCCCGGCGAAGACCGTCGAGGTCGTCGGTAAGCTGCCCGGAGAGCACAACCCCCTGATCGGGCACAAGTTCGGCGCCGACGGGTTCGGGTTCGTGCACGGCGGCCGGGTGTACATGTACCTGACCAATGACACCCAGGGCTATGCGCCCGACCCGGTCACCGGCATCTCGCCGCAGATCAACTACGGCGACATCAACCAGATCACGGTGATCTCCTCCGAGGACCTGGTGAACTGGACGGACCACGGCGAGGTCCAGGTTGCCGGACCGGACGGCGTGGCACCCTTCACCAGCAACTCCTGGGCGCCCGGCATGGCCAGGCAGGTCGTGGACGGCAAGGAGAAGTTCTTCCTCTACTACGCCAACGGCGGCAGCTCGAGCAACGTGATCACAGCTGAGTCGCCCCTTGGCCCGTGGACCAGCGAGCGCACGACCACGCTGATCAACGGCGACACCCCCGGTGCCGAGGATGTCGCGTGGAAGTTCGACCCCGCTCCGTTCGTGGACGACGACGGCGAGGAGTACCTCTACTTCGGGGGCGGTCCCGCGTCGACGAGCATGCCGCCGGCCGAGCGCTTCAACAACCCGAAGAACCTCCGGGCGATCGAGCTCGGCGACAACATGGTCTCCACCGAGGGGGCGGCCGTGGTGGTCGACGCCCCGGTCGCCTTCGAGGCGGGCCACGTCTTCAAGCGAGCGGGCCGGTACTACTTCTCGTACTCCTCGCACTTCGGCGGGAACGACTTCGGCGGCAACCAGACGCCGCTTCCCGGCTATCCCGGCGGCGGTCAGATCGGTTACCTGATCTCCGACGACCCGATGTCGTGGCCGAAGGAAACCTACGCGGGCGTGTTGTTCCCGAACCAGTCGCAGTTCTTCGGCGCCGGCACCGGTGGCAACAACCACCAGTCGGTGTTCGAGTTCGAGGGCAGGCACTACTTCACCTACCATGCCCCGACGCTGAACAAGCGGATCAACGGGAACACCACCCAGGGGTACCGCAGCCCGCACATCCAGGAGCTGACCTTCAACCCCGACGGCACCATCCAGCAGGTCGTGGGCACCTACGCCGGCGTGGACCAGGTCAGGAACTTCGACCCGTTCCGGGTGTTCGAGGCGGAGACTTTCGGCTGGAGCAAGGGCATCGCGACCGCGAAGCTGGACGGCGGCTCCGCCCAGTTCGGCCCCGAGGCGCCGAACCTGGTGGTCCGCGACGTCGACGACGGCGACTGGACGGCGCTGTCCTCCGTGGACTTCGGCGACGGTGGTGCCCGGAGCGCGACGGCCAAGGTGCGTGCGCTGGCAGCGGGCGCGCGGATCGAGGTGCGACTCGACGACCTCGCCGGTCCCGTGGTCGGCACCGTCCCGGCCGGCACCCCGACCGGTGAGTGGGCCGAGGTGACCGCCGAACTCGAGGGCGTCAGCGGCGTGCACGACGTCTACTTCACCCACCACGGCCCGGCCGGTGACGATCTTCTCGAGATCGACTCCTGGTCCTTCGCCGCGGCGGATGCCCAGCCCGAGTTGCCCGTCACGGCCACCGCACAGGCGCGATGCCTCGCCGGTCGGGCGTACCTGGCCGTGCGGGTGCGCAACGACCACGACGGGCCGGTGGACATCGCCCTGGAGACCGGGTACGGCGCGCGGTCGTTCCGGGACGTCGCGCCGGGCGGGTACGCCTACCGGGCGTTCCGCACGCGGGCGACCTCGATCGCGGCCGGCTCGGCGACCGTCCGGGTCAACGGCAGCGTCGACGGCGAGGACGTGACGACCGAGCGGACGGTGGAACACCCCGGCGTGGACTGCACCGGACGACCCTGACAGCCCCGACCGAGCACCTCGCCGGCAACGACGGCTGACAACGGAGGAGCGAATGAATACCCGGAAACGCCGGCACCCGCTCGCAGCCTGCGCCGCCGGCACCGCCCTGGCCGGAACGCCGCAGCGGTCACACCCCGTCTAGGGCGAAGCGCTGACGTTCGCGACGGCCGGCACCCGGCAACCCGGCGGCCCGGTCCGGTGACGGGGACCTACCCCGAGAGCGGCGTCACCACCTGGACCAGGGGCGAGATCTGGCGGTTCTTCGCGCGGTTCTCCTGAGAGAGGTCGGCGGACGTGACGGGCGGATTCGTGGCGAGCAGGGGTGCGGGCACCCGCTGCGGTCCGGGAGCCCGCCCGTCCGGCGATGTGTCACCGCTGGAGACGGCTGGGACTGCCCGTTCCACTGCGGCGGACGAGCCAGGCCTCGGTGATGTGGGTGAACATCGCCGAGGCGGCGCCCTCCGGATCGTGGGCGGCGATGCGTTCGTAGATCCGCCGGTGCCCGCGGTTGGACGCCACGCACAGCGACCGTTCGGTCCGGCCCATGTACCGGGCGGTGTTGACGACCTGACTTTCGAGCGCGCGGACGACACCCCGAGCGATGCGGTTGCCGGACGCCTGCATGATTTTGTCGTGGAAGGCGCGGTCGTACTCGTGGTAGGTGACGGTGTCGTCGACGACCTCATCCATCCGCTGCACCAGGGCGCGCAGCCCCTCGATGGTCTCCTCGTCCGCCAGGCGGGCGGCGACGTTCGCCATGTCGGACTCCAGCACCCGCCGGGTGACGACGAGGTCGTCGAGGATGGCGAGGCTGTCGTCCTCGGCGATGGTGGCCCCGAGGACGAGTTCGTCGAGCATGTCCCACGACGACGGCGGGGTGACCATCGTGCCCGCACCCTGACGGACCTGCACCAGCCCCTTCTCCTGAAGGATCTTGACCGCTTCCCGGACGACGGTTCGGCTGACGGAGAACGTCTCGCAGAGCACCGGCTCGGGAGGAAGTGACGTCCCGGACGGGTGCGTCCCGCGGACGATGCGTTCCACCAGTTCGGCGGTGACGGCCCGGGCGAGGTTGGCCGGTCGCCGTGTCCAGGCCGGGGGCGGTACAACATTCAAGGCGGTCTCCTGCGATGGCGTCATGTCCCCCTCCGGTTGGCCCACCGCGCTGGTAGCCCGGCGTCCGTGCTCAGTGTACGGCCGACATTGACGACAGACATCATACGAGTTACGTTTCCGCTCAATGATGACCCTTGACGGTCGGTCCGCCGGCCACCCCACGTGTAAAGGGTGAGAAGAATGAGGCAGCGAGCGATATGGCCGGCCGTCCTCGTGCTGGGACTGGCACTGGCCGGCTGTGGAAGCGCCACCGGATCGGACCCGTCCCCGGGCGGGTCGGAGGGCAAGCTGGTGGTGTGGGACTGGAAGTCCGGCGAGGCTTCCGCGGCACCCTACATCGAGAAGGCGAAGGCGGACTTCGCGAGGAAGCACCCGGGCGTGGCGGTCGAGTTCGTCGCGCAGCCGTTCGACCAGTACTACACGCTGCTCGGTGCGGCGATCCAGTCCGGCAAGGGCCCGGACGTCATCCTGTTCAACGGAGGCGGTCGGATCCGTGACCGGGTGGACGCGCTGGTGCCGCTGGACGGGTACCTGGCCGAGGACAGACAGCGGCTGGCCGGCTGGGACGCGTTCACCAGGGAAGGCAGGATCTACGCCGGCCCGGTGACGCTGCAGGGCCACCCCATCTACTACAACAAGGCGCTCTACGCCAAGGCCGGGCTCGACCCGGCGAGCCCGGCCACGACGTGGAGCGAGTTCCTCACGGACTGCGCCGCCATCGCCAGGGCCGGCGCCAAGTGCCTGGCCCTCGGCAACAAGGAGGGTGCCGGCATCCAGTTCTGGCTCTCCGGACTGGCGTCGGGAATCCTCACCGCCCAGGAGTACGACGACTGGATCGCCGGAAAGCGCGACTGGGCCTCGCCCAACGTCAAGCGGGTCTTCCAGCTCTGGAAGGAGGCCGGCGACGCGGGTCTGAACAACGACGGGGCCAACTCGACCGCGATGTTCAACGACTCCTTCGCGCTCTTCCAGTCCGGTAAGGCTGCCCACGTCATCGGGCTGATGTCGGACGTGGGGCACTGGAAGGACTTCAACGAGTTCCTGACGGCCGACAAGCTCGGCGTCATGAACGCCCCGGTCGTCACCGCCGGGACCACCCCGAGCCTGCCCTACGACGGCGGTATCGGCTACGGGGTCGCCCGGTGGACGAAGGACCCGAGGGTGGCCGCGGACCTGGTGCGGGCGCTGACCTCGACCGACGCGCTGAAAGCCTTCTACGCCGACGCCGGTGCGATCGCCGCCGACACCACGATCGACGTGTCGCAGGGCGGCCCGGCCGCCGCCACCATCGTCTCCGGGATCAAGGGCGGCAAGCCCGCCCTGCACGTGGCGCTCTCCTCGAAGACCCTGGACCTGATGGGTCGGCTCTCCCAGCAACTGCTCAGCGGCTCGATCACCGTCGACGAGGTGGTGAAGCAGTTGGCCGCTTCCGACCAGGTGGGCTGAACCCGTGCCGATCGGAAACGTACCGCCGTCGGTCCGTCCGGCCCCGGCCGGACGGACCGACGCGGCGGCCGGGGCCGCCACCCACCGTCGCATCGCCCGTCCCCGGCGCGGCGGTGGGTGGCGGTCCGAGCGCCTCGCCCCCTACGTCCTGATGGCTCCGGCCGTACTGATCATCGTGGTGCTGCGGCTCTACCCGCTGCTCCTCGGGGTCAACTTCTCCTTCACCGGCGACGGTGAGCGGAACGGGGTGATGGTCGGTCTCGACAACTACCTGGAGCTGTTCGAGGATCCGCTGTTCCGGGCCGCGCTGGGCAACGTGGGACTGCTGGTGCTGCTGCTTCCGGTGGCGGTGGCGGTCCCCGGGCTGCTCGCCACGTTCATCTACCTCCGGGTGCCCGGTCACCGGCTCTACCGCAGCGTCTACTTCTTCCCCGCGGTGCTCTCCCCGGTCATCGTCGGCGCGATCTTCAACCTGCTGCTGGCCTTCGACGGCCCGTTCAACGCCGTTCTCGGGTCGGTCGGCGTCGGTCCCGTCGACTGGCTCGGGAACCCGGACGTGGCGATGTTCGTGGTGGTCGGCGTGCACGTCTGGGCGACCTTCGGAATGGCCCTGGTGGTGTTCCTCGCCGGGTTCGCCACCCTGGACCCCGCGCTCCTGGACGCGGCCCGGGTGGACGGGGCGTCGCTGCCCCAGGTCATCTGGCAGGTGATCGTCCCGGGCCTGTCGCGCACCATCCAGTTCGTCTTCGTGACCACGATGATCGGGATGCTGACCTCCATGTTCGGCCTGCTCTACGTCATGACCAGCGGTGGTCCGGAGGGGTCGACGTACCTGCCGGAGTACTACATCTGGTTCCAGCAGGGACAGCTGAACCGGCCGGCCCTCGCATCGGCCGCGTCGACGGTCCTTTTCGTGATCATGCTCGTCGTGGGGCTGTTGCAGATCAAGCTGCTCAAGCGGGCGGGGAGGGAGGACTGATGTCGCGGATCCGTCCGGGCCGCTGGGTGGTCGCCATCCCGATGGCGCTGCTCGCGCTGGCCACGATCTACCCCCTGCTGTTCACCGCCAACGTCGCGATGAAGACCCGGCGCGACTACATCCTCGACCGGTTCTCCCTGACCGACGCCCTGCGCTGGGAGAACATCGGTACGGCGTGGCACAGCGTGGGCATGGGCCGCTACTTCGTCAACTCCCTGCTCGTGGTGACGTCGTCGGTGGTCCTGCTGCTGCTGTTCGGGTCGATGGCCGGCTTCGCCCTGAGCCAGTTGCGGTTCCGCGGTTCGACGGCGCTGTTCCTGGGCTGCCTCGCGGGACTGTTCGTGCCGTTCCAGGTGATCATGGTGCCGCTCGCCCGGATCATGGCGGACAACGGTCTCATCGACACGTACCCCGGGCTGGTCCTCGTCTACGTGGCCCAGTTCCTGCCCTTCACCGTCTTCCTGATGACGAGCTACTACAAGGGCATCCCGCCGGAGATCGTCGACGCGGCTAGGATCGACGGCAACAGCGTGTACGGCGTGTACCGCCGGATCATGCTGCCCCTGGGCACCCCGGCGCTGCTGTCGGTCGGCATCCTCAACGCCCTGTTCTGCTGGAACGACGTCCTCATGTCGCTGGTGATGATGCCCTCGGCCGACCACCGGACCCTCATGGTCGGCGTGACCTCGTTGCGGGGGCAGTACTCCGACGACATCCCGACCTTCGCCTCCGGGGTCCTGATCGCCGCTGTCCCCGTCCTGGTGGTCTATCTGTTCCTCCAGCGCCAGATCGCCGACGGCGTCGCCGTCGGTTCCACGAAGGGCTGACATGCGAATCACCGGATATCGGGCACTGACCACGATCCAGGAATGGGGTCGGCCCGTCGGCGACGCCAACGGCGTCTTCTCCGACGGGGTGGTCCCGGTGTCGATCGTCATCGTCGAGACCGACGAGGGAATCTCGGGGGTCGGCCTCGGGCCGCACGTGGAGATTGAGCGGATCTTCGCGGCCATCGAGGGCGAAGACCCCCGCGCGGTGACGACCCTCTACGACCGCATGCTGCGGCACACCTTCAAGGCGGGCCACGCGGGCCCGGTGTTCGGCACCATCGGCGCGCTCGACACCGCCCTGTGGGACATCAAGGCACAGGCGGCCGGCGAGCCACTGTGGCGGCTGTTGGGTGGACGTGACCGTCGGATCCCCGCCTACGCGTCCGGGCTGGACATCGGACTGACCGACGACGAACTCGTCTCGACGTACGAGGTCTACGCCCGGTACGGCCTGCGGGCTGCCAAGCTCAAGGGCGGCCTCGACATCGAGCGCGACCGACGTCGCCTCTGCCTGGTCAGGGACGTGCTGACCGAGGCCGGGCACGGACTGCGGCCGGGTCTGATGCTCGACGTGAACGAGGCCTGGACCCGCAAGCAGGCCGTCCGGCACGTCTGCGAACTCGAACGCTCCCTGGACCTCATCTGGATCGAGGAGCCCGTCCGGCGCTGGGACGCCGAGGGCCTCGCCGCCGTCGGCCGGGGGATCCGGGCGTCGGTCGCCACCGGGGAGAACCTCACCGGGCTCGAGCAGTACCGTCCACTGATCGCCGCCGGGGCGGTCGACATCGTGCAGATGGCAGCCGTCTGGGGGGTCACCCATTTCCTGCGGGCGTCCGCCCTGGCGCACGCCCACGACCTGCCGGTCAGCCCGATCGGCAACAGCCCGGTCGGGCTGCTGCACGCCGCCACGTCGGTGCCGAACCACCTGACCAGCGAGTTGCAGGACCTGGCGCCACCGGTCGGCGTCCGGCTCGACCTGCACGTCGAGGACGGCGCCTTCGTGCTCGGCGACTCGCCCGGCCTGGGCGTTCGGGTCGACGAGGACCGGATCCGGGCGACCACCGGGCGCCCGCAGGCCCAGACGGCCGAGGGTCCCCACGTCCGGCCGGAGCGGGCCGGACGGCGGCTGCTGGCCGGGGTCGACGGCATCGCCCCCGTACGGCGGTTCCCCGTCGCACCGCTGCACTCCCACAACGACGTGTCGCCCACCGCACGGCCCTGACCCAGCCGTGGTGTCCGCGTACCGGAAGAACATCCGCCTGCCCTCCGGGAACGAGCCCGTCACCGGTGCCACTCCAGTCACGCGGATCGATCCTTGCAAAGACATCATTCGTATGATGAACTTCTGACAATCGAGTTCACCGGTGCCGCCTCACGGCATCGCGGTTCGTTCCCGGCGTGGTCGCCCGGCCGCGCCCGCCGCCGGCGGCGACTCGTGCTCAGCGCCGACAACCGCGCAGCGTCGGTCAGTCACATCTGGACCATCGGTCACACCACGCCACCCCCCCCGTTCAGGTAAGGAGACATCCCGTGTCCGTACCCTCAGTTCCCGCTGCCCGGCGGCGGGTGCTGGTCGCAGCCGCGGCGGCGGCCCTGACCACCGTGGCCGCCGCGACCGTGGTGGCCACCTCGGCCGCCCCCGCCCTCGCGGCCGCCCCCGCCCTCGCGGCCACCAGCACCCTGTACGCCTCCCCCTCGGGCAGCGGCACCGCGTGCACCGCCGTCGCGCCGTGCTCGCTGACCGGCGCGCAGACCGCGGTCCGATCCCGCACCGGTTCGATGTCCGGCGACATCGTCGTGGAGCTGGCCGACGGGGTGTACCGGCTCAGCTCCGCACTCCGGCTGACGGCCGCCGACTCCGGCACGAACGGCTACCGGGTGGCGTGGCAGGCGGCCCCGTCGGCCCGTCCCGTGCTCAGCGGTGCCCGCGCGGTCACCGGCTGGTCCCTCGTCGACGCCGGGAGGAACATCTGGCGGGCCGATGTCGGCGCGGGTGTGGACAGCCGGCAGCTCTACGTCGACGGCGCCATCGCCACCCGGGCCCGCACCCAGGTCAACCGGGCCGACTTCACCGCGGACAGCACCGGCATGAGGTTCACCAACAGCGCGTTGAGCTACCTGAACAACCTGGCCAACGAAAACCGGGTCCAGCTGGAGAGCGTCAACTCCTTCACCGACCGGTACGTCTCGGTGCAGAGCATCGGGGGAAACCTGATCACGATGCAGCAGCCCGGTTGGAGCAACAACAACTTCGGGTACGACACCTTCACCAGCCCGCACCGGGCGGGTCCGCTCTACCTGAGCAACGCCTACGAGTTCCTGGACGCACCGGGGGAGTGGTACCTCGACCCGGCCAGCGGTGCCCTCTCCTACATCCCGCTCGGCGGCCAGAACATGAGCACCGTAAGGGTGGAACTGCCGACGCTCCAGTTCCTGGTGAACGTCGGGGGCAGCTACGACGCGCCCGCCCACCACCTGGCCTTCAGCGGAATCACCTTCACCGGCACGAGCTGGCTCGGGCCCAGCGGGAACCAGGGCTACGCGGACCAGCAGACCGGTGCCTACATCGCCGGCGACTGGAGCTGGCCCAGCTTCACCTCCTGCCACAACGGCTGTCCGCAGTTCGAGGCCACCCGGCCGAACTGGCTCCAGTCGCCCGCCGCCGTGCAGGTCTCCGCCGCCAACAACATCACCTTCACCGACTCCCAGTTCGTCAATCTGGGACAGACGGCCATCGGCATCGGTAACGACTCCAGCGCCCATGCCAGCGGGGTCGGCCTCGGCGCCAGCAACATCACGGTCACCAGGTCCGAGATCGCCCGCAACTCGGCCGGCGGCATCATCGTCGGCGGCGTGCGCGCCGACGCGCACCACCCCGGCGACCAGCGGATGGTCAACCGGGACATCACCATCAGCAACAACCGCCTGCACGATCTCGGCGTGGAACACCGGGGCATCGTGTCGGTGCTGACCACCTACGTCACCAACGCCACCGTCTCGTACAACGAGGTCTACAACATGCCGTACACCGGCATGTCGATGGGGTACGGGTGGGGTGCCAACGACGCCGGCGGCAGTGACCACTACGCCGACCGTGGGCTGTACAACTACCAGCCGCGGTACTCGACACCGACGACCGCGTCGAACAACCGGCTCATCGGCAACTACGTGCACGACGTGATGCAGCAGATGAACGACGGCGGATGCGTCTACACGCTGTCGGCGAACCAGGGCGGGTTGATCAGCGACAACTACTGCCTGCGGACCAACGGCTACTTCGGGATCTATTTCGACGAGGGCTCGCGGTACTGGAGCGCCAGGAACAACGTCTTCTCGAACACCGGTACCTGGGCCACCGCCAACTACTGGTTCGCCGAGAACATGGGCAACTTCACCGTCACCGACAACTGGTCGACCAACGGCAGCACCAACGTCACCAACGGCGACCGGGGCAACGTGGTCTCCGGCAACGTCACGGTGACCGGCGGCAACTGGCCCTCGGGCGCCCAGGCCGTGATGGCGGCCGCCGGGCCGCAGGGCGGCGGTGGCCGGCAGGACGTGCAGATCGTCGGGGCCCAGTCCGGCCGCTGCCTGGAGATCGGCGGGTCGAGTACGACCAACGGCACCCAGGCGCAGCTCTGGGACTGCTCCGGCGGGACGAACCAACGGTGGACGTACACCGCCGGGCAACTGATGGTCTACGGCGACACGTGCCTGGACGCCTCCGGCCAGGGCGCCGCCGACGGCACTCCGGCGATCATCTGGGACTGCAACGGTCAGGCCAACCAGCAGTGGAATGTCAACCCGAACGGCACCATCACCGGCGCGCAGTCCGGACTGTGCCTCGACGCGAGCGGCCAGGGCACCGCGAACGGCACGAAGCTGCACCTCTGGGCCTGTCACGGCGGCACCAACCAGCAGTGGAACCTGCGTAATTGACACCACCGGGGGAGTGGGGCCGGGCGGGCGGGCCGGTCCCACTCGCCACCTCAGCGGGCCGGCGGCGGCCAGCGTCGACGGCGGGTCCACGGCAGGCGCCTCGCGGCGGGCAGGGTACGGATCGGCGTTGTCGCTCACGGGTGGACGTGACCGGGATCCCGCCAACGGTGCAGAGCATGCCGGCCGGCCGGGTTGACGGAACGAGCCTGGTCGTGGCCGCACAGGCCGGCGACCGGCGGGCGCTCGACGACCTCGTCACGGCGTACCTGCCGCTGGTGTACGCCGTCGTGCGCAGGGCACTGGGCGGACTGCCCGATGTCGACGACGTCGTGCAGGAGACCATGCTGCGCGCCCTGCGGGAGCTGGGAACGCTGCGCTCTCCGGAAAGCTTCCGGCCGTGGTTGGTGACGATCGCGACGCGTCAGGCCAGCACCCACCTGCACCGCCGGCAGGCCGACGCCGAACGGACCGCGCCCCTGGCGGAGGTGACCGACGCGCCGGACACCGACGCAGAGGGGTTGGCCCTGCTGCGCGTCGAGCTGTCCCGCCAGCGCGGGCAGGTGCTACGCGCCAGTTCCTGGCTGGACCGGCACGATCGGCGGCTGCTGTCGCTGTGGTGGCTGGAGACCGCCGGGCTGCTGACCAGGACCGCCCTCGCGGCGGCACTGGGAACGAGCGTGGCTCACGCCGGGGTACGCGTCCAGCGTATGCGCAACCGGCTGGAGCTGAGCCGGTCACTCGTGGCCGCACTGGAGGCGCGTCCCAGGTGTGCCCGGCTGAGCGCGGCGCTGGAGGACTGGGACGGCGTACCGAGCCCGCTGTGGCGTAAGCGGCTCACCCGGCACACCCGTTCCTGTCCGGTCTGTCCGAGCCAGGGGCAACCGGTTCCCGTCGAACGGCTGATCGCCGGCCTGGCGCTGCTCGCCGTCCCGCTGGCGCTGTCGGTCGCGGTGCTCGGCGGGGGTACGCGTCGCCGGGTCGAAACGGCCCCGTGAGGCACAGCGCGACGGCTGCGACCATATGCCACCGGTTCCCATAACAAGAAGCGCTGTGGTTCTGCGCTTCCCCCATTTGGCACCGCCATCGGAAAAGTGTTATCGGCCCCGCCCGTCGAAAGTCCGTACCCGACGAAACTGCGCGGTCGGCGAATTTCGCGTAGGCGTCCCCGGGTACCTCTTGAAGGCGGCGAAACACTGTGGCAATGTCACAGACATCGATGTGAGCGCTCCCCTGACCCCCGGTTATAAGCCTCGCACGAGGAGTGCGGTCAGTGTTAGCGCTCACAGGCGGCCCGCCAGCCCGATAACCGATGTCGAAAGGTACTGACCGATGAACGAGTTCGGGCACTCAACCAGACCTCCCAGGCGACGGTGGGGGACCAGAGCGCTCCTGTCGCTGCTCGCGACCGCATTGCTCACGGCCGGTACGGCACTGCTCTTCGCCGGCCCCGCCAGCGCCGGCACCACGTTGGGTGCCTCGGCGGCGGAGAAGGGCCGCTACTTCGGCGCGGCCGTCGCGGCCGGCAGGATGGGCGACAACACGTACATCACGATCCTGAACCGCGAGTTCAACAGCGTCACCGCCGAGAACGAGATGAAGTGGGACGCGACCGAGCCGCAACAGGGCCGGTTCAGCTACACCAACGGCGACCGGATCGTCAACCACGCCCGCTCCCGCGGCATGACCGTCCGCGGACACGCCCTGCTGTGGCACGCCCAGCAGCCAGGCTGGGCGCAGGGCATGTCCGGCAGCGCGCTGCGCAGCGCCGCGATCAACCACGTCACCCAGGTCGCCTCCTACTACCGTGGAAAGATCCATTCCTGGGACGTGGTGAACGAGGCGTTCGCCGACGGCGGCAGTGGCGGACGGCGGGACTCCAACCTGCAGCGCACCGGCAACGACTGGATCGAGGCCGCCTTCCGCGCCGCGGACGCCGCCGACCCGGGCGCCAGACTCTGCTACAACGACTACAACACCGACGGGATCAACGCGAAGTCCACCGGCATCTACAACATGGTGCGCGACTTCAAGGCCCGGGGCGTACCGATCGACTGCGTCGGCTTCCAGTCGCACCTGAGCAACTCCGTGCCCGGCGACTACCAGGCCAACCTGCAACGCTTCGCGGACCTCGGCGTCGACGTACAGATCACCGAGCTGGACATCTCCGGCGCCAACCAGGCCAGCGTCTACGCCACCGTCACCCGCGCCTGCCTCGCCGTCGCCCGCTGCAACGGCATCACCGTCTGGGGAATCCGGGACACCGACTCGTGGCGCACCGGCCAGAACCCGCTGCTCTTCGACGGCAACGGCAACAAGAAGCCCGCCTACGACGCGGTCCTCAACGCCCTCAACAGCGGCAGCGTCCCCAACCCGGGCCAGGTCGACACGACCGCGTGGTACGTGCTGGTGAACCGCAACAGCGGCAAGGCGTTGGACGTGTACAACCATGCAACCAACGACGGGGCACGGATCACCCAGTGGGCGCGGAACGACGGCGCGTGGCAGCAGTGGCAGTTCGTGGACTCCGGTGAGGGCTACTACCGGCTGAGGTCCCGGCACTCGGGCAAGGTGTTGGACATCGCGAACCTGTCCACGGCCGACGGTGGCGGGGTGGTGCAGTGGGCCGACCTCAACGGGGCGAACCAGCAGTTCCGGCTCGCCGATTCGGCGGGCGGCTACGGCCGCCTGATCAACCGCAACAGCGCCAAGGCCCTGGAGGTGCAGGGCGCGGAGGTCAACGACGGCGCGAACGTGGTGCAGTACACCGACTGGGGCGGTACCAACCAGCAATGGCAACTCGTCCGCGTCGGGTAGCCGGCGCCTCGGGTCAGCCGAGCCAGCCGGTCAGCCGAGCCAGCCGGTCAGCCGAGCCAGCCGGTCAGCCGGTCAGCCGAGCCAGCCGGTCACGCCGGGCGAGGCCGGAGCGCGACTTCCAGGAACGGGCCGGCAGCGTCATCGACGCCGACATGTCCGCTGCCCCGTGACCTGGGGGGGCCGGCGCGGAGAGGGCAAGCTCCGCGCCGGCCCGAGCCGGCGATCACCATCCACGACGAGGCGACCGCGCCTGAGTTGAGCGGGAGCCCTGAGGAGGTCACCATGAGGTCCGCAATGTTCGGCCGTGCCGCGGGCAGGCGCGGCGCGGCCCTGCTGTCCGCGCTGCTGTGTCTCGTGGTGGCGGTGCCCGGGGTGGCCCGGGCGGACAACCCCATCGTGCAGACCATCTACACGGCCGATCCGGCTCCGCTGGTACACGACGGCCGGGTGTACCTCTACACCGGTCACGACGAGGACGGTTCGACGTACTTCACGATGCGCGAGTGGCGGGTCTGGTCGTCCGCGGACATGGTGAACTGGACCGACCACGGCTCTCCGATGAGCCTGGCCACCTTCAGCTGGGCCAGCGCCGACGCGTGGGCCGGCCACACCGTCTACCGCAACGGCAGGTTCTACTGGTACGTCCCGGTCGTCAACCGGGCGACCGGCCGGATGGCCATCGGAGTCGGTGTGTCGGAGAGCCCCACCGGGCCCTTCCGGGACGCGCTCGGTCGCCCACTCGTGGAGAACGGGGAGATCGACCCCGCCGTCTTCGTCGACGACAACGGGCAGGCCTACCTGTACTGGGGCAACCCCAATCTGTGGTACGTGCGATTGAACACCGACATGGTCTCGTTCTCGGGCGGGCCGACCCAGATCCCGCTGACCGCGGCGGGGTTCGGCGCCCGTAGCGGGAACGCGAGTCGCCCGACCCTGTACGAGGAGGCGCCCTGGGTCTACAAGCGCAACGGGCTGTACTACAACGTCTTCGCGGCGGAATGCTGCTCGGAGTTCATCGGCTACTCGACAGCCCCCGGGCCGACCGGGCCGTGGACCTACCGCGGAACGGTCATGCCCCGGCAGGGTGCCAGCTTCACCAACCACGCTGCCGTGATCGACTTCAACGGCGGCTCGTACTTCTTCTACCACAACGGCGCCCTGCCGGGTGGCGGCGGTTTCACGCGTTCGGTGGCAGTGGAGAGGTTCACCTACAACTCGGACGGCACGATCCCGACGATCAACATGACCGCGACGGGAGCTCCGCAGGTCGGGACCCTGAACCCGTACGTCCGGCAGGAAGCCGAGACGATCGCCTGGGCAAACGGTGTGGAGACCGAGCCGGCCAGCGGAGGGGGCATGAACGTCGGCTGGATCGAGAACGGGGACTGGATCAGGGTCAAGGGCGTCGCCTTCGGCGCCGGGGCCGCCTCCTTCACCGCCACGGTGGCCTCGGGTACCAGCGGCGGCCGCATCGAGCTGCGCCTGGGCGGCACCAACGGCACCCTCGTGGGCACCTGCGAGGTGCCGGGTACCGGAGGCTGGCAGACCTGGACGACCGTCACCTGCCCTACAGGCGGCGCGACGGGCACGCACGATCTGTACCTGCGGTTCGGTGGCGGCAGCGGCTACCTGTTCAACCTCGACCGGTGGCAGTTTCAGCAGCGGTAGCGGGCCGGGGCCGACCAGGCACCACATGCCCTGCTGGTTACTGGAGGGGGCAACATCGCGCGCCTGCGCCAGGAGATCCATGACGACGGAGTCCTGAGCAGCGCCCCCGTCGATCGACTGCCGGAATGACCAACGGTGGCGGTGCTCGGCGGAGCGCTCCTGATCCTCAAGAGCCCGGACGGCGGGCCATAATCCGATGGGGAGAGCGTCAGCGGCGACGTGGTGCTGCGCGGCGGTAGGCATTCTCCTCGCCGGTGCGGCGGCGTGCGGAGGCGATCGACGCGGGGAGGTACGACCGGATCGTGGTGCGTCCACTGCCGGTGCGGCACGTACCGCCGAGGTGCTCTGCGAGGTGAGCGACCTTTCGGGGCAGCGGAGGCGGGACGCACCGACGCAGCCGGAGCTACGGCGGGAGTTCCTGGAGATGGCCGAGGCTGACCAGGCCGAGCGCACTGGCAAGGTGAGCACCAACAACGACGTCCGCCGCACCGACCGGCTCCGCGAGGTGATGGACGAGCATGGCTGGCCGGACGCGCGTCTCGTGGGCCCCGACGGTGCCAGTGCGGCCTGGCTGATCGCCCAGCACGCCGATCACGACGTCGTGTTTCAGCGTCGGGCGTTGGGACTGATGTGTGTGGCGGTGGCCGCCGGGACCGCCGACGCGACCGAGTTGGCCTATCTGGAGGACCGGGTCGCGGTGAACTCCGGACGGCCACAGATCTACGGCACTCAGTTCGGCGGATGTGAGGACGGACGCCCGGTGCCGAGGCCGATCGCCGACGAGGCCGGGGTAGCCGAGCGGCGTGCCAAGGTCGGCCTCCAGCCGCTGGACGAGTACCTTGCACAGTTCCGGGACGCCTGCGACGAATAGGCGATCCCGGCCGGGTGGCGACGACCTGACGGTTACCGCTCGTGCCGGTGTTCGCGGGAGACGGAACACCGGCGGCGGCACGTCGCGGGGCGGAACCGGCGCTGGTCAGCCTTTGAAGGCACCTTCCATGATTCCCTGCACCAGGCGCCGTCCGACGAAGACGAACAACACCAGCAACGGCAGCGTTGCCAGGAACGAGCCCGACATGGCCAGGCCCAGATCGATGTCCCGGCTGTTCTGCAGGGCCTTGATGGCGATCTGCACGGTGTACCGCTCCGGTGATTTCAGCACGATGAACGGCCACAGGAAGTCGTTCCAGGCGTTGACGAACCCGAACAGTCCCAGCACGAATGCCGCCGGGCGGACGAGCGGAAAGGCGATGCGCCAGAAAACCTGCCAGGTCGTCGCGCCGTCCACCCGGGCGGCGTGCATCAGCTCGTCGTCGAGGGTGCCGACCATGTGCTGACGCATCCAGAAGATGCCGAACGCGCTCACCAGCCCGGGGACGATCAGGGCCTGCAGGGTGTCCACCCAACCGAGCTGCGACATGATCAGATACTGCGGGATGACGGCCAGCTGGGCCGGTACGGTCATGGTCAGCACGACGATGAGGAACAGCGTGTTGCGGCCCCGGAAATGCAGCTTGGCGAAGGCGAAACCGGCCAGCGCGCACAGCACGGCCTGGCCCACGCCGATCGCGGTGGAGACGATGACGCTGTTGATGAGCGCCTGCACGAACGGCACGGTCTCGAAGACCAGGTTCGCGAGGTACAGGAAGTTGTCGCCGGGCAGGACGTGCGGTGGGAGGCTCGTTGCGGTGGCCGAGTCCGTCGTGGCCACCACGAACATCCAGTAGAGCGGGAACACGCTGAGGAACACCATGGCGCCGAGCGCCCCGTAGACCACGAGCGGGACCCGGTTGGCGCTTCGTCGGCGGTGCGGGGTCCGCCCGGTGGTCGGGGATGCGGGATTCATGGCTGCTCCGAGCGGATCCGGGTGACGAGCAGGTAGTTGATCGCGGCGACGATCACGACCATGACGAACAGCGCGACGGCGACGGCGGCGCCGTAGCCGAAGTGGAACCGGCCGAAGGCCTGCTCGTAGAGGAAGAGGGTGAGGGTCTGGCACTGCCGCGCCGCTCCGCAGGTAAGTCCACCCACCGGGTTGAGCAGCAGCGGCTCGGTGAAGATCTGCAGCCCGCCGATTGTCGACGTGACGACGGTGAACACGATGATCGGCCGCAGCGCGGGGATGGTGATGTGCCGGAACTGTTGCCAGCCGGTGGCACCGTCCGCGGCGGCGGCCTCGTACAGTTCCCGGGGAACCGTCTGGAGCGAGGCGAGGTACAGCAGGGTGTTGTATCCGGTCCACCGCCAGGCGACCATCATGGCGATCATCATGTGACTGCCCCACACCGACGCCGTGAAGTCGATGTGTGCGAAACCCAGCAGTTCGAGGAACCAGTTGAGCATGCCGTAGTCGCGGTCGAAGAGTTGGGCGAAGACGATGGTCGTCGCCGCCACGGAGGTGATGTAGGGGACGAGCACCGACATCCGGAACAACGTGGCCGCCCGCAGCCCTACGTGGTTGAGGACGTGCGCCAGCCCGAGCGCGAGCAGCAGCTGCGGAACCGTCGACAGCACCCAGATGCTGAACGTGTTGCGCAGCGCGCCCCAGAACCGCGGGTCGTGGACGAGCTGGGAGAAGTTGGCCAACCCCACGAAGTGCCGCTCACCGATGGGGTCCCAGTCGAACAGGGCGACGTAGAACGTGAACAGCAGCGGAAAGAGGCCGAAGATGAAGAAGAGGAGGAAGAACGGCGCCACGTAGGCGTAGGGCGCCAGTCGCTCGCGCACGCCCTGCTGGACGTGGCGGTACCGGGTGGGTCCGGGGGCGGTCGTCCGCGCGGACGTGGCCGGGCTGAGCGTGGTGGTCACAGCGGTCACCTTCCCGACGTGCGGCGGCCGGGTTGGCGCCGGCCGCCGCGCATCAGTCGTCCGTTCAGCCGCGGAGGGCGTTCTTGACGTTGGTCAGCGCGGTGCTCCACGCGTTGGCGGGGTCGACCTTGCCCTGCTCGACGCTGGTGAGGGTGTTGAGCAGTTCGCTACCGATGGTGGCGTCGTCGGGACCGATGTAGAACGGTTTGATGTTCACCACGGACTGGGTGTAGATCTTGCCGATCGGTGCGTTGGAGAAGAACGGCTCTTCCCTTCCGACGAGCTGCGGATCCGTGTAGACCGACGGTGTCGTCGGCAAATTCCCCTTGGACAGGAAGTTCGCCAGTTGGCCGGCCGGCGACTGCATCTCGGCGATGTAGTTCCAGGCCGCCTTCGGGTTCTTCGCGCGCTTGGGGATGGCCAGGTAGCTGCCGCCCCAGTTGCCCGAGCCACCGGGTATGGTCGCGATGTCCCACTTGCCGGCGGTATCCGGGGCGTT
The DNA here is from genome assembly GCF_050936375.1 of Plantactinospora sp. CA-290183. Lineage (NCBI taxonomy): Bacteria > Bacillati > Actinomycetota > Actinomycetes > Micromonosporales > Micromonosporaceae > Plantactinospora > Plantactinospora sp. CA-290183. The sequence continues at coordinate 3,181 of NZ_JBNJMX010000037.1, read as the reverse complement.
GGTACGGATGGAGGTGAGCATCCACGCCGGCGCGGATACCACCGCGAAGTCACCCTTGGTCATGCCCGCGGTCCACCCGGTCGAGAACGAGGCCTGCTTGCCGGAGATGCCCGCCGCGAAGACCCTCAGCGTCAGGTCGAACGCGGCCTTGACCTGTGGGTTCCGGTCGTACGACAGCTTGCGGTCCGCGTCGTAGTAACGCTCCGTCCCCTGGTTGACCGCCTGGTAGAAAATGCTTGTCGGCGTGTTGTCCAGGAACGGCTTGCCGGTCGCCTGGACATACCGCTTGCCGACCTCCGCGAACGCGTCCCAGGTCGGCCACAGCTTGGAGACCTGGTCGCGATCGGTGGGCAGACCGGCGGCCTTGAACAGGTCCGTGCGGTACGCGATGGCCATGCCGCCGACATCCGTCGGTATCCCGAGGATCCTGCCGTCCTCGGTCATCGACTGCTTCATCACCCAGTCGAGGTAGTCACCCTTCATCCTGTCGGCGCCGAGCGTGGACAGGTCCACGAAGTTGTCCGGGGACTGCATGAACTTCGGCAGGTCGTCACCCTGGATCAGCACGAGGTCGGGCACCTTGCCGCCGGCCAGTGCCGCGGTGAGTGCCTGGGCGGTCTCGGTCGTGCTGCCCACCTCGGTGAGCTTGATGCGGGCGTCCGGGTGTGCCTTCGTGTAGGCCGCGACGTCGGCCTTCTGGTTGATTCCGGTGAACGACCAGAACTCGAACCCGGACGATTCGGAGTCACCGCCCGATCCTCCCGAACAGCCGGACACCAGGAGCACGGCTGCGGCGCAGACGGCTGCGGTGGTGATGACACGCTTCACGCGGCCCCCCATACGGTGTGCGGTCCGGAATGACCGCGATGAATCAGTGTGAAATCAGAAATCGGCCGGCACACCGCGTGGCGGAGGTATTGATTTTGTCCACCTGCGACTCGGGTGTGAGCCACGGCCCCCTCGGCATGGCCTGCGCCACGATAGACTTACAGGTTGATTGCTATCGATCTCTGTCATATGACGTATGAGGATAGTCATCACCACAGTGCTCGTCAACGACCTGTTGGTGCCGGGTGCTCGGTCCCGCCGTGACCTGCGTCTTCCATGGCCCGCTCCGCCCCCGGCGATGAATTCGACCGTGGCGCCGACGCCGGGGGAGCGCCCCGTTGTAGGCACTGTTGACCCCGGTCACGCTCGTTCCGCTCCGCGTGTCCGAGCCGCTCCAGAGCTGGCCGACGGGCGCGCCAGTCGATAGCTGTGGCCGGCCCGGACGCCGAGCTGGACGACGTCGGGCTCGGGCCGCGTGCTGGCGGGCGTGGTGCCGTCGGTGACGTCGGCCACGGTGAAGCTGCCGGTGAACAGGCGGGCGCGCAACCTGACGGTGCCGTCGCGGTCGGCCCTGATGAGGAACTCGTCGGCCTGCCCGCCGGTCCACGCCATGGAGACCGTGTATCCGCCGCGCCCCCGCAGGCCCGACACCTCTCCGGTGGGCCAGGCGGCCGGCAGTGCCGGTAGCAGGTGAAGCTCGTGGTTGTGGCTCTGCAACAGCATCTCGGTGATGCCGGACGTGGCGCCGAAGTTGCCGTCGATCTGGAACGGCGGGTGCAGGTCGAACATGTTCGGCGCGAGCCGGTCGGTTCGCACGAGGTCTTGGATGAGCTTGTTCGCGCGTGTGCCCTCCTCCATCCGGGCCCAGTAGTTGATCTTCCATGCGAGTGACCAGCCGGTCCCGTCGTCACCGCGCAACTCCAGCGTGCGGCGCGCGGCCTCGTACAACTGCGGCGTGCCCCGCCTGGTGATCTGGTTGCTCGGGTGCAGGCCGTACAGGTGGGAGATGTGCCGGTGGTACTGCTCGGTCTCGACCCAGTCGGCCAGCCATTCCTGGACGTTGCCGCGGGAGCCGATGCGCATCGGTGGCAGGCGGTCCTTCGCCGACCGGACCTGGGTGCGGAAGGTGGTGTCCATTCCGAGCACCTCGCTGGCCTGGGCGCAGCCCTCGAAGAGGTCGCGGAGGATCTGGTTGTCCATGGTGGGGCCCGCGCACACGCTGACGTTGGCGTGGTGCGGAAGCTCCGGAGAGTTCGACGGGTTGGTCACCAGGTATCCGAGCGTGGGATGGGTGACGAGGGTGTCGAGGAAGAACTGGGCGGCACTTTTCATGACCGGATAGCTGGACCGGAGAAACTCGACGTCGCCGGTGAAGAGATAGTGGTCCCAGATCAGCGTGGCCAGCCACGCGCCCCCGGTCTGCCACATGCCCCACAGCGCGCCGTCCACGACCGACGAGCCCCGCCAGCCGTCGGTGTTGTGGTGCGCGACCCACCCGCCGGCGCCGTACTGCACCTGGGCGGTGCGGGCACCGGTGAGGGCCAGATCCTTGATCATGTCGAAGACCGGCAGGAAACACTCGGCCAGATTTGTCGTGTCGGCGGGCCAGTAGTTCATCGGCAGGTTGGCGTTGATCGTGTATTTCGAGTCCCAGGGCGGCGCCATCTGATCGTTCCAGATGCCCTGAAGGTTGGCCGGCTGGGTTCCCGGCCGCGAAGAGGAGATCAGCAGGTAGCGGCCGAACTGGAACAGCAGCGTAGAGAACTGTGGGTCGTGCACTCCGGCGTGTTGCGCGATTCGCACATCGGTCGGCTGGTCGGCGGCCGAGGTGCGGCCCAGGTTGATCGTGACGCGGTTGAAGAGCGCTTGATAGTCGCCCAGGTGGCGGCTGCGCAGTTGGTCGTAGCTGACGTTTCGGGCGGCGTTGAGGCGGGAGCGGGCGATGCCCTGGTAGTCGCCGTTGACGGTGCGGTGGTCGACGTAGCTGGAGCCGATCGAGACCAGCAGCGTGACGCTGGTGGCAGCCGACACCCGCAGCGTTCCGCCGGAGCTGCTGACCGTGCCGCCGGTGGCGGTGGCGGTGACCAGGGCGAGGAAGCGCACGGATCCGCTGATGCCCTCCATGTCGCCGGAGATGCCGTCGATGGCGACAGTCGTGGCGTCCGGGCTGGACACCGTCGTACGTTGTGGGCTGTCGAACGTGGCGTTGAAGGTGATCGAGTTCGCGCGGTCGGCGGTCAGGCGGACCACGATCACCTGGTCCGGTGCGCTCGCGAATACGTCACGCCGGTACCGCACCCCGTTCAGCAGGTATGTCACGGAAACCATGGCGGTGCTGAGGTCGAGTGTCCGG
>NZ_JBNJMX010000022.1:0-60858 GCF_050936375.1 Plantactinospora sp. CA-290183 | reverse complement strand
CCGGCTTCCGGAGGCGTACGGGCGCAGCCAGCCGCCGCCGATCGTGCCGCAACGGGCGTACGACCCGGCGTTTCGCACCAGCACCCCGCGCAACACGTACGTGCCGGTCGAGGAGTCGACGATCACCTTCACCCCGTACGGCGGCAGCGCGCCGGTGACCCTGCCGCTGCATCCGAAGGCGATCGTCGCCGACTTCGACCCGGAGTACGGGCGGCTGACCTACCTGCTCGGCACGGAACTGCCGAAGACCAGCGCGCTGCTCCAGACCACCATCCCGCTGACCCGGATCGATCCGCCGACCGAGGTGGTCTTCCCGTCCGACCCGGCGGTCCCGGTCGGGGCGCCCGGCGACGGCACCCAGCTCTGGAAGATCACCCACAGCGGGACCGACACCCTGGCGGTGCACTTCCACCACGTGAACGTCCAGCTCGTCAACCGGGTGGGCCGGGACGGCGCGATCAGGCCGCCCGAGCCGAACGAACTCGGCTGGAAGGAGACGGTCCGGATGAACCCGTACGAGGACACGATCGTGGCGCTCCGGCCGACCCTGCCCGCCCCGCTGCCGTTCAAGGTCTCCGACAGCGTACGGCTGCACGACCCGACCCAGCTGCCCGGCATGTCGCACGGCTGCACCCAGGTCAACCCCCGTACCGGCGAGCCGGCGATGGTGACCAACCGGCTGCACAACTTCGGTTGGGAGTACGTCTGGCACGGCCAGCCGCTCGGGCACGCCGACCAGCAGATGACCCGGCCGCTCGTGCTGCACTTCTCCCCGGCGGCACCCACCGGGCTCACCGCCAGGCCGTCCCCGGGCTCGGCCAGTGTGCTGCCGGCCATCGTGGTCACCTGGACGAACAACGCCCGGGGGCCGGCCGTCGGCGGCACCACCACCGCCGGCAGCCCGGCCGCCAGCAACAGCCTGGTGCAGCGCGCCACGGACGCCGCGTTCAGCCACGGGCTGACCAGCTTCGTCGTCCCGGCGACCGCCGGTGCGCACACCGACTCCACGGTCACCCCGGGGCTCACCTACTACTACCGGGTCCGGGCCGAGAACAACGTGGCGCACTCGGCGTACTCGAACACGGCCAGCGCGGTCGTCCACCTGGTGGCCCCGACCGGGCTGGTGGCGAGCGTGGCCCCGGGGCCGCCGCTGCGGGTCAACCGGGTCTGGACCAACCGCTCGTTCGCCACCACCGTGGACCTGCAACGGGCCACCAATCCCACCTTCACCAGCGGCCTGGTCACCACGATCATCCCGGTCGCCGGCAGTTGCCCGGACGCGCCGGTCGCCGCCGACACCACCTACTACTACCGGGTCCGGACCAGCTATCTGGGCGCCTCGTCGCCGTGGTCGAACGTCTGCACGGTGGTCACGCCGGCGGCGCCGGCCGCGCCGGTCAACCTCGTCGCGGTCAACCACACCGCCGCCTCGGGTCCGGGCAGCGCCACGGTCACCCTCACCTGGTCCATCGCCGCGACCAGCACGGTCACCGGCTTCGCCCTGCAACGGGCCACCAGCCCCGGCTTCGGCGGCGGGCTGACGACGTTCGCCGTCTCGGGGGCCGGCCGTTCGATGAACGACGCCGGGCTGGCCCGGGACACCGTCTACCACTACCGCATCCAGGCCACCAACGCCGCCGGCAGCTCCGCGTTCAGCCGGCCGGTCTCGATCCGTACGCCGGCCTGAAACCCTTCGCCGGGCGGGCGGTCAGGTGCTCGCCCCGGTCGGCCGGCCGACGGTCCGCAGCTCGGCGAGTCCGGCCGCGACGGCCCGGAGCAGTTCGGTGGCCTCGGTGAGCCGGACCACGGCACCGGGTCCGTGGTCCTCCCGGGCGTCCTCCGCCACGTAGCCGGCGGCCGCCGCGACCAGCCGCTCGTAGGCGCGGACCCCCTCGTCGAGCTGGACCGAGAGGCCGTGGTGGGCGGCGTCCAGCTCGGCCCGGGCGTCCGCCGGGGCGAGGCGCAGGGCCCGCTCCACGCTCGCCAGCCGCTGGCAGAGGTCGCGCAGGGAGTGTTCCGCCACCGCCGCCTCCAGCACCGCCGGCCCGGCGGGGCCGGTCAGCCGTCCGGCCAGGCCGTCCAGGGTCACCGTCGCCTCGTCCAGGCGCTGCCACGGCCCGGCCGCGGCCGAGCCCCGCAGCGCGATCCGGGCCCGCTGCCGGCGTACCTCCGTCAGCGCCTGGCGGCCGGCGGGCAGCCGCTCGACGGCGGCGACCAGCCGGGCCCGGGCCGCGTCGGTGGTGACCGGCTCGGGCGCGGGTGGCACCGGGAGCGCGCGCAGGGTGCGCAGGTCGGCCCAGCGCCAGACGGCCAGCACGACGGAGCCGCCGGCCGCCGCCGTCCAGCCGGCGTCGGGCAACCCCAGTCCCTGGTACGGCGTGAGCACCGCCGCCGCACCGCCGAGCCCGCCGGCCAGCACGCTCCACCGGCGGACGGACCGGCGCAGTGCGCTCAGCCGGCGCAGGTGGCGGGCTCGCAGATCGGCCACGTCGGACCCCTTCCCGGCAACGTACCCGACTCAGCCGGCGGCGTTGGTGCCACCGGTCGGCTTCTCCTTGGCCATGTTGGCCCGAATCTCGTCCAGCCGGGCGACCCCGGCGGAATCCGCCGCCGGGCCGGCCGGCTCGACCGCCGGGGCGTTGGCACCGCCGGCCAGCTGTTCCCCGGCCATGCTGGCGCGGATCTGCTCCAGCCGGGAGGATCCGGCGAGGTCGAGTGTGGACTTCTGGATCTCCAGCATCCGTCCCTCGACGGAGGAGCTGGCCAGCTCGGCCCGCCCCATGGCGTTGGCGTAACGCCGCTCGATCCGGTCCCGTACCTCGTCCAGCGAGGGGGTGTTGCCGGGGGCTGCGACGGCGGACATGGACTCCAGCGAGCGGGCGACGGTCTCCTGCATCTTGGCCTGCTCGAGCTGGCTCAGCAGCTTGGTCCGCTCGGCCAGCCGCTGCTGGAGGACCATCGAGTTGTTCTCGACCGCGCGCCGGGCCTGGGCCGCCGCGCCGATCGCCTGGTCGTGCAGGTTCTTCAGGTCCTCCGTCGACTGCTCGGCGGCGACGAGCTGGGTGGCGACGGTCTGGGCGCTCTGCTCGTACTTCGTCGCCTCGGCTTCGTCACCCGCGGCCCGGGCCCGGTCGGCGAGGACCAGCGCCTGCCGCGCCATCGCCTGGAGGCGCTCGACCTCGGACATCTGCCGGGAGAGCCGCATCTCAAGCTGACGCTGGTTGCCGATGACCGCCGCGGCCTGCTGGACCAGCGCCTGGTGCTGGCGCTGCGCCTCCTCGACGGCCTGCCCGATCTGCACCTTAGGGTCGGCGTACTCGTCGACCTTGGCACCGAACAACGCCATCAGGTAGCGCCAGCTCTTGACGAACGGGTTCGCCATCCCGGTATCCCCTCAGTGTCATCGCTCCGCCGACCGGCCGGCCGAGGCGTGTACGCCACGGCACGATCTCCATCGTCCCAGTCCCGCGCCACCCGGGCAGGGGACCTCAGGGGGATTTCCGCCGGACACGCGGCTGCGCGCCAACCGTAACGCGGCACACGCCGGTCGAGCCACCTGTTGGGCGCGGACGGCTCGGCGGGGCTGACGGGAACGGCCCCTGGCGCACCGCCGAGCGATGGAGAGGGGCCGTTCCGGACACCTGCCGCGGAAAGGGTCAGCCGACGCAGACGACGTCGCGTTCCTCGTTCTTGGGGCGGATCCGGCGGGTGGTACGCAGCGTCGTCTTGAGCGGCGACTGCTGCCGTACCGTCACCGACACCCTGCCGTCGGTCGCCACCGAGAGGTTGCCGTCGACCGGGCGCTGCCGCTTTCCGCCCTCGGCGAGCGGCCGCAGGACGGCATCGGCCATCGCCGGCCGCGACGCGGGTGCCTCCGCGTGCGCCGGCTGCCGGGCCGGCTCGGCCGGTGCCGACCGGCGGACCGGCTCGGGGCGGGTGGACGGGGCGGGGGCCCGCTCCGGGCGCGTCGCGTCGCCGCCCGTACGCCCGGCCGGAAGCCGCTCGGCCGCGCCCCGGTCGGGGACGGGCACCAGCACGTTCGGGATCTCCTCGGCCAGCTCCACCGTGTCGCTGACGTCGCGCAGCAGCTCGGAGAGGCGGGCGCCGAGGGCGTCACAGATGGCGGCCAGCAGCTCGCTGGAGGCTTCCTTCTGGCCGCGTTCGATCTCGGAGAGGTAGCCCAGGCTCACGTTCGCCGCCGAGGAAACCTCGCGCAGGGTCCGATGCTGCCCCTGCCGACGCGCCCGCAGCGCATCACCAATGACCCGGCGTAGCAGGACCATCGCACCTCCCCTGTCGCAGGACCATCCCCGGGACACGGGCGGGCCGGCGCCGTCGGCGTCGCCCCCGACCGCGGTGCGGAGGAAGCCCACAGCGTCAGCTGCCCGAGCCTTCCCGCAACCGTACCCGTTGTGGCCGTCCGCGACATCCCGCCCTGCCGGGCGAACAGGTCAGCGCGGTCCGGTCACCGGCTCCGGCGGGGGTAGGGCGTGCAGCCGGTCGGCGAGCAGGTGCAGCACCTCGGCCACCGCCCCGGTCCGGATCCGCAGCCGGCCCCCGTCGAGGTCGAGCCGGCGTACGTCGGTGCCACTCGGGCCGGCCACCGCCACGAAGACCAGTCCGACCGGGTTGCCGTCCTGCGGGTCCGGGCCGGCCACCCCGGTGGTGGCCACGCCCCAGTCCGCGCCGCAGCGCTTCCGGCCCCCCTCGGCCATCGCGACGGCCACGTCCGGGTCGACCGGGCCGCGCGCGTCCAGCAGATCGGCCGGCACGTCGGCGAGCGACGCCTTCAGGTCGGTGGCGTAGACCACGAGACCGCCCCGGTAGACGCTGCTCACCCCGGCGATGTCGACGACCGTCGCCGCCAGCAGCCCGCCGGTGAGGGATTCGACCGAGGCCAGCGTCTCCCCCCGTTCGACCAGGAGGTGCACCACCGCCGCCGCAGCGGTGTCGACCTCCCGCTGTGGTTCGCTCATCTCCGCTCCTCCCGTGCCGTCCCGCACCGACGTCAACGCCCCGTTGCCCGTCGACGGCTTCTCGGCGACGGTTCCCCGCCGGCGCCGGGCACACACGGTCCGGCCCCCGGATCACCCCGACGGGTCCGCCTCAGCGGGGAGCACGCCGCAGCCGCAGCGCCCGCACCACGTAGTCGAGCCCGGTCACCACGGTCACCACCACGGCGACACCGACGATCCACGGCCCGACCCCGGTCAGCGCGGCGGGTACGGGCCACAGGTACCAGACGATGGCCAGCGTCTGCACCGCCGTCTTCGCCTTGCCACCCCGGCTGGCCGCGATGACGCCGTAGCGGATCACCCAGAAGCGGATCAGCGTGACGCCGAGCTCGCGCGCCAGGATGACCACTGTTACCCACCAGGGAATCAGGTCATACCAGGAGAGCAGCACCAGAGCGGTGCCGGTCAGGGCCTTGTCGGCGATCGGGTCGGCCACCTTGCCGAAGGAGGTGACCAGGGCGTAGCGGCGGGCGATCCACCCGTCGACGAGATCCGTCACCGAGGCGAACGCGAAGGTCAGGCAGGCTGCCACCCGCCAACCCGGGTGGACCATGTCGGAGACGACCACCAGACCGACGAAGACCGGGATCAGGGCGAGCCGGAGCGCGGTCAGCCCGTTGGCCGCGTTGACGACCGGGACCGGCCCCACCCGGCCGGTCGGCGGCGCGTCAACGGTGGCGCCCACGCTCCCGGGCACCGGTTCGGTCGCCTCGGTCACGGCGTCATCCCGCCGCACGGGAGGAGACCGTCAGCGCGGCGCTGCCCCGACCGGCAGCCGCATTCCACCCCTGCACCGTGTTCACTCCGCCCCGCGTGGCGCCGCCGACATCATCTCGTCCGGTACGGCGAGCAGGTCGACGCCCTCCGTACCGGTCACGGTGGCGCGGACCAGGTCGCCCGGGCGGAGCGCGGCCAGGTCGACCCCGCCGCCGAGCGGCGCGACCAGGGTCGTGGAGCCGTCCACCTCGGGCGCCTGGTGCGCGGCCCGGCCCTCCACCACCCCGTCCTCGACCGAGTCGACCAGTACCTCGACGGTCGAGCCGAGCCGCTCCTCCGCCCGCTGCGCGCAGAGCTCGTCGGCGAGCGCCGAGAGCCGGTCGTACCGCCGCTTGACGGTGGCCGCGGAGAGCTTGCCGGGCAGGCCGGCCGCCTCCGTGCCGTCCTCGTCGCTGTAGTCGAAGACGCCGATCGCGTCCAGCCGGGCGGCGGAGACGAAGCGGACCAGCTCCTCGACGTCGGCGCGGCCCTCACCCGGGAAACCGACGATGAAGTTGCTCCGGGCGCCGGCCTCCGGGGCCAGTTCCCGGGCCGTGGCCAGCAGGTCGAGGAACCGGTCGGTGGAGCCGAACCGGCGCATCCGGCGCAGCACCGCCTCGCTGGAGTGCTGGAAGGAGAGATCGAAGTACGCGGCCACGCCCGGTGTGGTGGCGATCACCTCTACCAGGCCGGGCCGGGTCTCCGCCGGCTGGAGGTAGCTGGCGCGTACCCGGACGATGCCGTCGACGGCGGCGAGCTGCGGCAGCAGCTTCTCCAGCAGTCGCGGGTCACCCAGGTCCTTGCCGTAGGAGGTGGAGTTCTCGCTGACCAGGACCAGCTCGCGGACCCCGGACCGGGCCAGCCACTCCGCCTCGGCCAGCAGCTCGTCGGGCGAGCGGGAGACGAAGGCGCCACGGAAGGCCGGGATCGCGCAGAAGGCGCACCGCCGGTCACAGCCGCTGGCCAGCTTGAGCGACGCGACCGGGCCGGAGTCGAGCCGGTGGCGCAGCACCGGGCGCAGGTGCGCCGGGGTGTGCTCGTCCGCGACCAGGGTGCCGCCGGCCGGCCGGGCGGAGGAGGACGACGAGGCGTGGCCGGGCACCACGACCGCGCTGCCGTGCCGGGCCACCGGGGTCAGCGGCAGCAGCTCGCGCCGGTCCCGCGGGACGTGCGCGTCGATCCGTTCCCCGGCGAGCACGGCGTCGAGCCGGGACGAGATCTCCGGGTAGTCGTCGAAACCGAGCACCGCCTCGGCCTCGGGCAGGCTGTCGGCCAGCTCGCGGCCGTACCGCTCCGCCATGCAGCCCGCGGCGACCACCTTGGCACCGGTCTCGGCGGCGGCCAGCAGGGTCTGGATCGAGTCCTGCTTGGCCTTCTCGACGAAGCCGCAGGTATTGACCAGCACCACGTCGGCGTTCTCGCCGTCGGTGGTCACCTGCCAGCCGTCGGCGTGCAGCCGGGCGGCCAACTCCTCCGAGTCGACCTCGTTGCGGGCACAGCCGAGGGTGAGCATCGCGACGCGGCGGCCGGCGGTCGGTGCGGACGAAGTGGCGGACACCATCCGAGGGTACCGGTACCGTCCCGCGAGCCTTCCCGGGCGGGCCGCCACCGGCCAGGTGCCTCACTCCGGCGCGTCCACCGGCCCGGCCGCCGCCCCGGAGGAGTTCCCGGGCGGCTGGTCCAGCTCGCCGACCAGCCGGTCGAGCAGGAAGACCTCGCTGCCGGCCAGCCCCACCGAGCAGAAGAGCGTCACCTGGTCCGCCGTGGCCCGGCCGGGGACCGCGCCGGCCAGCACCCCGCCCAGGGACCGCAACCGACCGGCGTACGGCTCGACGGCGGCGAGCATCGGCGGCTGGTACGCCCCGGCCTGGGCCGGCGAGTCGGTGACCAGTACCTCAGCCCGGTCCAGCAGCTCGACCCCGAACTCGGACCGCCCGACCTGCTTGTGCCCCACCGCGCTGACGTGGCTGCCGGGGCTGAGGTCGGCGGCCGAGAGCACCGGGGTGGGGCTGGTGGTGGCGAGCACCACGAGGTCCCGGCCCCGTACCGCCCCGGTCGGGTCCTCCGCCGCCCGGGCCGCAATGCCCAGTTCCGCCCGGACCCGCGCGACGAACTTCTCCCGCCCGGCCGGGGTACGGCTGAAGACGGTGACCTCGCGCAGCTTACGGACCGCCGCGATCGCCCAGACCTGCGTCCACGCCTGCCCGCCGGCACCGATCACCCCGAGCGTGGCCGCGTCCGGCCGGGCGAGCGCGTCGGCCGCCACCCCGCCCAGCGCCCCGGTACGGCGGGAGCCGATCTCCTCCCCCACCGCGATCGCCCGGATCCGCCCGGTCGCGGCGTCGTGCAGCACCACCACCTGTTCGGCCTCGGCGTGCCCGAAGGTGTCGTACGAGCGGAAGCCGTACCACTCGCCGGTCAGGTGCCCGGCGGTCAGCACCAGGCGGCCCCCGGCCAGCGGTGCGGCGGCCCGGGGCGGTGCGACGAGCCGGCCGGCGTGCGCGGCGAGGAGGGCGTCGCGCATCGCCCGTACGGCGGTCCCGGCGTCCAGCCGGGCCGCCACCTCCGGATCGGTGACGAACAGGGTCATGACCCGATCCTCGTAGCTCAAGGGCGGTTGATGTCAAGTGGCGGCGCCCCCCTCTCCCGCCGTACCCGCGTGCGGCCGGACGGGCTCGGGTCGGCGGTCCGGTATCCGCCCGCAGCCCCGGCGTCGCCGCCGAGGGGTCAGTCGGCCGGGCGGAGGGCGGTCAGGGCCTCGTCCAGCTCGTCGGGCTTCACCAGGACGTCCCGGGCCTTGGAGCCCTCCGACGGCCCGACGATGCCCCGGGTCTCCATCAGGTCCATCAACCGGCCCGCCTTGGCGAACCCGACCCGCAGCTTGCGCTGGAGCATCGAGGTGGAGCCGAACTGCGAGGTGACCACCAGTTCGATCGCCTGCACGAGCAGGTCGAGGTCGTCGCCGACGTCCTCGTCGATCTTCTTCTTGTTGTCCTGCGCCGGCGCCAGCACGTCGGGCCGGAACTCCGGCTCCCGCTGGTCCTTGCAGAACTTGACGATGTCGTTGATCTCCGTCTCGGTCACCCAGGCACCCTGGATCCGGACCGGTTTGGAGGCGCCCATCGGCAGGAAGAGGCCGTCGCCCCGGCCGATCAGCTTCTCCGCGCCGGGCTGGTCCAGGATGACCCGGGAGTCGGCCAGCGACGAGGTCGCGAAGGCCAGCCGGGACGGCACGTTCGCCTTGATCAGGCCGGTGACCACGTCCACCGACGGGCGCTGGGTGGCCAGCACCAGGTGGATGCCGGCGGCCCGGGCGAGCTGGGTGATCCGGACGACGGAGTCCTCGACGTCGCGCGGCGCGACCATCATCAGGTCGGCCAGTTCGTCCACGATCACCAGCAGGTACGGGTACGGCCGGATCTCCCGCTCGCTGCCGGGCGGCGGCTTGACCTGGCCGGCCCGCACCTTGCGGTTGTAGTCGTCGATGTGCCGTACCCCGGCGGCGGCGAGGTCGTCGTAGCGCATGTCCATCTCGCGGACCACCCAGTCCAGCGAGTCCGCCGCCTTCTGGGATTGGTCACGATCGGCGTGACCAGGTGCGGGATCCCCTCGTAGTTGGTCATCTCGACCCGCTTCGGGTCGATCAGCAGCAACCGCACCTCGTCCGGGGTGGCCCGGGTCAGGATCGAGACCAGCAGGCTGTTGAGGCAGGAGGACTTGCCCGCGCCGGTGGCGCCGGCGATCAGGATGTGCGGCATCTTGGCCAGGTTGGCCACCACGAAGCCGCCCTCGATGTCCTTGCCCAGGGCCACCAGCATCGGGTGGTGGTCGGCCCCCGCCGCGCGGGAACGCAGCACGTCGCCGAGCGCGACGTCCTCCCGGTCGGTGTTCGGGATCTCCACCCCGACCGCGCTCTTGCCCGGGATCGGGCTGAGGATGCGGACGTCCGGGGACTTGACCGCGTACGCGATGTTGCGGGAGAGCTGGGTGATCCGCTCCACCTTCACGCCGTGACCCAGCTCGACCTCGTACCGGGTCACCGTCGGCCCCCGGGTGAAGCCGGTCACCGCGGCGTCCACGTCGAACTGGTCGAAGACCCCGGTGAGGGCGGCGATCACCTCGTCGTTGGCCCGGCTGCGGGTCTTCGGCGCGCTGCCCGGGCGCAGCAGGTTGGCCGGCGGCAGCGCGTAGTCGCCGGCCAGTCCGGTGAGCGCGAGCTGCTCGGCCCGGGTGGGCGGCGGCGAGTGCTCCGGCGGTTCGGCGACCTTCCGCGCGGCCGGCACCTTCGCCGCCGACCGCCGGGGCGGCGGGACCGGCTGCTCGACCGGCTCGTCGTCGTAGGCGTCGGGGTCGCCGTCGAGGGGCGTGGGGCGCGGCGCCGGGCGTCGGCGGGACCGCCGTGCATCGGCGGGCGCGGCGTCCTCCTCGGACTCGTCGGTCTCGTCGGTCTCCGACCGCGGCAGGACCGCGCCGGCCAGCAGCCCGAGCCGCTCCGGGATCTTGTTGATCGGGGTGGCGGTGACCACCAGCAGCCCGAAGAGCAGCAGCAGGACCAGCAGCGGGAACGCCACCCAGGCGGTGACCGCGTCCTCCAGCGGCTGGCCGACGCCGGCTCCGATCAGCCCGCCCGCGTAGTCCCGCTCCGTGTTGTCCAGCGGATCCTGGCCGATGTGCAGCAGCGCGGCGGTGGAGATGATGAGGGCGCTCCAGCCCACCAGCCCGCGGCCCCGGTGGTCCGGATCGGTCGGGGTGCGCATCAGCCGGACCGCGCCGATCAGCAGCAGGACCGGCAGCACGATGGAGATGGCGCCGAAGAAGAGCCGGATCGTGTCGGCGAGGCGGGTGCCGACCGGACCGGCCGAGGAGAACCAGACCGCCACCCCGCTCAGGATCGCGAGGCCGAGCAGGAACAGCCCGGCGCCGTCGCGCCGGTGCTCCGGATCGAGGTCACGGGCGGTGGCCGCCTGCCGCCCGGCCGCGCGCATGGCCCAGCCGACCCCGTGGGCCAGGCCCATCCAGGCCGCCCCGAAGGCGCGGCCGACGAAGACCGCCGGGCTGGTGCGCGGGGGTCGGCGGCGGGCCGCCGCGGCGGCGCGGCCCCGGGGAGACCGCCGGGCCGCAGGGGCACCGGCCCGGGTTCCGCCGGTACGGGACGCCCCGCTCCGGCGCCGGTTCGCCTGAGAGGAGGTACGGCCCGCCATAAGTTCACACGTTAGACCCGCCCGCTGAGGAATCCCCGCTTTTGCGGGCCGTGTCCGCCGGATTACCGTGCCGGCAGCCCCGTCACGGCCACCGGCTTCGCCCGGCTCTGCGGCGGTGGTGGCCGACCCGCGACCCTGAGTAAACTCACCGCGACTGTCCGACACAAGGGACGGTGCGGGCACGGCGGGAGGCAGCGTGGGTGTGCGGAGCGGGCCCGTCCGGCGAGCCGCCCGGCCACGAACGGGGGGTGGGGCGCGGTGACCCGGGACGAACTGCTCGCGGCGTTGGAGGAGGCCCGGGACCTGCCGGACGACGAGACCAAGATCACTGAGTTGGACCGGATCACCGCGCACGCCGACGCCGCCGCGGACGTACGGCTCGGCTTCGCCGCCCGGCTCGCCCTGATCGAGGCGCACCACCAGCACCCGGAACGGTGGCGGATGGTGGCCCCCTTCGAGTGGTGTCTGGCCGCCTTCGACCGGGACCCGACGCTCTTCGACCCGTCCGACGCGCAGCTGCTGCGCTGGTACCACAGGTGGGCGGTCGGCGCGCTGCGCGGCGACTCCCGGGTGGGGCTGGCCCGCACCGAGGCCCTCCTGTCCGACCTGGAACGGCGACTGCGCTCGCTCGCAGCGAGCCCACGGGCGGGGTACGGCCTGCGCTGCGGGCTCGCCGACCACGTCGGTGACGAGACGGCCGCCCGACGGTGGCTGGACCGCTGGCGCTCTGCCCCCCGGGACGCCGACGGCGACTGCGTCGGCTGCGAACCGGTGGCCCAGGCACGGCTGCTGGCCGGCTGGGGACGGTGGGCGGAGGCGGTCGAAGCCGCCGAGCCGGTGCTGACCGGGGTGCTGACCTGCCCGGACCAGCCGGAGCGGGCGCTCGGCACGCTGCTGCTGCCGTACCTGCGGCTGGGCCGGTACGAGGAGGCGGCCCAGGCCCACGTCCGCGCCTACCGGCGGCACCGGCACGAACGGGACGCGTTCCCGTTCCTCGCCGACCACCTGCGGTTCTGCGCGCTGACCGGGCACCACGAACGCGGGCTGGAGATCCTCGCCCGGCACCTGGACCGGCTGGACCGCCCGTACGACGAGGGCTCGGCGATGGAGTTCGCGGCGGCCGGCGCGCTGGTCTGCCGGCTGGCCGGTACCGCCGGGCTCGACCGGTACGCCATCCACCGGCCGGGGTACGGCGACCGGCGCGCCGCCGACCTCACCGTCGCGGCGCTCGGCGCCGAACTGCTGGCCACCACGCAGGATCTCGCCGGCCGGTTCGACGCCCGCAACGGCACCAACCACCAGTCCGGGCGGATGGCCGCCTGGCTGGCCGAACGCCCGCTCGGTGATCCCCCGGCGCTGCCCGACGACGGGCCGGTCGACGACTGGGCGACGCCGGGCCGGATCCCGCCGGACGGCCGGCGGGAGCCGGTCGGCCCGCTCAGCGTCGAGGCGATCGTCGCGATCCTGCGGGACCGGGGCGACCAGCACGTCGTGGAGCCGGGCGGCGCGGTCCGGGGCCGGTGGGGCGACGCGGTCATCCAGTTCGAGCGGACGGGTCAGCGGGGCGAGATCCTGCACGTCCGGGTGATCGCCGTACGGCGGCTGCCGCCCGGGCGGCTCGCGGACGCGTACGAGTTCTGCGACGCCTGGAACCACGACCGGCTGCTGCCCAAGGCGTACGTGCACGACGGCGGGGCGGACGGGCTGATCCTCGCCGGCGACGTCACCACCGACCTGGAGCACGGCGTCGCCGCGAGCCAGCTCGGCATCCTGGTCGACACCACCCTCGCTACCGGGGCCGCGTTCGCGGCCGCGGTTGCCGCGCTGCCCTGAGCCGGAGCAGCAGGCCCGCCCAGGAGACCAGCACCAGGACGGCGACGAGCGCACGGACCTCGGTGCCGTACCGCTCGGGGTAGAGCACGCCCTCCAGGTAGTGGTCGATGAAGCCCTCGCCCACGCCGGTCTCCCCGGCCCGCCGCCGCGCCCAGTGCTCGGCGTGGGTGAGCGGGCAGGCCAGGCCGGCGGCGACCACCACGACGCCCCAGGTCGCCGCGGTCAGGTGCAGCCACACCGTGCGCGGCCAGCGCCAGGCCAGGAACCCGCCGGCCACCAGGTAGGCGAGGAACCCGAAGTGCAGCAGCACGACCAGCACGGTCAACAACCGGTAGCCCATGAGCGCCCTCCCGCCCCAAGGCTAACCAGCGCAGCGGCCGGCGGACCGGGTACCGGCACCCCGGGAACCGGGTACGGATACTCAACCCGCCGGCCGCTCGCCACCGCCGGCCGCGCTCGCCACCGCCGGCCGCGCTCGCCACCGCCGGCCGCGCTCGGCGCCGCCGGTCAGCCCAGGGAGAAGCCGAGCGTGTAGTCGCCCGCCCCGCGCCGCGACTCGACGCGGTAGCGGTAGAAGCCGGCGGTGCCGCCGTAGGAGATCTGCTCGTCGGCGCCCGCGCTCGCCGCCCGGGCCACGGTCCGCCAGCCGTTGCGGGTCCACTTCTCCAGGGTGAGGTCGAGGTTGGCCCCCGCCGGCCCGTCCAGGCAGCCGGTCTGCCGGCCGGCGCCGGCCCGGAAGTACCGGCCACCCGGCTGTACCTGCCGGTCGCCGGCGCCGACCGTGCCGGTGCGGGTCGCGTGGTGGCCGGCGCAGTCGGAGCCGGGCGGGGCGGCCGCGGGCGGCGGGTCGCTCGGCGCGGGCGACTCCGGTGCGGCGGGCGGCGCACCCGACCCGGCCGGCGGGGCGGGCGGCGCACCCGACCCGGCCGGCGGCTCGGCCGGCGCACCCGGCTCGGCAGGCGGGGCGGGCGGCGCTGCCGGCTCCACCGGGTCGCCGGTGGTGACCAGGGTCAGCTGGTTGACGTCCAGGATCTCGGTCAGCGACTGGAAGAAGGTCGTACCGCCGATCGTGCAGTCGCCGGAGCCGCCGGATGTCACGCCCTGGGCC
Organism: Plantactinospora sp. CA-290183; assembly: GCF_050936375.1. NCBI lineage: Bacteria > Bacillati > Actinomycetota > Actinomycetes > Micromonosporales > Micromonosporaceae > Plantactinospora > Plantactinospora sp. CA-290183. Next base: position 46,945 of record NZ_JBNJMX010000022.1, on the reverse strand, counting down.
TGGTCGCCGGACATCCAGGAGCCCCCGGAGTCACCCGGCTCCGCGCAGACGTCCGTCCTGGTCAGGCCGGTCACCGTGCCCTCCGGGTAGTTCACGGTCGCGTTCAGCGCCTGGATCAGCCCGCACCGGGTGCCGGTGGTGGAGCCGGACCGGCAGACCGAGGAGCCCACCGGCGCCTCCTGGGCTCCGGCGACCGGCACCGTCCCGCCGTTGAAGTCGACCACCACGGGCTGCGGGGTCCAGTCCTCGTTCACCTCGACCACCCCCCAGTCGTCGCCCGGGAAGGAGGAGGCCCGGAAGACGCCCTGGGCGACGCCGTCGGCCCCGGAGGTGGTGCTGCCCGGCTGCCCGCAGTGCCCGGCGGTGACGAACCCGCCGACCACGGAGAAGCCGATGGAGCAGCGGGCCCGCCCGTCGATCAGGTACGCCTCGCCACCCCGTACGTCGATGAGCGGCACCGGGGCCTCCGCCGAGGCGACCACCTGGACGGCCTCCGCCGGCGCGCCACTGTCCCGGACGAACCGCCGCACGGCCGACTCGGCACCCGGCTGGGCGCGTACCACGACCCGGTTCGCCGCCACGTCGACGTACCAGCCGGCGAGGTCGGGCGTGGCCGCGCCCGCGTTGCCGTCGAGGCTCGCCTTGACCGCGTCGAGTTGCCGGGCGCTGCGGGTCACCAGCTTCGGCTCGGCGCCGGCCGCCCGGACCCGGTCGGCGCGGCCCTCGTCGGTGACCGCGATCATCAGGCGCCGACCGTCGGCGGAGAGCCAGCTCCCACCGAAGCCGGCCCCCAGCTCGGTACGGAGCCGCTGCGCGGTCCCGCTGGCCCACCGCTCCGTACGGAGCCGCTCGCGCGCCTGCGCCTCGGTCAGCGACAGGTCCCGGCGGAGCGCGTCGACGAGTGCCCGGTCCGGCGCGGACGCCTCGGACGGCGGGTCCCGGTCGTCCCCGGCGACCGCCGGCAGGGTGACCGCGGCCAGCCCGGCCACCGTGGCGACCGCGAGACCGATGCCGATCGCCCGTCTGCCCCGGCCACCCCGGCCGAACCTCGTCCCGCGCCTGCTCCGTGTCGCCTGTCCGCGATCCATAGATCGACTCCCCTCACCGTCGGCAGCCCGTGGGAGGGTACGGACGAGGGGTGCCGCCCGATGAAGGATCGGCGATGGGCTATCTCACAGCGATCGGCTGAACCGATGGCGCCGCGGATACGTACCCGGCTCAGACCTCGACGACGGTCGGCACGATCATCGGCCGCCGGCGGTAGGCGTCGTTGACCCAGCGGCCGACCGTACGACGGACGATCTGCTGCAACTGGTGCGGGTCGGTGATGCCGTCGGTGGCGGCCCGGCCCAGCGCCTCGGTGATCAGCGGGATCATCGGGTTGAACGCGTCCGGGTCGTCGGAGAAGCCCTTGGCGGAGATGGCCGGACCGCCGACGACCTTGCCGGTGACCGAGTCGACCACCACCGTGGCCGAGATGAATCCGCCGTCGCCGAGGATCCGCCGCTCGGTGAGGAGCGACTCGCCCACGTCACCCACGGCCAGCCCGTCGACGTAGACGTACCGGCTCTTGACGTGGCCGACCACCCGGGCCTGCCCGGCGACCAGGTCGACCACGTCGCCGTCCTCGCAGAGCACCACCCCGTCGGCGGGTACGCCGGACTCGATGCCGAGCCGGGCGTGCGCGCGCAGGTGCCGCCACTCGCCGTGCACCGGGAGCAGGTTGCTCGGGCGCACCACGTTGAGCAGGTAGAGCAGTTCCCCGGCCGGGGCGTGCCCGGAGACGTGCACCTTGGCCACGTCCTTGTGGATGACGGTCGCGCCCGCCCGGGAGAGCTGGTTGATCACCCGGTAGACCGAGGTCTCGTTGCCGGGGACCAGCGAGCTGGCCAGTACCACCGTGTCGCCCGGGGCGATCGTGATGTGCCGGTGGTCGCCGGTGGACATCCGGCCCAGCGCGCTCATCGGCTCGCCCTGGGAGCCGGTGGACATCAGCACGATCTGGTCCGGCGGCAGCATGGTCGCCTCGTCCAGCCCGACCACCAGGCCGGGCGGGATCCGGAGCAGGTTCAGATCGCGGGCGATGCCCATGTTGCGGACCATCGAGCGGCCGATGAAGGTGACCTTCCGGCCGTGTTCGAGGGCCGAGTCGAGCACCTGCTGCACCCGGTGCACGTGCGAGGCGAACGAGGCGACGATGATCCGGCCGCGTGCCTTGGCGAAGATGGAGTCCAGGACCGGGCCAATTTCCCGTTCCGGCGTGACGAACCCGGGGATCTCGGCGTTGGTCGAGTCGGAGAGGAGTAGGTCGACCCCCTCCGCACCGAGCCGGGCGAAACCCGCCAGGTCGGTGATCCGGCCGTCCAGCGGGAGTTGGTCCATCTTGAAGTCGCCGGTGTGCAGCACCAGCCCGGCCGGGGTGCGGATCGCCACCGCGAGCGCGTCCGGGATGGAGTGGTTGACCGCGAAGAACTCGCACTCGAACGGCCCCAGCCGCTCCCGGCCGCCCTCCCGGACGGTCAGCGTGTACGGCTCGATCCGCCGCTCGGCCAGCTTGGCCTCGACCAGGGCGAGCGTGAACTCCGAGCCGACCAGCGGGATGTCCGGCTTGTGGGCGAGCAGGTACGGCACCGCCCCGATGTGGTCCTCGTGCCCGTGGGTGAGCACGATCGCCTGCACGTCGGCGAGGCGGTCCAGGATCGGCGCGAAGTCCGGCAGGATCAGGTCCACGCCGGGCTGCTCGACGTCCGGGAAGAGCACGCCGCAGTCGACCACCAGCAGTTTGCCGCCGTACTCGAAGACGGTCATGTTGCGCCCGATGGCGCCCAGGCCACCCAGCGGGATGACCCGCAGGCCGCCCTCGGGCAGCTCCGGCGGCGCCTGCAGCTCCACACCCGGTTGACTCATGCCGCTGCCTCGCTTCGCTCGCTGATGCCGCCCACCCGTACTGCCCGACCGGTCACGACGGCAGCTCCGAACCGGCTGCGGCGCAGTCCGCGCGGAGCTGGGCGACCTCGGCCTCGGTCGCCTCGACCAGCGGCGGACGCACCGGCCTCGCAGGCGGGCGCACTGCCGGGCGCCGCCGCTGACCAGGATCGCGCCCTGGGTGCGGAAGATGCCGGTGAACAGCGGCAGCAGCCGGCGGTGCAGGGCCAGCGCCTCGGCGGTCTCCCCCCGGTCGTAGGCCTCGATCATCCGCTTGGTCGGCGCGCCGATCAGGTGGGTCGAGGTGCCGACCACACCGACCGCGCCGATCGCCAGCGCGGGCAGGGTCGCCGCGTCCTCACCGGAGTAGAAGGCCAGGTCGGCACGGCTGGTCACCCAGGAGGTGGCGGTCAGGTCGCCCTTGGCGTCCTTCACCGCCACGATCCGCTCGTGCTCGGCGAGCCGGACCAGCGTCTCGGTCTCGATCGGCACACCGCTGCGGTGCGGGATGTCGTAGAGCATCACCGGCAGCCCGGTCGCGTCGGCCACGGTCGTGAAGTGCCGGAGCAGGCCGGCCTGCGGTGGCTTGTTGTAGTACGGCGTGACGACCAGCAGTCCGTGCGCGCCGGCCTTCTCGGCGGCGGCGGCCAGCTCGATCGTGTGCCGGGTGTCGTTGGTGCCGACCCCGGCGATCACCTGCGCCCGGTCGCCGACCGCCTCGGCCACGGCGCGGACCAGCTGCTCCTTCTCCGCGTCGGTCGTGGTCGGCGACTCGCCGGCGGTCCCGTTGACCACCAGCGCGTCGTTGCCCTGCTCGTCCACCAGGTGGGCCGCGAGCCGGGCCACCCCGTCGGGGTCGAGCGAGCCGTCCGCCGTCATCGGGGTCACCATGGCGGTGATCAGCCGCCCGAAGGGGCGGGGCGCCGCCCGGTCGGCGGTGGCAGGGTGGTCGTGGGTCATGCGAACAACCTATCGGAATCGCGCCGCCCGGCCGGCGGGGAAGGGTTCAGGACTGCTCGGCGTACGGGCTGGTGGCGATCTCCGAGCCGTCCGGCAGCGTACCGATGGTGAAGTCGGCGAAGACGTTGGGCGCCACCCGTTGGAGCTGGCGCAGGCACTCCACGGCCAGCTCGCGGATCTCCACGTCGGCGCCCTCGCTGGCCCGCATCTTGATGAAGTGCCGCCAGGCGCGGTAGTTGCCGGTGACCACGATGCGGGTCTCGGTGGCGTTGGGCAGCACCGCCCGGGCGGCCTGCCGGGCCTGCTTGCGGCGCAGCGTCGGGTTGTCGACGTCGGCGAACCGGCGTTCCAGCCCCTCCAACAGGTCGTTGTAGGCCCGCACGGCGGCCTCGGACGCCTCCACGAACCGCTTGTGCAGCTCGGCGTCCTCGGCGATCACCGCCGGCTCGACCATCGCGGCGTCCCGCTCCGGGACGTACCGCTGGGAGAGCTGGGAGTAGGAGAAGTGCCGGTGCCGGACCAGCTCGTGGGTGAACGAGCGGGACACCCCGGTGAAGTAGAAGGTCACCGTGCCGTGTTCGAGGACGGAGAGGTGCTGGCTCTCCAGGATGTGCGCCAGGTAGCCGGCGTTGGTCGCGGTGGCCGGGTTGGGCTTGCGCCAGGACTGGTAGCAGGCCCGGCCGGCGAACTCGGCGAGCGCCTGGCCGCCCTCGGCGTCGGTCGACCACGGGACGTCGTCCGGGGCCTCGAAGTGCGTCCATGCGATGAGCTTGACCTGCGGCGCCACCATATCCGGCATTCCTCGGACTGTAGTGCGCCCGGTCTACCGGCCCGGCGGTACCCCCTGACATCACCGGTCCGCACCGGGACGCCATAATCTTCGCGCATAACGTAACTATTGTGCCATATCGGCAGTTCCGGACGGATCGGCACCGCCTCGCCGGCGTGCCTCCCGGCACGACCCGCGACGTCACCCATCTCAATCTATGGACGTCGATGTTGCCTCGCTGTCGACTCTGTGTTTCGGTCAGCGGAGAAGTGCCGGTATGACCGGCTCCAGGGGAGGCACACCATGTATCCAGTAAGGAAGATTAAGAGAGGAGTGACGAGTCTCGCCCTCCTGGCCGCGATCGCCGTACCGGCACCGCCGGCGGGTGCGCTCGGCGCTCCGGCCCGACCCGCCACGGCGCCCCCGTCGGGCGCGGTGGCGCAGTCCGGGCCGGTGAGCCGGTCGGTGCCCGCCGCCGCGGTCGGTGACGAGCCCGAGCTGGCCGGCGGAGCCCGTACCGTCACCCTGGTCACCGGGGACCGGGTCACCGTCACCGCCGGGGACAAGGCCAGCGTGCAGCCCGGACCGGGCCGGGAGGAGATCCAGTTCCTCACCCGGCGCACCGGCGACGCGCTGCACGTGATCCCGGTCGACGCGCTCTCCCTGCTGCGCACCGGGCGGCTGGACGAACGGCTCTTCGACGTCACCGCCCTGCTGGAGTTCGGCTACGACCGGCGGGCGGACCTGCCGCTGATGGTCACGTACACCGGCACCGACGCCCGGACCGCCGGTCAGCGCGACGTCGTCGCGGTGGGTGCCCGGGTGATCCGGGCCCTGCCGCCGGTGGAGGGGCTGGCCCTCGCGGTCGACCGCGCCCGGCTGCCCGGCTTCTGGACCGGCCTCACCGGTGCGGGCTCCGGCGAGCGGACCATGAGCACGACGGTCCGCACCCTCTGGCTCGACGGCCTGCGCCGACCCGTGCTGGCCGACAGCGTGCCGCAGGTCGGCGCGCCCGCCGCCTGGGCCGCGGGCTTCGACGGTGCCGGGGTGAAGGTGGCGGTGCTGGACACCGGCGTCGACGACAGCCACCCCGACCTCGACGGCCAGGTGGTCGCCCGGCAGAACTTCACCGAGGGCGCCGAGGACGCCCGGGACATCGCCGGGCACGGCACCCACGTCGCCTCCACGGTGGCCGGCACCGGCGCGGGCCGGTTCACCGGTGTCGCCCCGGGTGCCCGGCTGCTGGACGGGAAGGTCTGCGCCGGCGGAGGCTGCGCGGAGTCGTGGATCCTCGCCGGCATGCAGTGGGCCGCCGAGCAGGGTTCCCGGGTGGTCAACATGAGCCTCACCGGACAGGACACCGTCGGCGTGGACCCGCTCGAACAGGCGGTGCAGCAGCTCACCGCCACCCACGGCACGCTCTTCGTGATCGCCGCCGGCAACATCCCCGGCGTCGGTACGATCGGCTCGCCGTCCACCGCCGACGCCGCCCTCGCGGTCGGGGCGGTCAGCAAGACCGACCAGCTCGCCGGCTTCTCCAGCCAGGGCCCCCGGATCGGCGACGGGGCGATCAAGCCCGACCTGACCGCGCCCGGCCTGGACATCGTCGCCGCGCAGAGCTCCGCCGCCGCCGGCCCGGACGTACCGCCCGGCGGCGGGATCGCCATGTCCGGCACCTCCATGGCCACCCCGCACGTCGCCGGGGCCGCCGCGATCCTGGCCCAGCGCCAGCCGGACCTCCCGCCCGCCGCGCTGAAGGCCGCGCTGATGGCCGCCGCCCGACCCAACCCCGAACTGAGCGTCTTCGCCCAGGGCGCCGGGCGGCTCGACATCGCCCGGGCTCTCGAACAGCGGGTCACCGCCGAGCCGCCGAGCCTGAGCTTCGGCCGCCAGGCCTGGCCGCACGACGACGACGCACCGGTCAGCCGGACGGTGCGCTACCGCAACGACGGCGCGACCGCGGTGACGCTGCGGCTCGCCGTCACGGCCGAGGGCCCGGACGGTACGGCGGTACCGTCGGCGATGTTCGCGGTGTCACCGGCCACCCTCACCGTCCCGGCCGGCGGTACGGCGCAGGCGACGATCACCGCCGACACCTCGCTCACCGGAGGCCCGGAGGGGCAGCTCACCGGCCAGCTCACCGCGACCGCCGCGACCGGCGGCGGCGCCGTACCGACCCCGTTGGCGATCGAGCGGGAGGTGGAGAGCTACGACGTGACGATCTCGCACCTCGGTCAGTCCGGCGAGGCCACCTCCGGTTACCTGACCATGCTCGCCAGCCTGGACGGCGCGCAGAGCCGCTCCCTGCCCGCCTCCGCCGGCGCGGTCACCACCCGGGTGCCCAGGGGCCGCTACGCGGTCCTCACCGCGATCACCAGCCCGGCCGACGGGACCTACCTGACCAGCGTGCTGGCCCAACCGGCGCTGGAGGTCACCGCCGACTCCTCCGTCGTGCTCGACGCCCGGCTCGGCGAACCGCTCTCGGTCACCGTGCCGAGGACGGAAGCCGGTCAGGTCTTCGCCGAACTCGCCACCAGCGTCGTCGCCGCCGGGCGCACCGTCGAGGTGGGCACCCTCGGGCGCACCTTCGAGCGGCTGGAGATCGGCCGGATCGGTCCCGAGCAGCCGGCCGAGGGCTTCGCCTCCCGGGTCACCGCCACCTTCGCCCCGGCCGACACGGCCGACTCCTCGTACGCGTACCTGCTGTGCTGGCTGACCGAGGGGCGGATGCCGACCGGGTTCACCCGGCAGGTGGCCGAGGCCGACCTCGCCACCGTCCGCGCCGACCACGGCCACGAGGCGGCCGGCAGCCTGGGCCGGAAGCTCGCCTGGGCGGTGCTGCCCGAGTCGGTGATGGGCGGCTTCGCCCACCCGGTCACCTTCCCGCTCCCCGCCACCCGCACCGAGTACTACAACACCGACGGCCGGGCGCGGTGGTTCCGCTCGGTCGACGAGATGACCGGCTCCGGCCAGACCCAGGCGTACCTGACCAGCCTGGTCGCGCCGCCGGTGGCGTACCGGGCCGGGCAGTCGTACCAGGAGCAGTGGAGTCGCGGGGTGTTCGGCCCGACGGTGGCCGCGCCCCCGTACGAGCACCAGTGGGTGACCCGGCTCGGCGACACCCTGTACGTGCAGGCGCCGCTCTACGGCGACGGGGTCGGCCGGGCCGGCTTCTCCTCCATCGCCACCGGCCGGATCACCCTGCTCCGCGACGGCGAGCCGCTGACCGAACTCGACGGGCTCAACGGCGAGCTGACCGTGCCACCGGAGGCGGCGGACTACCGGTTGACGATGACCGGTGAGCGGGGCGGGCCGGCGACGCTCTCCACCCGGGTCGAGGTGACCTGGACCTTCCGGTCCGCCCATGTGGACGGGGACGCACCGAGCCGGCTGCCGCTCTCCACGGTCCGCTTCTCACCCCGGGTGGACAGCGACAACACCGCTCCCGCCGGCCAGACCGGCACCGTACCGGTCACCGTCACCGCCCAGCCCGACTCCGGCGCCGGGGCCAACCGGAGCCTGACCGTGGAGGCCTCCTACGACGACGGGACCAGTTGGCACCCCGTCGAGGTGAGCGCCGGGCAGGCCCTGGTGCGGCATCCCGAGACGCCGGGCTACGTCTCGCTGCGGGCCACCGCGACCGACACGGCGGGCAACACGGTCACCCAGACGGTGGTCCGGGCGTACAAGACGCTCTGACGGGCCGCCTCGGTGGCGGCGGTCGGGATCGCCGCCACCGACGGGTCCGGGCCGGTGGCGCGGACCCGTCGCCGGGTCCGCGCCGGGTCAGAAACCGAGCGCGGCGGCCCGGCCGTGCAGGTGGGCCGCGGAACCGAGCTGGAGATGGTACGGCGGCAGGCCCGGCGCCGGCACCCGCCGGGTCACGGTCCCGGTGTGCACGTCGACCACCTCCAGGACGGTCCGCAGCCCCTCGGCCGGCGGTGCCACCCGGACGACCCGCCGGTGGTCGTGCCAGCCGAGCAGCGGCCAGTCGGTCGGTACGGCCGCGACGACGGTGCCGGTCCGCAGGTCGAGGATCCGGGGCAGCTGCCACGGCGCCGGCTCCGGCGGGAAGGGGTACCCCCGGGCCGGTTCCACGATCACGTGGCGGCGGGTCGGGGAGTAGGCGTGGGCGTCCCAGATGTGACCGGTGGTGCCGAGCAGCGCGCCGGGTGTGCCGTCCGGATCGACGTACCGCAGCGGGCCGTCCGGGACCTCCGGGTCGGGACCGGGCAGCCGCACGACGTACCGGATGGAGTCGGCCGCCCAGCCGACGGCGCCCTCGGAGTCGAAGTCGACCAGCGTCTGGCGGAGCCGGCCGGTGGCGAGGTCGTAGCGGTTCGCGGTGACCCGGCGGGTCTCCCGGTCCGGGGTGGTGGTCAGCAGCGCCGTCCCGTCGGGTGACCAGAGCACCGCGCCCGGGGGCAGCGTGGTCCAGCGCACCGCCGCCGCGCCGTCGCGGAGCAGGGCAGCGCGCCGGGCCACCCCGATCCGGCCCTCGACGTCCTCCACCGCGACCGTGCGGTCGTCCGGGGCGAGGGTGACGGCGAGGAACGGCAGCCGGTGGTAGGCCCCGGTGCGGATGTCCAGCAGGTAGGCCCGGGCGTCCACGTTCAGCGTGTGGATCGCCCGCGTCCCGCCCCCGGGCCGGGGGAAGATCGGCTCACCGGGCTCGACCGGCGGCTCCGGCCCGGGATCGGCGCCGGCCGCCGCCGGACCGGCGAGCGGGACGGTCATCGAGGCGAGCGTGGCCGCGGCGGCGGAGAGCAGGGTACGACGGTGGAGTTGCACAGTTTCGCCTCCGGACGACACCGATGGTGGATTCCTGCGGTCAGCATGACCGGTGACCGCAACGGCGGAGCCGGGGAGACGGGGGCGGGACCGACGGTCAGACGTAGAGCCCGTCGAAGGGTGCCCAGGGCAGATTGCGCAGCACCGAGAAGACCATCCAGCCCGCGAGGAAGACCCCGAGCACGGTCGGGGTCACCCGCAACTGTGGCAACCGCCAGCCGAAGAGGACCTGGCCGGCCCAGGCGAGGTAGATGTAGAGCAGGAACGGCAGCGCGAACACGAACAGCAGGTGGTGCCGGGCGGCGGCCGGCAGGTCGCCGTGCAGGACGTACCAGAACGCGCGGGTGCCGCCGCACCCCGGGCAGTCCAGCCCGGTGGTGAGCTTGAGCAGGCAGGTCGGGGCCGCGTCCGGTGCGCTGCGGGTGGGGTCGGTGAAGACGGTGTAGCCGACGGCGGCGGCCATGCAGCCGAGCACCGCCACCGGGGCGGCCCAGCGGGGCGCCCGGGCGTAGAGCCGGTTGACGAACCGGGTGAACCGGTCGGGCTCGTGCACCGGATACGGCTGGTCGGCCGGGTACGGCGGCGGAGCAACCGGCCCGGCTGCGGGCGCCGGGGGTCCGGGCTCGACCGCTCGACCGTCGTCAACCCTCGTCATCGCGCCCCATCCATCTCCTCGCAGCGTCCGGCTCGTCCTCACGGTACCGCGAGTGTGCCGGCGAGCGCGGTGCCGAGGGGTCCGGCCAGGTCGCCGCGCAGCGGCGGCGCGACCGCGCCCAGCCCGAGCCAGCCGGCGAGCCGGTGCAGCTCGGCGGCGAGCGCGGGTGCGGTCCGGGCGGGATCCGTGCCCGGCTCGGCCCACGCGGCCGGCACCTGCAACACCCCGGCCCGGCGGTCGGCCTTCAGGTCCACCCGGGCGACGAACCGGTCGTCGAGCAGGAAGGGCAGCACGTAGTAGCCGTAGACCCGCTGCGGGGCCGGCACGTAGATCTCGATCCGGTAGCTGAACCCGAACAGCCGTTCCGTGCGGGCCCGCTCCCAGATGAGCGGGTCGAAGGGGCTGACCAGGGTGCTGGCCCGGATCCAGCGCGGCAGTCGGGCATCGCGGTGCAGGTACGCCGGCAGTCGCCAGCCGCGCACCTCGACCGGCACCAGCTCACCCGCCTCGACCAGCTCGGCGACGGCGACCCGGGCGGCGGTGACCGGCAGTCGGAAGTAGTCGCGCAGCTCCGGCTCGGCCGCCACCCCGAGCGCCCGGGCCGCGATCCCGACCAGCCGGCGGTACGCGTCGGGCGCGGCCGGGGTCGGCGCGGCCAGCACCTCCGGCGGCAACACCCGCTCCGGTACGTCGTAGACCCGGGCGAAGGAGGTGTTCCGGGTGGCGACGGTCAGCTCGCCGGCCCAGAAGAGGAACTCGCAGGCGCGTTTGACCGCCGACCAGTTCCAGCCCCAGTTGCCGGTCTCGCGCGGGGCGTCGTGCTCGATCTCGGCGGCGGTGAGCGGGCCGTTCGCGCGCACCTCGTCGAGGACCCGGGCGACCAGCGCGGGCTGCTCGACGGCGATCCGGCGCATCCCGCCCCAGGCGTCGGTGTGCGCGCCCGCCATCCGCCAGCGCAGCGACGGATGCAGCTCGACCGGGATCAGCGAGGCCTCGTGCCCCCAGTATTCGACCAGGTCGCGGGGCTGCCGGTAGGCCGCGGTGTCCAACAGCGCGGTCGGGTAGGGGCCGAGCCGGCTGTAGAGCGGCAGGTAGTGGGCCCGCTGGAGCACGTTGACCGAGTCCATCTGGAGCAGGCCGATCCGGTCCAGCACCCGGCGCAGGTGCCGCCGGGTGGGTGGCCCGCCGGGGGCGGGGTCGGCGAACCCCTGGGCGGCCAGGGCGACGCGCCGGGCCTGCGCCGGGGACAACGATTCGGGTACCGCCATGGCCGAGCACCCTAATCGAGGCGTACGACAGGCGAGCCCGGGGTGCTGGATCCGGCGGGTGAATCGGGATAAAAACATCGGATGGTACGCATCCGCCCGGAGGAGCCGGACGACGCGGCGGCGGTCGCCGGGGTGCACGTGCGGACCTGGCAGGCCGGCTACGCCGGGATCATGCCGGCCGAGGTGCTCGCCCGGCTGAACGTGGCGGCCTGGGCCCAGCGCCGCCGCGACGTCGGTACCGCCGAGCCGGACCACCCGTTCCGGACCCTGCTCGCGGAGGCGGACGACGGCACGGTGCTCGGCTTCAGCACGGTCGGGCCGTACCGCAACAACCAGGACGCGGACGATCTCGACCACCGCTACGGCGAGATCCTGACCATGTCCGTCGAGCCGGCGCTCTGGGGCACCGGGGTGGGGCGGGACCTGCTGGCCGCCTCCCTCGCCGAACTCACCGCCCGGGGCTGGACGCGGGTGCGGGCCTGGGTGCTCGCCGACAACCGGCGGGCCCGCCGCTTCTACGAGCGGGCCGGGCTAGTCACCGATGGCGAGCGGTCGACCTACGAACTGCAGCGGGCGGGGGGACGGCCGCCGCTTGGGCTGGTCGAGCTCCGGTACGTCCTGGACGGCGGCGGGCAGGGCATGCCCCCGGACCGGGAGTACGACCAGCAGCGCCACGCTGATCCAGACGTACGCGTTGCTGCCGAGGAAGCCGAGCAGCCCGTCGAACCGCCGTTCCCAGATCCAGACCAGCCGGCTGATCAGCACCAGGTACGCGAAGATCGCGAAGCCGAGCAGGTAGCGCCGGCGCAGGCTGCGGGCCGGCGCCGCGTACGCGTTGTCCACCAGCAGGATCAGCGCCGGGATCAGCCAGACCAGATGGTGTACCCAGGTGACCGGGCTGATCAGGCAGCCCACCACGCCGGTCAGGGCGAAGCCCGTCGCCTCGTCCCCCGCCCGGACCGCCGAGCGGGACCGCCAGGCCCAGAACACCAGCGTCGCGACCACCAGCAGCAGCCAGAGGAGCCGGCTCGGGTGGTCCGGGTCGATCCGGGCCACCACGCCCTGCCAGGACTGGTTGGAGATGAACGACAGCGACCCGACCCGGTCGGTGTCCCAGAGCGCGGTGGTCCAGAACTCCCGGGACGCGTCCGGGGCCACCGCACCGGCGACCAGGGTGGCCCCGGCCGCCGTGCCGCTGGCCACGATCGCCGCCCGCCAGCGCTGGGTGACCAGGAGGTAGACGATGAAGATGCCCGGGGTGAGCTTGATCGCGGTGGCCAGCCCGATGCCCACCCCGGCGAACCAGCGGTAGCGCGCGGGCAGGCGCCGCCCGAACGGCGTCACGGGGGCGACCAGCCAGAGCAGGTCGGCCCCGACCAGGAACAGCAGCAGCATGTTCACCTGGCCGAAGTTCACCGTCTCGCGCATCGGCTCGAACGCCGCCGCCAGGCAGAGCGCCACCGCCAGGACGAACCAGCGGGTCCAGCCGGTACGACGGGCGATCGGGTCGACCAGCCACCAGATCAGCAGGGCGCTGGCCAGCACGGTGAGGATCACGCTGATCACGGTCGCCACGTGCCAGGAGACGTACGCCATCGGGAGCATGACCAGCGCGGCGAACGGCGGATAGGTGAAGCCGTACTTGCTGTTCGGCTTGAGCCAGTCGTAAATCTCCCCGCCGGCCACCCAGTGGTGTAGTGCGCCGTAGTAGACCCGCAGGTCGAAGAAGCCGTGCCGCACCGCGGCCACCGTCAGGAAGCCGGTGACCAGCACGGCGAGCGCGATCACGAAGGGCACCTGGTAACGGGCCCGCGAAAAGGCACCCTGCGACACTGTCGCCCCCCTCGGCTTGCGTAGGCTCACCACTCATGGCTCTCGGGTACGTCCGCCCGGCGCGTCCCGAGGACGCCGCCGAGATCGCACGCATCCAGCTCGCGACCTGGCGGGTCGCGTACCGGCGGATGCTGCCCAAGCACGTGCTCGACAACCTCGACGAGGCCTGGTTCGGCCGGCGGTGGAGCGCGGCGATCGAGTCGCCCCCCTCCGACCGGCACCGCGTTCTGGTCGCCGTCGAGCAGGCCGAATCATCGTATCTGGTGGGGGAAAGCGCGCAGCTAGTGGGATTTGCGGCATCCGGTCCCCCCGACGAGGCGGCGCTCGCTCCCCAGGAGCCGGAAGCCGCCCTCGGACCCGAGGTCGCGGCCGTGACCGACCTGCTGGTCGAGCCCCGGTGGGGGCGGCGGGGGCACGGCAGCCGGCTGCTCGCCGCCGCCGTCGACCTGTGGCGCTCCGACGGCTTCACCTCGGCCGTGGCCTGGGCCTTCGAGGGCGACGAGGCGACCCGGAAGTTTCTCGCCGGCGCCGGCTGGGAGCCCGACGGGGCGGCCCGGGCGTTGGACGTGGACGACCTGCTGGTCCCCCAGCTCCGCCTGCACGTCTCGATCACCCCGGACCCCGAGGTGTAAGGAAGGGGCCCTTCCTATACAAAAAACGATAGGAAGGGCCCCTTCCTAACCGCTCAGTCGAGCAGGGCGCGCTCAGTCGAGCAGGGCGTCGATGCCGACGGTGAGCCCCGGACGGTGCGGCACCGACCGGACCGCCAGCAGCACCCCGGGCATGAAGGACGCCCGGTCGTACGAGTCGTGCCGGATGGTCAGCGTCTCACCGGCGGTGCCGAAGAGCACCTCCTGGTGCGCGACCAGACCGGCGGCGCGGACCGAGTGCACCCGTACCCCGTCGATGTCGGCGCCCCGGGCACCCGGCACCTCGTCCGTGGTGGCGTCCGGGCCGGAACCCCGGCCGACCTCGGCCCGGGCCTGCGCGATCAACCGGGCGGTGTGCGCGGCGGTGCCGCTGGGCGCGTCGAGCTTCTTCGGATGGTGCTGCTCGACGATCTCCACCGACTCGAAGAACCGGGCCGCCCGCGCCGCGAACTGCATCATCAGCACCGCCCCGATGCCGAAGTTGGGGGCGATCACCACGCCGACGCCGGGCTTGTGCGACAGCCAGGTACGCACCCGGTCCAACCGCTGCTCGGTGAAGCCGCTGGTGCCGACCACCACGTTGATGCCCTGGTCGACGCACCAGTGCAGGTTGTCCATCACGATGTCCGGGGTGGTGAAGTCGACGATCACCTCGGCGCCGGCGTCCGAGGCGTTGAAGAGCCAGTCACCCTGGTCGATCATCGCCACCAGTTCGAGGTCGTCGGCGGCATCCACCGCGCGGCACACCTCGACGCCCATCCGACCCCGGGCGCCCAGCACGCCGACCCGCAGCGGCTCACCGGAGGGCCGGCCCGACGACGGGGTGGACGATCCGGCCTGCGGTTCACGCTCGTCGCTCACGCGGCACAACCTATCCCATACCCGGCCGAGTGCCTCAGCGGGTGCCGAGGGCACCCCGCGCCCGACCAGGACCGGCACCCCCGGTCGGCGCGGCGCCGCCCCGGCCGGGTGGCTCAGTCGGCGTGGGCGGGGAAGTCGCCCTTTCCGAACGGTCCGACCACGGCCAGCGACATCGGCCGGGCGAGCAGGTCGGCCGCCAGGGCGTTGACCTCGTCGGCGGTGACCGCGTCGATCCGGGCCAGCAGTTCGTCGACCGGAAGCAGGTCGCCGAAGAGGAGTTCCCCCTTGGCCAGCCGGCTCATCCGGGATCCGCTGTCCTCCAGGCCGAGCACGTACGAGCCCTTCGCCATTCCCCGGCCCCGCTCCAGCTCGGCCTCGGTGACGCCGTGGGCGGCCACCTCGGCCAGCTCGGCGCGGATCAGCTTCAGCACCTCGTCCACCTTGCCCGGGGCACAGCCGGCGTAGACCGCGAAGAGCCCGCTGTCGGCGTACTGGCTGGAGTAGGAGTAGACCGAGTACGCCAGGCCGCGCCGTTCCCGGATCTCCTGGAACAGCCGGCTGGACATGCCGCCACCCAGCACGTTGTTGAGTACGCCGAGGGCGAAGCGCCGCTCGTCGAGCCGCCCGATGCCGGGGCAGCCGAGAACGACGTGCGCCTGCTCGGTCTCCTTCTGCTCCACCAGCGTCCGGGCCGGCTGCGGCCGTACCCCTGGGACGGTCGGGCGCAGCGGAGCCGGCGCGGCGGGCTCGGTGTCCAGCGGGGTGCCGGCCACGGCCTTGCGGACCAGCTTGACCACCTCGGCGTGGTCCAGGTTGCCGGCCGCCGCGATCACGATCGCCGGCGGCGTGTAGCGGCGCCGGTAGAAGGTCTGGATCTGCCGCCGCGACATCGGCGAGACCGTCTCCTCGGTGCCGGAGATGAGCCGGCCCAGCGGATGGTCTCCGTGGACGGCGCGGGCGAGCAGGTCGTGCACCTCGTCGCCGGGCTCGTCGTCGTGCATGGCGATCTCTTCGAGGATCACCCCACGCTCGGTCTCCACGTCGGCCGGGTCGAGGACGGAGTCGGCGACCAGGTCGCACATCACGTCCACGGCCAACGGCAGGTCCTGGTCGAGCACCCGGGCGTAGTAGCAGGTGTATTCCTTGGTGGTGAAGGCGTTCGTCTCGCCGCCCACCGCCTCGATCTGGGCCGAGATGTCCAGCGCGCTGCGCTTGTTGGTGCCCTTGAAGAGCAGGTGCTCCAGGAAGTGCGACACCCCGGCCTGCGGCCCGGTCTCGTCGCGGGAACCGACCGCCACCCAGACGCCGAAGGAGACGCTGCGGGTGGTCGGGATCGCCTCGGTGAGCACCCGCAGGCCACTCGGCAGCACGGTACGGCGGACGGTGCCGCCCAGCGGGTCGGCGGCCAGTACCCGGGTCACCGCCCGGGAGGCTCCCGCAGCGCCGGCCGACGCGCCCGACGACCGCCCGGCCCGGCCCGGCGGGACACTGCTCACGGGACCGTGCTCAGCCCTGCTCAAGGAACCCTGGCTCCTGACTCGACCGGACGCCCGGTCGATCGATGCGATGAATGCGGACGCGCCGGCCCGGCCAGTGCTGGCGGGCCGGCGCGTACGCGGAAGGTCAGCTGTGCCGGTTGCGGCGACGGCGCTCGCCGCCGCCACCCTCGCCGCCGCCACCTTCGCCGCCACCCTCACCGGTCGCGGCGTCGCCACGGGCCGGGCCACGGTCATTGCGGTCCCGGTCGCCACGGTCCCGCGGACCACGGTCGCCCCGGTCCCGGCCGGCCGGCCGCTCGCCCCCGGCCGGCTGCGCCGGGGCCTCCTCGCCCTCGGGGCGCGCCTTGTCCAGGTAGATCTTGCCGCGCGCGTCGATGTCGGCGATCTGTACCTCGACCCGGTCGCCGACGTTCAGGAAGTCCTCGACCCGCTCGACCCGCTTGCCGTCGCCCACCTTGGAGATGTGCAGCAGGCCGTCGCGACCGGGCAGCAGCGAGATGAACGCGCCGAACGCGGCGGTCTTGACCACCGTGCCGAGGAACTTGTCGCCGATCTTGGGCAGCGTCGGGTTGGCGATCGCGTTGATCCGCTCGACGGCGGCCTCGGCCGACGGGCCGTTGGTCGCGCCGACGTAGATCGTGCCGTCGTCCTCGATCGAGATCTCGGCGCCGGTCTCGTCCTGGATGGCGTTGATGGTCTGCCCCTTCGGGCCGATCACCATGCCGATCTTGTCGACCGGGATCCGCACCGTGGTGACCCGCGGGGCGTAGTCCGACATCGTCGCCGGAGCCTCGATCGCCTCCTGCATCACGCCCAGGATGACCTGCCGGGCCTCGTACGCCTGCTGCAGCGCGGCGGCCAGCACGTCGGACGGGATGCCGTTGAGCTTGGTGTCGAGCTGCAGCGCGGTGACGAAGTCCCGGGTGCCGGCGACCTTGAAGTCCATGTCGCCGAAGGCGTCCTCGGCACCGAGGATGTCGGTCAGCGTCACGTACTGGGTCTTGCCGTCGACCTCGTCGGAGATCAGGCCCATCGCGATGCCGGCGACCGGCGCCTTGAGCGGCACACCGGCGGAGAGCAGCGAGAGCGACGAGGCGCAGACCGAACCCATCGAGGTGGAGCCGTTCGAACCGAGCGCCTCGGAGACCTGGCGGATCGCGTACGGGAACTCCTCGCGGGCGGGCAGCACCGGAATCAGCGCCCGCTCGGCCAGCGCACCGTGCCCGATCTCCCGCCGCTTCGGCGCACCGACCCGGCCGGTCTCACCGGTCGAGTACGGCGGGAAGTTGTAGTTGTGCATGTAGCGCTTGGTCTTCTCCGGGGAGAGGGTGTCCAGCGCCTGCTCCATCCGGAGCATGTTGAGCGTGGTGACGCCGAGGATCTGGGTCTCGCCGCGCTCGAAGAGCGCCGACCCGTGCACCCGGGGCAGGACCGCGATCTCGGCGGTCAGCGGGCGGATGTCCCGCAGGCCGCGGCCGTCCATCCGGACCTGCTCACGCAGCACCCGGGCCCGCACCTCGGACTTCGTCAGCGAGCGGAACGCCGCGCTGATCTCCTTCTCGCGGCCCTCGAAGTCGCCGGCGAACTGCGCGACGACCCGTTCCTTGATCCGGTCCAGCGCCTCCTCGCGATCCGCCTTGCCGGCGATCTTGATGGCCTCGGTGACCTCCCCGCGTGCCGCACCGGCGACCGCCTCGTAGGCGTCGTCGGCGTAGTCGAGGAAGACCGGGAACTCGGCGACCGGCTTGGCTGCGACCTCGGCCAGCTCGCTCTGCGCCCGGCAGAGCTCCCGGATGGCCGGCTTGGCGGCCTCCAGCCCGCTCGCCACGACCTCCTCGGTCGGCGCGGGCGCGCCACCGGCGACCAGCGCGACGGTGTGCTCGGTGGCCTCCGCCTCGACCATCATGATCGCGACGTCACCGTCGGGCAGGGCCCGGCCGGCGACCACCATGTCGAAGGTGGCCCGGGCCATCTCCTCGTGGGTCGGGAAGGCGACCCACTGCCCGTCCACGTGCGCCATCCGGGTCGCCCCGATGGGGCCGGAGAACGGCAGGCCGGAGAGCTTGGTGGAGAGCGACGCGGCGTTGATCGCCACCACGTCGTACGGGTGCTTCGGGTCGAGCGCGAGGACGGTCTCGACGACCTGCACCTCGTTGCGCAGCCCCTTGACGAAGGAGGGGCGCAGCGGCCGGTCGATCAGCCGGCAGGTGAGGATGGCGTCCTCGCTGGGCCGGCCCTCGCGGCGGAAGAACGAGCCGGGGATCCGGCCCGCGGCGTACATCCGCTCCTCGACGTCGACGGTGAGCGGGAAGAAGTCGAACTGCTCCTTCGGGTGCTTGCCCGCCGTGGTCGTGGAGAGGACGACCGTCTCGCCGAGCTGGGCGATGACGGAACCGGCGGCCTGCTTGGCGAGGCGCCCGGTCGAGAAGGTGATCTCACGGGTGCCGAAGGACCCGTTGTCGATCAGGGCGGTGCGGTGCTCGCCGCCGAGGTTGGGGTTGTTCGTGTTGGACGTTTCGGTCATGGTGCGGTAGCGCTCCTTCGATCGGGGGCCCCGCGACTGCCCTGCACGCCGGTGGGTCCCGGCGTGCGACCGCGGCCGGAGAAGCTGCTCAGACGGCCGGTCTTCGATCGAAGCGCCCGGGGCGCCGGCGGATGCCGGCCGGCCCGGGGGCCACTACCGAGGACCGGTGCGTCGACCGGCTCCCCATCGGGTGGTCGCGCTGGCCCCAGTGTTGGTGGCGACGAGGCGGGTGGAGCGGCTGTCCGCCGGTGCGTGCGCACTCGGCGGCGGCACCGGGGACGGCCGCTCCCCCGCTCAGGTCACCGCCGCAGGCCGAGCCGCTCGATGAGCGTCCGGTAGCGGCTGATGTCCTTCTTCTGCATGTAGTTGAGCAGCCGACGGCGGCGGCCGACCAGCAGCAGCAGACCACGACGGCTGTGGTGGTCGTGCTTGTGCACCTTCAGGTGCTCGGTGAGTTCGGCGATCCGCTTGGTGAGCACCGCGACCTGCACCTCGGGGGACCCGGTGTCACCCTCGGCGGTCGCGTACTCCTGCCGGATCTTGCTCTTGGCTTCCTGGTCGAGCGCCATTTCTCCCTGTTTCCGTGGGTTGTCTCTGCCATCCACCGCCCGAGGACCGGGCGTGGAGGGCCCCGCACCCGCGGCGTCGTGCAGGCACGCGGGGCCACGCCGGTAACCCGACGTCCCGGTCAGGTTACCAGCCCGGCGGGGCGCGGCCGAGCCAAGGGCGCGCCGGCATCCGCCCTCCGGGGCGGACGCCCTGGTCAGAGCGGGTCCGGTGACCCCAGGTCGAGCACCCGCCGGGTCTGCGCGACGTCCTCGGCGATCTGCGCCACCAGCGGCTCGACGCCGTCGAACTGCTGCATCGGGCGCAGGTACGCGACGAAGTCCAGCGCGACGCGCTCGCCGTAGAGATCACCCGAGAAGTCCAGGACGTACGCCTCGACCCGGCGCTCACGTCCGGAGAATGTCGGGTTCGTCCCGATCGACACGGCGGCGGGAAGCCGGGCCGGCGGCTGGTCCGCCCCGCCGGCCCGCCGGACCAGCCAGGCGGCGTAGATCCCGTCCGCCGGCACCGCGGCGTAGCGGTGGCAGAGCAGGTTGGCGGTCGGGAACCCGATCTCCCGGCCGCGCTGGTCGCCCCGGACCACCACGCCCTCCAACCGGTGCGGCCGGCCCAGGGCCGCGGTCGCCGCGGTCACGTCACCGGCCGCCGCGCAGGCCCGGATGTACGTCGACGAGAAGACGGTGTCGTCGACGGCGACCAGTGGTGCCTCCTCGACGCCGAACCCGAAGGTACGGCCGAGCCGCTCCAGCAACGCGACGTCGCCCCCGGCCCGGTGCCCGAACCGGAAGTTCTCCCCCACCACCACCAGCGCCGCGTGCAACTGCTCGACCAGTACGTCGTGCACGAACGCCTCGGGCGAGAGCCGGGAGAACTCGGCGGTGAACGGGACCACGCAGAGCACGTCCACCCCGAGCGCCTCGATCAGCTCCGCCTTGCGGGCCGGCTCCGTCAGCACCGCCGGATGCGATCCCGGGCGTACCACCTCGGCCGGGTGCGGGTCGAAGGTGACCACGACCGACTGCACGCCGAGGTCCCGGGCCCGCTTCACAGCGTGTCCGATGATCGCCTGGTGTCCCCTGTGGACGCCGTCGAAGACGCCGATGGTGACCACCGACCGCCCCCAGCCGACCGGCGCCCCGTGGTACCCCCGCCACCGCTGCATGCTGCCCTTTCCTCCCGAACCGCTCCCGCACCGCCCGAACCACTCCAGCCGCGCCGCACCGCTCCAGCCGCACCACTCCAGCCGCGCCGCACCGCTCCAGCGCCGCCCGAACCGCTCCTCGACCCGTCCGAGCCGCTCCGGGTGGGCCGGCTCCACCTCGGTCAGGCCGGCGCGAGCACGATCTCCGCCCGGGCCCGGCCGTCCCGCTCGCTGACGATAGCGACCAGCCCACCCGCCGGGTCGAAGACCGCGTACGGGCCGACGATGCCGGCCGGGTCCAGGGGGCCCCCGTGCGAGAGGACCTTCGCCTCCCGGGCGTCCGCCTCCCGCTGCGGGAAGAACCGGCGGGCGGCGTCCTCGACCGGCAGGTTCACCACGTCCGGTGCCCGTTCCTCCAGCTCCGGCAGGGTGAGCGCCTCCGCGATGGTGAACCCACCCACGGCGGTACGCCGCAGCGCGGTGAGGTGCCCCCCGACCCCGAGCGCAACGCCGAGGTCCCGGGCCAGCGCCCGGATGTACGTCCCGGACGAGCAGTCCACCGTCACGTCCACGTCGACGAGATCGGGTGCGTCACGCCGGACGGCGAGCACGTCGAGGCGGGACACGGTCACCCGGCGCGCGGCCAGGGTGACGGTCTCGCCGTCGCGTACCCGCTTGTAGGCCCGCTGGCCGTCGATCTTGATCGCGCTGACCGCGCTCGGCACCTGGTCGATCTCGCCGGTCAGCGGGACCAGGCCGGCCCGGACCGCCTCGTCGGTCACCTCGGCGGCCGAGGCGGTGGCGACCACCTCGCCCTCGGCGTCGTCGGTGACGGTGGCCTGGCCGAGCCGGATCGTCGCGGTGTAGCTCTTGCCCGCACCGATCACGTACGTCAGCAGCCGGGTGGCCCGGCCGACCCCGATCACCAGCACGCCGGTCGCCATCGGGTCGAGGGTGCCGCCGTGCCCGACCCGCCGGGTCCGGGCCAGGCGGCGGATCCGGGCCACGACGTCGTGCGACGTCATGCCGCCGGGCTTGTCGACCACGATCAGACCGTCCACGCTCACGACTGCCAAGGGTGCCAGATGCCCGACGCCGGCTCTCGGGCGCCTCGGCCGGTGGCGTCCGGCCGGCTGTCCTGCCGGCGGGATGCCCGGCCCGCGGTGCCGCCGGGCAGCAACGGGATTGCGGCGACCACCGCAGCACGACCCGGCCCGGTCAGTCGGTGCCGGCCTCCATCGCCGCGTGGTCGAGCAGCTCATCGGCGCGGGAGACCTCACCACGGGAGGCGATCGCCTCGGCTCCACCCTCCGGCATCGCGCCGATCAGCCCGGTCGACGTCGACCGGGCCGCACCGAGCAGCGCCGGGTGCGGGGTGCCGCCGACCATGCCGACCCGGGCGTACTGTTCGAGCTTGGCGCGCGAGTCGGCGATGTCCAGGTTGCGCATGGTGAGCTGGCCGATCCGGTCGACCGGGCCGAAGGCGGAGTCCTCGGTGCGCTCCATCGAGAGCTTGTCCGGGTGGTAGCTGAACGCCGGCCCGGACGTGTCCAGGACCGAGTAGTCCTCGCCGCGCCGCAGCCGCAGGGTCACCTCGCCGGTGACCGCCGTGCCGACCCAGCGCTGCAACGACTCGCGCAGCATCAACGCCTGCGGGTCCAGCCAGCGGCCCTCGTAGAGCAGCCGGCCCAGCTTCCGCCCCTCGGTGTGGTAGCTGGCCAGGGTGTCCTCGTTGTGGATCGCGTTGACCAACCGCTCGTACGCCGCGTGCAGCAGCGCCATTCCCGGCGCCTCGTAGATGCCCCGGCTCTTGGCCTCGATGACCCGGTTCTCGATCTGGTCGGACATCCCCAGGCCGTGCCGGCCGCCGATGGCGTTCGCCTCCAGCACCAGGTCGACGGCGGAGGCGAACTCCTTGCCGTTGATCGTCACCGGGCGGCCCTGTTCGAAACCGATCGCGACGTCCTCGGGATCGATCTCGACCGCCGGGTCCCAGAACCGTACGCCCATGATCGGGTCGACGATCTCGATGCCGGCGTCGAGGTGCTCCAGCGCCTTGGCCTCGTGCGTCGCACCCCAGATGTTCGCGTCGGTCGAGTAGGCCCGCTCGACGCTGTCCCGGTAGGGCAGGCCGTGGGCGAGCAGCCACTCCGACATCTCCCGGCGTCCGCCCAGTTCACCGACGAAGTCGGCGTCCAGCCACGGCTTGTAGATCCGCAGCGACGGGTTGGCGAGCAGGCCGTACCGGTAGAACCGCTCGATGTCGTTGCCCTTGAAGGTGGAGCCGTCCCCCCAGATCTGTACCCCGTCGTCGAGCATCGCGCGGACCAGGAGGGTGCCGGTGACCGCCCGGCCGAGCGGGGTGGTGTTGAAGTAGGTACGGCCACCCGAGCGGATGTGGAACGCGCCGCAGGCCAGGGCCGCCAGTCCCTCCTCCACGAGCGCCGCCCGGCAGTCGACCAGTCGGGCGACCTCCGCGCCGTACGCCATCGCGCGGCCCGGCACGGAGCCGATGTCCGGCTCGTCGTACTGGCCGATCTCGGCGGTGTACGTACACGGCACGGCGCCCCTGTCGCGCATCCAGGCGACCGCTACGGAGGTGTCGAGGCCCCCGGAGAAGGCGATTCCGACACGTTCACCGACAGGCAGGGAGGTGAGAACCTTGGACACGACCAAGAGTATATGCGGAACACTGAATGGTCATGCAAGCCCGAATCATCATCTCGGGCATCTCAGCGGGTCGCGCCGAGCACCGCCCAGCGGCCGGAGCGCATCCGCAGCAGCAGCCCGACCAGCCGGGCCACCACGAAGAGGGTCAGCCCGGCCCAGATGCCGCCCAGCCCGGCGTCGAGCACATAGGTGAGCCAGATCGCCGGCAGGAAGGCCCCGAGCGCGCTCACCACGGTGAGGTCGCGCAGGTACCGCACGTCACCCGCGCCGATCAGCACGCCGTCCAGGGCGAAGACGACGCCGGCCAGCGGCTGCATGGCGGCGAACCACGGCCAGGCCACCATGGCCTGCTCGCGTACCTGCGGGTCGGCGCTGAACCAGGACGGGATGATCCCGGCACCGGCGCCGATCAGGATGCCGAAGGCGATCCCGCAGACACCACCGAACAGGGCGATCCGCCGGGCCAGCAGCCGGGCGCCCGCCGCGTCACCGGCACCGAGGGCCGCGCCGACCAGTGACTGGGCGGCGATGGCCAGCGCGTCGAGCATCAGCGCGGTGAAGAACCAGAGTTGCAGCGCGATCTGGTGGGCGCCGACGGCGGCGACGCCGAACCGGGCCGCCACCGCGGTCGCCGACAGGAAGCTGGCCTGGAAGGCCGCCCCACGGATCAGCAGGTCGCGGCTGAGCACGAGCTGCCGGCCGATCACCCGGGGGTGCGGGGCCAGCGGCACCCGCTCGGCGACCAGCGCACCGGCGAAGAGCAGCCCGCAGAGGGTCTGGGCCACCGCGTTGGCGATCGCCGAGCCGACCAGGCCGAGGCCGGCCGGATAGACCAGCAGCGGGCAGAGCGCGGCGGAGAGCAGGTTGGGCCCGAGCACGAACCAGAGCGGTCGTCGGGTGTCCTGGACCCCCCGCATCCAGCCGTTGCCCGCCGCCGCCAGCAGCAGGCCGGGGGCGCCGATGGCCGCGACCCGCAGCCAGAGTGCCGCGCCGTCGGCCACCTCGGCGGAGGCGTCTCCCGCGACGGTACGCGCCAGCGGGCCGGCCGCGAACTGCATGGCGACCGCCAGCAGCACACCGGCGGCGAGGGCGAGCCAGGACGCCTGGACGCCCTCGGCCACCGCGGCCGCCCGCTCGCCGTGCCCGAACCGGCGGGCCGCCCGCCCCGTGGTGCCGTACGCGGTGACGGTGCCGATCCAGACGACCAGGGTCATCACCGGCCCGCCGACGGCGAGCGCGCCGAGCGGTACCGCGCCGAGGTGCCCCAGCACGGCGGTGTCGACCAGCACGTAGAGCGGTTCGGCGGCGAGCACCACCAGGGCGGGCAGGGCCAGCCCGGCGATCCGCCGGGCGGAGGCGGCGGACTGCGGCGGCTGTTCGGCTAAGGCGCTCATCGCGGGCGATCCTGACACGTCAGGCGGGTGATCGCAAGGTTGTCTCGGACTTACAGACGACGCCCGAGCCGATGCCCGGCGAAGCACGGAGGCGACCGAATCGCGCGGCCCAAGGCGCGCGACCGGGCTGGCCCGGACGCCCGTGATCGCGAAGAATTCTGCTCGCCCACGGGTGCCAAAGTCTTCGCGATCACGGCTGAGCGATACGGGGCGGGGCAGCCGAGCACGGGGCGGAAGCCGTCCTGCCGGCGCCGGAAGTCTGCCCGTGGGCGGTTCTCGCCCGGGCGCTACCGCCCGTAGTTGACCGGCGCGCCCGAGGCGGTCGGGTCCACCGCGCCGCCCGGCACGGGGTCACAGTACGGGTACGCCTCGGTCCGGCTGTCGTCGATCTCCGGCGGAATCCCCATCATCGGGTCGACGGACTCCTCGCTGGTCCCCG
Organism: Plantactinospora sp. CA-290183; assembly: GCF_050936375.1. Lineage (NCBI taxonomy): Bacteria > Bacillati > Actinomycetota > Actinomycetes > Micromonosporales > Micromonosporaceae > Plantactinospora > Plantactinospora sp. CA-290183. Next base: position 21,999 of record NZ_JBNJMX010000022.1, on the reverse strand, counting down.
GACGGCACCGGACCGAGCCGCCGGTCTGGAAGCTGCCGCCCACGATCACGCCGGCGCTGTTCCGAAACACCACCCCGACGCCGTGCGAGCTGATCTGCCGGCAGTAGCCGGAATCAACGGTGTAGTGAACGGTCCCGGTGTCCGTGGCCTCCGCGAAACGCTCGGTTCGCTGGTGCCGCGCGGTGAGTTCGGCGAACATCAGGTCCCCGTCGTCCCGGGTGACCCACCGGGTCGACCCGAGGTCGAGGTGGAACCGGGCAACCGTGGCGGGCCGGCCCGCGGCGTCCTCCAAAAGGTAGGTCGCACCGCCGACCACCACCCGCTGCCCCGGCAGGATCACCGGAATCTGCTGGGTGAGCAGGTTCCCCGGGGTGGCGACGGGAGCATCCCGCCCGTCGACCGGCCGGAAGCTGACCAGCGTCCGATGGGCCACCCGGGTACTGGTGTTCTCCAGCACCGCGCCCAGGCTCACGTACGGCTTGTCGTCGCCGTTCCCGGCGACCGGCGTGAAACCCGACTCCACCACCCGCAGGCCGCCGCCGCCCGGCGCCTGCCCGCCCGGCGCGTCCACGCCCGGCGGCGGCGTGCTGGGCAGCGCGGCACACGGGGCCTCCTCCGTGGGCGAGTCGTCGCCCCGGGCAAGCACCACCGCACCGGCGACCGCCGCCAGCACCACGACCGCGACGCCACCGATCAGCGCCAGCCGGAGGGGCCGACGCCGTGGCTCGGGACCGCTGGACTCCATCGTGGCTTCACTCCTCGGACTCTGCGGACACGTGGCCGCCGCTCAACCGTAGATCTTGGCCTTCAGCAGCCCGATCTTCCTGAACTGGTCCCGGATCAGCTGGCCGGCCGCCTCCTGGACCCGGGCGGCGAACTCCTGCTCGGTCAGTCGCCGCACCGTGCCGTCGGCGATCCGTACCGTCCAGACCTGCATGCCCCGCACGGAGACCTGGATCGTGCCGTCGGAGCGGCCCTCGGCGACCAGCTCGTCCCGGGCCTCGTGGAACTCCACGTCCCGTGGGCCGATGGGAGGCGGTTCCCCGGTGACCGTCTCGCCGAACGCCTCGCTGACCGCCGCGTAGTACTCCCGCGTCCGGGCGGCCCAGAGCAGCTTGCCGAGACCAACCAGCTGCCGTTCCAGCTCCCGCTCGTTGAGGTAGCGGTAGCTCTCCGCCGAGAACGACAGCCGCACGTCGGTACGCCCGGAGAGCTCGGCGACGATGTTGCCGGCCGGCGACGCGACGCGGACGTACATGTTGTCGAGCCGCTCCGCGAGAACGCTCACGATGTCAACTCCCCTGCGTCAGCGCGAGTAGCCCATGTAGTCGCCGCTGGTCACGTTGCGCGCGTCGGCCTCGGCGAGCTGCGGCCGTGCGGAGACGAAGGAACTCCGGCTCGCGCCGACGACGCTCTGCGCGCTCTTCATCGCGACCGCGATCTTCTGCTCCTGCTGGTTGATGTACTCGACCAGCTTGGTGGCGGCCTCACTCACCTGCTGGATCACCGCGTACGCGCTCTCGCCGCTGAACCGCATCTCCGGCGGCGGGTCGGCGGAGGCTTCGGCGGCGACCGAGGCCGCCGAGCCGACCGCGGTGATCGCCAGCAGTGAGGCCCCTCCGGTGACCGGTACCGCCGCGAGTGCGACAACCGCGGCGACGACGGTGAACCTCATCTTCCAGTCGTTCCGGCCGCAGCCGCCCGCTCCCTCCAGCGCCTCCAGGCCGTCGTGAGCGATCTTGTCGATGTCGGCGCGGGCCCTGACCCAGATCTCCCGCTCCGCCTCCAGTGCCCCCTTGAGCACGCTGGCCAGCAGGAACTGGTTTGCGACCACCGACGGGAACTTGTCGACGAAGTTCGCCTTGAACTCGCTCGCGGCCTCGCCGGTCCAGTTCGCCAGCCAGGCCCCCGCGCCGCTGAGCTCGTCCAGCGTGGAGTTGGCGGGGTACAGCTGTCCGTTGATCGCGTCCTCGGACTGGCCCTTGGACAGCTTGCGCATCACCGTGGCCAAGTGATTGATCATGCCGTCGAAGGTTTCCGGTTTGGGCATCTCGGTGAACGGCTGGAAGATCCCCGGCACCCCCGCGTACGTCTGGGTGCTGCGCTGGCGCTGATCCTCGACGTAGCGGTCCATGTTGCCCTGGCCTTCGGACTCCACCGCGTCCTTGAACTGCTTGACCTCTTTTTCGATGGCCTTCTGCTGCAGCGCGTGGGCGTGCTCCATCAACTGCTCGAAGCTCATCGCACGCCTCCCCGCACCCCTGCGCCCGCCGCCCTACGCATGCGGCTCCCCGTTCTCCCGCCGCAGGCGTTTGAACTCGGCGTCGGCGGCGCTGTCGGAGGCGGCGTACCGGGTAGCGGCCAGGCAGAGCGCTTGGCCGGTCTGGGTCAGGTTCGTCGCGGTCTGCTCCAGGATGGACTCCAGCTCGTTGCGCAGGCTCGACCAGGCCGCGTACGCCGGGCCGTGCGTGCCGCCGAACTGGGCCGGGCGCATGAAGGCACCGCTCACCCCGGATGCGATGCTGCCCACCGCGTTGCTCGCCGCGGTGTATTCACCGGCCACCGACGGAAGGTTGTCCTTGCCCGCCTTCCACAGGTCGTACAGGTCCGCCCCGAGATCAACCCCGCCGTTCGGCATCGCACCCTCCCCGTCACCGACGGCCGGGCGGGACGCGCCTGCGATGTCCGCCTATGCCGTCGACCTCTCGATCAGCGGGGACTGTACCGCATCATCGCGAGCGGCAGTACCGCCCACATCGGATGGTCGGCCGGCGAGGGCGTGCGAGGGCTACTGGCGGGTGTCCATCGAGATCTGCAACGCGCGGCGGGCCTGCTCGCGGGCCTCGTCGGTGTTCTCGGGCTTCGGCTTGCTCGGCTTGCTGGCCATGGTGGTGGCTCCTTCCAGGGCGCATGGCGCCGCGGACGCGGCCCCTCGCGACGGGTCCTGCTGATCGCCCTCGGCCGTGGTCCGGGGTTGCCGGGCGGAAGCGGCCGGGACAGCGTGAGCCCGGGTCGGTTGACCCTGGAGGCGTGACGGTCGTGCTCGATGCGCCAACTTGGGTGGGCTGGCGTCGTCACGACCCTAGCTATCGTTCAGTTCCTTTACCCAAGCTATCGTTCAGGTCCACATCCTGTGCCGGGATCCCGCGATACGAGACGGTACGATCGCGGGATCCCAGGTCAGCGGGCGAAGAAGTGCCAGCCCATCCACCACCAGAAGCCGAACAGGGCAATCCGCCCCACCGGGACCGGGCCCACCTCGTAGCGCATCACGTACGCGCAGACGTCGCCGAAGGTCGGGATCCGGGACCCTTCGCGCCGGGCCGCCCACTCCACCGCGACGAGCAGGAGCAGGGCCGAGGTGAACCCGCCGATCGCCAGTGCCCGCATCATCGGCGCACCAGCACCCAGAACGCGGAGAGCCACGCGAAGTACCCGGCCGAGCGGGCGAGGCTGTCCTCCAGCAGTGGATCGGCGAGCTTGGAGAAGGTCGGATAGTCGTCCGAGGAGCCGAGCATGAAGGTGCTCGCCTCGAAGACCCCGAAGACGGTCACCGGCAGCAGCCACCAGATCGCGCCCGAGCCGAGCCGCTGCGGCACGGGTCGCCGGGGCATCCGGCTGGAGAGGCCCAACCAGACCAGCGCACCACCCGTACCGATGGTGTAGAGGTTGGCCTGGGTGGAGAAGGACGGCAACTGGCCGCCCACCACGGAGAGAAACGCGAGGATCGGAACCGTGACGACCGGTCGGTCCCAGGCCCGGGGCACATCGGCGGAGAGCTCCGGTTGCTGTTCCATCGGGCAATTGTCCCTGCGGCACCCCGAAGCGGAAAGCTCCGACGCCGCCGGGTGGTCACCGATCTCGCGGTCCCCGCCCGGCCGCACCGGGCGGGAGGCTCAGGACCCGCTCAGCTCCAGGCCGGGCCGGGACAGCTCCGCGCGGATGGCCTCCGCGACGTCGCCGACCGCGCCGTACGCGGTGAAGCCGGCTGCCAACCGGTGCCCGCCCCCGCCGAGCGCCACCGCCACCCGGCTCACGTCGGTCGCGCCCTTGCTGCGCATCGAGACCGCCCACTCCCCCTCGGCGACCTGCTTGAGCACGCAGCTCACATCGGCCTCCACCGTGCAGCGCACCGAGTCGATCAGCGGCTCCAGCGTGTACGGGCGCTGCCCGTGCCGGGCCAGATCCTCCAGAGTGGCGTACGTCCAGACCAGCCCCCGGCCGCCCGCCGCCGCCGGTTCGAGCTGGGTACGGCCCAGCACGTCACCGTAGAGCCGGACCGCGCCGAACGGCCGGCTGTCGAAGATGCGCCGGGAGATCTCCCCGGGCCGGATGCCGGTCGCCAGCAGGCGGGCCGCCATCTCGTGCACCGCCGGAGTGGTCATGTCGAACCGGAACGAGCCGGTGTCGGTTGCCAGCGCGATGTAGAGGCACTCGGCGATCTCCTGGTCCAGCGGCACGCCGAGCCGGGTGAGCAGCTTCTCCACCACCACCGAGGTCGCCGCCGCGTGCGGGTCCACCAGATGGATCCCGCCGAACCGGGTGTTCGAGGCGTGGTGGTCCAGCACCAGCGCGGCACCGGCCCGGTCCAGCCGATCGACCAGCGCGCCGAGCCGGGACACCGCCGCGACGTCGAAGCAGATCACCAGGTCCGGGTCCGGATACGCCTCGGTGGCCGGCACCAGCAGGTCGAGCCCGGGCATGGCCCGGAACGGCTCCGGCAGCTCCGGCCGCCCCGGGAAGGTCGCCTGCAGCTGCCGTACGCCGAGCCGGCGCAGGCCCAGCCCGAAGCCGAGCATGCTGCCCAGGGCGTCGCCGTCCGGGTTGACGTGGCAGATCAACAGCACCCGCCCGTCGGCCGGCAGCCGGGTGAGCGCCGCCACCGCCGCGGCCCACTCCGCCTCGGTGGGCTGCTCGGCCGTGGGCTGCGCCTCGGCCAGCAGCGCCCCGTTGGTGCCCCCGGTCACCGTCGGTCCCCGGGTTCACCGGCCGGCGGTACGGCCTCGTCGTCTGAGTCCTCGTCCGGCTCCTCGTCCGAGTCCTCGTCGACCTTGTACGGCTGCGGCTCGCCGGCGTACTCCGCCTGGGCCGCCAGCCGCTGCACCTCGGCGTCGGCGTTGCGGGCCGCCACCAGCAGGTCGTCGATGTGCTTGACCTGGTCCTGCACGTTGTCCATCACGAAGGTCAGCGTCGGCGAGTGGCGCAGGCCGAGGGCCTTGCCGACGGTGCTGCGCAGCAGCCCGTTCGCACTCTCCAGCGCGGCGGCGGTGGAGGCCTGCTCGGAGGCGTCACCGAGCACCGTGTAGAAGACCGTGGCGTCCCGAAGGTCTCCGGTGATCCGCGCGTCGGTGATAGTGATCATGCCGAGCCGGGGATCCTTGATCTGGGTACGCACCACCGAAGCCACCAGCTCCCGCACGCGCTCGGCGTGCCGGCGCACCTTGGCCGGGTCCGTCATCTCCGCACCTCCACGGCATCCTGCTTCCGGGCCGGACCGGCGACGCCACGCGCCGCGGCCGGACCGGCCGACCTGCTGAACACTACCTGCGCGCCGGGCGCCCGTGCGCCCACCGTCGCCGTCAGCCGCGCCACTTGTCGCGACCCCGCCGACGGTTACCCTCAGTCATCCGCGCCGTGCAGTCGACGCCGTACGGAGAGCAACTCCACCTCGGGGCGGCCGGCCACCGAACGCTCGCAGGCGTCCAGCACCTCGCCGACGTGAGCGGCCTCGGAGGCGACCACCGCGACGGCGATCTGGGCCCGGCCGTGCAGGTCGAGGGCGCCGACCTCGGCCGCGGAGACCTCGAACCGGCGCAGCGCCGCCACGATGGGACGTACGTACGATCTCTTGGCCTTCAGCGAGCGGGAGTCGCCGGGCAGCAGCAGGTCGAAGACGGCGGTTCCGGTGTACACGCCGGGAAGGGTACGCCACGGCACCGGTCCCGATCATCGGGTTTCCGCCGGCCGGAACCGGCCACCCGGCGCGGGTGCGGGAACGGCCAGCGGCCGGGACCCGTCGGGTCCCGGCCGCTGGTCGAGCGTCGCTCAGGCGCGCGGCTTCTCGCGCATCTCGAACGTCTCGATGACGTCGCCGACCTGGACGTTGTTGTAACCACCCAGAGTCAGACCACACTCGAAGCCCTCGCGGACCTCGGTGGCGTCGTCCTTGAACCGCTTGAGCGAGTTGATCGTGAGGTTCTCCGCCACGACCGCCCCGTCGCGCAGCAGCCGTGCCTTCGCGTTCCGGCGGAGCACACCGGACCGCACGATACAACCGGCGATGTTGCCGATCTTGGACGAGCGGAACACGTCGCGGACCTCCGCCGAGCCGAGTTCGACCTCCTCGAACTCCGGCTTGAGCAGGCCCTTGAGCGCCGCGTCGATCTCCTCGATGGCCTGGTAGATGACCGTGTAGTACCGGATCTCCACACCCTCGCGGTCGGCGATCTCCCGGACCTTGTTGGAGGCCCGGACGTTGAAGCCGATGATCGTCACCGCCTCCGAGGAGGCGCTGGCCAGCATCACGTCGCTCTCGGTGATGGCACCGACGCCCCGGTGGATGATCCGCAGTTGGACCTCCTCCGGAATGTCGAGCTTGAACAGCGCGTCCTCCAGGGCCTCGACCGAACCGGAGACATCGCCCTTGAGCACCAGGTTGAGCGAGGTCTTCTCGCCCTCCTTGAGCTGCTCCATGAGCGTCTCCAGGGTGGCCCGCCCACGGGAGTTGGCGAAGCTCGCCGCCCGCCGCCGTGCCTGCCGCTGCTCGGCGATCTGCCGGACCGTACGGTCGTCCTCGGCCGCGAGGAACGTGTCGCCCGCGCCGGGCGGCGCGGTCAGGCCGAGCACCATCACCGGACGTGCCGGACCCGCCTCGGAGACCGGCTTGCCGTTCTCGTCGAGCATCGCCCGGACCCGGCCGTGCGCCCCACCGGCGACGATCGAGTCGCCCGCCCGCAGGGTGCCCTTCTGCACCAGCACCGTGGCCACCGCACCGCGACCCTTGTCGAGGTGCGCCTCGATGGCCACACCCTGTGCCGGCCCGTCGATCGGAGCGGTCAGCTCCAGCGACGCGTCGGCGGTGAGCAGGATCGCCTCGAGCAGCTCCTCGATGCCGATGCCCGGCTTGGCCGCCACGTTGACGAACATGGTCTCGCCGCCGTACTCCTCGGCGACCAGGCCGTACTCGGTCAACTGCTGACGGACCTTGTCCGGGTTGGCCTCGGGCTTGTCGATCTTGTTGACCGCGACCACGATCGGCACGTCGGCCGCCTTGGCGTGGTTGAGCGCCTCGATCGTCTGCGGCATGACGCCGTCGTCCGCCGCCACCACCAGCACCACGATGTCGGTGACCTGGGCACCACGGGCACGCATGGCGGTGAACGCCTCGTGACCCGGGGTGTCGATGATGGTCAGCGCCCGGTCGATGCCCTCGTGCGGCACGTGCACCTGGTACGCGCCGATGTGCTGGGTGATGCCGCCGGCCTCGCCCTCGACCACGTTCGCCTTGCGGATCGCGTCGAGCAGCTTGGTCTTACCGTGGTCGACGTGACCCATGACGGTCACCACCGGCGGCCGGCTGACCAGCCGGTCCGTGGCGACCTCGGCGTCCAGGTCGATGTTGAACTGGGCCAGCAGCTCGCGGTCCTCGTCCTCCGGGCTGACGATCTGCACGTCGAAGCCGAGGTGCTCACCCAACAGCAGCAGGGTCTCGTCGGAGCAGGACTGGGTCGCCGTGACCATCTCGCCCAGGTTGAACATCTCCTGGACCAGCGAACCGGGATTCGCGTTGATCTTGTCGGCGAAGTCCGACAGCGAGGCACCGCGCGGCAGGCGGACGACCTGACCCTGACCCCGGGGCGCGCCCGAGCTCATCGCCGGTGCCGACAGGTTGTCGAACTCCTGTCTGCGCTGCTTCTTGGACTTGCGACCGCGGGTCGGCTTGCCCCCCGGACGCCCGAAGGCACCCGCGGCACCGCCACCACGGCCACGGCCGCCCCCACCGGGACGCCCTCCGCCGCCGGCCGGCGCACCGCCGCCGGGACCGCCACGGTAGCCACCGCCACCGCCGGCGCCGCCACCGGGACCACCGCGGTAGCCGCCACCGGCGCCACCGCCGGCACCGCCACCGGGACCGCCGCGGAATCCACCGCCGCCGCCACCGCCACCGGGACCACCGCGGAATCCACCGCCGCCAGCGCCACCGGGGCGACCGGCACCGCCGCCACCGCCCGGACGACCGGGGCCACCGCCGGGGCGGGGGCTGGGTCGCTGGGTCGGCATGGACGCCGGGCTGGGCCGAGGCGGCATCGAGGCCGGGCTCGGCCGGGGCGGCATCGACCCCGGGTTGGGCCGGGACCCGCCGCCAGCGGCGGCCGGGCGCTGTCCACCGGGGGTGATGCCGAACGGGTTGTTACCGCCGCTGCGAGCCGGCGGGCGACCGCCGGGCCGGGCTGCCGGACCGGGCGTCGGCGCACCGGGCGGCGCGGGACGCGCTCCGGCCGGAGAACCCGGACGGGGCGGCACGGCGTTCGGCCCCGGCCTCGGCCGGGCGGTGTTCCCGCCGTCGGCCGGAGGCTCCCGCCGGACGGTGTCGCCGCGCTGCTGCCGGGCGGCCTGGGCGGCCTTGACGGTCGCCTCCTGCTCGGCCTTGAGCGCGGCGGCCCGCGCCTCGGCGGCGGCCACCTCGATGTCGTGCGCGCTCGCCGGCTTCGCGACCGGAGTGGTCGCCACCGGTGGCGGCGGGCCCGGAACCGGACCCGGACCTGGGCCCGGACCCTTCGGCTTGGCCTGCGGCACCGCGCGACGGGGCGGCGCCGGCCTGGCGGAGGTCCTGGGTTCGCCGGCACCCGGGGTCGGCGGTGCCGACGGGGCCGGAGGCGCCGACGGAGCCGCGGGTGCCGCGGATTCCGAGGACGCGACGAATGCGCCGCGCAGCCGGCGGGCCACCGGGGCCTCGACGGTGCTCGACGCTGACTTGACGAACTCGCCCATCTCTTTCAACTTGGCGAGTACGGTCTTGCTCTCGACCCCGAGCTCTTTCGCAAGCTCGTGTACGCGGGCCTTGCCTGCCACTGCACTCCTCACTCCGAGGTCGTGCGGGCAGCGCCCACAGCGACCTCACTCGTGCACTTGAAGCCTGGTCATTTCTGGGACTTCATCGTGTGCTCATGTCGGTCGTCCTACCTTGCGTGCGGTCCGTTGCATGGGCCCCGTCCGGTCGGGTGACCGGACGTGGTTGTCAACGCCTTGAAAGTGCTCGGCCAACTCACTCGCGTCGGGAACGCCAGCGATACGCAGCGCGCGCCCGAAGGCCCGGCGCCGGAGCGCCAGCGTGAAGCAGGCCGGATCAGGATGCAGGTTCGCCCCCCGACCCGGCATCCTACGGGCCGGATCGGGTCGGAGGCTGTGACCAGTCTCATCGCCGACCGCGACGATCCGCAGCAGCTGGCCGGCCGGCGCCCGCTGCCGGCAGCCCACACAGGTGCGCTCCGGCCACGCGCGTCGTACCACTGAGAAAGTCTACCCCTACCCGGCCGAAACCGCTCCGCCTGCCTCGGCAGCGTGATCAGCACCGCTCGGCCGGGCGGCCGGCGCCGGGCTGGACACCTGCTCCGTATCCGGACGAATGTCGATCCGCCAGCCGGTCAACCGGGCGGCCAACCGGGCATTCTGCCCCTCGCGCCCGATGGCCAGGGAGAGCTGGAAGTCCGGCACGGTGACCCGGGCGGTACGGGTGGCCGCGTCGACCACCTCGACCCGGAGCGCCTTGGCCGGGGAGAGGGCGTTGCCCACGAACCCGGCCGGGTCGTCCGACCAGTCGATGATGTCGATCTTCTCACCGTGCAGCTCGCTCATGACCGCGCGGACCCGCTGGCCCATCGGGCCGATGCAGGCGCCCTTGGCGTTCACGCCCGAGACCGTGGAACGTACGGCGATCTTGGTGCGGTGCCCCGCCTCGCGGGCGATCGCGGCGATCTCGACCGTGCCGTCGGCGATCTCCGGCACCTCTAGGGCGAAGAGCTTCTTCACCAGGTTGGGGTGCGAACGGGAGAGGGTGATCTGCGGCCCGCGGAAGCCCTTGACCACGTGCACGACCACGCACCGGATCCGCTGGCCGTGCTCGTACAGCTCGCCCGGGACCTGCTCGGCCTGCGGCAGCACCGCCTCCACCTTGCCCAGGTCGACCGAGACGATGCCCTTCTCGCTGCGCGCCTCGTGCGCCTGCACCACGCCGGTGACCAGGTCACCGTCCCGGCCGACGTACTCGCCGAAGTGCACCTCGTCGGTCGCCTCGCGCAGCCGCTGCAGGATGACCTGCTTGGCGGTCATCGCGGCGATCCGCCCGAAATCGTGCGGGGTGTCGTCCACCTCCCGGGTCACCGTGCCCTCGTCGTCCACCTCCTGGGCGTAGACCAGGGCCGCCCCCGTCTTCCGGTCGATTTCGACCCGGGCGTGGGTCTGGGCCCCCTCGGTATGCCGGTAGGCGGTCAGCAGCGCGGTTTCGATCGCCGCGAGGATCGTGTCGAACGGGATCTCCCGTTCACGCTCCAGGGCGCGCAACGCCGCGAGGTCGATGTTCACCGCTCCTCGCCCTCCACATCTTCGTCGTCGCCGAAATCGTCATCGTCGCTGTCGTCGCTGTCGTCGATCTCCGGGAGATCCCCGTCCGCGATCTCGTCCAGCCGGGTGAACTCCACCTGCACGCGGCCGGGACCGAGGTCCGCGTACCGCCACTGCGTCGGGCCGGACTCGGTGGCCAGCACCACCCCGTGCTCGTCGGCGGCGACCACCCGGGCCGTCACCTGCCGGGACCCGGCCCGCGTACCAGCGGCGGCCGGTGCCTCGTCCCGCTCCGGAGCGCCGGCCGGGGGATCCCCGACGGGCCCGTCCGGGCGGCGCTGCTCGGGCGGACGGTGGCCGGCACCGCTCGCGGTCACCTTCACCAGTCGGCCGACGTTGCGTCGCCAGTGCCGGGGCAGCGTCAGCGGACGGTCCACCCCGGGCGAGCTCACCTCGAGCTGGTACTCCCCCGCGACCAGGTCACCCGCGGCCGCCTCGGCCTCGTCCAGCGCACCGGAGACGGCCCGGGAGACGTCGGCCACCGCGTCGAGGCTGACGCCGCCGTCGCGGTCCACGATCACCCGGACCACGTGCCGGCGTCCGGCCCGGGAGACCGAGAGGTCCTCCAGGTCGTACCCGGCGGCCGTCACCACCGGTTCGATCACGGCGCGGAGTCGGAGCCGATGCGCGGCCGCATCTCCCCGAGGGCGTGCCGGAGCGCGCGAGCTCGCCTTCGGCCGGCCAGTGGCACGGCCACGCTGCGTCATCTCCGCACCTTTCTCGCGATCGGCGGGACCCGGTCGGGCAGCCACACCAGCGTGCCCCCGGGCCGAGTGCCCGGCGGCTGCGCAGAGCGTAACGCGCTGGCCCGCCGGGCGACCGATCGGCGCACCGACGGACGGCCGACACGGGCGGTGCCGGCCCCCGGCCCGGCACCGATGGTGTTGACTTGGCCGGTGCGCACGCCAGACACGAACCAGACGAACACCGCGGCGGGACGGTCCCGGCGCACGGTGGTACGGACAGCCGCCCTGGTGGCGCTGGCCGGGGCCACCGGCTCGCTGACCGGGTGCGGGCTGCTCGACAACGGTCCCGACCGGCCGCCCGCCCCGGACCCGCTCGTCCCGCTGATTCCCGGAGCACTGGAGCTCGCCGGCCGGCACGAGGCCGCGATCGCCGCCTTCCCGGAGCTGGACGCCCGGCTCCGCCCGATCGCCCAGGCGCACCGGGAGCACGCCGCCGAACTGGCCCGGGTCACCGGCACCGCGCTGCCGAGCACCACCGCGACCGCCGCCGCCCCCGGGGCGAGCGCCGAGGCGACGCTGCGTGACCTGCGGACCGCCGAGCAACAGGCCCGGGAGGCCGCCGCCACGGCGTGCGCGGCCGCCCCCGCGGCGCGGGCCGCGCTGGTGGGGTCGATCGCCGCCGCCCGGGCCAGCCACGCGGAGGTGGTCCGGTGAGCGGGGAACTCGCCGCCGCGCTCGCCGCCGAACACGCCGCGATCTACGCGTACGGGCCGATCGGCGTACGGCTCTCCGGCGCCTCGGCCGACCAGGCGCGCTCGGCGGAGGCGGCCCACCGGGCCCGCCGGGACAGCCTGGTGCTGCTCCTGGCCGAACAGGGCGCCAGCCCTCCGCCGCCCGAGCCGGCGTACACGCTGCCGTTCCCGGTCACCGACGAGACCAGCGCGCTCCAGTTGGCGCTCCAGATCGAGGAGCGCACCGCGGCGGTCTGGCGGGCGGCGCTGCCCGCCACCGAGGGCGACCAGCGCACCCGGGCGCTCGCCGCGCTGACCGACGCCGCGGTCCGGGCCACCCGGTGGCGGCGTACCGCCGGCGTCATCCCGGCCACGGTGGCCTTCCCGGGACGCCCCGGCTGACCGGTGCGGACCGGACGGTCGACCGGCAGACTGTACGGATGTCCACTCCGGAACACCGCGTCTGCACGCCGGGCGGTCTCGTCCGTCGGCTCGGTCACCAGCGCTGGTTCGCCGCCTGCACACCGCTGGTGGTCCCGGCCGACCGCCTGATCGCCCGCCTGACGAAGGGCCGGGTGGTGGCGCTGGGACTGGTGCCGTCCCTGCTGATCACGACCACCGGACGCCGCTCCGGTCAGCCGCGCAGCAACCCGTTGCAGTACGCGCCGGACGGTGACGCGTACGTGGTGATCGGCTCGAACTGGGGTTCGACCCGGCACCCGGCCTGGGCGCTGAACCTGCTCGCCGATCCGGCCGCGACGGTGACCGTGCGCGGCGCGCGGGTGCCGGTGCGGGCCCGGCCGGTCGACGGCGCGGAGCGGGAGCGGCTGTGGCTGCTGCTGGTGGCGCAGTGGCCGGCCTACCAGACCTACCTGGGACGGGCCGGCGGCCGGAAGCTCCACATCTTCCGGCTGGAGCCGAGCTGAGCGGGGCGCTCAGGCGGCGCCGACGCCGATCAACCGCCCGACCAGGTACGTCACGGCGGTGGCCGCCGCGCCCAGCAGCAACTGCCGGCCGCCGCTGACCCACCAGCGGCGGTTGGTGAACCGGGCGACCGCCGCACCGGCGACGAAGAGCCCCAGGCCGCCCACCCCGAGCGCGAGCCAGAGGCTGTCGAAGCCGAGCAGGTAGGTGATCAGCGGCACCACCGCCCCGACGGAGAAGCAGAGGAACGAGGAGAAGGCGGCCGTCCACGGGCTGGGCCGGTCGTCGGCGTCGACGCCGAGCTCCTCCCGTACGTGCATCCGCAGCGCCTCCTCGGGATTGCTCCGCAGGGCGTTCGCCACCTGCTCGGCCAGGTCCCGGGGCAGCCCCCGGGACGCCCACGCCTCGGCCAGTTCCCGGGCCTCGCCGACCGGGTTGCGCTCCAGCTCCCGGCGCTCCTTGGCGACCTCGGCCTCGACCTGCTCGTTCTGCGAGCGCACGCTGGTGTATTCGCCCAGCCCCATCGAGATCGCCCCGGCGACCAGCCCGGCGAAGCCGGTCAACACGATGTTGCGCGCGGCGACCCCGCCGCCGCCCACCCCGGCGATCAGCGCGATGTTGGTCACCAGGCCGTCCATCGCGCCGAACACCGCGGGGCGCAGCCAGCCGCCGGAGACGTCGGCGTGGTGGTGCTCGCTGATCGGGACCGAGGCGTCCGTCACGGGAGCGTCAGGATCTCGTGGCCGTCCTCGGTGACGAGGATCGTGTGCTCGAACTGGGCCGTCCAGCGGCGGTCCTTGGTGACCACCGTCCACCCGTCGGCCCAGATGTCGTACTCGTAGGTGCCGAGGGTGATCATCGGCTCGATGGTGAAGGTCATCCCCGGCTCCATGATGTCGGTGGGCCGCGGGCTGTCGTAGTGCGGGACGTAGAGACCGCTGTGGAAGGCCTCGCCGATGCCGTGGCCGGTGAAGTCGCGCACCACGCCGTAGCCGAAACGCTTGGCGTACGACTCGATGACCCGGCCGACGACGTTGATCTGCCGGCCCGGGGCGACCGCCCGGATGCCCCGCATCATCGCCTCGTGGGTCCGCTCGACCAGCAGCCGGGCCGGCTCGGAGACCTCACCGACGCAGAAGGTGGCGTCCGTGTCGCCGTGCACCCCGTCCAGGTACGCGGTGACGTCGACGTTGATGATGTCGCCGTCCTCCAGCACCGTGGAGTCGGGGATGCCGTGGCAGATCACCTCGTTGAGGCTGGTGCAGCAGGACTTGGGGAAGCCCTTGTAGCCGAGGGTGGAGGGGTAGGCGCCGTGGTCGACCAGGAACTCGTGCACCAGCCGGTCGATCTCGTCGGTGGTCACCCCCGGCTTGCAGTGCTCCCCCGCCAGCTGGGTGGCCTGGGCGGCGATCCGGCCGGCGACCCGCATCTTCTCGATCGTCTCGGCGGACTGCACGTGCGAGCCGCGCCACTCCTTCGGCCGCTTCTTGCCGACGTACTCGGGACGGACGATATGCGACGGGACCTGACGCCACGGTGAGATCGTCCCGGGCGTCAGCGGTGCACGGACGGTCATGACTTCCAGCCTATCGTCGGCGCGCCGGGACACCCACGCCCCACGGCCGGGCCTAGATCGGGGTGACGTAGGCGCCGGTGATCCCGCCGTCGACCACGAACTGGGCCGCCGTCATGAAGGAGGCGTCGTCACTGGCCAGGAAGGCCACCGCGGCGGCGATCTCCTCGGGCTCGCCGAACCGGCCCATCGGTACGTGCACCAGGCGCCGGGCGGCGCGCTCCGGGTCGGCGGCGAAGAGCTCCCGCAGCAGAGGGGTGCCGACCGGCCCGGGGCAGAGGGCGTTGACCCGGATCCCCTGCCGGGCGAACTGCACCCCGAGTTCCCGGGTCAGCGCCAGCACCCCGCCCTTGCTCGCGGTGTACGCGATCTGCGACGTCGCCGCCCCCATCAGCGCGACGAACGAGGCGGTGTTGATGATCGAACCCTTGCCCTGCCGGAGCATGTGCGGGATCGCGTACCTGCAGCAGAGGTAGATGCTGGTGGTGTTGACCCTGAGTACCCGTTCCCAGGCGTCCAGGCCGGTGGTCAGGATCGAGTCGTCCTCCGGGGGCGAGATGCCGGCGTTGTTGAACGCGATGTCGACCCGGCCGTGCCGCTGCGCCACCCCGTCGAAGAGTTCCCGCACCGCCGTCTCGTCGGCCACGTCACAGGCCACGAAATCGCCGTCGACCTCCTCGGCCGCCGCCCGTCCGGCGTCCGGCGCGATGTCGACACAGACCACCCGGGCCCCCTCGGCGGCGAACCGGCGGACGGTCGCCAGGCCGATCCCGCTGCCGGCCCCGGTGACCACCGCCACCCGCCCGGCCAGTCGATCACTCATCATCGCCGTACCCCTCTCGACCGCCGTCCTCGGTGGCGATGAAGACGTTCTTCACGTCGGTGAAGGCGTGCAGGGCGTCCGGGCCCAGCTCCCGGCCGAGACCGGACTGCTTCATCCCGCCGAACGGGGTCCAGTAGCGCACCGAGGAGTGCGAGTTGACGCTCAGGTTGCCGGCCTCCACGCCCCGGGCCACCCGGATCGCCCGCCCCACGTCCCGGGTCCAGATCGAACCGGAGAGGCCGTACTCGGTGTCGTTGGCCAGCCGCAGCGCCTCCGCCTCGTCCTCGAAGGGCAGCACCGAGACCACCGGGCCGAAGAGCTCCTCCCGCCAGTGCCGCTCGGTCGGGGACCTCGCCAGCAGCACCGTCGGCGGATGCCAGAAGCCCGGCCCGTCCGGACAGGAGCCGGTGAAGGCCACCTCGGCGCCGTCGACGTAGCTCGCGACCCGGTCCCGGTGCGGCGCCGAGATCAGCGGCCCCATCTCGGCGGTCTCCCGCGCCGGGTCCTCGACCCGCACCGCCCGCACCGCCGGCTCCAGCAACTCCAGGAACCGGTCGTACACCGGTCGCTGGACCAGGATCCGCGACCGCGCGCAGCAGTCCTGGCCGGCGTTGTCGAAGACCGCGTACGGCGCGGCCGCCGCCGCCCGTTCCAGGTCGGCGTCGGCGAAGACGATGTTCGCGCTCTTGCCGCCGAGTTCGAGGGTGACCCGTTTGACCCGCTCGGCACAGCCGGCCATGATCCGGGTGCCCACCTCCGTCGAGCCGGTGAAGCAGAGCTTGCGCACCGCAGGATGCCGCACGAACGCCCCACCCACCACCGCACCCCGGCCGGGCAGCACGGTGAACACGTCCGGGGGCAGGCCGGCGGCCAGGGCCAGCTCGCCGAGGCGGATCGCGGTCAGCGGGGTCAGCTCGGCCGGCTTGAGCACCACGGTGTTGCCGGCCGCCAGGGCGGGGGCGAACCCCCAGGCGGCGATCGGCATCGGGAAGTTCCACGGCACGATCACCCCGACCACGCCGAGCGGTTCGTGGAAGGTCACGTCCAGCCCGCCCGGCACCGGGATCTGCCGGCCGGTCAGCCGCTCCGGCGCCCCCGCGTAGTAGTCGAGCACGTCCCGGACGTTCCCCGCCTCCCAGCGGGCGTTGCCGATGGTGTGGCCGGCGTTGGCCACCTCCAACCCGGCCAGCTCGTCCCGGTGCGCGTCCACCTCGGCGGCGAACCGGCGCAGCAGCCGGGCCCGGTCCCCCGGTGCGACCCGCCGCCAGCCCTGGTACGCCCGCTCGGCCCGCCCGATCGCCGCGTCGGCCTCGGCGGGGCCGGTCGCCGGGACGGTGGCCAGCACCGCCCCGGTCGCCGGGTTGACCAGCGTGGTGGGTTCAGAGCCGTTCGAAGCCACGGAACATCTCCCAGTCGGTGACCGCCGCGTCGAACGCGGCCAGCTCCACCCGGGCCTGGTTGGCGTAGTGCGCGACCACCTCGTCCCCGAACGCGGCCCGGGCCAGCGGCGCGGCCTCCCAGAGCCCGAGCGCGTCCCGCAGGGTGGCCGGCACCCGCGACGCGGCCTCGTCGCCGTACGCGTTGCCGGTGCACTCGGGCGCCAGCTCCAACCCCGCCTCGATCCCGTGTACGGCCCCCGCCACCAGCGCGGCGATCGCCAGGTACGGGTTGACGTCGGCGCCCGGGACCCGGTTCTCCACCCGCATCCCCGGCCCGTGGCCGACCAGCCGGAGCGCGCAGGTGCGGTTGTCGGTGCCCCAGCGCAGCGCGGTCGGGGCGAACGACCCGGGCTGGTACCGCTTGTACGAGTTGACGTTGGGCGCGAAGAGCAGGCTGAAGTCGCGCATCGTGGCCAGCAGCCCGGCCAGCACCTGCTGCCCGGTCTCGGACAGGTGCGCCGGGCCGTCGCCGAGCATCGCCGAGGAGCCGTCGACATCGCGCAGCGAGAAGTGGATGTGGCAGGAGTTGCCCTCCCGCTGGTTCGGCTTGGCCATGAAGGTGATCGCCATGCCCTCCTGGGCGGCGATCTCCTTCGCCCCGTTCTTGTAGACCACGTGGTTGTCCGCGCAGGTCAGCGCGTCGGCGTAGCGGAACGCGATCTCGTGCTGGCCGAGGTTGCACTCCCCCTTGGCGCTCTCCGGCAGCAGGCCGGCGCCGGCCATCTCGGTGCGGATCCGGCGCAGCAGCGGCTCGACCCGGGCGGTGCCCAGCAGCGAGTAGTCCACGTTGTAGAGGTTCGCCGGGGTCAGCTCGCGGTAGCCCCGGCGCCAGGCGTCCTCGTAGGAGTCGCGGTAGAGCACGAACTCCAGCTCGGTCCCCGCGTACGCGCTCAGGCCGTGCCCGGCGAGCCGCTCGAGCTGCCGGCGCAGGATCTGCCGGGGCGAGGCGACCACCTCGGCCCCGTCCGACCAGGCCAGGTCGGCCAGGAGCATCGCGGTGCCGGGTTGCCAGGGCACCCGGCGCAGCGTGGCCAGGTCGGGCACCATGGCGAAGTCCCCGTAGCCCCGCTCCCAGCTCGACATCGCGTACCCGTCGACGGTGTTCATCTCCACGTCGACGGCGAGCAGGTAGTTGCAGCCCTCGCTGCCGTGCCCGACCACGTCGGACAGGAAGTAGGGCGCGTGGAACCGTTTGCCCTGTAGCCGGCCCTGCATGTCGACCAGGGCGAGCAGCACCGTGTCGAGCTGGCCGGCGTCGACCTCCAGCCGCAACTGCTCCAGGCTCAGCGCGGGCGATCGGGCCGTCATGCGCGGAATCCCATGGACAAAGATCTACTCGCAAAGGACGGCAGCGTCAACCGGCGACAGGTCGGGCTCTCCCGACATCTGCTCATTGATCCTCTTCGCAAGATATGAAGACAACCCGGAGACGCCCCAACAGAGTCCCCGTCATCGATATCTTGAGAGCGCCGCAGCAGCCCAGGTCCACGACAACCATGAGGATGCCCGATGGCGACGCTACGGGAAGAGTGCACGCAAATCCTCAACCTCCTACCGCATGCGGCGCTGAATCACGCCTCCAACTGCCTACGCGACACCGCGAGCCAGGCGAAGACCGTCCTGCGGAGCAGCAACCACGAATACGTCCGCGGCGCCATCGCCGAACTCGACGTCGCGCTGCGCGCAACCGTCGACGCGGTACGCCAACTCGATCGGGCGACGTCGACGGGCCGGCGATTCTCCGAGCGACTATGACGGATTCCGTTCCCGCAGAGTTGCGGCGGATGATTGCCGCCCTCCCCGCCGCGACGCTCGGACGGGCCCGCGTCGAGATCAATGAGGCCGGCGTCAACTGGCACCGGGTCACCCACGGCTCCGCTCGGCAGGAGCCGACCGAAACACTCGAACGGATACGAATCGCCGGCGAACTGGTCGCTGATGCGCTCGCCCACGTACGAAAGGCGACTGAACTCCTGTCGGCGTACGCCGGTCTGATCGACGGCGGCGCGGCCGGCCAGCCACCCTCGGGAGGCGCCCGGGATTCAGCGAGTGCCCCGGCCGTCCTGGCTCGGGCACTTGGTCGCGACGACCTGACATCGGAGCAACGGTCGAACCTGACTCGTTACGAGAAGAAGCTACCCGCGGCCGCGACGCACGTCGTGATCAGACAACGCCCCGACGGCACGATCCAGTTCGAGGCCATGGTTTCCGGTCGCGTACCCGGCTCTTACGCGTTGTACACCAAGACCGTCGACGGAGCCGGAAGAACCATCGCCTACACGAAAACCACTCACACGCCGGACGGATCGATCGCACACACCAAGGACAAGATGCCGTGAACGAGGACGACGTACTCCGGACGCAACGCGGGGACGCGTTGCGGAACCTCATCGAGCTGCGAACGTCGCTGACGGAGGCCGTTGCGGCGCTGGCACGCTTCGAGTGGGACAGCGACACCGAGCTTGTCGTGTTGACCCGACTGGATGGGATGCGCCTGCTCCGGCGCTACCGGGAGCATGACCTGACGGCCCACGAATGCCAGCGCTGGGCGGAGGCGCTGGAAGGGCGGGACGACGTCGGTCTGGAACCCGGGTTCGAGGACACGATCAAGGAATTCCTCTTCGAGATCGCGACACCCGAACTCGCCGGAGAACTCACGCCCGAACTCGCCTCCGGCTGGGAGAGGACGCTGGGCACGGCGGACGGCCACCGCACCTGATCGCCGTGCTCAGGCCTCCGGTGGTGTGGCCAACGGGCTCGCCTGCGGGGTCGGGCCGTCGGGCGACCGCTCTGGACCGGACAGGTTCTGGCGGGGGCCGGTGAACCAGCGCCGGGCGCTGAGCACCCACCAGAGCCAGGCCGCGCCGAGCACCACCGCCACCGCGACGATCGTGTAGTTGAAGGTTGAGGCGGTGATCGGCGCGGTGGTCGGGAGCACGAAGAGCACGCAGATCACCCCGACCCAGCCGATCGCCAGCCAGCCCACCGGGGCACTCCACCGGCCCAGGTGCCACGGTCCGGGGGTGAAGTCGGGGCTGCGGCGGCGCAGGAACACCGGTCCGACGTACGCGATGTAGAGGCCGATCACCGCGATCGAGGTGGCCGCCAGGTAGGCCGTGGTGTTCCAGAGCGAGGGGAGCACCAGCAGGGTCGAGCAGGCGACGCAGAGCCAGATGGAGTTGGTGGGCGTGCCGGTGCGCGGGTTGACCCGCCGCCAGAGGCGGGAGCCGGGCAGCGCGCCGTCCCGGCTGAAGGCGTACGCCATCCGGGAGTTGGCGGTGACCGAGGCCATCCCGCAGAAGAACTGGGCGACCACACAGATGAAGAGCAGCAGCAGTCCGAGGTCGTCGCCGGCCGCGTCGATGAAGATCTGCGCCGGCGGCAGGCCGAGCTCGGTCTGCCGCTGGGCGTCGTAGTCCCGGATGGACCAGGTGATGGCGAAGAGCAGGAAGAAGCCGGCGATCACCGAGACCACCACCGACATCACGATGCCCCGGGGCGCCGAGCGGGCCGCGTCGTGGGTCTCCTCGGCGACGTGGGCGCTGGCGTCGTACCCGGTGTAGGTGTACTGGGCCATCAGCAGGCCGATCAGCACCGCGTAGACCGCCGCACCGGTGAACTCGAAGCCGGTGGCGTCGCGGACCTCGAAGAAGACCTCCGAGATCGGCTTGTGCCGGTCCGGCACGATCGCGAGCACGCCGACGATCACCGCCACCCCGATCAGGTGCCACCAGGCGCTGACGTCGGAGAGCAGCCGCACCAGGTTGACCCCGAACGTGTTGAGCAGGCCGTGCGCGACGATGATCACGAGGAAGATCAGGAAGGTGCTTCCCGCGGTGACCTCCAGGCCGATGGCGAGGCTCAGGAAGGCGGAGGTGGTGATGGCCGCCCCGAAGTCGATGGCGGCGGTGACCGCGACCTCGCCGAGGAAGTTGAACCAGCCGACGAACCAGGCCCAGGCCGCCTTGTTCCGTTTCGCCAGCGCCGCCGCCCACCAGTAGAGCGCCCCGGCGGTCGGGTAGACCGAGCAGATCTCGGCCATGGCCAGGGCCACCAGGATCACCATGCCGCCGACGAAGAGCCAGCCCAGGGTGATCGCCATCGGCCCGCCGGCGGTCATCGCGATCCCGTACGAGGTGATCGCGCCGGCCAGGATCGAGATGATCGAGAACGAGACCGCGAAGTTGGAGAAGCCGGAGAGCTTGCGGCGCAGTTCCTGCTTGTAGCCGAGTTCGGCCAGCCGCTGCTCGTCGAGGCCGGCGGCGCTGGCGCCCGGCGGCTCGGCGGGATGCGTTGGTGCGCTCATCGACGTCTCCTTCTACCGGCAGGATGGAGACTGTGACCTTCGCCACCGTCTGCCGAGATCGTCCGCCGGCCGGAGTGCCCCGTCAACCACCCGCTCTCCCCGTCTTTGCTCGGCTTGTCGCTAGTTGCGGCATGTCCGGCTCGGGCCGTCCCCGGCCGGCGCGGCGGGCCGATCTGGCCTAGCGTCCCGGCTCAACCGCATCCGCGTACCGCGACCGCCGCAGGCGACGTCGGGACGGCGGCGAGACGAGGAGGACCAGGCATGACGAGGCTGCTGCCAGGGGTGGTCACGGTGCTCGGGCTCGCCTTCGCGGCGCTGGTCGCACCGCCGGTGCCGGCGACGGCCGCGCCCGAGGGCCGGGCGGGAGCCGCGCCGGCTCTGACGGTCACCGCCCGGTACGCGCTGCTCGGCGACAGCCCGGAGCGCGCCGTGCTGATCGGCCGGTACACCTGCGGGCCGTACCCCGGCGGGGTGGCCGAGCGGGGCGTCGTCGACCTCGGCCTCCGGCAGGATGTCGCCGGCACCGTGGTCGACGCCTTCGGCTACCTCGAACCGGCGGTCTGCACCGGCCAGCCCCAGCAGTACGCCGTCGAGCTGGTCAGCTACTCCGGCCCCCTCGTCGCCGGGGCGGCGAGCTGGAGCGCGTCGGGCTACGTCGAGGGTCCCGGCGGGGCGCAGAGCGTGTACGTCCCGCCCACACCGATCCGGATCCGCTCCGCCGCCCTCGGGTGACGACGCTCCGCCGCCCTCAGACAACGGCGCTCCGCCGCCCTCAGGTGACGACGAGACCGACCAGCCAGACCCCGGTGATGCCGAGCGCGGCGGCCAGCTCGACCAGCAGCGCGAGCCCGACCGCCTGCAACGCGTGCTTCGTGGACGGCCACGCCTGCCGGGCGT
>NZ_JBNJMX010000018.1:0-69126 GCF_050936375.1 Plantactinospora sp. CA-290183 | reverse complement strand
CTGGGCGCCTTGGAAACCTTGAGCACCTTGAGTGCCCACGTCGCCCTGGGCGCCCTGAGCCCCTTGGAAACCTTGAGGACCTTGAGTGCCCGCGTCACCCTGAACGCCCTGGGCACCCTCGGCGCCCTGAACGCCCTGGGCACCCTGGGCACCATCAACGCCGTCGGCACCCTGAGCGCCTTGGGCACCTTGAGGGCCCGTGGCGCCTTGAACGCCGGCGTCGCCCTGGGCGCCTTGCAGACCTTGGGCACCCTGAACGCCCTCGGCACCTTGGGCGCCCTGGGCACCCGGCGCACCTTCCACGCCCTGGGCACCTTGGGCGCCCTGGAAGCCTTGAGCACCTTGAACTCCCTCGGCGCCCGCGTCGCCCTGAGCACCCTGAGCACCCTGAGCGCCCGGAACGCCCTGGAGGCCCGGAACGCCCTGGGGGCCCGGAACGCCCTGGGGCCTCAGGCCGCCCCGGCACCCCGGAAACGCCTCAGGGCACCCGGACCGCCCTGGGCGCACCTGCGCACCTGTCAGCTGCTCTCCGGGCACCTTCTACGCCTTGGGCACGCCGCTGCTCACAGGCGCCTTGAGCGCCCTGGAAACCTTGAGCACCTTGAACTCCCTCGGCACCGACGTCACCCTGGGCGCCCTCAGCACCTTCAACGCCCTGAGCACCTTCAACGCCTTGGAAACCTTGAGCGCCCTGGAAACCTTGAGCACCTGGAGCACCTGGGACACCTTCAACGCCCTGGAGACCTTGAGGGCCCGCGTCGCCCCGGGCGCCCTGAACGCCCTGGGCACCTTGGACGCCCTGAGCGCCATGCGAGCCGTGCGGGTAGCGCCATTTCGGCCGCCTGCCCTCGTCGTGCCCACCCCATGGGCCCTGCCAGCCCTGCGGGCCGTAGTCCGGTGTCCTTCCTGGGTGGTGGTCCCACGAATCGTCAGGTCCACCGCCGTCTTCGGGGACAGTCGACCAGGACAACGGCCACCCGCCGTACTGGCCGAGCGGACCGGGTGTACCGGCGTGCACGCCCTGGAGAGAGGATTTCGCTTCCACCGGTCGCGCTGCGGCTGCGGGCCCACCCGTCATCCCGACTGCCAGCAGGACAGAACTCAGCCCTGAAGCGGCGCAGCCAGGCCTCGGCCCTCGCCGCAGCCGTCGGTTGTTGCTCATGACCCCTCCAGAGAGCCGCCCCAGACATACGTATTGCTACCGGTTCCTCACCCAGTGTCACCACCTGGGCGGTTTGTAGCGTATCCGACTGATTTAGCATTGAGACAGGTTTCAGCGGCAGCTAGACCGATTTTGACCAAAGTGGATTTTCTTCGTGAACAGCTGCGTGAGCCCCGGGGCTGCGCCCTGGACCGGTGCGGGTGGCTCTCGGGCACCGAAAGTCGGCTCCCTCGGCGCACCGCTCGATCGAAGCCGCCGCCCGCGCACCCACCCCGGTCACGGAACAGGCCAACTCAACCCACCACACGCCGCTCGCCAAACCGAGACGCGCCGCCTGGGCAACTGGGCGCCGGTCCCGCGTCGGGGGTACGGAAGCGAGGCCGTGCCGCCAATGGCAGGGGCATACTGCCAGCCACCAAGAGCGGACCCTTTGTCCTCAGCAGACCCGGCGGAGCGCGATGGGTCGTCCACCCATCTCATCAGCCGTATGGTGACGGGTACGTTTTCACGGTGGCCACAGAGCTGCATGAGGGCAGGCCGGCCGGGTCCACCGATGGCACCACATAGGCCACCAGCTGCTGGCCGCGCACGCCGACCGGCCACCTGGCGCACGGACGGGCGCGTGGCCAGCACGGCCTCGACCTCACCCAGCTCAATCCGGTAACCGCGGACCTTCATCTGGTCGTCGGGGCGGCCCAGAAACTCCAACACCGTCCGCCCGCCACTTGGTCAGATCACCCGTGCGATACATCCGGCCGCCGGAATTCTGGGGTGACGAGGCCGAGTCCTGCTGTCCGCCGAACCCGCCTCAGCCGGGCAAGTAGCAGAGAGAACAATCGATGCGTAGCGACTGGACCGCTCTGCCTCAGAGTGTCACGGCAGGGATCACCGAACGGGTCGGCGGAACCTTCGCGTCACCCCGGCTCCCAGCGTCGAGGTGACCCCACGACCAGCAGGGCGTGCGGACGGACCCCTCGGACACCAATCAGCTCGACTTCGTAGAACCGGTATGATCGTCCCTACCAGGCCGCTGAAGGCGGCCGAGTCCGACGACGCAGAGCGTGACGGGAAATGACGACAGACATCGTCGGCAGAAGTGAAGTTCTTGCGACAATCGATGATTTCTGCGAGCACTCACGCACCTCCGGGAAATCTTTGATCATTGTCGCCGATCCCGGTTTGGGTAAGACCACGCTGCTGCGATACGCCGCCCGGCGTTGGGCGGCAGAGGGCGGTCGCGTCCTGGAGGTGACGGCGGTCGAGTTCGAAGCGGATATCAGTTTCGCGGGGCTGGTACAGATTGTGAGCCCGATCGTCGATTCGGTCCCCGGTGCCGAGGTTAGGCGTGCCGCCATCCTGGAAGCCCTTTTCGATCCGAAGACCGCTACGACACTGGACCGGATGGCGGTCACCGAAGCACTCCGGAATCTGCTCCGTGCCGCAGCTCACGATTCGCCGATCCTCGTCCTCGTCGACGACGTTCAGTGGCTCGACAGGTCAAGCGCCGCGGTGCTCACGCTCCTGGCCCGGCGGCTGACCGGAACGCGCGTCGGCCTTCTCGGGTCGACACGGCCGGCGGCCGAAGGTTTCTTCGAGCGAGCACGGCTCGACAAGTACGTGCTGACCCCCCTCGGCGAGGCGAGGCGGCGGCGGAGACTCACCGCCGCCCGTCCAGCCCGAATTGCCGCCTCGCGCAGTCCGACGAAAGTGGTGTTGGCCAGCGCGGCCGGGAACCCACTGGCCCTCGTTGAACTGCCGCTGGTCCTCGCCGACCCGGGTCACGACAGTCCGAGGGCCGACCTCTCCGTCGTCCCGCTCAACCGCCGGCTCCAGGTGGCATTCTCGTCTCGAATCGCTGGTCTGCCAGACGCCACGCGACAGTCGCTGCTGCTCGCCGCTCTCGAGGCGACCGGAAGCATCCGCGTCCTCGAGGTCGCGGCGGGTGAGCGCCTCCTGGAGACACTGGCACCCGCGGAACGCTCGAGGCTGGGCACTTCACATGGGAATCCGCACCAGATGATTACGCCGCCATCGTCACCGCCTGGTGGGGCGACCATTAGGTGACGGACTCGTCGCCGGCAGTGGGCTGGCCCAGGGCCGCCCCACTGCCTCGATATCGGGTCGACGCGGCCACCGGCGGTGTGAAACAGCTCGACGCGTCGCTGGTCGACCCGGCAGCTCGGTACGGACTCGCCTCCAGCGCGCCCTCGCCTGGCTGATCCGGCACTACACCCGCGACGGCAATCTCGTGGCTGACCTCGAACAGCTTCGCCGCGCGCGTCGCCAGCGCCGCCCGATGCTTGCACGAGCGAGGACGACATCCGACGCCTCGTCGGCGGTGCCATACGGAGAGCGTGACCGTCCTCAATGGCGTGGGCCCGCGGGCCGCGCGGCGGCCTCGACCACGGCGATTGATGATGACAAATGGCATCGTTCCCCAGATATCGCTCGACCCCTAGGCGCAACTTTCCGAAATATGTAAAGTGAGCGCACCGCCGAGCGCACCGAGCTGCGCCCGGGCCGGCGGCCGCGCGCTCTCGGCGGCACAGTCGGGGGAAGGCCGCCGCGCAGGCAGCGCTTTCCCGATGACTGCGCGGCGGAGGCGGGCTGCGACCACCTGATCGGGCGATCCGTCCTCGTGTGCGGTTCGCAGCTGTCAACAGGGGGCGGCAGCCTCCCAGCCCTCTTCGGCGTGTAGCGGTGAGGCGAGACGGAGGAGGGGAATGGCCATGGAGGACAACCCGTTGTGGTCCCGGCGCGGCTTTTTGGGGATGGGGGTGGGGCTGCTCGGCGGGGCCGGTCTGGGCGCGTGCGGGGGCAGTTCGCCGTCGACCCCCGGAGTGCAGGCCGAGGTCCCGAAGGAGCTGATCGACGCCGCGGCATCATTGAAGGGCTCCTCGATGGGGATGCTGTCGCAGAAGCTGTACTCGGAGGCGGCGAACGCAGCGCTCGACAGCTCGATCAAGAAGTTCGCCGACTCCACCGGTACGAAGATCGGGAACAGTCTCGTCCAGGCCGACGCCGGTGACGTGGTGGCCAAGATCGATGCTGAGGTCAAGGGCGGCGTGGCGCGTGACCTGGCGTTCATGACCGACTCGCGGTTCGTCGCGCAGTTCCAGGCGCTGGGCGATCTGGAGGACGTGACGGACGTCGTCCAAGCGCTGACGGCGAAGTACGGCGAGCCCACCGCGGAGTCCAAGAACTTCTGCGTTTTCGACGGCAAGTGGTTCGCCATCCCCTACCACTTCATCGGGATCGGGTCGTTCCTGCGCAAGGACTGGATGCAGGACAAGGGCATCTCCCCCAAGGACATCTACACCTGGGAGGAACTGCGGGACCTGTGCCTGGCCATCTCCGATCCGGCCAAGCGCCGGTTCGGCTGGGGCATGACCGTGAACCGGTCCGGTGACGCCAACGGCCTGATCGAGGCACTGATCAACTCCTACGGCGGGGCGATCACCTCCAACGACGGCAGGAAGGTCACGTTCGACTCGCCCGAGACGGTACAGGCGGTGACCTTCCTCGGTGACATCTACACCAACCCCAGGTACAAGCCGATGCTGCCGCCGGGGGTGGCCGCCTGGACCGACTCCAGCAACAACGAGAACTGGCTCGCCGGGATCCTCGGCTACACCCGAAACCAGCTCAGCGTCTACGCGGACTCCAAGACCAAGAAGAACCCCGTCTACGACAAGACCCACGTCTTCGCCGACTGCATCGGGCCGGCCACCGACAATCCGCTGCTGCTCGGCCAGTCCCAGGCCTTCGTCATCTTCAAGGGCGCCAAGAACGCCGCGCTCGCCAAGCTCCTGGCGCAGTACCTGGTCAGCGCGCCCGCGCTACTCGGGGTGGCGAAGGAGGCGCCCGGCCTGGCGCTGCCCGCCTGGCAGAAGGTCTGGGACGCCGACCCGTTCTTCACCAGCGGCGACCCGGCGTTCCCCATCATGCGCAAGATCACTGAGCTGTCGCTGCCGCTGACCACGAAGAACGGCCTGAACTTCCCGCAGAAGGCCAGCGCGGGCCAGCAGGCCGCCGTCGGGGCCTACGTCCTCACCGACATGATGCAGCAGGTAATCCAGGGAACCGCGCCCGCGCAGGCCGTGCAGGCCGCCCACGCGAAGATGGTGCAGATCTTCACCCAGCAGGGGCTGCCGCAGTGAGATCGGTACGTCCAGCGCCGGCCCCGGCGACGAGGGCATCCTCGCCGTCGGGGTCCGGCTCCCTCACCACGACCCAGCGGCGGCTGGGGCGTGACTGGCGGCTGGCGGCGCTGTTTCTGGCGCCCACCGCCGTACTGGTCGGCGGGCTCGTGCTCGTGCCGATCGCCCAGTCGGTCGTCACCAGCACGACGGAACGGCACGGCCAGCACAGCGTGTTCGTCGGCCTGGCCAACTACGTCGCCCTCGCCGGCGACGAGCAGTTCCGCGCGGGCGTGGTGAACTCGTTCGTATTCACCGCGTACGCCGAGGTGTTCAAGGTGGCGCTGGGGCTGGCCGCGGCCTTGCTGCTGCACCACCGGCGGCGTGGGCGGGCCCTGCTGGCCGGGCTGCTCCTGTTGCCGTGGGTGGTGCCGACGGTGGTCACGGCGTTCAGTTGGCGCTCGCTGCTCGACCCGATCTTCGGCAGCGTCAACCTGCTGCTCACCGAGTCGGGGATCGGGCCGCTGCTGGCCAAGGCGCACCTGGTCGACAGCTGGCCCGCGGGCTGGCTGTCCGACCCGTCCCTGGCCATGCCGTCGGTGATCCTCGTGAACGTGTGGAAGGGGGTGCCGTTCTTCACCGTCGCGTTCCTCGCGGGGTTGAAGGCCATCCCGGCAGAGCTCTACGAGGCGGCGACCGTCGACGGGGCTTCGCCGTGGCAGCGGTTCGCCAACGTGACGCTGCCCGGACTGCGCCACGTGATCACCGTGACGGTGACCCTGTCGTCGATCTGGACGTTCAACAACTTCGACCTCATCTGGTTGCTCACGCAAGGCGGCCCGGGCAACGCGACCGCGCCGTACGTGCTGGTCGCCTACTCGAAGGCGATCCTGCAACTACAGTACGGCGCGGGAGCAGCGGTCACGCTCGTGATGCTGCCGGTCATCGGCGGACTGGTGTACTTCCTGGTCCGGTTGCTGCGCCGGGACGCCGGCACCGCGCCGACCCGACGTACCCGGAAGACGCGGCGCGCCACAACGGCGCGGCGCGCCACAACGGCGCGGAAGGCGCTGCCGTGGGTCGTCGCCGCGGTGGTCGCCGGTCTGCTGGCCTGGGCGTCGCCACAGATCTTCTGGAAGGCGGCGGTGGTCCTCGGGGTGACCGCGCTGGTCGTGGCGGCGGTCGGTCGGGTGGTTACGGCATCCCAGGCCTGGGGACGTCGCCGGGCGTCGTCCCTGGTGTCGGGTCTGGCGTCCGGTGTCGCGCTGGCCGGGTTGCTCGTCTTCGTCCTGGTCCCGCTGTACTGGATCGCCGTCACGGCCTTCAAGTCCGAGGGTCAGATCGTCATGCGCGTCCACGACCTGTGGCCGACGCCGTGGACCCTCCAACAGTTCACCGACCTCTTTGCCACCAAGCCCTTCGGCCGCTGGTACCTCAACACGGTGCTGGTGTCCGTCGCGTCCACCGCGGTGGCACTGGTCTGTGCCGCCCTGGCGGGCTACGCGCTGGCCCGGCTGCGGTTCCGCGGGGCGCAGGGTTTCACCGTCACGGTGCTGATCACCTACGTGATGCCGGGCGCGCTGCTGTTCATTCCGCTGTACCAGCTGCTCATCGGGGTGCGGCTCACCGACTCGTTGTGGTCTCTGGTGGTGACGTACCCGACCTTCACGCTTCCGTTCGCCACCTGGCTGCTGACGGGGTACTTCTCGTCGATCCCGATCGAGCTGGAGGAGGCCGCGCTGGTCGACGGCTGCACCCGCCTCCAGGCGTTCCGCCGGGTGGTGCTGCCGCTCGCCAAGCCCGGGCTGCTGGCGGTCGCGCTGTTCACCCTGACCAATGCCTGGAACGAGTTCCTCTTCGCCTTCGTGTTCATCACGAAGGACGAGTACAAGACGCTCCCCGTGGGGATGCAGTCGATGATCACCGGGGACGTGGTGCCGCAGGGGCAGCTCGCCGCGGCGTCGCTGCTCGTCAGCATCCCCGTGGTGGTCATGTACGCCTTCGGGCAGCGCTTCCTGACCGAAGGGCTCACTGCGGGCGCGGTGAAGGGCTGACCTGGGATTCCAGCACCCCGTCGAACGACACGAATCCCGTACGGACCAGGTGCCGCGGGCGTCAACCCTCGGGCACAACGCCGATTTGTGACGCTGGCCGTTGGAGCGACCCAGCCGGCGGGCAGCGACGACATCACCGCTAACCGACTGTGGGTGGCCCGGGACGCCGTTCAGGGTCGGTGGACCCGACGGTGCCGGGCAGCTGCCGTCGGGTGTCCAGAGCGGGTTGCGGCCGAGGTAACGCAGCAGGGTGGCGACCGGGTCGTCGCCGGCCTGAACGGGTAGGGCGGGGGCACAGGCGAAGCCGCGCAGCGGTTCGGCCGTCGCGTGGGCGGCTGGCATCAGCTGCTCGGCCAGCGCGACGCGCCCGTTTGTTCAAGTGCGTCGTCCAACTGCGACCGCGCCACCGGCGACCCGTCACACCCCTGCTGACCTGCCGAGTAACCAAGCTTGACGGCATCGGGTCCGCCCCCGCCCGGGTAGCGGAGCCTGCTCCGCCCGGAGCGGGTTGCCAACTGCCGACAGCTCACTACAGTGCTTTTCGTGATCATCGACGGATCCCCCGGGTAGCAGTAATGGCGCTGCGCTTCACGGTGCTTGGTCCGGTCGGCGCAGCTGTGGATGGCGAGCCGGTCGGCGTGGCGCGGCCCCGCCGCCGGGCGGTGCTCGCCTACCTACTACTGAACGCCAACCGTGTGGTGTCGGTCGACCAGCTGACCACGGCGATCTGGGAAAGCACGCCGCCGGCCACGGCGCGGGCACAGATTCAGGCCGAGATCTCGGCGCTGCGCTGCACGTTGCGGCGAACTGACGACGCGACGGTGCCGCTGCTCACCAAGCCCGGCGGCTACGTGCTGAACCTCGCCCCGAACGAACTCGACCTGGCGACCTACACCAGGCTCGCCGATTTGGCGCGAGTCGAGGGCAACCGCGGCCGGCTTCCCAACGCCCGCGAGCTCATGCGCGAAGCGCTGACGCTTTGGAGAGGCCCGGCACTGACCGGGGCAGTCGCCGCGTTCGTCACCCCGACCCGTGAAGGGCTGGAGGAGACCCGGCTGGCTGACCTGGAATGGTTGATCGACATCGAGCTCCAGCTCGGTTCGCACCGCGACCTGATCCCGGAGTTGACCCAGTATGTCGCCGAGCATCCGTTACGGGAGCTGCTACGCGCCCAGCTGGTGAAGGCGCTCTACCGAAGCGACCGGCAGCCGGAGGCGCTCAGTGTGGCCCGGCGCGGCCGCCAGCTGCTGGTAGACGAGCACGGGCTCGACCCAGGTCCGCTCCTGCGCGAGTTGGAGCACGCCGTTCTCCGGCAGGATCCGAGCCTCGCCGTCACCGTTAATGAGCTGCCGACCCGGCGTTTCGCCGACCAGCCACGGCCAGCCCAGCTGCCGCCCGCGTCGCCGCTCTTCGTGGAGCGCCAGGCCGACCTGGCGGACTTGGTCAGGCGCCTGGGTAGCGGTCCGGACCGGCCCGCGAACGCCGGTCCGCGCGTCGCGCTGCTGCACGGCATGCCCGGAGTCGGCAAGTCCGCCTTGGCGCTCCAGGTCGCTCATGCCGTCGCCGCCGCCTATCCCGATGGCCAGTTGTACGCCGACCTCGCTGGCAGCGGGCAGCCGCGGACCCCGGACCAGGTGCTCGAAGAACTCCTACGCGCGCTGGGCGTCGCCGACCTGGCAATTCCGGCCGAGCTGGCGGCACGGGCCGCGCTCCTGCGCAGCCTCTTCACGGACCGGCGCTGCCTGCTGCTGCTCGATGACGCCCGCGCGGTCGATCAGGTGCTGCCGCTGCTGCCGGCCGGGGCCGGCTGCACAGTGCTGGTCACCGCCCGCTGGCAGCTCGACCTTCCCGGGGCGCACCGGCACCTGGTGGCGCCGATGTCGGACGCGCAGGGACTCGAAACCCTCGCCGCTCATCTCGGCCCCGATCGACTGTCGGCGGAGCCGGCCGCGGTCCGCGCGCTGTCCGTGCTCTGCGACGGCCTGCCGCTAGCCCTGTGGTTCGCCGCCTGCCGGATGTACCGGGGCCGGTGGGCCGCCGACCTGGTAGCGCTGCTGCGGGACCCGCAGCACCGGCTCGACGAGCTGAGTACCGACGACGGGTCGATGCGCGACAACCTCGCACCGTCGTTCCGGGCGCTCAGTGAGGCGGCGAACCTGACGCTGCGTCGGATCGCCATCCTTCCGACTGTCACCGTCCCGGACTGGACGCCCACGGTCTGCGCGGGGCTGGCACCCCGCGAGGCTATGCAGGCACTGGACGAGCTGGTCGGCTCCCACCTGCTGACGCCGGTGCCGCGCCAGACCGTCGGCCCGCACCGCTACCTGCTCCCCAACTTGGTCCGGTCCTACGCGCTCACCACCGCGGCGGACGAATCGCCCCACACCGCCGTATCCGCCAACCAGGTACTGGCGCGCGCGGTCGACGGCTGGAGCGTCCTGGCGCAGGAGGCCGTCCACCGGCTGACGCGGTCCCGCGGACGGCGGATGGACGATAGGCATCCGCAGCCGGCCCGCTCGTCCCGGCTGCTGTTCTCGCCGGCGGAGCTGGACCGGCTGCTCGCCACGCCGTGGGACTGGCTGCACGAAGAGCAGGAGAACCTGGCGACGGTGATGGCGGTAGCCGACGAGCGGCGCTGGACCAGGCCGGCATCGGCGATCGCCGATGCCGTCAGCCGGGCCGCCGCACGCGCTCATCTCGGCGACGAACCGAGCACGGCCCGGTACGCCCGGACGCTGTCCGCGGTGGCACGAGACAGCAGCCCTGGTTGAGGCCGGTGCGCGCCGCGCAGCGCCGTAACCACGGCCGCGAGCCAGGCCCTGACCTCGGCTGCGGTCATCCGAACCTGGTAGTCGTCGCCCCACTCCGGCGGTTCGAGGCACACTCCCCCGCCACGGACCGCCTGCGGCAGCCCGCCGACCCGAGTGGCCACCACCGGTACGCCGTGGATCACGGCTTCGCGGGCGACCATCCCGAAGCTCTCCTGCCACAGGCTCGGTACGAGCAGCAGGTCGGTCTCGGCGTAGAGCGCGCAGATGTCGGCGCGGTATTCGACGATCTCCACCCCGGGCAGGTCCGCCGGGCCGATACCCAGCCGGGCGAGGTGGGCCGCGGTCCACCGCCCCTCGACGAACCGGAACCGGAACGGCAGCTTCGCCCCGCTGGCGGCCGCCACGAGGTGCATCACCACCCCAAGCCCCTTGGCCGGCTCCGGGTTGATGAACGTCAGCCAGTACGGCCCCGTACGCGCCGGATCCCGGGGCGTCTCGGATGGGCAGACGCAGCCACGCAGGCACGGCTCGATCGCCCGAGCCTGGCGGCCGGTCTGCGACCCGAACAGCCGCCGTGCGAACTCGGACGGGACCACCACCTCGTCAATCAGCCGCAGTGTCTCCGGCACCGGTGGGAGGTCCGCGGCCGGATGCTCCAGAACGGTCGGAACATCTGCCGCCGCCAGCCGCCGCACCAACTCGGTCTCCTCGCCCAGATGTCCCCAGAGCAGGGCAGCATCGGGCCGGTCGCGGGCCAGCAGGGTGTCCAACTGCTCGGCGAGCGACCGCAGTCCGGCCTCGTGGCCGGCACCGGCCCTGCCCGGGTCCATCGGACCATCGAGCACAGTCACCCGCTCGCCGGTGGCTCGTAGCGCCTCGGTGAGCTGGCGCAGGTGGACCGCCTCCCCGGACTGTCCGGCGTGGATCCGGTGGACGCTGATGATCAGAACATGACTCATCGGTCGCCCCGTACCGCGCCGGCCCGGTAGGCCGGGACGGCAAACTCGTCGCGGAGCCGGGCGACGGCGGCCACCCGACGCCGCAGCAACGCGACGCTGTCCGAGTCCTCCTTGCGGTAGACGATCGGTGCCAGCCAGACCAGCGCCCGGGAATCGAGCGGGCGCAGTGTCCACGGAATGTCCGTCAGCACCGGGTCCGCCCGCACCGCCCGTGCGAAGGCCGCGACAGCCGAAGGGGCGAACGGCAGCGCCGCCGTGTGCCACTCCAGCCCGTCCGGAAGCTGGCCAACCGCCTCCGGATGGTTCCGATCGCCGCCGAGGATGCTCAGGTCGTCGTGGCCGCCGGCGATTCGTACGGCCAGCCGCTGCCCGTGCTGGCGGGCCAGCCGCTGCACGTCGACGACCTTGGCGCGCAGCATCACGGCCGAACTGGCGGCGACGTACAGGTTGAGGACGAGCCCGTCGTGGCTGACGGTGATGCCTTGCGCACGGCGGCGGGCCGGCGAGGAGAGGATGGTGGAGGTCACCAGCTCGCCCAGGAGCAGGTCCCGCCAACAACGCAACAGCTCCTCGGTCAGCTCGGCACCGGCGAGCAGCACCGGCTCGGCCGTCAACACGGTCGCGACCGGCAGCACGTGCGTCAGCTCCACCACCACCGGTCCGTACCCGCCCGTTTGAAACAGTGACCCTTGTAGGTGCGGGCCGGGTGGATACGGCAGGGCCCGCCGAACCCGGTCGTCGGCGGCATCCTCCCAGCCCAAACGGGTGAGTTCACCGTCGCGGCGCAGGACGAGAAAGTCTCGACAGTGGCGTTCCCGCTCGCCGAGGCCGGCGAGCAGGCCACGCTCCAGAGCGTTACCGAGCACCGAGGTGTGCGGGCCGGAGCCCGGCGAGGGCAGATAAAAACGGGCATCGGCCCCCCGCAACGCCTCGTTCAGCTGTGCGAAGGTCACCCCGGGTTGCACCGTGGCGAGGCCGAGCTCGACATCGAGATCCAACCGGTCCAACCGGGCCAGGCGGACGATCAGTCCCGGCTCGCGGACCCGGGAGTCGTCGTACCCCCAGTTGCGGCCACGGGCGTCCACCCGCCAGTCCACTCCGCCGTCGTGCAGAAGCCGGACCAGCGTGGTGAGCTGCGCCAACGATTCTGGCTCCACCACCCAGTCCGGAGCATGTCCACCGGGGACGGTCGATCCGGCGGGCCGGGTCACCCCGGCACCTGTGTTCGCCAGCCGATCAAGCAGCTCGGTCGAGATCATATCCGCTCCATCACTGCGCGTACCCGGTCCGGGGCAACGCCGTACTCGTCCCAGAGCGTTTGGGTGACTAACACGTACGCGGCGAGCAGTTGCTCGGCCGGCGCCCCTCGTTTGAGGTTCCACAGATGGCCGAAGCGGGGCGGCTCGGTCAGCCAGCGCAGCGTCCGTGGGCACCACAGCGCGTCGAACAGGTTGACCACCTGCTGCCCGGCGACGGTGGTCAGGTGGGTGGCGAGCACCTGCTCGGCGACGGTCATGTGCAGGTGGACGTCGCGGCCGGGGGTGGTCGGGTTGCCGGCCAGGAAGCTGAGCCCGGCGTGGCTGATCCGGCGTGCCAGGTGCGCGTTGGCTGCCCGGAACAGCGAGGTGTTGCCGACCGCCGGCGGCGAGTCGGGCAGATCCACCTGGGCGGGATTGCGCAGTTCCCGCAGTCGGGAGTAGAAGTCGGCGTCACCGTGCTCCAGATGCGCGAAGACCGATCCGGTGGCCGGTAGCCGCAGCCGGCTGTACAGGTAGGCATCGGTGTCTACCAGCGTCGCGTCAGGATACCGGTCCAGAGCGAGCAGCTTCGGCAAGGCGAAACAGGCGACCCGGTCGTAGCGCTGGTCGAGATCCCGGTCGTCCAACGTCTCAACCTGGTCGTAGCAGCTGAGCCAGCCGAGTCGGTCGAGCCACTCCATCGTCGGCGGGTCGGCGTAGAGCGTGATCGGCCCCGCGTACCGCTGCCACGAACGGATGCTCAGCAGCCAGGTCACCCGGGACAGCTGCTGGTAAGCCCGGGGCAGCCGGCTGGGCAACTGCCAGTAGGCGTGGACACCACGTACTCCCTCAGCCACTGACGACCGCCGCGACCGCCGCCGATTCGAGCCGGGTTACGCCGGTGTCGTCGCGCACGATCCGCACATGCCGGCTGCCGAGGTGCTCACCGACCGGGCGATGACTGATCACGATCAGCGTCTCCACCCGCCGCCGCGCCTCAGCGAGCAGCCGCAGTTCCAGGTCCCGGTCCAGGGAGTTGGTCGCCTCGTCGAGGATCAGCAGCGACGGTCGGCGCAGCAGCGCCCGGGCCAACGCGAACCGCTGCACCTCTCCCGCGCTGAAGGTCGAGCCGTTGATCCGCAGCCGGGTCCGCAACCCGAGCCGCAAGGGACGCATCACCTCGGTCAGCTCCACCACGGCGAGCAGGTCGTGGATCTCCTGGTCGGTCACGTCGGTCGCCCCGCTGGACAGGCTCTCCCGGATCGTCGTGTGCAGGAAGTCGGACCGGGGCGGGACGTAACACACCAGCGGGCGGAGCCGATCCGGGTCCCAGTCGGCGACCGGCACTCCGTAGACGGTCACCTGCCCCGCGGGCACCGGGTCCAGGCCGCTGATGATCTGGGCCATGGTGGACTTGCCGACCCCACTCGCACCGCTGACGGTCACGGTCTCGCCCCGCTCGACCCGCAGGTCCAGCCGCAGGTCGAAATGCTCCCTCGGGCGGTGCACCCGAACCCCCTCCAGCAGCACCGCCGACGCGTCCGCTACCGGCTCGGTGTGGGCTCCCCGCTCCATCACCGGCAACGTGAACAAACTTGTCACGTAGCGCAGTTGCCGCTCCAGCGCGGCGGCGTTGGTGAGGCTCTGGGCGATCGTGGTGACCGAGAACAGCACCGTACCCCCGAGGGTGAGGAACCCGAACAGCTCTCCGGTGCTGACCAGACCTGCCGACAGGAGCACCGAGCCCACCACGAGAATCACGTACAGGCCGGCGAACCGCAGGGCGCTGCTCGGCCCGTGCACCCAGGCGAGCCGGTACTCGAGCCCGCGGATCGACCGCTGCAGCCGGTCCAGCCGCCGGGAATGCTCAACCTGCAGGTGTGAGATCGTCCCGAGCCCTCGGTAGGTGGTCAACCCCTGGGAGATGCTGATCAGCAGATCCTGGAGCTCAGCGTCGAGTTGCAGTTGCTCCTCGGTACGGCGGTTGATCGGGATCCGTCCGAGGATCGTCAGGACGATGTGGAGCGCGGCGACGCCGGCCACCACGCCGGTCAGCGGCAGCGACATCGTCGCCATGAACGCCAGCAGGATCACCACGGCGATCACGTCAGTGAACAGCGACAGCGCCAGGCCGGTGCCTGCCTCCCGGACGGCGCGGGCGCTCTGCACCCGGTGCAGCACATCGCCCGAGGTCAGCTCGGTGCGTGCCGACGTACGGGTCAACCGGTCGATCAGTTCACTCAGCATGGCCCGGTCGAACGAGAGCCCTAGAGAGGTAAGTTGCCGATGTCGAAGCCAGAACAGCGCGCTGGTCGCGACGCTGAACGCCACCAACGCGGTGACCAGGGTGGACGTGGCGACCGTGCTGGCGACGGTGACCTCGTTCAGGTAGGGCAGCAGGATCATGTTGAGCAGGGTCAGGCCGGTGTAGAGCAGCAGGCTCATCGCGAGGACCGGCACGACCTGCCGGAACTTGATCTGTCCGGAGCGCAGCATCGGCCACAGCCAGGCGGCCCGAGTCGCGGCCCGTGGACGCCGAGGCGCGCCCGCCGCCGGTGCCGGCGTGGCTGGCGACAGCACCCAGCCGCTGGCCTGCTCCTGGTACGCGGCCTCGGTCAGCCACCCGTACCCGACCGAGGGGTCGAAAATCGATACGCGCCGCCCTCGCCGTCGCTCAACGGTCACGAAGTGATCGACGCGCAGGTGGATGATGGTGCCCGGAGTTAGTTCGGCGAACGGGAGGTCCCGCCGGCCGCGGTAACGCACGCCCACCACCGCGGCGCAGGTGTCCCGCAGGTCCTGAAGCGACAACGCGCCCCGGGTCGCCAGCGCGTCTCGCAACAGCGGCTCGGAAAACTGATATCCCTGCAGGCGCAGGCTGGCGACGAGTGCCGACACGCCGCAGTCGTTGTC
Organism: Plantactinospora sp. CA-290183; assembly: GCF_050936375.1. Lineage (NCBI taxonomy): Bacteria > Bacillati > Actinomycetota > Actinomycetes > Micromonosporales > Micromonosporaceae > Plantactinospora > Plantactinospora sp. CA-290183. Next base: position 53,890 of record NZ_JBNJMX010000018.1, on the reverse strand, counting down.
CTCGGTCTGTAGGCTGATTGTCATCGGCTGCTCCCAGTTGCTCTGCCGCCGGCCACGGCGGCCGATCCGTCACTCAGACTCAGGCAGACCCCCCACCATGGCCGCGACGTGGTCTCGGTCTCCGCCAGTGCCAGCGCCATCCCGAGTGTCCCCTCGAGGACCGACAGCACGAACGGCGTGTCAAAGATGGCGGCCACCGCCTGGTCATCAATCTGGTCCAGGTGACGGGCGAGCCGGACCGCCAGCCGGTCCCGGCGGTCCGGCCCGACCAGTTCCCGCCACGCGGGAGCGAGCTTGGTGACCAGGCTCAGCCCGGCCAGTCCGTGGCAGACCGTGACGTCGGAGCCGATGTCGGCCAGCAGGTCATCCAGCCGATCGAGGGCCGCGCCGGTGATCGCCGCATTGACGAGTCCCGCCAGAACCACCGGGTCAACCTCCGGCCCCAGCGCGGTCAGCATCCCCGGCTGGCCATAGCACATGGTGACGCCGCCGACGCCCAACCAGCCGCGGTCGAGCACGGCGGGGGTCAGCTGCTCCAGATGCAGGACGAGCGCGTCGACCGCTGCGGTCACCAGCCGGTCCTGGCCGTAGCGGCGGTCCAGCATCCGCAGCAGCAGGATGCCGCCGCTGCGGCCATGGTAGAGACCGTGCGACTCCTGCTCCATGATGGAGAGCGCGACCTGGGTGATGGACTGTGCCATCCTGGCGCGAGCCGGCTCGTCAGCGAGGTCCCACAGGGTCATCCCGACCCCTCCGGCGCCATTGACCAGATCGACGTTACCGGCCTCGACGTAGTGCCGATAAAAGGCATCGAGCACTTCGACCGCCTCCGCCCGGGTCCGTGCCAGTGTCTCGGCGTGGCCGGAGCCGGGCGAAAGGCACTCGCCCACCAGGCGGTGGCGCAGCCAGCTGACCCGAAAGTCGGGCACCTGCCCGCCCCGTACGGTCAGCTCGGTCAGGGACGCCGCCAGGGCCTGCTGACCCAGCCGGGACGCGAGCAGGGCAAGGGCTGCCGCCGCCTCCGGGCTCGCGTGCCCCCGCCGCCGTAGCTCGGTGACAAGCCGACGCAGCAGTCGCCGGGCGGCATCGGCCTCAGCCATCGACCGCTCTGCTTCGGGTTACCCGCGCCTGCCGACCCTTCAACAGCCGCGCCGCCGCCAGCACGAGTTCCGGCTCCCGTTTTGTCGCCTGGCCGAGCGGCAACCCACGGTTGACGCTCATGTGGACAAGGCTGCTCAGCGCCGTGGCATAGGCGTCGCTGTCCAGGCCGGCCAGGTAGGCCAAGGCAGGCTCCGGCTCGGCGAGCGTGGCGTCGAGGGCCTGCTCCAGGTCCGGCCGAGCAGCACGGAAGGTCGCCATCCACTCCCGCTGAGCCCGCGAGCTGGGCAGCCGCGGATCCAGCCCGCGCAGCCCGCAGAGCAGGGTCAACGCCTGATCGTCGCCAGCGAGCTGCCGACACCAGGCGGCGATCCGGGCCACCGCCAACGTGTACCGGCCGGCCTGGTCCGGGCCGGCCGCGAGCCGCTGCGCCCACCAGGCCGAGTCGGCGCAGAACAGCCGTACGGCATCGGCCCGGCTCGCTACGCCTCCGTACCGGTAGTCCTCCGGTATCCAGGTCCGGAGGTCGACCTCGCAGGGCTGCTGAGGCACCATCGCGGCCAGGTGGGCGCGTAGGTCGGCCAGGAGCGGCTCGGCATCGACGCTGTGGTGCACCCGTACCCGCAGATGCGGCCGTTCGTCGTGATAGCGGATGTAGAACAGGTGCGCCCGACGCATCAACGTCATCACTTCGGTGCCCGCCAGCCAGAGCTCCACCACCCGCTCCGGGGCGTAGACGAACCAGCTGGTCCACTCCGGGTCCTCAGCCGGCGGCCGGTCCACCAGGCGGGTCCGCGATATCGGCCTGACCGGTCGCGGATCAGGACGCAGCCACGGCACCCATACGTCATGGACGTGCCCGCCCAGCTCCGACTCGATCAGCGTCGCCACCGGCAGGGCCTCGTGCAGCGTCAGCCGGCCCTCGCGACGTAGCCGCCGGGTGAACCACCACCGCTGAGTGACGTCGGTGAGATCCAACCGCATGGTCACATCCGGTCCCTCGCCCACCTCCAGCTGCGGTCCGAGCCCCACCTCCGTGAGCACATCGCACAACTGCGCCGGGTCCTCGGCCAGCGTCAGCAGATCGGCGCGGTGCTGCGCGTCCAAGACGACGCCGCGCCGAGCCACCAGACAACGGCCGGCGGTGATGCGAGGGACCATCCCGCCCGGCGGCGCCCACAGGCTGGGGTCGGCGGCCAGCGCCGGGCCGTGGGCCTCGTCCAGCAGCAACCCCAGCAGTTGCACCGACCACGGGTTGAGCTTGTTACCCAACGTCAACGGGCTGTCCCACCGAAGCTGCACGTGGCGTCCGTCGGACCGGTGAACCAACTGGAGCCGCCCCGCCAGCACGGTCACGGCCAGATCCGCTAGTTGTAGGTCACCGGTACGGTGCGGCAGGTTGAGGTTGAGCCGGGGCAACCCGCTCTCCGGCCGGCGCGCCAACGGCGCCCGCCGGTCCGGCGGGACCCACCCGATCTCTACCGGAAGCCAGCCGGGGACCGCCGGACCGGGCTCGGGCTTCGGAATCCCTAGCTGCTCACTGAGCCGGGCGCCGGGCCCACCCCAGAAGCCTGGCAGGACCAGTTTGAGCCAGGCGTCCGCTCCGGCAACCGGCTCGGCCAGCAGCGCGCCGTTGACCATCCCGAACTGCGGCTGGGTGACCACGGCGGGGTCTGGGGGCGGCGCGCGGCGCGCCTGCCACTGGTCCAGCGTGAGCGCTTCCTGCCACCACTGCACCGCGCCGCTGTCGCGACGGGTGCGCGGCACGAACAGCCGTCGGGCCGGGACCAGGCGGTCGGCGCCCTCGACATCTGCTTCCTGCCGCCGCCAACTGCCCAGCGGGTGGTCCACCGGAGCGGCCAGCAGCCACACCAAGGGCACCGCCCCGCCGCTGTAGCCGCCGGCCACATGGTCCCGCACCCGGTCGAGTCGCCCGGGTCGCCAGTGCGCGCGCAGAAGCTGAGCGGCCCCGTCCAGCAGCGCCGCCGCGCCCGCGCCGGGCAGTCGGGCCCGGACCTCGCTGAACGCGTCCACGAACTGGTCGTCCCTGAACGGCCGCTCCGCGGCGAGCGCCGCCTTGACAGCCTCGGTCGGCGCGGCCGGCCCGGACGGCTCGACCAGTATCGGTGGCACCTGCTCCGGCAGCAGCAACCTCTGGCGTACCCCTAGGTGGAACTGGGTTTCGCCACCGAGCACGACCGCCCATTCCTCCGCTGACCGGGGTGCGGCGGTGAGCTGCGCGGCGAAGCGCTCCGCGAGCTGGCGCACGCCCGAGGCGTCCGACATCGACGTGACCCCACCCTTGTCCGGGTGCAGGTACGACCACCGGCCGTGCTCGGCGGCGAGGGAGGGATTGACGAACCACCTCCCGGTCTGCTGCGGCAGGTCGAGGCGGCGCAGCCGCACATCGGTCTCAAGATCGAGCCGGGTAGCCGGTGCGCCGCTGTCGTTGTCGCTGATTTCGGCAAGCAGGCTCAGGCTGAACACGCCGAACGGGGTTGGCCGGTACCTCGCCCGGCTGCCGTAGACGGCCAGTCGAGTCGCCGGGTCCTGCCAGTCCCGGTTCTCCTCCGCCGCGCGCTGGAACACGGTCGCGTAGTCGATGGCCAGGTCCAGCAGCTGCCGCGCCAGGCCCTCGGGCGCGGCGGCATCTGGCACCGCCGGCAGTACCGGAATCCGAAGCAGGCACCAACCCGGCATCGACAGCACCGGCACAGAGGTCATCGAAGCCTCCCCGCCGGGGCCGACGAACCCGCGTTGACCAACCTGGACGGTCGCATCGCCCCATGCGGTCGCATGGTCGCTATGTCGACCCGCGCCTGCTCGAGCTGCTGCCGAATTTCCGGGTCCGTCGAGTCGCAGCCCTCCGCCAGCGCGAGCGCGGCATCGAGGGCGATGTGATAGGCAGCGCTCAACATCAACAGGAACTCCCGCCGCAGCGTCGGCGAGAACAGCGCGAGTTTCCCTGCCCCGGCCAACGTGTCGAGACTGCGCAGCATCCCGACCAGGCCGCGCCGGGCGAGAGTGTTCCGGGCGACTGCCTCGGCGTAGGTGGCCTGCCACGCACCGGGTACCGGACCCGGGCCGAGCAGCGCCAGCAGCCGTTCGGCGAGCCCGAGCGCCACCCCGGGCATGTTCGCCAGAAACAGATCCGGATCGGCGTAGATCCCGACCAGTCGACCGGCCGGGACGTCCGTCATGTCGACCACATCCGCCGGCGAGACGCGGACACCGCTGGCCCGCAGGGTGTGGCTGGCGGTCGCGAGCAACCCCGGCCCCTCCCATGGGTGCGCCACCTCGAGCCGCAGGCGGTCGACGAGGACGGTGGCCCGCCGGCCCGCCACTGGCTCGCACCCCATCGCCATCACGGCAGCCCGGTCAGACCCCGAACCGAACCGCCAGCACCCGTCAAGCACCAGCCCGCCATCCGCGCCGGTGCGTAGCCGGCCGACCGGGGCAACCACGCCGTACAGTTCGTTGCCGGTGGTGTAGAGCCTCGACAGCAGCTCCGTCGGCGCGTAGGTGGACAGGTAGTGCGCGGTGCCGTTGGCAATCATGCAAAGCCACGCGTGGCTGGCGTCCTCGTGCGCGGCGGTCCGAACGAGGTCCAGGCCCGCGACCAGGCTCTGGACCTCCTCCGGACCATTCCGCAGCCACAGCAATGGAGGGCTGAGCTGTTTCACTGGTCTTTAACCAACCTGTCGGAACTTAGTAGTTCTCACCCGGCGGCGGGCCACAGTCGATCGAACCGCAGGCAGCCCGGGTGACAATCGTGATCGTCCGCGTGACGCACGCCATGGTGGTGCCGCCCGCGGTCTTGTCCCAGGTGTCTACGTCAACCCCGGCGAGGTCGAGGTCGTCCAGGTCGACGAAATACTCGGCCTGGTTGCCCGCGGTGGAACCCGCGGTCATGTTGTCGGCCATACCAGTCCTTTCTTGTTAGGGCGAGTCGTCACGCGGGGTTTCCGCGCCACGCCCTGTGGAGGCCAGTGTGATCGAGTCGCTTATGCGTCGGCTATGCGTTCGCTATCGGCTCGGCCGCCTCGTCCCAGCGCGTCCCGGCTGGGGTGGGCCGACCCACTCCGCCGCCGGCCTTTCCATCGGACGCCGGCACACTTCGATACCGGCCCTGACGTCCCGTGCTCCTTCACTTCGGGGCCCAGCTCTGGATTCCCGAGGTTGGGGAGCGGTCGACGCCGGGCCTGTCCTATCTGGCCGCCCTGGCCGCTGCCTCGGCGCGGGGGGTGCCCGGTTCCTTCGCGCCGAGCCGTTCGCCGAACTCCTGCCAGCCGCCCGCGCAGGCCTCCGCGACAGCGCGTAGCGACTCCTGGCAGTGACCCGGGACGTTCTCCGCGACCGCGTCCGACTGGGCGATGAACGCCAGCGTCGTTGACACCAGCCGGAGCAGTGCCCTGCCCCGCTCGGTGTACCGCAGCGACGGGTCGTGGACCAGACGCCGCAACCGTGCCTCGACAGTCAGCTCGGACCCCTGCCCGGTCGCCGACGGCCATCCGCCGGCGGGCCGTAGGACACTGGCCGTGGACTGGACCCGGGCTGCCGGACCGGCCTCTGCGGCGGGCAGGAGTTTCGCACCCGCCTCGGCCGGACTCGGCACGCCGTTCTGCGCGGCGAGCTTGCGCCGCACGTCCATCGCGGTGCCCACGGAGATTCCCGCCTCGCGGGCGACCTCGCGCAGACTCACCCCTGGCCGGTTTCGCATGATCTCCGTCGCGATCCGGCGGCCCTTCTCCGCGGAGAGCGGGTGCCGGCGGCCGTCCTGGCCGATCCGGATGCTCGGTCGGTTCCGGTCGTCGGGTGACCGCCGCCGCTGCGCGGCAACGGTCTTCGGGGCGACCCCGCACACGGCCGCGATCCGTCGGTCCGACCAGTGCGGGTGCGTCGCGAGGATGCGCACTACCGCCGCGGTACGGTCCCGCGCAGACAGCGGCATACCGTGTACGGCGTTGAGTCGTACCGCGGCGACGAAGGCCTCCTCGTCCGTTCCGTCGAAGTAGACGACGGGAATCAGGCGTTCGCCGCGTGATCGCGCCGCCTCCAGCCGATGCATGCCATCGACGACGCGTAACGACGAACGATGCACCACGATCGGTGGAACCTCGTCGGCCAGGTCGACGAGCTGCTTGGTGCGGACCGGGCTCGTGCCGTCCAGACGCGGCGAGAGGCCGTCGCGCAGCACGGCGATCTCGGCCAGTTCCACCGGTTCGGACGAGGTACGAGCGAGCAGGTCCGAAAAGCACGCGGGCGCCGATTCCCGGCGACGCTCCGGTTTTCCAGCCACACACACCCTGGAAACTGTTTCCACATGGGTAACAATCGCTGAGGACGGGACCGCATACACCGGGGCTCCTGGATCGGTTGGAGGCGTCGCCGAACCCGCCGCGCAATGTCGGTCGAGGGGGTCCGATGGCCGCGCCCTCATTCGGAGCGCCAGCGAAGGCCGGTAGATCGGACATGACACGGATGCCATTGCGCTTTTGTGGGTCCGTACGGAAGAAGGGTACGGCGATCCACGTACAACTCCGGTACAAGTGGCGTACAGCCGTGCCAGGTAGCAGCGCGTGCTGGACATCAATGGGCGTGTGTCCATGCACATCGGCCGTCAGGTGCTCGTCGGCGGTCGGCTTGACCTGCGCCGTCTGGCCTGCGTACCGCTACCGCGACGAAGGCACCGCGGTCTGCTCGTCAGCATGCGAGATCAGGCCACACTGCACTTTTCGGGTGGCGACCAGTATCTCGACATGCTGTGGGATGCACTCGATGGTGTGGCCGAGCAAGCTGAGACCGCGGAAGACCACAGGGTCAACCGGCGGCACGGAGACGGTCATCGCGACCACCCCAGCCCCTGCGCGGCAATTACCCACAGTGACGGAAGACGATAAATTGGGTGTTCAAGGGGACTTGAACACCCACACGGGTACTGCGCACCGGTGCGAAGAATCTGTGTTCGAGGGGGGGAATTGAACCCCCTTGATCCGGTGCGCACTTGTGAGTGCGCACGCGCAGATACTACAGCCTGCGGCCACACGGTACCGAAACTCGCGCGGCCTGCCGCCGATGAGCGTCACACGCCGAGCACGTCTCGATCCCGACGAACGTCTTATGAAACGCGCCTAGTGACCATCCCATCAACCGGCGACAGCCGCCTCCCCAGCACCCCGATGGCCGATGTCAGAAACACCCCAAGGCATCTTGGGGATAGCCCCCGCGCACAGGGCCATCCGGTGGGCACGGTCGAGGTCGGCCCTGAACGTCCAACGTCCACACGAGATTGGCCGGGTGCACCTTTGGTGCCGGACAGTGGCCGCAGCTATCCAAACGGGTACTGAGCCGATCCGCGAAGCCCCTTCGGGGGCGTACGTCCGCCTATGATGGGTGGCCAGTTCAGCCCTCGGAAGGACACCTGACCGTGCCAGACAGGGTGACCGCCCCGGACCGCCCGCCGGACGACGGTGTCGCCTCGAGGCCTCCTACGGCTGATCCACCAGTGGCTGAGCCGGCGGGCGCTACGCGATCGCCACCCGTGGAGCCCCACGATGAGGTCCGGTGGTGGCGCTTCGGCTCGGTGGAGGTGCTCGCCGGGCTGCTCATCCTGCTGGTCGTCTTCCAGAGGCCGGTGGCGTCGGTCATCTCCACCCCACGGCTGCAGACCTGGACCACCGTCTTCGTCTCGGTGATGGTGCAGGCGGTGCCCTTCCTGGTCTTCGGGGTGCTGCTCTCGGCGGTGATCGCCGTCTTCGTGCCGCGCTCGTTCTGGGCTCGGGCGTTGCCCCGGCATCCGGCGCTGGCCGTACCGGTGGCGAGCGCGGCCGGGGTGGTGCTGCCGGGCTGCGAGTGCGGGTCGGTGCCGATCGCCGGGTCGCTGATCCGCCGCGGTGTCACCCCGGCCGCCGCCCTGGCGTTTCTGCTCGCCGCTCCGGCGATCAACCCGATCGTGCTGGCGTCGACCGCGGTCGCCTTTCCGGACAATCCGGAGATGGTGGTCGGGCGAGCGGTGGCCAGCCTGATCGTCGCCATGATCATGGGGTGGCTCTGGTTGCGGCTGGGCCGGGCCGACTGGATCCGGCTGCCGCGCCGACCCGAGCTGGACGACCTGTCGAAGGGCCGCGCTTTCTGGGCCGCGGTACGCCACGACGTGGTGCACGCCGGTGGCTTCCTGGTGCTCGGCGCGATGGCCGCGGCCTGCATCAACGTGCTGATACCCGAGCGGTGGTTGCAGACCCTGGCCGACAACCCGGTGCTGTCGGTGCTGGCGCTGGCCGTACTGGCGGTGCTGCTGTCGATCTGCTCCGAGGCCGATGCCTTCGTGGCCGCCTCGCTGTCGCAGTTCTCGCTCTCCTCCCGGCTGGCGTTCCTGGTCGTCGGCCCGATGGTCGATCTCAAACTGATCTCGATGCAGACCGGTGTCTTCGGCCGCCGGTTCGCGGCCCGGTTCGCCCCGACGACGTTCGTCGTGGCCGTAGGAGTGGCCGTCGGAGTGGGAGCGGTGGTGCTGTGAACCGGCAGGCGCAGGCGGTGGTGCTGCTGCTGCTCGGCGGGTCGGTGCTGAAGGCCAGCCTCACCGACGTCTACCTCCGGTACGTCAAGGAGGGGCTGCGGCCGTTCCTGGTCGCAGCCGGGCTGCTGCTGGTGGTGGCCGGGGTGATGACCCTCTGGTACGACCTGCGGCGTCGCGGCCAGCCGCACGAGGGCCACGAGCACGAGGGCGCCGAGCACGAGGACTCCGACGACGGGCACGGCCACCACGAACCCCGGGTGGGCTGGCTGCTCCTGCTGCCCGTCCTCGGACTGCTGCTGATCTCGCCGCCGGCCCTCGGATCGTACGCGGCCGGGCAGTCCGGAACGGCGCTGACCGGCGAGGACCCCGGCGGATACCCGCCGCTGCCGGCCGGCGACCCGCTGAAGATCACCCTGCTGGACTACGCCGGGCGGGCCATCTTCGACCAGGGCACCACGCTGGCCGACCGTCGGGTCCAGCTCACCGGCTTCGTCGCGCCCGGATCCGACGGGGAACCGATCCTGGCCCGGATGATTCTCTCCTGCTGTGCCGCCGACAGCCTACCGATCAAACTCGGCATGTCCGGGGACCGGCCGAGCGGCCTGCCGCCGGACACCTGGGTGGAAGTGGTCGGCCGATACTCCACCCAACTCGGCAGGGACCCGGTCAGCGACGTCGACATCCCGTACGTGCAGGTCGAGTCGTGGCGGCGGGTCGATCCGCCGAAGCAACCGTACGAGTAGTTCCCGGGCGTCGGCATGGCCGGAAGCGAGATTCGTCAGCGGGTCAGGGTCGCCCCGAGGCCACACATTCCGGCGGCAGGCCGGATCTGCCACGTTCCCGTCGACGTCGGCCGTGTCCGAACACGATCGAGATGTCCGCGGCTGCGTCCGTCCGCATAGGATGAGTGACCAGTCCGGCCTGCGGAACCCAGCGTACGGACAGCAGGTCGGGGCGGTTGTGGCGGCGGCCGTCCCAGCAGGCAGCGGAGGAGAGGGATGAGCAACCGTACGAAGCTGCGCCCGCAATCGCGCGGGTCCGCACCGGCCGCCACGACGCCCACCGGCCGCCGGCTGGCCTCACTTGCCCTGGCGTTCGCGCTCGGGGCCCTGCTCGCCGGCCCGATCGGCGCCGTCACCGCGGGCGACGATCCGGCCATGACCGACGAGGTGGCGCAGCTGCGCGCCGAGGAGGCTCAGCGAGACGCCGCCCAGATCGTCGACCTCACCGCCCAGGCCAGACAGGTGCAGCAAAGTCTGGTACCCGTTCTCGACGGGCTGGCCTCGGCGGTGCCGAGCGGCGGGGAGCCCGGACCGCTCGCGGCCGGGACTGATGTGACCGGCTGGCAAGCGACGACAGCCAAGACCGTCGAAGGCTTCGCCAACCCCCCGTCGGCCGGAACTGGCGTCAACATCGCCCGCTCTGGGTTGGCCGCAGCCGTACGGACGCTCGACATCGCCGTCGACACCTACGCGGCCGCGCTGGCCGTGCCAGCCGCCGCTCGCCCGCAGCTACTGGAGCTGGCCGGACGCCAGCGAGACGCCGCAGTCGCCACCTGGTCGACCGGCGCTACCCAGCTCGACGTACTCAACATCGACGCGGGCAACGGACACGCCCACGTCTTCCTGCCCGCTGCGCCGGGCCAGGACGGGCTGACCGCCGACGGTGCTCCGGAAGGCAAGTGAGGTGCGCTGATCCCAGCCGCCGCGGCATTCCTACCACTGATCCTGCCCGCTCACTTGATCAACCGACACCGCCACCGGTGCTGAGGACCCGGTCGGTGGTTGCCGGCCGGGCTCGGCCGGCAACCACCACGACGGTCTAGTGGTCGGTGCAGCAGGGGGTGGGGTCCGGCACCTCGAAGGGCGCCAACCGGTTCCCGGCTACCGGCGTCGTTACCAGCGTCAGCAGCCCGTCGCGCCACTGCGGCCGGACGAAGTCCCGGGTTTCGATCGGTGTCTCTGGTTCGACCGGTAGTCCGCCGAGCTGGACCACCCGCTCGATGGCGCTGACGGTCAGTAGCTCGTTGACGGTCAGTGTGTCCACCAGCCGCTCCGCGCCGGGAAAGAACACCGCTCGGCCGGACCGACGGGCCGTGTGTTCGGCTGCGGCGCGGCCGGCGGCCTCTCGGTAGCCGGGCTCGGTAGCTGGCAGACCGGCTGGAATATCGGTGTCGGCGGTCAGGCTGATCGCGACGTGCGGGTACGGCACCTGCGTCAGATGTGTGCAGGCGACCAGCCCGGGCAGGCCGAGCGGCTGCACGTGTTGGCGCAGCCACTGCTCGGCCTCCCGGTCCGTGCGATGCCCGAAGCTGAGCCCGAGTATGGGGCCGGCGGTCATCAACTCGGCAGGACCCAGATCGGATTGGCGTAGAACCACAGGTCCTGCCACGGGTCGGCGGCGCCGGCCACGTCCAGGGCTGGACCGACCGGGTCAACGCCGGCGCCCATCAGACCCGGCTGGCTGCGCTTGCCATCCGTACCGCGTACCCGCAGGTAGAACGGCTCGTTGACGCGGCCGAACGAGTAGGTGAGGGAGATCCGCCCGGTGCGCTTGTTGATCTCGAAGGACTTCACGACACGGGTGTTCGGCGCGGTGAAGGCGTCCTTGTCGGAAACCGGCCCGGTGACCTTGCCGGCGATCAGGTCGACGCGGGCGAGCACCGGCACGAACTGGGACCAGTTCGGGGTGTCGGCCAGGTCGACGTCGATGGTCACCTCGACGTTCGTGCCGCGCTTCACATGCAGCACGCCGCCGAGCGCCGTCCCGGAGTTCCCCCGGCGGTCACCCGCGACGCGGGCCCGTACGTCGAGGCCCTTGATCAGGCCGCCGTGGTCGACCCAGACCCGTCCGGCCCGCAGCCCGTCCATGACCGCCTTGTAGCTGAACGAGCTGGCGCCGACGTGGGTACGGCTGTACTGGCCCGGCCAGTAGTCGCCGGCCTCGGTCAGCAGCGGTCCGTACACCGGGTCGTTGGACTTGCCGTTGAGGTCGAAGTTGCTGTCCGGGCCCCGCTGCGAGGTGTCCAGGTAGTTGACGTGCGAGTCCGAGTTCGCGCTGATCCACCAGGCCTTGCCCTCGGCGAGCAGGCTGTCCCAGAGCCCGCCGACGGTGGCGGTCATCCAGTCGTAGCCGCCCCAGGTCCGGTAGCTCTCCGCCGGGTAACCGGCGAACGAATCCGCCGACGGGCTGTTGTCGTAGTAACCGCGGTTGCGGCCTGCGGTCGCTCGGGGTAGCCCGGCCGCCTGGTGTCCGGGAGCGCCTTCCATGCCGACCGCGACGGTCGGATCGGCGTCGCGCCAGGCCCGGATCTCGTGCGGCGAGTCGATGCCGCGCCGGGCCGGGTGGTTGGCCAGGAAGAGCGCCCCGTCGACGCGGCGGCGGCGGACCTGCTCGCCGAGGAACTTGATGCCGGCGATGGCGAGCGCCTCGTTCGCCGGTGACGAGCCGCCAGCGTTCTTGACAGTGCCGTCGAACGCGTTTTCGAACTCCTTCAGGACGGCGACCTCGTTACGTCCCGGGTGCACGAAGACCGTGGCGTGCTCGGCCGCCGGGATGTTCCACTCCATGCCCTGGTACACGAGCAGGTCCTTGAGCTGCTCCCGGGTCGCGACGATGTCCGGGTTGACCTTCTCCACGCCGATCTTGGCGTGCGCGACGCTGCCGTGGTCGGTGATGACGATCCAGTCCAGGCCGTACGCGTGCGCGTGCCGGGCCTGGTCGATCACCCGGTACTGAGCGTCCGAGCTGTACTGCGTGTGGATGTGGTGGTCGCCGGCGAGCCACTTGAACCCACCCGTCGAGTCCCCGTCGTGCCCCCGACCGTGGTCGTGGTCGTCGTCGCGGCCCTGCGCGAACGCCGGCGTGCCGCCCAGCACGGTCGCCGCAGCGGCTGCGCCGGCACCAAGCAGACCCGTGCGGCGTAGGAAACCACGGCGGGAGACGTCCGCGGGAGACAGTTCGCTGTCCGGCACGGAAAGGTCAAGCGCCGGCGGTACGTCCGCGTCGGCCGCATGGTCGTGATCGTGGTGATGCGGGTGGCCGTGGCCCATGTGCTGCTCCCTCGAAGGGTGAAGTCGTCGTCGCCAACCTTGTGCGGTAGTAGGAACAACAGATGTCGCCCCGACATCGCACATGCGAACATGCGACTGCCAGCATGTGGGCTGATGAACCAATTCGATTCAACCTCCACGCATAGCGCCAGGCCCGTCACCAGCCGGTATATGGCACCAGCCGCCTGGCGATACACCCCGTGTGGAGTGCCGTCCGCGCTGTGGGGCGAGCATCTTGCCAGACGGTTACGCAGACAAGATCCGCAGGTTAAAGCCACTAGCACTTCGGCCAAATTGGAAACGCGTCAGGCTCGTGCCGGAGGGGCGGTCAGATCGCCTGGGCGAGTTCGGCGAACCCCGGCGTCGGCCTCCGATAACGGCCGGCTCCACTATCACGACAAGGTGCCGCTTTCGCTCGTTCCGGAGCGCGACGGGCCGCTGGGTCTCCGACGACGCATAATGGGTACGCCTGCGATCCGGCGTCATCGACGGGGGCAGGGTTGGCGGTGCGGTCAGGGGAGACATTCAGGGAGACGGCGGTACGGTGAACCAGGCGATGCCAAGCACGACCCGGAACACCCGGCAGCGGGCCGAGGTGCTGGCCCTGCTGCGCGAGGTCGAGGGCTTCTACACCGCGCAGCAGTTGCACCACATGCTGATAGCCCGCGAGGCGCGGGTCGGGCTCACCACCGTCTACCGGACGCTCCAACTGCTGGTAGACGCCGGGGAGATCGACTCCACCCGACTACCCGGCGGGGAACAGTTGTTCCGTCGATGCAGCCAGGGCAAACACCACCACCACCTCGTCTGCCGCAACTGCGGACGGACGGTCGAGGTGGCCGGGCCGGCGGTCGAGCGTTGGGCCGACCAGGTGGCCGCCCAGCACGGTTTCACCGATGTCGGTCACACCCTCGAAATCTTCGGCACCTGCGCCACCTGCGCGCGCTGACCCTCACCGCCATACCAGGACCCTCCAGCCGACCACCAGCACGGGAGGGCGCAGCACACCTGACGCATCCCGAATCCGGTCGATCTGTGCCGTCCGTCCCCGAGCCGCCCCACTCTCCGGGACCGGCGTCTCCGGCGGCCAACGCGCCCGCGTGGCCCTGGCCCGCGCCCTCCTCATCGACGCCCCGGCGCTCATCCTCGACGAGACCCTGGCCCCGCTCGACGCCCACGCCGAGGCCGCCCTGCGCGCCATGCTCCGCCAACGCGCCCCGGACCGCGTCACCCTCGTGGTCACCCACCGCACCGCGACCATCCGGGCAGCCGACCGCGTCCTTGTCCTGCACAACGGCAGGGTCGAGGAGCATGCACCGTCGGGCCGGCCGACCGTCGGTCAGGTACCCAACCAGTAGCGTCCGCTCGGCGTCGCGCTTCGGTGCGGCGCTGCGCGAGCCTCGCTGACGGTTCCTGAAATGGCATACGAAGGGACCGACCCGCAACCCGGCGACGAACACCGCGCCCAGCCTGTTCGCCACCGCCGCCACCCCCTCGCGACTCGCCGTGCCCGCCCACGCGCGGCGCCCGCCTCGGAGAGCGACTCGCTCGCGCTGGGCGTCAGCGCTCCTCGCGGAAGTCGACGTGCCGGCGCACGATCGGGTCGTACCTGCGCAGGACCAGCCGGTCGGGGTCGTTGCGGCGGTTCTTGCGGGTGACGTACGTGTAGCCGGTGCCGGCGGTGCTGCGCAGCTTGACCACCGGCCGGATGTCGGTCTGCCTCGCCATCAGAGCTTCACCCCCCGGGCGTGCAGTTGGGCCACGACCTTCTCGATGCCCTTGCGGTCGACCGTTCGCAGCGCCTTGGCGGTGAGTGTGAGGGTGACCCAGCGCTTCTCCGAGGGCAGCCAGTAGCGGTGCCGCTGGAGGTTCGGGTTCCACCGGCGACGGGTGCGCCGGTGGGAGTGCGACACAGCATTGCCGAAGCTCGGCTTGGCACCGGTGACGTCACATCGACGGGACACGGCATCTCCTTCCTGTGATCAACGGGTAGCGGCGGCAGCCCCTGGCCTCGTGCCGCCATCCCACCATACTATAATGGAAATCGTTTCCATTAGCCCGTGAGGATCGGAATGTCGACGTCACCACTCGCACCCACCGACGCCACCACCACAGCAGCCGACCCTCGCCCGTCGCTGACCGTGCTCAGCGGCTTCTGGCCCGCCGCGACGTACGCGGTCGCCCGTGCGCTGCTCGCGACGGACCCGTCGCTCCTGCTGGTCCGGCACGACCTCTCCGAGGTACGCGACGGCGCGGTGCGCCGCACAGTCCGGGACGGCGCGGGCGTGCTGGAGAACGAGCGGATCACGCTGGCCCACGGCTGCGTCTCCTGCACTCTGCGGGAGGACGTGCTGCCAACCCTGGCCCGCATGGTCCGCACCCGCCCCGGCCGGGACCTGGTGCTGATGCTGCCCGAGGTGGTCGAGCCGCAGGCCGTCGCCGCCGCCTGCGCGCACTGTCTCGTCGACGGCGCACCGATCACCGATCTGCTGCGGGTCGACTCGTACGTCACCGTGGCCGACGCCGAGCACCTGCTCGACGGCCTGGCCAGCACCGAAGACCTCAAAAGCCTCGACATCCACGCGGCGGACGACGACGACCGAGGGCTCGCGGACGTGGTCGTCCGCCAACTCGAGTACGCCGACACGATCGTCCTGTGGGGACAGTCCCGGGAGGGGGCCTACGACACCGACCGCCTCTCGGCGCTGCTGGAGCGGATGGTGCCGTGGGCGGCGCTGGTGCGGGTCGACGGCGACGTGGTCGACGCACAGGCGTTGGGCCGCCAGCTGCGCGGCACCGGTCGCCACCGGCCGGAGACGCCTGGCGTGCTGGCGCGCGGCCTGGAGGGCTTCCTCCTCGGCGTACACGAGCCGCACCCGGACTGCGGCGTGGTCTCGGTGATCTACCGGGCCCGCCGCCCCTTCCACCCGGGCCGGCTGCACGACGCACTCGAAGACCTCGGCACCGATACGATCCGCTCCCGCGGCCACCTCTGGCTCGCCAGCCAGCCCGAGACCGTCATCGCCTGGGACTTCGCCGGCGGCGGCCTCGGCCTCGGCAGCCTCGGCCGGTGGCTGACCGCCCTGCCCGACGACCACTGGGACGAGGTACCGGTCCACCGGCGACTCGCCGCCACCCTCGACTGGGATCCCTACTACGGCGACCGCCACCAGCACCTGGTCTTCATCGGCCTGGACCTCGACCCCGCCGACCTACGCCGAACCCTCGCCCGCTGCCTGCTCACCGACGCCGAACTCGCCGACGGCGAGGAGACCTGGCGCGGATACCCCGACCCGTTCGCCGGCTGCTTCCCGATCCCGGACCTGGAGGCGGCCGGTCAGGATCCGACCGACACCGAAGGAGACCCCGCATGAAGCCCGGCATCCACCCCGCGTACCGGCCCGTCGTCTACCGCGACCGCGCCGCCGACTTCGCCTTCCTCACACGCTCCACCGCCACCAGCGACCGGACGGTCGAGTGGACCGACGGCAACACCTACCCCGTCATCGACGTGCAGATCTCCTCCGCCAGCCACCCCTTCTGGACCGGCCGGCAGCGCCTGGTCGACACCGAGGGGCGGGTGGAGAAGTTCCGCGCCAAGTACGCCCGACACGGTTCCAGGCAGGGCCGATGACCAGCACGGTGCGCATCGACTGGGCGGCGCGTACGCCGCACCTCGTCGTCGCGGCCGACGACGATCGCGCCTGGTACCAGGCCGTCGCCCGCGAGTTGGTCGCCCCCAGCGACCGGCTCGCGGTCGACGTCGGCTGCGGCGGCGCCGGCATGGCCCTCGCCCTGGCCCGGCACATGACGTGTGGCCGCGTCCTTGCCGTCGATGCCGAGGCCACGATCCTCGACGCGGCACGGGACCGGATCGAAGCCGAGTGGAGCGACCCGCGGATCCGCATCGACGTCCTGCCCGCCGACATCTCCCACACCGCCGACGCCCTGGCCGAGGCCGTGGGCGGGCATGCCGATCTCCTCTGGGCCTCGGCCGTCGTGCACCATCTCGGCGACCAGCAACGCGCTGTCGACACCCTCGCCGCCCTCCTCGCGCCCGGCGGCCGACTCGCTCTCGCCGAGGGGGGTCTCCCCACCCGCCACCTCCCGTGGGACGTCGGCGTGGGCGAACCCGGTCTGGAGTCGCGGCTGCACCTGGCCCAGGAACGGTGGTTCGCCCGGATGCGCGCCGCGCTGCCCGGCAGCCGCCCGATGCCCTACGGCTGGGGTGAGGCACTGCGCCGCGCCGGCCTGAACCCGGTGACGACCGCCACCGCCCTCATCGAGGTGTCGCCGCCACTGTCGCAGGCCCGGCTGCGCGCCGTCGTGGCGGGCTTCGCCGACCGTGTCGGCCGGCTACGGGACGCGGGCCTGCTCGCCGCCGACGATCTGCTCGCCTGGGACCGGCTCCTCGACCCCGCCGACACCGCCTGGCTGGGTCGTCGGGCCGACCTGGGGGTGCTCGAGGCACGCAGCGTTCACGTCGGTCGTCGCCGCTGACCGGCGATCGCCACCGGCCTGCGGTCCATGCCGCGACCGCAGGCCGTCCGTTGCGGAGCCGCTCTGTCCTCGCGCCTCCGTGCCGCGACGACGCCCGCGCCGGCCCGACGGGGTCGTCCGGGTTCGGGACCAACGCAGCGTCGTCAGTCCGGCCGCCGGTCGGCCTGCCGGACCAGGTCGACGACCTCGGCCACCTGCTCCGGCCGTTCCACCGGGCCGACGAGAAACCCACGCCTGTCCATACCGTTCGGGCCCCGTTGCGGATCAGGAGGAGGCGTCCAGCCGTGGAGGGTCAGACCGCGCCCCCGACCAGTCCGTAGCAGGCGGTCGGGGGCGCGGTGGCCGATCGGTGCGCTCAGCCGACCTGGACGGTGTAGTTGACGGTGGGACTGGCGACTCCACTGCCGCCCTGGGTGGTGGCCCGGAACGAGAGGGTGTACGTGCCGGGCGCGGAGAAGGCCCAGTTGCCGTGGGCGTGGGTGCCGGCGCCGATGTTGCCGGGCCAGACGGAGATCGGGCAGCCGGCGGCGGTGTGGGAGTTGAGTCGGAAGGTCGGCGCGCCAAAGGCGTTGGTGGTGTAGAGGGCGAACCGTCCGCCGGCCGGCACGGAGGAAACCCCGACCAGTTCCATCCGCACCGGTCCCTGGGCCGCGGGCACGTCCTCGGTGTTCCAGCCGGCCCACAGCAGGTTGGGGTTCTCGGTCTGTGGGGCGACGTAGACCGTGGATCCGGCGGCGCCGAGGCAGGTCCAGGCGGATCCGCTCGGCACCGCGATGGCGGAGATCGACGGCAGGCGCAGGGTCGTGCCCGCCGGGGAGAGGTCGTCGTTGGCAGGGCTGTACGTCTTGATGTCGAGGGTGAGGGCCCCGCCGGTGTAGTCGATGTCGAGGATGTCGAGGTGGCCGGTCTCGATGGTGGCCGCGGCCGCCGGGGTGGCGGTCAGGCCGACGATGGCGGCGGTCGCGGTCGCCACGAGGGCGAGTGTCCGGTGGACGAGTCTCATCGCTTCTCCAGTTTCGCTGATCGGGTCGCGGCTCAGCGCTGGACCTGGAAGGTGAGCCACACCGGGTCAGAGGTGACGCGCTGGCCGGTCGCGGCGAGCCGGCCGGTCGCCTCGACCTTGATCCGGTAGGTGCCGGCGCCCTCGAACGCCCAGTTGGCGTGCAGGTGACCGCCGACCGGTCGGGTGACCACGTCCGGCAGGCCGTCCTCGCTGTCGACCAGCACGTTCGGCGCGCCGGTGGGATCGGTGGTGAAGAGGCTGAACCCGTTCGGGCCGACCAGCCGGGTGAACCGGATCTGGACGGTGTCGCCGACGAAGACGCCGGCCTCCACCTCCTCGGTGGCCAGCCCGGCCCAGAGCAGGTTCTCGTCCTCGACCTCGGGAAGAATGTGGACGGTGGCACCCGGGGTGCCGAGGAAGCCGTACCGCGGGTCGTCCGGCACGGTCACCGCCGCCTCCGGCTTCGCGAGAAGGATCACGTCGGCCGGGTCGCGCTCCACGTCAGGGTCCACCGTCTCGTCGTGGACCGAAATCTCGAACTCGCCGTCCTCGAAGGCCACGTCGACCGCGTCGACATGCCCCTGGGACAGCGTCACGACCGCGGCCTGGGCGGGTACGGCCCAGGCCAGCAGCCCGGCGGTCACCGCCGCGGTGACACCGGTCAACGCGGACATCTTGGTTCGCATGCAACTCCTCCTCACGCCGCGACACCCTGCCACGGCTAAAGCAAACGGTAACCATTTTCAGTAGACTGTCAACACCGCGGCTCGACCAACGGCGCGAGCCTCCGACGCAGCCGACCACCTGGTCGACATGACCCGGAGGTCGTGCTAGCTTCCCCGCGAATCTGATATCGGTTTTCATTTCACGAAAGAGGTGGGGGGAGGATGACGACGAGAAGTCCGAGCCGCAAACGCCTTGCCGCAGCGGCCGCCGCCGTCGTGTGCCTCGGTGGCCTGCTGTTGTCGCCTGCCACGCCGGCACTCGGGCAGGAGCCGGCACTCGGGCAGGAGAAGGTGGTGCTCTCCAGTGGCCACACCGACGCGGTCGACGTGCACTACGAGGGTGGCCGGCTGGTGTTGAAGGTGCACGACGACACCGTGGAGCCGTCGGTCACCCGCGATCCGCAGGACGTGACCTTCCAGGTCCGGCCGGAGGCCGCGGTCGAGGTGCCGGATCTGCCGTCGTACGCGTTCCTCGGGCCGGCCGGCTCGACGATCTGGATGCTGCCGATGACGCAGGATCCGAACCTGCTGTGGCCGGGTTGGAACACGACCACGCTGCGATCGGGCGTGTTCCGGGGCGACAGGGTCAGCCTGAGCCTGGTGGACGTGGCCGGTCCGGGCCGGGTGTCGGTCTTCATGACCGACCCGGTCGGTCAGCCGCTGGTCAAGTTCCGCAGCGACGACGGGCTGCCGGACGCGATCGAGGTGCCCATCGGCACGCACGCCCACGCCAACTGGGTCTTCAGCGCCCTGGGCAGCTACACCCTGACCTTCCGGGTCGACGCCACACTGGCCGACGGCACGACCGTGTCGACCGGACCGATGCCGTACCGCTTCGTGGTCGGCGACCTGCCCGATCCCGAGCCGGAGGTCCAGCTCTCCATCCAGGGCCTGCGACCGGCGTACGCCCCGGGCGCGGCGGTGACCCTGACCGCCGTGCAGGACCCGGTCACCAACCTGGACCGGTACCGCTGGTTCAGCAGGTGCCCGGGCGCGGCGGAGTTCGTTGCGATACCGAGCGAGGTGTCCGCGGCGTACTCGTTCACCGCCACCGCGCAGTTGGACAACTGCCGGTACCTGGTCCGGCTCTACCGGGACGGTGAGGTGCCGGTGGCCGAGAGCGCCCCGGTGACCCTGAACGTGCAGGACGCCGGCGTACCGGCGGCGTCGCAGACCGTCACGGTGACCGTCGACGGGACGCAGGGCGCGTTGGTGGTCAGCGTCGACCCCGGCGACCGCACCGTGAACCTGCCCGCGGCCACCCTGGTCCCGGCGGGAGACCGCTGGCAGAGCGGCGGCGGCCTGCGCCCGGTCACGGTGACCGACACCCGGCCGGGTGAACCCGGCTGGAACGTCGCCGGACAGCTGAGCGACTTCACCGCCGGGAACACCCGGGTCAGCGGGAAGTACCTCGGCTGGACACCCACCGTGCTGGCCCAGGCGGACGGCCAGGGTGTCGCCGCCGGCCCGGCGGTCGCGCCCGGCTTCTCGGCCGGAAACGGCCTGGCCGCGAGCAGCCTGCTCGGCACCGCACCGGCCGGCGACGGCCGCGGCACCGCCCGGCTCGGCGCCGGACTGAACCTGGAACTGCCCACCGACACCGCCGCCGGTCAGTACGTCGCGACGCTGACCCTGACCGCCATCTGAGAAATCGCCTCTCGGCAGCCGTGGTGCACAGACCACGGCTGCCGAGACGCCGTATCGGCGCCGCCCTCGGCGAATCGGCCACCACCCGAGGCGCGAGACAGGCCGGGGTAGTCCGCCTACCACTGACGACAGGGAGACGAGAAGCCAATGACGGCCGACCTCTACGCGGAGTCCGGTGAGTTCATCGACGTGTTCAGCCGGGACGCCTGGCAGGCGTTCCGCCCACCGGTCGTCGCGGCACTGCACCGCGCCGTCCCGGACCAGGGACCGATCCTCGACATCGGCGCCGGGACCGGTCTGGGCACTCTGCTCGTGGCGGAGACGCTGCCGACCGCCGAGATCGTCGCGGTGGAGCCCTCGCCGATCCTCCGCGCGGTACTGCTGTCCCGACTCGCCGACAACGCGACGCTGCGCACCAGGGTGACCGTCGTCGCCGCCGGCATCCAGGCCTGGCAACCCCCGGCCCGCCTGGGCGGAGTCCTGGCGATGAACATGCTCGGACACCTCGACCCGGAGCAGCGCCGGACGCTCTGGGCCGACCTGCGTGCCCGGCTGGCGCCCTCCGCACCGCTGATCGTCAACCTGCAACCGCCCGCCGAGGTGACCACCGTGCCGCCGACCGACTTCGCCGCCATCACGATCGGCGGACGCACCTACCAGGGCGGCGGCGAGGCCCGGCCCGCCGGTGACGGCACCGTCACCTGGACCATGCGCTACCGCACCCTCGCCCCGGACGGCAGCGTCGAGCGCGAGCTGGTCGCGGCGTACCCATGGCATGTGGTGTCCCCGGCGCAGCTGCTCGACGAACTCGCCGACGCCGGCTTCACCGCCACCATCGGAGAGCTGAACGTCCTCGTGGCCACACCCCAAGGCTGATCGACGCACCGGTCCCCCGCGACCCGGCACCTAACGAAACCCCTACCGAGGAGGCCCCGACGTGAACGACAGCAGCGACGGATCCGAGGCGACCCGGATGAAGCAGGAGATGGCCGGGGTGTTCGACCGCGGCGCCCCTGCCTACGACCGGGTCGGCGTGGAGTTCTTCGGCCCGATCGGGCGGGAACTCGTACGCCGGGCCGGCCTTCGTCCGGGGCAGCGCGTGCTCGACGTGGGCTGTGGACGGGGTGCCGTCCTGTTCCCGGCCGCCGAGGCCGTCGGGCCGACCGGCAGCGCCGTCGGCATCGACCTGGCCCCGACGATGGTCGAGCTGACCCGCGCCGACGCGACCGAGGCCGGACTGACCCAGGTACGGGTCGAGGTCGCCGACGCCGAGACGCCGCCACTACCTCCGTCCAGCGTCGACGCGGTACTCGCCGGACTGGTGGTCTTCCTGCTCCCCGCGCCCCTCGACGCGCTGCGCGCCTACCGGCGGCTGCTCCGCCCCGGCGGACGTCTCGGACTCACCACCTTCGCCGCCCAGGACCCGCTGTTCAACGACGCGCTGCGCGCGATGGCACAGCACCTTCCCGAAAATCGTCGCCGGCCGCCAACGGCCGATCAGGAGAAGTTCTTCGCCACCCCCGAGTTGACCGCCGCACTCCTGGAGGCCGCCGGCTTCGAGGAAATCGTGGTCGACGAGGCGACGTTCCAGAGCCGGTTCCGCGACATCGACCACTGGATGACGTGGGCCTGGTCGCACGGCGCCCGGGCGTTGCTGGAACAGATCCCGGCCGACCGGCTGCCCGCCGCACTCGCCGACGCCACCCGGGTACTGACCCGCTCCGGCGAGGACATCGCCCTGACCACCACCGTCCGGTTCACCTTCGGCGTGGCCGCCGACTCCTGAGCCGGTAGAGCGCCGACGTCCTGCGGGCCGGCACCTGAGGCCGGTCTGCCGTTGGACCCTGGATGCCTTCGCGACGCGGCGCACCGCAGACTCGGTCGCGCCTGCTCGACCTCGCCCCGCCCGGCGAGCTGGGACGCGGGGCTGCGGCTGCTGCACCGCCGAGCATGGCCGCTGGAGTCCGCCCTGTCGTCCGGCTACGGAACGGCCGGCGACGTCTCCTCGGCGCCCGCGATCACGTCGCGATGATCCGGACGGACGCTGCCGGCCGACTCAGCCGCTGCGGGACGGCGCCAGCGCCGGGTCAGCAGACCGTGCCTCGGGGCGAAGAGCCAGGCAGTGAGAAAGAAGGCGGTGGCGACCAGAACGATGGTGCCGCCGACCGGTGTGTCGTAACTCCACGACAGATAGAGCCCGACGAGGGCGGAGGTGCCGCCGATCGCCGGGGAGAGCAGCATCATCACGCCGAGCCGGTCGGTGAGCAGCCGGGCCGTCGCCGCGGGAGTGATCAGCAGGGCCAGGACGAGGATGTTGCCGATGGTCTGCAGCGAGATCACCACGGCCAGGGTCACCAGCACGTAGAGCACGATGTCGAGCCAGAACACCGGCAGCCCGGTGGAGCGGGCCATCTCCCGGTCCAGGCAGACCGCGACGAGTTCCTTGTGCAGCGCGAACACCAGGCCGAGGATGACCAGGCCGGTGCCACCGACCAGGTAGAGGTCCCGGTCCGGGATGCCGGTGATCGAGCCGAAGAGGAACTGTTGCAACGAGCCGGCGTAGCCGGGTGCCTGTGAGATGATCACGATGCCGAGAGCGAACGTGGCGACGAGGAAGACGCCGATCAGGGAGTCCTCCCTGAGTCGCCGGTTCTGCGCGAAGATCGCGATCAGCAGGGCGGTCGCGATGCCGGCGACGGCCCCGCCGAGGACCAGGCTGCCCTGCAGGACGAAGGCGATCGCGAGGCCAGGAAAGACGGCGTGCGCGACGGCGTCGCCGATGAAGGCCATCCCGCGCAGCACCACGTAGCAGCCGACCACGCCGCAGACGATGCTGGACATGACCGCGATCGCCAGGGCCTTGGGCAGGAACGCGAGGTCGGGGTTGAGCAGGTCGGTGAGGAAGTCGGTGATGGACACTAGGCCGCCCTCACGAGTTTCAACAGCGGGGAGGTGGCGCTGACCCCGAAGGTGCGCATCCACACCTCGACGTCCTGGAGTTCCGCGGGGCGCCCGTCGGCGATGACCGTGCGGTTGAGCAGGACCAACCGGGTGCAGGACTCGATGGCGGCGACGAGGTCGTGGGTGGTCATCAGCACCGCCCGGCCCTCGGCGGCGAGGCCGGCGAACAGGTCGCCGAGCAGCTCCTGGGTGGGCATGTCCAGTCCGGTGAACGGCTCGTCGAGCAGCAGGATGCGCGGCGCCAGCGCGAGGGCGCGGGCGACCAGGACCCGTTGACGTTGCCCGCCGGAGAGTTCGCCGACCGGACGTCGGCGCAGCGCGGCGAGCTGCACCCGGTCGAGCGCGTCGCCGACCGCCCGCCAGTCGGCGACACCGGGGCGGCGGAGCAGACCCATCCGGCCGGTTCGGCCGGTCAACACCGCCTGCTCGACGGAGATCGGAAAGTCCCAGGTGAACTCGTGGCGCTGCGGGACGTACCCGATCGTCGAGCGTCCGGGGCGGGACGCCTTCCCGTCCACCAATATCCGGCCGCGTCGGACGCGGATCAGTGCCAGGACGGCGCGCAGCAGGGTGGTCTTGCCGGCACCGTTGGGGCCGAGCAGCCCGACCAGTTCCCCGGGTTCGAGGTGCAACCGTACGTTGCGCAGTACCGGCCGGCCGCCGAGGTCCACGTCCAGCTCTTCGACTTCCAGTGCTCTCATGACCGACCGTCCGGCGGCGACGCGGTGCGTTCGCGTTCGGCCCGGCGCTTCGCGGCGGCGCCCCGGGTCAGGACCACGACCAGCGCGACCGCGAGCAGGGCGGCGATCCCGATCAGCGCGGTGAGCAGCAGCGTGCCGGGGCTGCCGGATGGGTCGCCGCTGCCGGTCCGCTCGTCGCCGGCGGGCGCCTGGTCGGCGGGTCCGGGGACGTCCGCCGTGGCGGCGAACGCCTCGTCGGTGCTGGTCACGTCGCCGACCGCGAACCGCAGCGTCCGGGTCGCGGAGACCTTCTCGCCGCTGACCAGGTCGGCGGAGACCTGGATTGTGACCAGGTAGACGCCGGGTTCGGTGAAGACCCAGTTGGCGTGGGTGTGGGTGTTGACCTCGACCCAGAACGGCTTGGCGGCCGGCTCCGCGGAGCGCCACAGCACCTGGGGTGGGGCAAAGTTGCCGGACTGGAGGAAGGTGGTGAGCGTGCCCGGCCCCCGTACGCCGAGCAGGTGCAGCGTGACCCCCCGGTCGATTGTCCGCATCACCCGGGGGTCCTGGGTGTTCCAGCCGAGCCAGACCACGTCCTGGTTCTGGACCTGCGGCACGACGTGGACCCGCTTGCCGGCGTCGACGCCGAGGAAGGCGTACGCCGGGTCCTCGGGCACGGCCTGCGACGCCGCGTCGGAGACCCGCAGCACGGTCTCGTCGGGGCTGCGCCATACCGGCTGTGCCTGGGTGCCGTCATGGATGAGGAGGGTCCACTGGTTGTCGACGTAGCGGGGGCCGATGTCCACGTGTCCGGTGGTGAGCGTCGCCCGGTCGGTGGCCAGCGGCTGGTCCGCCGCGATCGACTGGCCGAGGCCGCCGGGGGTCGGCTGCTCGGCCGACGCGGGGGCCGGCACCGCTGCCAGCGCCACCATCGTCACCGCGGCGCATCGCAGAATCCCCCTGGCCGCACGAAGGCACCGCCCATGATTCGGCCTTGGCGCAGGACCGCGATGCTCTGGACCGGTTGAGCGGCGCGACCGCGCTCGTCCTGCCGTCACTGGTTCCTCCCTCATGGTGCTTTGGTCAGGCAGTCGTGCAGCGATTCGGCGTTGAACCGCATCATCTCCACGTAGTCGGTCACCTTGTCGTCGAAGGTGTCGCCGTAGATCCGGCAGATCCGCAGTCCCTCTTCCCGGGCCACCTCGGTCAGGGTGGTGGAGCGGGCGGCCAGGTTCGGTTCGAGGAAGACGGCGGGGATGTCGAGGTTGCGGATCGTCTCGGTGAGCCGGCGCCGATCGGCCAGGCTCGGCTCCGTGGCCGGGTTCGGGGTGACGAAGCCCGAGATCTCGATCCCGTACGCCTGGCCCAGGTAGCCGAAGGCGTCGTGGGTGGTGACCAGATGGCGCCGCGGCGACGGGATCCGGGTGATCGTGTCCCGGACGAAGCCGTCGAGTTGTTCGAGTTGGCCGATGTAGGTCGTGGCGTTGGCGCGGTACGTCGCCGCGCCCTGCGGGTCGACCCCGATCAGGGTGTCCCGGATCAGCTCGACGTAGGAGATGGCGTTGCGGACGTTCTGCCACAGGTGCGGGTCGATCTCGCCGTGCACGTGCTTGCCGAGTACCGCCTGGGGAAGCTGGTAGACCTGGGTGCCGGCGCGGCCGAGGAACCGGAACCGGCGGTCGCCCGGCACCTCCCGCAGCGCCTTGTTCGGCACCTCGATCACCGTGCTGGCCGGGTTGTACACCCGCTGATTTGCCTCGCCGCTGCCCTCAGGGTCGGCGAACAGGTACAACCGCCCCTGGTCGAGGTCCACGCTGATGTCCGCGTGCCCGGAGTTCAGCACCACCGCGCCGGCCATCCCGGGCACCGAATGCGGATCCACCCCGACGGCGAAGGTGAAGACCTGCTCGCCCATGGGCACGGGTGCGGTGTCCGGGGTGACCGCGAGTTGTGCCCGCACGGTCAGCCGGTAGACGCCAGGCTCGGTGAACGCCCAGCTCATGTGGGTGTGCGCGTCCGGTGGCAGGGTCGCGGTGTCGTCCCGGTAGCCGTTCGCGGGGTCGAATCCGTCAGTGGAGTCGACGTAGAACGAGGGGTTGCCGAACGACTCGGTCAGGTAGGCGACGAGCCCGCCCGGCCCCTCGGCGGCGGTGGCGCGCAGCAGCACGTCGGAGGAGCGGTTGGCGCCGTGTGCCGCGCCGGTGCCCCGGACCCGCATCCCGAGCCAGATGGTGTCCAGCGAGACGTCCTCCACCAGCGGAATGATCTCCGCCGCGTACTTCACCGCGCCCTCGGCAAGCGAGATGTTCGGCACGCCGCCGCGCAGGTTCGCGTCCAGTGCCTTGACGATGGCCTGCTCCTCCAGCAGCAGGTAGTTGCTGAACGCGACGTCGGCGTACACGACGTCGCGGACGCCCCGCAGTGTCGGCTCGTAGCTGTGCGGGTCGGCGCCGTCCGGGACCAGCGAACTGACCCGCACCCGGTCACCGCCGACGTGGCTGACCAGGTCGCGCAGGATGCCGGTGGTGGTGACAACCTGGACGCGCTCGTCGTGCGCGCCCAACGTCACCTCCGACCGGCAGCCGGCCATCAGCACCCCGATCAGCAGCGGCGCCAGCAACACCAGCCGGACCCGCGAGCTGGTCCGGCGAGGGTGCGGGTGGGCCCGGGTGACAGCGACAGCAGGCATCGGAGCCCCTTCCGACGTCTCGGCGCGACGCGGGACCGGTCGGTCCTCGCCACCGTTCCGCCGCGTCGCGCCGCACCATAACATGAAAATGGGAATGGTTATCAACTCTGTTGGAGCCGCTAGTTGGCGGTTGTCGTCCGGGTCCCGGACCCGCCGCGACGTCGCGCGACGATCCGCAGCAGCGCCCCGACGAGTACGAGGAGCAGACCCCCGGCAACCGCCGAGAGGATCCAGGAGGTGCCGGTGCGCGGCAGCCCGCCGTCGCCCCCGGAACCGTCACCCGAGCCGTCGCCGGAGCCGCCGCCACCGAAGCCCGGGGTCGGATCGGTGCCGTCGCCCACCGCTATCGCCAGAGTCTTGGTGTCGGTGACCGCCCGGCCGTCCGTGGTGGTGCCGCTCATCTGCACCCTCAGCCGGTACAGCCCCGGCTCGCTGAACGCCCAGTTGCCGTGGGCGTGCGTGTTCGGCGGGATCGCGAGTCGCTGGGGCAGGGACTTGGCCGAGTCGAACAGCACGTCGGCGTTGCCGAACGACCCGGTCAGGAAGAGCGTGAAGCGGCCCGGCCCGTCGACCCCGGCGAGGGTCCACGTCACGTCACCCCGGGTCCCGGCCACCACCGACTCGTGCTGGGTGTTCCAGCCCGGCCAGACGATCCCGGAGCGCTGCGCCTGCGGCAGCAACCAGACCTCGTCACCCTCCGCACCCAGGAAGTCCGCCCCGGCCGGGACCTTCGTCTTCGCGTTGTCCTTGACCTGCAGGACCACGTCGGCCAGTTCCCGCCACACCGCCGGAGTGACCGTGTCGTCCTTGACCCGGATCGTCCAGTCAGCGCCCAGCAGTTGCGGCCCCATGTCCACGTGCCCGTCGGAGATCACCTTTCGCTCGCCGGCGGCCGGAACGGCGTTCGCCACCACCGGCTGCGAAGCCGACGGGGTCGGCGCGGCCCGTGGCGCACCCGGAAGTACCTTGGCCTGGGTCTGCGACGACGGCCGGACGGTCTCGACCTGGGCCGCCGCGGCGGGCGGCGGCACCGCCGGCCCCGGCTTGATGGAGGGGACCGTGACCCGGTACGTCACCTCGGCAGTCACCGTCCCGCCCGTCGTCAACGTCGCCGACGAGCCGAGGCTGAGCCGGTAGTCACCGGCCGCGTCGAACGCCCAGACGACCGGGGTGCGGGTCGCGACCGGCAGCGAGACCTCCCGGGCACCCACGCCGAGCAGCTCCCGGGCCGCGCCCAGGCCGGACACCGCATAGGCGGTGAACCGGCCCGGGCCCTCCACCGCCGCCAGCGACACGGTCACCGCGTCGCCCCGGACCACCCCCCGTCCCACGCCCGTGGTGTCAAACGCGGGCAGCCCCTCGTTCCCGGACGTAAGCGACCAGACCGGCTGACCGGGCGCGCCGAGGAACGAGAACTCCCGGTTGTCCGGCACCCGCACCGCCACGCCGCCCTCCGGGCTCAACAGCACGTCAGCCGGCTCGTGCCCGACCGCATGCCGGGCTATCTGGGTCGCGTCCCGGACACGCATCGAAAGGTCACCGTCGACGACGGAGAGGGACACCAGATCCGCCCCCGCCGGGTCGACCGGCGCCGGCGCGGCGCGTACGGGTGCGGCAGCGCCGGCCAGTCCCAGTACGGCCAGGGCGAACCCGGCCGCGCCGACGCGCAGATGTGCTGTTCTCATCATCCTCCTGCCCTTGCTCCACTGGACGTTGTCGATGTCGCGGCGGGGCTCGTCCGCACTCCTCGGCCGGGTCACGATTCGCCCCCTGGATGTGCCGTCGGCGTCTCGGGTGCCGCCTCCGGCGTACGACTCTCCGGTTGTCGCGGCATGCCGCGGGTGCCGGTCGGCTGTTCGGCGGGTGCGGACGCGACCGTGGCAACGGCTTCGGCGCGACCCTGCTCGCGAGCGGCGGCGACGGCCTGCTCCAGCTGCCGGGCGGCACGGCGGCGCCTGCGTCGGCGGGCCGCCAGAAGAGCCCACACCGCGCCGCCGACGAGGGCGACGAGCAGCAGTTGGATCCACGGCACGGCCCAGACTGTGGTCACCTGCGACGCCGCCGCCGGCGCCGGGTCGAGCACCTGACCGTCGACGGCCGTCGGGACGACAGTGGTGGTGACCGTGAGCCGGAACAACGGAGGCACCCGGGGTAGCCGGACGGTGGTCTGGATCGCGTCACCGGGCAGGATCTGCGGCAGCGCCGCGCCGGACGCGTCGCGGCCGCCCAGGCCGAACAGCCCGGCGGCCTCGACCGTCGGCTCACCGGCGAGCCGCACGTTCCCGGTGTTGCGGATCGTGGCCGTCGCGACGATCTCGCCACCGCCGAACGGATTGACGGAAGCACGGTGACGCACCTGAAGGTCCTCCAGGGCCAGCGCAGGGCGCAGCTCTCCGGTGACCCGCATATAGATCCGCACACCGACCCGGTGGTCGACCGCGACCTGGTTGCCCTGGCCGTCGGTGCCGGTGGCGGCGAGTGTGGCCACGATGCCGCCGGCATGGTCTCCCGGGGTGGCGTTGTCGGGCACCGTCAGGGTGAACGGCACGTCCACCCGGGAGGTCGACGGGATCGTCAGTGTCGAAGCGGTCAGCCGTACCCAGGAACCCACGTCGACCGGCCGCTGCGCCCCGGGCAACAGGTCGAAGCCGCCCTGCGGCGTGGTGACGGCGTCGCTGGCGTAGAGGCGCAGGGTGAGCGGCCGCGCGGAATGGTTGGTCACCGCGACGTAGTCCGTCACCTCGGCCCCGGGATCGAGCTTGTACCCGAAACTCGCCCGCCCGTTCGGGCCCGTGGGACTCGACGGGGCCACCCCCCATGTCACCGGCGCGGGCGCGGCGGGCGCACCGCTCGTCGACGTCGGCGCCGGGGTCGGTCCAGGCGCGGCGGCGGCCGGGACCGCGCCGAGCACGACGACGCCGACGGCGGTGACGATGGCGGTGGACAGGCGCATGGTGGGTGGCGGATCCATTCGGGTAGGGACGCGACCGGCGCTCGGACGCGTGGCGGGGACAGCTGGTCGCCGGTCAGGTTCCGGGCACAGACAGACTATAGGTATCGGTTTTCGTTTTCATCATCGCACCCGCCACGTTGGCAGAGTGACGGCGACACCACCAGGAAGCTCCACTCCGCCACGCTGACGCGACCGGGGTTACTGCCTGGCGGTCGGCGCACGGTGATCGGCGCGCAGGCACGCCCCGCACACCCCGTACAGGTCGCCGTGCTGAGGATTCGGCACGACATCCTCGTCCGCGCGTACCTGCTGGAGCCAACGGGTCACAGCGTCGGCGGACCGCTCCACCACCCGCCCGCACACCTCGCACACCAGGTTGTGGTGCGGCCCGTCCTGGCAGTGCCGGTAGGTCAGTTCTCCGTCCCGGTGAAACGCAATAGCCCTGGTTGCTCACCCGAGCCTGCATGCGGTAGCCAGCCAAAGATCATCGGTAGCTCGTCGCTCAGGCCGCGAAGGCACTGCCCTCCCATGTTCCGGCGGGACAGCCTCCTGTCGCGGTGCCATCTTCTGAAAAAATGTTGACAACGCAGCACAAGAGATTCAGTCTAGCCATGTCACATGACTTTGAAAGGACTGGACATGACACAGATTGCGCTCGCACTGGCGAAGTTCGCCCGCGCGCAAGGCGATCTCTACCTCAACCTGGCCGCCGATTTGGAGGCCGCAGCACAGGTCCCTGACCTAACCGTGGACGCTGAGGTCGAGATCCCGACCGGACGCGGCCAGCGCCAGCAGCAGATCCTCGCCGTGCCCGGTCTCGGCACCGAGAACGGCATGAAGACTGCCGACGTAGCCGCCGCCATCAGCTACGACGGACCGAACACCCACACCTCGCTGCAAGCACTGCACAGGGCCGGCCTCGTCGAGCCGGTCCCCGGCGTGTCCCCACAACGATGGCGGCTGGCCCCTCGCTATCGCACCACCAGCGTCGTCTTCATGCGTATGGCTTCCCGCGTCCGTGACGGCGAGTGGACGACCTACGGAGACATCTCGATTGCCGTGCGTGGCGACACCAAGGCAGCCCGAGGCGTTGGGCAGGCCGCCGCAGCGCTCGCCAACTTCCCCCATCCCGAACGAATCCTCATGGAGGGCGGGCGCATCAATCCGAAGTGGCGCGACAGTCAGGATCGTGGACCGGAGTACTGCCGCCAACTGTTGGAGGAGCAGGGCATTCGGTTCGACAACGATCTCGCCGATAAAACCCAGCGCGTGACTTGGGACGCTCTGCGTCGCCGCGACGAGTCCGAACCCGTCACCGAATGACGGCGCGAACGATGTAGCCAGGATGGAGCTCATGGCACACGGACCGAACACTATCGAGATCAACGGCACAGCGATGCTTCTCACGATCGTCAGCGGCGGCACCGCAGTACATCTCACCGCTGCCACAACACCCGTCGCTGGCCGCGAAGCAGTACCCGACTTCTACTTCGACGGCAACGACCGCGTGCCGGCCGACTACGACCTCATGGCCCTGCGCGAACGTCGATGGTCCGACAAGACGATCTGTGGCCGCGTCTGGGCGGTCATGGTCGGCGGCGACGGCGGCGCTGTTGGCCAGCACGGCGACGTAGCGTACGCCCCAACCTGCCGGCGCTGTCTTACCTTGATCGACCGCCACTTCCCGAAACCCGAACCCGACGACCGGCTCGCGCTCGTTGCTCAACTCGCTAGTGCCTCGTCATGCAGCCTTGAACGGGTAATCGGGGTGGCGGATCTTGGAGCCGGTGGCGAATGCGGTTTTCGGTCGGGTGTGTTGGTTGCGCCAGCGGATGTAGTCGCCGATGGCGATGTCCTGCTCGGCGTGGCTGCGGTGGTCGGTGCCGTTGAGGGCGAAGTACCGCACCGCGGCGAACTCGGCCTCGATCCAGTTCAGCCAGGACGCGTAGGTCGGCAGGAAGACCAGGTCCACCTGGTTGGCGGAGCACCAGGCGCGCACGTCGGGCTGCTTGTGCGGGGAGAAGTTGTCCAGGATGAGGTAGAGGCGCTGGTCGGGCCAGCGGCGACGCAGGGTCTTGAGGAAGCTGAGGAACTCGCGCCAACGTTTGCGGTCTCGGATGCGATAGTGCAGCTTGCCGGTGGTCAGGTCCAGGGCGGCGATCATGTGCCGGACGCCCTGGTCACGGGTGTATGTGGCCCGCAGCCGAACTGGTTGTCCCTGGGGTCGCCATGCGCGACCAGGGCGGGGTTGCAGATTCAACGGGCCGAACTCGTCGACACAGAGCACCCGCCCGTCAGCGGGTGGGTGGTCGTAGAGGTCCAGGACCCGGCGCATCTTGGTGGTGAAGTCGGGGTCCGTGCTGGCCTTCCAGGTCTTGGTGGCCTGCCAGGACACCCCCCGCTCATGCAGGATCCGCCGGACAGTCTCGACGCTGATCGCATCGACGTGACCAGAGGCGATGAGGTAGTCGCGCAGCTTGGTCAGCGACCAGCAGGAGAAGGGTTGGCCGAGGAAACGGGGGTCGCACCGAGCGGTGACGCAGATCCAGTCGCGGGTCTGCTCATCGATCCGTCTCGGTGCGCCCCCGCTCCATTTTGGGTCCAGCGCGTCGAACCCCCGATCGTTGAACACATGGATCACGTCCCGCACGTAGTCCTCGGTCACCTTCAACAAGTGGGCGATGTCCGGGGCCGGCTGCCCCTGGGCGGACATCAGCACCACGATCGCCCGGCGCAGCTTCACCGGGTCCTTCGCGGTCCGGGTGATCCGCTGCAACCGCTGACCCTCGGCCATCGACACCTGCCGGACGAACACCTCCGGGCGTCTGCCCACCAGCCATCACCTCCCACCACGAGCGTTGGGAGACAGCCTGCCCGATAGATCCTCAGAACTAACGGATTACACGATCAACGTTCCAAGACGAGGCACTAGCGACGTGGTCGTGGACCGACGAGGGTACGTCGAGATCCACCACGTACCCGGTGATCAGCAAGACGCGCTGCGCAAAGCCGTCCGCGCTGCGATCCGGAAGCGCGCCGATCACCCGGTCCGGACCTACTCGATCAACGGCGTCATCTACGTCGAATGCCAGGCCATGTACGACCGGTACGCCCGCCAGAACGACCGCGAAGCGGCCGATGCCGTGGACGCGGTACTGAAAGGCGAACCGCCGCCGCACCTCGAACGCGATTGGGTCATCTCATGGGCCACCTGGGGCGTCACCTAACGCCGGGGCGGCCATGAGACAAGCAAACGGCTCCTCGCCAATCTGGGCGAGGAGCCGTTCTGCGATCCGAGCGAGAACTGAGCCGCAACGGTCAGATGCCGGTCGATGACCACGCGTTGTTGCAGTTCTGTGAGGTGCCCCCGGCGGGGCATGTCACAGTTCTGTGAAGTGCCCCCGGAGAGGCAGCAAGGCGAGCGCGCCGACGGCCACCACCGAGGCGGTACAGCAGCCGGACCGCTGGTCGTCAGTGTGAGTGACGGGGTACGGCGCTGCCGCTGCCACCGACGAGGAAGTCCAGGTCCGCGCCCCTGTCGGCTTGCAGGACGTGTTCGCTGTACAGCCGTACCCATCCCCGGTCGGCCACTGGCGGCGGTGGCTGCCAGGAGGCGCGGCGTTGGGCCAGTTCCGCGTCGTCGACCAGAAGTTCCAGGCACCGCGCCGCGACGTCGACGCGGACCAGGTCGCCGGTGCGCACCAGCGCGAGCGGGCCGCCCACGGACGCCTCCGGGGCCACGTGCAGGATGCAGGTGCCGTAGCCGGTGCCGCTCATGCGGGCGTCGGAGATCCGCACCATGTCCGTGATGCCCTCGGCGAGCAGCCGTCGTGGCATGGGCACGTTGCCCACCTCCGGGAAGCCGGGGTAGCCCCGTGGTCCGGCGTTTCGGACGACGATCACCGTGTCGGAGGTGACGTCGAGGTCCGGATCGTCGGCGGCGACGACGTACTCCTCGATCCGGTCGAAGACGAGCGCCGGGCCGGTGTGCGTGAGGAGGTGGGCGGAGGCGGCGGAGACCTTCAACACCGCCCCGGACGGCGCGAGTGACCCGCGCAGCACCACGGTGCCCGAGCCGACGGGCTGGAACGGCTCCGCCAGGGTGCCGATGACGTCCCGGTTCCAGCACTGTGCGCCGTCGACGTTCTCCGCCACGCTCCTGCCGCTGACGGTGATGTGGTCCATGTGCAGCAGCGGGGCGAGTTCCTTCATCACCACCGGAAGGCCACCGGCGTAGGCGAAGTCCTCCATCAGGTACGTCCCGGACGGCATGAGGTTGACGAGCATGGGCACGTCGGCGGTGAGGGTGTCGAAGTCCTCCAGCGACAGGGGGACGCCGAGGCGTCCGGCGATCGCGAGCAGGTGTACGACGGCGTTGGTGGAGCCGCCGATGGCGGCGTTGACCCGAACGGCGTTCTCGAACGCCTGCCTGGTGAGCACCGAGGACAACCGTTGGTCCTGTTCGACCATGGCGACGATCCGGCGTCCGGCGGCGTGCGCGAGCGCGTACCGCCGGGAGTCGACCGCCGGCACGGCGGCCGCCCCCGGCAGCTGCACGCCCAGCGCCTCGGTCACACAGGCCATCGTGGAGGCGGTACCCATGGTCATGCAGTGGCCCCGGCTGCGGGACATACCGACCTCCGCCTCGGAGCAGTCGGCCGCGGTCATCCGACCGGCCCGCATCTCCTCGGTGAAGCGCCAGACGACGGTGCCCGAGCCGATGTCCTGGCCGCGGAACTTGCCGTTGAGCATCGGGCCGCCGGTCATCATCAGGGTCGGCAGGTCGACGCTCGCCGCCCCCATCAGCAGGCCGGGGGTGGTCTTGTCACAGCCGGAGAGCAGCACCACCCCGTCGAGCGGGTTGGCGCGGACCGACTCCTCCAATTCCATCGCCAGCAGGTTGCGGTAGAGCATGGTCGTGGGTCGCATCAGCGGCTCGCCCAGGCTCATCGCCGGGAACTCCAGCGGCAGGCCCCCGCTCTCCCACACGCCCCGCTTCACCGACTCGGCCAGGTCGCGCAGGTGGGCGTTGCAGGGTGTCAGCTCCGACCAGGTGGTGGCGATGCCGATCACCGGGCGACCGTCGAAGACGTCGTCCGCGAACCCCTGGTTGCGCATCCAGGACCGATGGATGAACCCGTTGCGGCCCTCCGCACCGAACCACTGCCCGCTGCGCAGCGGTCGATTCGTCGTCGACATCAGCACACCTCTCTGTCATCCGTCCGGCCGCGTGGGGTGCGCGGCGATCATTGAGCGGGTGGTGGTTCGGCTGGTGACACGAGCGCGACCTACCTGACGCCTCCGACGGACAGCCCGCCGCGCCAGTGCCGTTGAAGACTGAAGAACGCGATGATCAGCAGGATCACGGACACGAGTGAGCCCAGGATGATGAAGAACTGCAGGGTGCCGATGAGCGAGAAGACCAGGATCAGGATCAGGATCAGCGCGGGCGCGATCAGCGGGATCTTGATCCGCAGCGCGATGCCATCGTCCGGCGCCGTCCATCCGGGCGGCCTCCTTTGGCTGGGCAGCGGCGCCTCGAGGAGCCGACTTGGGAACTACCGCCGGCAGGGAGACGGTCATCGCGACCACCTCCGCCCCCTGCCCGGCAATTATCCACAGTGACGAGCGACGATAAATCGTGTACTGCGCACCGGTGCGAAAAATCTGTGTCCGAGGGGCGATCGATACCAGCGCCCCGCCGCCACGCCCAGATGCCGATCTCACGATCGATCATCGCCGTTACGCACCGCCTGGGTGGACGGGGCGTAACGGTAGTAGAAGTTGGAGCACGTCGCGGCGTACGGCGGGGTGGCGATCCTGCCCCTGTCGACCGACGCGTCGCGGATGATGAGGAACGTCCACCGCTCCCCCACCACCTCCAACGCTCGGCTACTGAACCTGAAGCGACTCGCTGAGCGTCACCAACACCGGGACAGAGCCACCGGCTGAGCATCAACGTGGGTGCTCGTCGGCGGCAGGGCGACCCAGCGGGTCGCGGAAGTTCGTACTTCCCGGACGCGTGCCGCCACCCGCAGGGACCGCCGCCGCCAGCGAACCGTTGCCGAGGATGAGCGGTGGCGTGAGAGGCCAGCGGCGAGCGGAGGTCGTTCCCGCTGTTGCCGTGTCGCGTCACGGCTGGCCGGCGCCTGTCCGAGGGAACGCGCGACAGCAGCCGGCTCACCTGGTGCCTGCCTCGTCCGCCTCGCGTCCATCGACCGGTGGACGCGTGGTTCCACCGGTCGAGGCTGTCTGCGGAATGGACCCGGCGACCAGCATTTCAGGCATGAGACGCGTCCCTGTACGGATGGCACGTTGGAGCGCCCGGCACCCGTGGCGCGCCATCACCGGCTGGTTCATGTTCGTCGTTGTGTGCATCGGCGTGGGCATCACGGTCGGCAGCAACCCGGCCACCACGGAGGACTTCTGGGTCGGTGAGGCCGGTCGCGCCGAGGCGATGGCGACCGAAGGTGGCCTGCAGCGCAAGCCCGTCGAACACGTCATCATCTACGCCGATTCCGGGCCGCTGGACATGGCGGCGGCCCGCGTCGCGGCCGAGGACCTCACCGGCCGGATGCGGGTGCTGCCCGAGGTCGACAGCGTGGCGGCCCCGGTGCTCTCGCAGGACGGCAACGTGCTGCGGGTCTCCGTGGTCCTGACGGGTACCGAGTTGGAGGGCAGGGAGAACGTCGGCTCGCTCCTGGATCAGACGGCAGAGGTAGCCGACAGGCACCCGGGCCTGGTCATCGAGGAGACCGGATCGCCCTCGATCAGCAAGGGCGTGAACGACCAGCGTGGTGAGGACCTTGCGCTGGCTGAACGCATCACGCTGCCGATGACGATCATCGCGCTGCTGGTCGTCTTCGGTTCGGTGGTCATGGCCAGTGTGCCGCTGCTGCTGGCGCTCTCCTCGATCGCGGCCGCCCTGGGGCTGTCCATGGTCGCCTCCCACCTGCTTCCCGACCCGGGGATCGGGACCAACATGATTCTGCTCATCGGCTTGGCGGTCGGTGTCGACTACACGCTGTTCTACCTCAAGCGGGAACGCGAGGAACGGGCCCGCGCCGAGGGCCGGGTCGGTTCCGAGGCGCTGGTGGAACTCGCGGCGGCGACCGCGGGTCGGGCCATCGTGGCCTCCGGGCTCGCGGTGATCGTCTCCACGGCCACCCTGTACCTGGCCACGGACGTCATCTTCTCTTCCCTCGCCACGGGCACGATCCTGGTCGTGTCGGTTGCCGTGATCAGCTCCCTGACCGTCCTTCCCGCGCTGCTGGTGAAGATCGGCCAGCGGGCCGAGCGCCGTGCCGCGAAGAAGGCCGCCCGCCGGGCGAGGCGGGGCAGGCCAGCCCGTACGAAGCCGGCGAAGCCCGAGACCGGCCGCGTCTTCGGCGCACTGCTACGGCCCGCGCAGAAGCATCCCGCCGCCACGTTGTGCGTATCTGTGCTGGTCATGCTCGGATTGGCGGCACCCGCGCTCGGCATGAAGCTCGTCGACCCGAGCAGAGACACCTTCTCCCGCGACATTCCGGCCATGCCGGTCTACGACCGGTTGACCTCCGCCTTCCCCGAGCTGCTGGTCAGGCACGAGGTTGTCGCTCGATCCACCCCGGACCGCGCCCCAGAGGTGCGGCAGGCCCTGGCGGAGCTGGGACGGCGGGCCCAGGCGGACCCGTTGTTCGCCCACAACGCCGCGCCGGTGGTGCGGACCTCCGCCGACGGCCGGATCAGCGTGCTGGAGCTGGCCGTCCCGTACCCCGCGCCCGCCGACGAGGCGATCGCGTCACTCGCCCACGTCCGCGAGGACTATCTGCCGGCCACGGTCGGCACGCTGCCCGGCGTACAGGCGGCGGTGAGCGGTGATGTGGCCCGGGGCCAGGACTACGTCGACCACGAGATGAGCAAGCTACCGCTGGTCATCGGAGCCCTGCTGCTGCTGACCTTCGTGATGACCGTGGTGGCGTTCCGCTCGGTGGTCATCGGCCTGATCGGCGTCTTCCTCAACCTGCTGTCCGCCGCGGCCGCCCTCGGTGCGCTGGTCGTGGTCTTCCAGGGGACGTGGGCGGAGGGCCTGCTGGACTTCGAGTCACTCGGCGCGATCGCGTCCCGGGTGCCGTTGTTCCTGATCGTGATTCTGTTCGGACTGTCGATGGACTACCAGGTGTTCGTGGTCAGCCGGATCAAGGAGGCCATGGACAATGGGATGTCGGCCCGTGAGGCGGTACTGGCGGGCATCGCCCGATCGGCGAAGGTGGTGACCAGCGCCGCGGTGGTGATGGTCACGGTGTTCGGCGCCTTTGTCGCCCTGCACCTGACCGAGATGAAGCAGATGGGCTTCTGCCTGGCGTTGGCCGTGCTGCTCGACGCCCTGGTCATCCGGATGATGGTGCTGCCGTCGATCCTGCTGCTCCTCGGCGGCAAGGCCTGGTGGCCGCTGCGCCCGGCGCGACCGGGGCGGGCCAGCGCCGTGCATGCCCGGCCGCCGACGCAGACCGTACGCTGACGCCATGGTCCGACGGCCACAGCGCGGCGACCCGTTCTGGATCTGGGCGCTCCACGGGTGGGACGTTCTGTCCTGGGCGCTGCTCGCTCTGCTGATCCTGCTCACCGCCGTGGGAGACCTTCCCGGCACGGCGCGGTACGGGTCGCTCGCGCTGATGGTCGGGCTCGGTCTCTGCTACGCGATGATGCGCAGGTCTCCCGATAATCCGGTGTTGACCCCGCAGCGTCATCTGGGCCTGCTGGTCCTCGCCCTGGGCGGACTCGCCTACCTGCGGGACGGGTTCGGGGTGCTGTACCTGGTGCTGCTCCCCCAGTTCACCATCGTGGCCAGGAGCACGCGGTCCGCGATCGTCCACAGCGGCCTCGGCGCCGTCGCGATCACGATCGGTGGGGTCCTCCGGGAGGGATGGAACCTCGACGTCCTCACCACCAACACCGTCTCCTCGCTCGCCGTCTACGCGGTGAGCGTCCTGATCGCCGTGCTGACGCCCCGGGCGCTGCGGCTGACCGCCGAACGCACCCAACTCCGCGCCGACCTGGCGACCACCCAACTGCGGCTGGCCGAGGCGCAGAAACGCCAGGGCGCCGCGGAGGAACGCGAACGCCTCGCCCGGGAGATCCACGACACCCTCGCGCAGGGCTTCGCGTCGATCATCGTCCTCGCCGAGGCTGCCCACGCCGGCCTCGCCAGCCATCCGGACAGGAGCGCCCAACAGCTGCGGTCCATCGAGCAGACCGCCCGCGACAACCTCGCCGAGGCCCGGGTCCTCGTCGGCTCCGCCCCGCAGAGCGGCCTGGCCTCCGGCTCCGTGGCCCGCACCCTGCGCCGGACCCTGGACCGGTTCACCGAAGACACCGGCCTGACCGTCACGGCAGACCTGCCCGACATCGACGTCGACCAGCCAACCCGGATCGCGCTGCTGCGCTGCACCCAGGAGTCCCTGGCCAACATCCGCAAGCACGCCGCCGCCTCCACCGTCGGAGTCGTCCTCACCCGGCACCCCGACCGGGCGGAGCTGGAAATCACCGACGACGGCCAGGGCTTCGTGGTCGCCGAATCCCGCGGCTTCGGCCTGGACGGCATGCGCAAGCGCCTCGACGAACTCGGCGGCGAACTCACCGTCACCAGTTCGGTCGGCAACGGCACCCGCGTCCTGGCCGTGCTTCCGACGAACGGGCCGGTGTGACATGCCAAAAGACAGGCTCCGCATCATCCTGGCCGACGACCATACGGTGATGCGCGCCGGCCTCGTGGCGCTACTGGCCTCCGAACCCACCATCGACATCGTCGGCGAGGCTGGCGACGGCCGCGCCGCCATCGAGCTCGTCAAACGCGTCGAACCCGACGTGGCGCTCCTGGATTTGCGGATGCCCATCCTCGACGGTGTGGCGGCCACGGCCGAGATCCTCGCCGTACGGCCGCGGACCCGGGTGCTGATCCTGACCACGTACGACACCGACGCCGACATCGAACGCGCCGTCGAGGCCGGCGCAACCGGATACCTGCTCAAGGATGCCACGCGCGACCAACTCGTCGAAGCCATCCACTCCGCCTCCCGTGGCGAGACCGTGCTCGCCCCACGGGTCGCGCGACGGCTCGTCGCCCGCATGCGGCAACCCACGCCGGTGGCCCTCACGTCCCGCGAGATCGACGTGCTCAACGGCGTGGCCGACGGCCTCAACAACGCCGACATCGGCAAGCGGCTGTTCATCGCGGAAGCCACGGTCAAGACCCACCTGCTACGCATCTTTGCCAAACTCGACGTCAACGACCGCACCCACGCCGTGGTCCTGGCACTCGA
This sequence comes from Plantactinospora sp. CA-290183, assembly GCF_050936375.1. Taxonomy (NCBI): domain Bacteria; kingdom Bacillati; phylum Actinomycetota; class Actinomycetes; order Micromonosporales; family Micromonosporaceae; genus Plantactinospora; species Plantactinospora sp. CA-290183. The sequence continues at coordinate 13,765 of NZ_JBNJMX010000018.1, read as the reverse complement.
ACGCGGCCTGCTGACCCGCCCTTGACCGGTCCCCTCCGCCGGCGCCCGCGGGGCCGACGCGCGGGTGACGGTCGACGAACGATTCCGGCCCGCTCGCGTACGTCCAGGCGCCTTCCCGGCGCCCAACCAAACACCCGGACGATACTGCGATCAGCGACCCGGCCGCTCGTGCCCACCGCGCTCAACACGTAGACGGTGTCGGCCACTCGCGCGAAGTGGGAATCCGAGGCGGGCACGGGAAGCGGCCGTCGAACCCGACCCTGTGGCCCCGGGCCGACAGCGGCGCCTCGGGGAATCACCTGGGGAAACTACCGGCGACACGGACGCGGTCACGCAGCCGCCCCCGCCCCCGCGCGGTGATTACCCACAGTAACGTCAGACAGGAAAAAGAGTATTCAAGGGGGCTTGAACACTCCCACGGTATTGCGCACCGATGCGAAAGAACTGTGTCCGAGGGGTGATCGATACCGTAACCCCATGCCACGGCACCGGTAGCGGACATCGTCATGGGTTCCGGTGCCGATGAAGCGGGGCGTTGGGCACCGTCAGCGCCCCGCTCATCGGCGGAGCTGTACCAATTGTTCTGTCAGGCGGTCTTGGGCGTGGTGACCACCAGCGGGGGCCGGCGCCGTCTTCGATCGACCGCGAAGCGCTCCGTCGGAGACGAGATCACCGGGTGATGTCCGCGGCCGCGCCGCCTTCGTCGTCGGGTCCGCCCCGTTCCATAGCGATCGCGAGGGTCGCCAGCTTCTCCAGTGCGCTGTTGAGGTGGACGATCTCATCCTCGCTGAGGGCGGAGAGGAAGGCCGTGTTCCGGGTCCGCGCCGCGGCGATCAGACCTCTGTAGGTGCGCCGGCCGGCCGGCGTCAGGGAGATGGGCGAACTATTGCCGGGGCCACTGGAGCGGACGACGAGACCACGGTCGACGAGCTTCGTGACGATACGGCTCATTTGAGCAGGGTCGATGCCGGCGAGTCGGGCAATGCGATTCGTGGTGCTCGCCACGCCGCCTCCGAGCAGTGCTAGGGCCCGCCATTCACCCAGGCTGACGTCGAATTCACGACGGAAGAGCAGGGCCGCGCTGCGCTCGAATGCGTTGACCACCCGGTGTAGCCGAAATGAGAGTAGCTCGGTTATCACCAGATCCGTCGCTAGCGTCTCCCCGCCTGCGGTCGCTTCCACCATGCGCGCAAGTTTGCCACGCCGGATCCGGACCACCCCGGGCCGGCCGGGCCGCGGCGCCGGCCCCTGCCGGCGGTCCCGCTCGACGTCCGTGACGTCGGCGCGCGTAGCCGTGTCCCGGGGATCGAACGTGGTTCGCGCCGTTGTCGCGGCGGACCCGCCGACGACCGACCCGGCACGAGACTGTTGACAATCACAACACCCGGTACACATACTCTGCGATCATCAACCTCGGCCGTGGCCCCGTTCGTCCTGGCTGCGGGCGGTCGGCTCTCGAAACGGAGAACCCATGCAGACTCTGCGATACGAGTCGATCCGCTACCTGTTGCGGCCGTCGAGCATCGCTGTCGTCGGCGCGTCGGACCGTCCGGACCGGATCGGGGGCCGCCCCCTGCGCATACTCGCCGACCGTGGCTACCGCGGGTCGGTCTACCCGGTCAACCCCAAGTACGAGTCGGTGCAGGGCCTGCGCTGCTACCCGGACATCGCCTCGCTGCCGGCGGATGTCGAGCTGTTCGTCATCTGCATTCCCGCGGAGGCGGCGGTTGCCGCGCTGGAAGAGGCGGCCGAGCGTGGTGCGCGGGCGGCCGTGGTGTTCGGCGGCGGATTCGCCGAGACCGGCGCCGGTGGAAAGGCGCTACAGGATCGGCTGTCGCGCATCGCCGAATCGGCCGGAATCGCGCTCGCGGGACCGAACAGCCTGGGGCTCGCGTCGTTCGCACACCGCTCCTTCGCGACGTTCGCGACGACCCTGGAAACCATGCCGGCGATCGAGGCGGGCGGGGTGGCTCTCGTGTCGCAGAGCGGCGGCACCGCCTTCAACCTGCTGACCGAGGCGTACTGGGCGGGCGGGCGCTTCTCACACGTCATCGCCACCGGCAACGAGGCAGGTGTGACGTTCCCCGATTACCTCCGCTACCTCGCCACCGATCCAGCCACCTCCGCCGTGATCGGGTACGTCGAGGGCGTCGCGAGCGGCGAGCAGCTGGCCGTCGCCCTCGGCGAGTTGCAGTCCGCGGGCAAGCCGGTCTTCCTGCTGAAGTCCGGCGCGTCCGAGCGGGGAAGCAGATCGGTGGCCTCGCACACCGCGCAGTTTTCCGGTGTGGACAGTGCTTTCGACGCCGTCTTCGACCGGTTCGGCGCGGTCCGGCTGCGAGGCATGGACGACGCGGTCGACGTCGCCCGCGCCCTGACCATCGACACGCCGGTCGACGGGCTGGCGGTGGCGACCAACTCCGGCGGCGCCGCCGCGTACCTGTCGGACGCGTGCGACCGGTTCGGCGTACCGCTGACCGACCTGTCCGACGGCACGATGCGGGACCTGCGGGCGGCGCTGCCGGCGTTCGCCGGGCTGACGAACCCGATCGACTTCACCGCCCAGGTGATCAACGACGTCGACCTGATGGCGAACACCCTGCGGATCCTCGACCGTGACCCCTCGGTCGACACGTTGCTGGTCTTCCTCGGCAGCATGGAGTACCTCGGGGAGAAGCTGATCGACATCCTCGTCCGGACCCGTGCCGAGCTGCGCAACCCGCTCGTGCTGTCCTGGCTCGGCGTGAGTGACCGAATCCGCCTGGCGGCCGCCCAGGCCGGCCTGGTGGTCGGCGCCGACCCGGCCCGGGCGCTGCGCGGGATGGGACTCGTCCGGGCCGGCCGACAGGGCCAGCGGCAGGCGCCGGGCCGGACCGGACCGGCGCCGGCGATCGACCTCGGCGGGCCGATCGGCGACGGCCTTCCCGGGCTCAAGACCGGCCAGCGGCAGGGCCTCGACGAGGCGCGGGCGATGGAGCTGCTGGACCGGCTGGGCGTACGCACGCCGCGGCGGGTCGAGGTCAGCGGCACGGAGGGCGCGCTGGCGGCGGCCGAGCAGGTCGGCTACCCGTGCGTGCTCAAGCTCGTCGAGCCCTTCGTGGCACATCGGGCGCGGCAGGGCGCGGTCGAGGTCGGGCTCGACGGCCCGGACCGGCTGGCGGCGGCGTACGAGCGGATGGCCGGGCAGTTCGGCATGACGAAGGCGCTGGTCGTCGAGCAGGTCCCGGCCGGACCGGAGCTGATCGTCGGGGTACTCGCCGACGCCACCTTCGGCAGCCGCGCCGTGCTCGGCAGCGGCGGAATCTGGGCGAACGAGATCGACGACGTACGCACCCTGGTGCCGCCGTACGACCCGGCGTACATCGAGCACGAGTTGCGGCGGCTCAAGCTGGCGGCACAGTTCGAGACCCAACCGTCGGTCGACGTGCCGGGGCTGGCCGAGGAGATCGCCGCCGTGCTGACCCGGCTCGACGCCGTCGTCTCCGACGGCGCGGTCGGGATCGGGGAGATCGAGTGCAACCCGATCCGGGTGCTCGACGGCGGGACCGTGGTGCTCGACGCGCTGGCCTTCACCACCGAGGCCAACCGATGAGCGGGACGACGTCCGAGCCGGTGGTGCATCGCCCTGGCCTCGGCATCTCCACCAACGTCGGACACGCGAACGCCGAGCGGATCGAACTGCGCCGGTACGACCTGGTCGACGAGCTGATTGGGCACACCTCGTACACCGAGACCCTGCTGCTCGCCGTGACCGGCCGGCGGCCGTCGGACGCTCAGATCCGCGCCGTTGACGCCGTCCTGGTCAGCCTGGTCGACCACGGGATGCAGCCGAGCGCCCTGGCCGCCCGGCTGACCTACTCGGCGGCGCCGGACGCGCTCCAGGGCGCGCTGGCCGCCGGTGTGCTGGGCGCGGGCAGCTCGCTGCTCGGCTCGATGGAGCAGGCCGGCAAGCTGTTGGCCGGCATCGGCGCCGAGGTACGTGCCGGCACCGATGCCCGGGTCGCGGTCGAGCGGGCGGTCGCGCGGATCCTCGACGACGGCCGGCGGGTGCCCGGGTTCGGGCACGGGCTGCACCGGACCGGGGATCCCCGGGCGATCCGGCTGCTCCAGGTCGCGGCCGAGCTGGACGTCGCGGCCGAGGAGACCGGTTGGCTGACCGCGGTCGGTGCCGCGATCGAGCAGCGGGCCGGTCGCCGGCTCCTGGTAAACGCCACCGGCGCGGCGGCGGCGATCCTGCTCGGCGTCGGCATCCCCTGGCACCTGCACCGCGGAGTGGCGATCGTCAGCCGCACCGCCGGACTGCTCGCACACATCAACGAGGAACTCGACCAGCCGATCGCCCCGCAGGTACGCAACGCGCTGCGCGAGGCCAGTTGGCTCCCGGAGGACCGTGGCCCGGCGGGAGGCTCCGATGCCTGACCCCTCGGCGATCATCGGCAACAGCACCGGTTGGGCGCCGTTTCGCTGCGAGCGCTGGCGGGCCGAGCGGGTCCGAGAGGTGTCCGGACTCGCCCAGCACCCCTACCTGCCGGTGGACGGCCGGGCCGAGCTGGTCCCACCGTCCTTCCTGAGCGCGCAGTACGTGGACGCCTTCGCCCTGGGCGTCCCGGACGCACCCGCCCGGCTGAACGGCGGGAACGCGTGCCGCTGGCTGGCCGAGGTACGGGTCGGCGACGCGCTCGAACGCAGCGCCACGGTGGTCGACGTCGAGGTCAAGAACGGCCGGACCGGGCGGCTGGAGCTGTACACCATCGAGACGGTGTACCGGCGGACCGACTCCCGGGCCGAGGTGGCGAAACTCCGGTACACGGCGATCCGGCGGTTCCCGGAGCCGGCGACCGCAGCGCCCCCGGCGACCGGATCGCGGCCGAGCGCGGCTGGCCGGCCGACCGGGGCGGAGCTGCCCGCAGGCGCGGTCCGGGTCTTCTCGACCACCGTGTCCCCGCGCGACGTCGTCCGGTACGCGGTCGCCACCGAGGACCTCTACGAGGCGCACTACGACGAGTCCTACGCGCGGTCCAGCGGACTGCATCGACCATCGTGCACGGCCTGTTGAAGATGGCCTGGCTGGCCCGCGGCGCACTGGAGTACGGCGGCACCGGCAGCGTGCTGCGGGAGCTGTCGGCCTCGTACCGCGGAATGGACCTGGTCAGGGACGACTTCACGGTATGGGTCCTACCCGAGTTGGCCGACGGTGGCGACGGCGGAACGCGGCTCCACCTGTACGGGCAGTCCCAGGGCGGTGCGGTCTCCACGGTCGGCGCGGCCGTGCTCGAACCGGCGTCGACCGATTCGACATCCATCGCAGCCGGGGCGGACCCGGACTGCGCGCGTACGCATACGCGATCTCAGACGCAGGAAGAGGAGTGAGTGTCGTGGGTCAACCCACCACCGCAGAATTCGATGCCGGTCTGCTGCCCGGCGAGCCCAGTCGGACCCTGCTGATCGCCGGAAAGTGGACGACGGCCGAGACGACGTTCGACGTACTCGACCCGGCGACGCTGGAGGTCGTCGGGCGGGCCGCCGACGCCGGCGAGCCGGAGGCCCGGGCCGCCGCCGAGGCGGCGGTGGCCGCGTACGACGGGTGGCGTACCGAGGCCGCCGAGGCTCGGGCCGCGCGGCTGCGGGCCGCCGTGGCGGCCATCCGGGCGCACGCCGAGGGCCTGGCCCGGCTGATGTCGGTCGAGAACGGCAAGCCGTACGCCGAGGCGCACGGCGAGGTCCTCCGGGGCGCCGCCATGCTGGAATGGGGTGTCGAGGAGGGGCGCCGAGCGTACGGCCGGGTCACCCCGTCCTCGGCCCACGGCCGCGGTGTCGTGCTCACCTCCCCGGTCGGCCCAGCGTTGCTGATCACCCCGTGGAATTTCCCGGCGAGCATGCTGATGCGCAAGATCGGGCTGTCGCTGTCGGCCGGCTCGCCCGTGGTGGCCAAGCCGGCGGAGCAGACCCCGCTGATCGCGGTCGCCGTGACCAGGCTGATCAACGAGCAGCTTCCACCCGGCGTGCTGAACGTCCTCACCACCTCGCGCCCCGCCGAGGTCGTCAACGCGATCATGGACGATCCCCGGATCCGCAAGGTGAGTTTCACCGGCTCCACCGAGGTCGGGCTGAGCCTGGCCCGCCGGCCCGGTGCCGTGCTGCGGCGCGTCTCCCTGGAGATGGGCGGCCACTCGCCGGCCATCGTCTTCCCCGACGCGGACCTCGACAGCACGGTCGACAACCTGATGATCGCGAAGTTCCCCAACGCGGGCCAGAGCTGCATCTCGGTCAACCGGCTGTTCGTACACCGCTCCCTGGTGGCCGAACTGACCGGCCGGCTCGCCGAGCGGGTCGCCGCGCTGCGCCTCGGGCGCGGGCTCAGCACCGGGGTGACGACCGGTCCGCTGATCGACTTCGCCGGCCTCGCCAAGGTGCAGCGGCACGTCGAGGACGCGGTCGCCAAGGGCGCGACCGTGCTCGTCGGCGGCAACCGTTGGACGCCGGACGACCCTCGGCTCAAGGGCGCCTTCCACGAGCCGACGCTGCTGACCGACGTGCACGAGGGGATGGCGATCGCCCACGAGGAGACCTTCGGGCCGGTGCTCCCCGTCTACCCGTTCGACGACGGCGACGACGTGGTCGCCCGGGCGAACGACACGACATACGGTCTGGCCGCGTACGTGTTCGGCTCGGACTTCAACCGGCTCTGGGACGCCATGGAGCGGCTCGAGTTCGGCGTCATCGGAGTCAACGACGCCATGCCGAACCGCCCGGAGCTGCCCTTCGGCGGCTTCAAGAACAGCGGCCAGGGCCGGGAGGGCGGCACCGAGGGCATCGAGGACTACGTCGAGACGAAGGCCATCGCGATCAAGCGATGACGGCGTCCGGCTCCTGGGGATGAGCGCCGGCACCGCGCACACGGTGCCGCACGGAATTGCGATTCCACCAACCGCCCGGCTCGGGCGTAGTGGTCAGCCGCCATACCGGCTGGCCGGAATAGGAGACCTGGTGTTCCACCGCAGCCGACCCCCACGATGGATTTCCGCGACAACGCGTACCAGCCTGGCCCTGGTACTCGTCGCCACCGCACTGACCGCCTGCACCCTCGACTCCGGCAGCGTCACCGACTCCGGTGCGGAGTCGGCGTCCGGCGAGGTCCTGGTCGGCGTGGCGCTGCCGTTCTCCGGTGCGGTGTCGCGAACCGGCAACCTGTACCGCAAGGGCATCGAACTGCGCCTGAAGCAGGCCGAGGAGTCGGGCGAACTCGGCGACATCTCCGTCAAGGTGGACTATCAGGACGACGCGAACAACCCCAGCGAGGCCGTGCCGCTGGTGACCCGGTTCGCTCAGGCCGGCGCGGTCGCCATGTTCGGCGCCCACTCGTCGCCGGTCGCGCTCGCCCAGGCGAACGCCGTCCAGGCGGCCGGACTGCCCGAGTTCGTGTTCGGGGCGAGCAACTCGATCAAGAACCCATTCCAGTACCAGGTGAACGCCCGGGACTCGGAGCAGATCAAGAACGTCATCAACTTCGCCGCCCGCAACAACTTCCGCCGGGTCGGCATCTTCACCGACACCGGTGCGTACGGCACCTCGGCCAAGCAGCAGCTCGACGCCATCCTCGGCGAGTCCGACCTGGAGATCGTCGGGTCCGAGACGTTCGAGCCGACCGCCTCGAACCTCGCCCCGCAGCTCGTGTCGCTGCGGCGCAAGAACCCCGACTTCGTCGCGATGTTCAGCTTCGGCACCCCGTACGCGGCGGTGGTCAAGGGGAAGGCCGAGATCGGGTGGAAGGTGCCGATCGTCGGCAACGTGGCCGCCGGTGACATCGCGGTCGGCGAGATCGCCGGCAAGGACGCCGACGGGCTCTACTTCATGACGCCGCTGGGCGACGACTCGCCGGCCAGCCGTACCCTCGCCGAGAACTGGGCGAAGGCGCACCCGGAGGACCCGCTGACCTTCGAGGGCGCGACCGCGTACGACGCCATGACGGTCCTGATCCGCGCGTTCAAGGAGGCCGGCACCAGCCGGCAGGCCGTGCAGGACTGGCTGTCGAAGGCCACCGCGATCGAGGGTCTCGCCTGCGGCAAGTCGCCGTGGAACCTGACCGAGCGCGCGCCGATCAAGGCCGACGACCTCGCGTTCCGGCTCTGGAGGACAGGAGAGACGGTCGCTGTCTGACCGCACCCGGAGATGACTGAGCTACTTTATTTCACGATCATCGGGCTCTGCATAGGTTGCGGCTACGCGCTGGTGGCACTCGGCATCTCGACGCTGTTCAACGGTACCGGCGTGCTCAACTTCGCCCAGGGTGACGTCGTCATGGTCGCGGCGCTGTTCGTGGCCGTCCGCACCACCGCGGGCGGCGGGTACCTCGCCGGGTTCCTGGAGGCGGTCGCGATCGTCCTGGTCGCCAGCGTGCTGCTGGGCCTGCTCTTCGTCCGGCCGGCGCTGGCCCGGCGCCGGGACATCGACCTGATCATTGTCGGCACGATCGGCATCTCGACGGTGCTGGCGAACCTCGCGAACAACGTGCTGGGCTCCGAGACGTACCGGCTGACGAGTCCGGTCACCGCGCAGGCGATCAGACTGGAGTCGTTCAGCATCTCGTTCGACTACTTCGCGATCCTGCTGGCCGCCGGGCTGCTGATGGCCGCCTTCTTCGTCTTCTACAAGAAGACCGACATCGGGCTGCAGATGCGGGCGATGTCCGCCGACGTGGACGCCGCGCGGCTGTCGGGCGTGCAGATCGCCCGGCTGACGGTGGTCGGCTGGGTGTTCGCGGGCGTCGTCGGGGTGTTCGCCGGTGTACTGCTGGGCACCGTGCTGCTGGTCAGCGCCAGCATGGGCGTGGCATTGACGATCAGCGGGTTCGCCGCCGCGATGATCGGTGGGCTGCGGCACCCGTACGGCGCGGTCGTGGGCGGCGTGATCATCGGTCTCGCCGAGAACTACGCCGCGGGATACCTGAACACCGCCACCCGGCAGGCGATCGCGCCGCTCATCATCATGGCCGTGCTGCTGGTGCTGCCACAGGGCATCCTGGCCGGCCGCGGCATCAAGGCGAGGGTGGTCTGATGGCGACGGCACAGGGTGCTCCCCGGGCAACCCGGGTGACCCGGCAGGGCGTGCACCTCGGCGAGGCGGCGGCGATCGCCGTCGGAGCGATCGCGCTCGCGGCGGTACTGGGCCCGCACGAGGCCCAGATCGCCGCGATGACCGCGATCTTCGCGCTGGCCGGCGTCGGACTGAACATTCTCGTTGGGTACACCGGACTGGTCTCGCTCGGCCACGTCGTCTTCTTCGCCATCGGCGCGTACGGCTGGGCGAGGCTGACCGAGTCCGGCGGGGTCGGGTTGGCGCTGGTGCTCCCGATCCTCGTCTCGCTGCTGGTGGCGGCGCTCATCGTGCTGGTCACGCTGCGCGTCGTCGGCTACTACTTCGGCATCACGACCCTGGCCATCGGCCTCCTCTCGGTGGTCGTGGTGCAGAATGCGACCCCGATCACCGGCGGGTACGCCGGGATCAGCGGGATCCAGCAGATCGCCGTGCCGGGGTTCGCCGGCCCGGGGCAGGTTCTGGTGATGTCCGGCCTGGTGCTCGCCGTGGCGTACTACCTGCAGAGCAGCCTGCGGGAGTCGCCGCTCGGCGCCGCGATGCTGGCCACCCGGTTCGACGTGCCGGCGTCCCAGTCGCTCGGCCTGTCGGTGGCCTGGATACGGTTGCTCGCGTTCATGATCAGCTCGGTGCCGGTCACGATCGCGGGAGCGTTCCTCGCCCAACTCGTCCACTACATCGGGCCGGACCAGATGTCGCTGGAGACCTCTATCCGGCTGATCGCCATCGCCATCATCGGCGGTCGGGGTTGGCGCTGGGCACCGGTGCTCGGTGCGGTGGTCGTGGTGACCCTGCCCGAGCTGCTCCGGCCACTCGCCGAGTACCGGCTGGTGTTCTACGGCGTCGCGCTCGCCTTCGTGGCGCTGTTCATGCCACGTGGGCTCAACCAGATTGTGACCTGGGCCAGCGGGCGGATCCACGCGGTGAGAGGAAGCACCGGATGAGTACCGTTCAACTCTCCGTACGCGAGATGACCGTGCGGTTCGGCGGCGTCGTCGCGGTCGCACAGCTCAGCCTCGACGTCACCGGCGGCGAGATCGTGGCCCTGATCGGGCCGAACGGCGCGGGCAAGAGCACCGCGATCAACGGGCTGTCCGGGTTCGTACCGGTCACGGTGGCGACCATGTCCGTGCGGTTCGGCGACGACGTCATCGACCTCGCCCCGCTGTCGCCCCCGCAGCGCAGCCGGCTCGGCATTGTGCGTACCTTCCAGACGCCGCGGCTGATCCCGGAACTGACGGTGTGGCAGAACGTCGCCATGGGCTCGATCGCCGGCGACGTGCGCCGCCGGTGGTTCGAGATACTCGGCGGGCCGGGACTGTCGCGGGGCGCGCGGGACCGGCATGACCGCGCGGTCACGGCACTCGCGGCGCTCGGGCTCGACCGGCTCGCCCAGGACAGCCCGGGCGAACTCAGTCTCGGGGAGCAGCGCCTGGTCGAGATCGCCCGGTCGATGGTATCCGGCGCCCGGGTGCTGCTGCTCGACGAGCCGTTCGCCGGGCTGTCGTCGGTCGAGCAGCAGCGGCTGGCGGCCGAGATCGACAAACTGAGGTCGGCCTCGGTCGCCGCGCTGCTGGTGGAGCACAACCTCGAACTGGTCCGGTCGCTGGCCGACACCGTGGTCGCCATGGACCAGGGGGCGGAGTTCGCCCGTGGGAACGCGGCCACGGTCCTGGACTCGCACGAGGTCCGCGATCGGTACCTGGGTGAGGTGGCGTGATGAGGGACGATCCGACACGGCTGCCGGCGGCACTGGAGTTGACCGCGTTCTCCGCCTACCACGGTTCCGTGGCTGCGGCGAAGGACGTCTCGCTCCGGGTCGGGCGGGGCAGCGCGGTGGGTGTGCTGGGCCCGAACGGCGCGGGGAAGTCGACGCTGCTGCTGGCCGCAGCCGGTTTCGTCCGGACCACGGGCGGGGTGTCGATCGGTGGGCAGGTCGCCGACCGGCTCTCCCCGGCCAAGCGGCGCCGGCTCGGCCTGGCAATGGTGCCGCAGGAGCGGGCCGCCGTGCTGGAGCTGTCGGTCGCCGAGAACCTGCGGCTGTCCTGGCTCACCGGCCGGCGGGCCAGCCCGTACGAGGAGGCGCGGGAGTCGGTGCTGGAAATCTTCCCGGCACTGGCCGGGCGGCTCGGCGATCCGGCGGGAAACCTCTCCGGCGGCCAACGCCAGATGCTGGCGGTGTCCCGCGGCCTCATGGCGACCTGTGACGTGCTGCTGCTCGACGAACCCACGGCCGGCCTGTCGCCGAAGCTGATCTCCGAACTGGTGGACGCGATCCGCACGCTGAACGAGCGCGGCATCACCGTCCTCCTCGTCGAGCAGAACTTCTCGGTCGTCGAGCGCACCTGCTCGTACATCCACGTGTTGAACGGCGGGCGCATCGTCTGGCACGGCCCGACCACCGGCATCGACCGGGACAACATCGGCGACCTGTACTCGGGAGCCCGTCGGCCGCAGCCGCCGGCTCCCGCAGCGCCAGATCCGGCGCGGGAACCCCGCGTACGGCCTGAGACGGACCGGGCCGTGCCGGCCCGGTCCGGGGAACCGGGGGAAACCTGATGGAGACAACGTTCTTGCCGGCGAGCGACTCGACCGCCGAGTTCATCTCGCCGGCCACGGTCGTCAGCGGCCGGGGTAGTGCCGGACTGATCGCCCAGGTGCTGTCGTCCCGGTTGCGCCTGGCCGATGGCGCCTCGGTGTTCGTCGCGGTCGACGACGCCGTCGCGGGCGCCGGACTACTCGCGCCGATGCTCGACGCGCTGAGTGCGGCGTACCGGGTGACGGTCGTCGGCGGGTTCGGCGCCGAACCGGACGACGCCCGCATCGACCGGGCGGCGGCACGCGCCCGGGAGGTCCGGGCGGATGTCGTCGTCGGGGCCGGCGGCGGGTCCGTGATGGACGCTGCCAAGATGATTGCGCTGCTGCTGGAGAACGCCGGCGGCGCCGCCGACTGGCTCGGCCCGGTCGCGCCGCCCGGCGGCGTAGCCCCGCTCCTCATGGTGCCCACGACCTGCGGCACAGGCTCCGAAGCGACCCGGGCGGCGATGGTGACGGTGGCCGGGGCGAAACGCATCTCGGCCACCGCCGGGTACGTCGCCACGGCGGTCGTGCTCGATCCGGCCCTGCTCGACGGGCTGCCCGGACGGATCGTCGCGATCACCGGAATGGACGCGCTGTCACATGCCGCCGAGGCGCTGATGTCCACCGACCGCTCGCCGATGACCGTGCACCACGCCAGGACGGCGATTGCCCTGCTGGTCGGCAACCTGGAGGCGGCCTCCCGCGGTGACATCGAGGCCCGCGCCGCCTGCCTCTGGGCGTCGCACCTGTCGGGCCAGGCGCTCAACGCGGGTGTGCTGCTGGGGCACTCGCTCGCCTACTGCGTCGCGCACGAGCGGTCCGTACCGCACGGTGTGTCGTCGGGGCTGGCGCTGCCGTACTGCATCGCCTTCAACGCCAGCGGGCTCGAGCCGGACTGCGCCCGTACCCTCGCCCGGGCCCTCACCTCGGGACGCGGCGACGACCTCGTCGACGCGGCGAACGCGGTACAGGCACTGCTCGGTCGGCTGGAGCTTCCGACCACGCTCGCGGAGCTGGGTATCGGCGAGGACGCCGACGAGCGGATCGCACAGCGGTGCGTCACGGAGTACCCGCGCGCGAACAACCCGACGCCGATGACCGTCGACGCCCTGCGACGGCTCGTGCCGTCGATGCGTACCGGCGATCTCGGCGCGGCGTTCGAGGCGACGTTGACCGGGACGGCGACGGTGGGATCGCGGATGAAGGCTCTACCCCGCGATTGAGGTTCTCGAGCAGCTGGCCGTTTCCCTGAGCGTCTCGCCGCTCGTCACCATGAATCCCGACCTGCTCTTCAGGCGGGGCACGGAGATCGTTTTCGTTGCGGACGTCATGTACAAGCTGACCGGGAGCGGTCTGGCGCGTACCAGCGACTATTACCAGCTGCTGGCCTACACCACCGCCCTGCGACTACCGCGCGGGATGCTCATTTACTGCCGCGCTGACCCGGCTCCGGACCGAGTCATCAGGGTGGTCGGGGGCATCCAGCGCCTGCACACCTATCCCGTGGATCTGGGTGGATCGCCTGAATCAACGGCCAAGGCGCTTGACGAGGTCGCGGAGTCGATCAGGTGCGTTGTCCTGACCGCCGTTCACCCCACCCTCGACTGGCTCCAGGAGGAGACCATATTTCCTCTCAGCCCGGACAGGAGCTATCGGCGCTGAACCACCAGAAGCTCATCGCGGGCACGGGTTGCGGCCACGTACACCAATGACCGGGCGCGCAACTCGGCGTCGTGCCGCTCGATGTCATCCAGGCTGTCGAGCCTGACCTTCTCGGCAGCCGACCGGAAACCGACGTCGGCGAGTACGACCTTGGCGAACTCCATGCCTTTGGCCCTGTGCATGGTCATCACGAGCACCCGGCCTTCCCCCGGGCGGTCGCGGTCGACTGCTCGTGCCGGCACGCCGCGCTCGTTGAGCGCGTTGACAACTCGCTCACGCTGGAACTTGTCGTGTACGAGGACGGCGATTGTCTCGGGTGTCGCCCCGCCGTCGAGCCAGGGGCGGACACGGTCAGCGATCGTGTCCAGTTCGGCGATGAGCGACTCCGCGGTCTCCACCGCCGGTGCTGGCCCCGATCGCGCCGAGCGGTAGC
>NZ_JBNJMX010000019.1:0-66666 GCF_050936375.1 Plantactinospora sp. CA-290183 | reverse complement strand
CGGCTCGATCACCGGCAGCTCCTCGCCCGCCTCGGGATCGCCGACCCGGGCGATCAGCTCACCGGCGACGGCGGCGACCAGCGGGCTGGCCGACTCCCGGCCGGCGGCGATGGTCTCCAGGCCGGCGGCGTTCTCCGAGCGGGTGCGGCGGCCGCCGTCCGACTCGGCGGCACTGGCCGCGGTCAGCACCGACTGCGGCAGGCCGACGAGCAGGCCCCACTCGTCGTCGGAGAACCCGAACTCGGTCGTGTACACCGGTTGCTCTGTCACGGAAACGTCCTCTCACTGATGGCAAACACATCCCGCGGACACCGTAGATCAGTCGGTCACGGCGGCGAGCAGACCCTGCTCGCTCACCACGGGTACGGAGAGCGTCTTGTAGCCGACCTCGTCGAAGAGCACCGTCATCCGGTCCTCCTCGTAGCCGAGCACCAGGCCGGTGCCCCACTCCGCGTGCCGTACCGAGCTGTGCACCGGGAACGGGCCGCCGTCCGCGTTCGCGGCCCCCTCCGTGCGTGCACCGGCCGCCGCGTCCCCGGTCAGGCAGTTGTCGCAGTGCCCACACGGCCGGGGCAGCCGCTCACCGAAGTACGCCAACAGGGTCTGCCCCCGGCAGCTCCGGGTCTCCGCGAACGCGCGCATCATGTCGGTACGGGAGCGCTGCACCGTCTGCTGCCGTTCCGCCTCGGCCACCGCCGCGCTCGCCGCGTCCACCGGCTTCGGGGCGTACCGGGGGGAACTGAGCCGGTTGTTGGAGAGCGTGCGGGCGGCGCCGACCTGCTCCAGCAGGGCCACGAGCTGCCCCAGCTTGCGGGCGCCGAGCCCGGTCCGCTCGCGCAGCGCGGCCCGGGTGGCCGGCCCGTCCCGCAGCAGCGCGGCGAGGTCGCGCAGCTCCTCCGGGTCCGCCGCGCCGCCGGTGAAGTAGCGGCGCAGCCCGACATCCTCGGCCCGCCAGAGCAGCAGCGCGCGGGCCGGTTCGCCGTCCCGGCCGGCGCGGCCGATCTCCTGGAGGTAGCTGTCCGGCGCGTCCGGCAGCGCCATGTGCGCCACCCAGCGGATGTTGGGCTTGTCGATGCCCATCCCGAACGCGGAGGTGGCGACCATGATGGGTACCCGGTCGGCGAGGAAGTCCTCGTGCAGCTCCTCGCGGGCGCCGGCCGGCATGCCGCCGTGGTAGTACTGCGCCGGGAAGTCGGCCTTGGTCAACCGCTCGGCCAGTTCCTCGGCGGCCCGGCGGGTCGGCACGTAGATGATCCCGGGGCGCTCGTCGGCCCGCAGCAGCGTGATCAGCCGGCGCCACCGGTAGTCCTCGGTGGCGCAGTTCGCCACCTCCAGGAAGAGGTTCGGGCGGTCCAGGCCGGAGACCACCAGGCGGGGCTTGCGCAGGTCGAGCCGGGCGACGATGTCGTCGCGGACCGGTGGCGAGGCGGTGGCGGTCAGCGCGACCACCGGCGGTCGGCCCAGCTCCCGGATCAGGTGCCCCAGGGTGAGGTAGTCGGGGCGGAAGTCGTGACCCCAGGCGGAGATGCAGTGCGCCTCGTCCACGGCGACCAGGGCGGGACGCAGCTCGCGGATCTCCCGGCACCGGTCCGGGTTGCTGAGCTGCTCCGGGGTGGTGAACAGAAACCGCGCCCGACCCTCGCGTACGTCGGCCAGCGCCGCCGCCTGCTGCCCCGGAGTCTCGGCCGAGCTGACCCGCACGGCCCGCAGTTCCGGCAGGTCGCGGTCGTTCAGCGCGCTGATCTGGTCCTGTTGCAGGGCCAGCAACGGGGAGATCACCACCGTCGGCCCGGGCAGCAGGCTCGCCGGCACCTGGTAGACGGCCGACTTGCCGGCGCCGGTCGGCAGTACGACCAGGGTGTCCCGACCGCGCATCACCGCCCGCATCGCGGCGAGCTGTTCGGGACGCAGCGACGGCCAGCCGAAATGGGCCCGCGCGGCGCGGCGGAGCCTGGTGGCGGGCATATTTGGCAGCTTCATCGGGAGCCGGAGGTACCCCCGGGCGGTGCGGCCGAAACGAGGACCTCGGCCCGTACCTGGTCAGCCCGACCGGGTGCGGCGGGCGAGCCAGAGTGCGTAGCCCATCAACAGGGCCGCCAGCACGATGACGACCAGCCGGAAGCCGCCCAGCGACAGCGTCTCCCGGTAGACCCCGACGCCGAGCACGATGCTGGTGAGGGGGTCGAGCAGCGTGATCGTGGTCAACGGCGCCGCGATCGGGCCGCTCTGGAACGCGTTCTGGTTGAGAACCAGCCCGGCCAGGCTGACGGCGAGCAGGACGTAGAGGTGCCAGTTGGTGAAGAGCGTGCCCAGGCCCTGCCCGGCCTGGACGGTGACCGTCTTCACCAGCGCGGCGGCGACGCCGTAGAGCAGCCCGGTGCCCGCGCCGAGCAGGATTCCCCGGGCGGCGCCCTCGATCCGCCAGGCCAGGACCAGGAAGAGGGTGAAGGCGGCGGCGAGGCCGGCGAGGATCGGCAGCCACGCGGCGGTCGGGGCCTGGTTGAGCCCGGCGCGGGGCGCGGCGGCCACCAGGAAGGCGACGAGACCGGCCGCGCCGAGGACGACCACGAGCAGGTCGCGCGCGTGCGGCCGCTGCCGGTTCATCGCCGCGGTGATCGGCACCGCCATGAACACCCCGGCCAGCAGCAGCGGTTCGACCAGGACGAGCGGGCCGACGCGCAGCGCCAGGGCCTGGAGGATCGTGCCGATGAGCGCGGGAAACCAGCCGAGGATCCAGCGCGGCCGGCGGACCAGCCGGAGCAGCAGGCGCGGATCCAGGGTCCGGGTCGCCTTCTCCTGCTTCGTCGAGGTCTGCTCCAGCGCCGACCCGATGGCGAAGAGGGCGGCCGCGGCCAGGCTGAGCAGGATCGCCGCGAGGTTCACCCCGGCCCGGTCCGGGTCGCTCGATCGACGTCGCCGTCGCCCACGGTGGTTCCCCTCCGCTGACCTGGCCCGGTCGGCCTGCCCCATTAACCGCAATAGCCGCTAATGGGGCGAAGATTACCCTCCCCGGTCCGCTCGCGCGGCCATCCGGCCGGCTCCGGCCGCCGGCAGGGGTCGGTCCCCGCAGGCCGGCGTCAGGAGGCGGTGGGCGCCCCGGCGAGTACGGCGGCCAGTTCGTCGGCCTCCCGCTCCCAGCCGAGGGCCCGGCTTCGATCGACCATGGCCGACAGGTTCGACCGCTCGACGTCCAGCCAGGCCCGGGCCCCGGCGCGGTCCGACAGGACCGGGGTCTGGCCCAGCCCGCCGTCCTCCGCCCACCACGTCACGGTGCCGCTCGGCCAGCCGGCCGACCCGATCCTCCAGGCGGATCCCTCCGGGCACTCGGCCAGCCGCAGCAGTGCGCTCGCCCTGGCGCCGATCGTCAGGTAGTGGTCGAGCAGCCGGCGCAGCGCGGCCCGCGCCGGGCCGGCCAGCTCCGGTCGCTCGCTCCGCTCCCGGCCGTACGCCCGCGCCGGCAGGTGCAGGGCGTACCGGCCCGGCGCCACCCGTACGCAGAGGTTGGCGCGCAGCAGCGCCTCGATCAGCGCCACGGTGGTGGCCACGTCCGTGCCGGCGAGCGCCGCCAGGGCGTACGTGTCGGCACAGGAGCCCGGGTGCAGGGCGAACTGCCAGCCCAGCCGGGCGGCCGGCGCCGGCAGTCGCCGGAACGACCAGCCGACGGAGGCCCGTAGCTGATCAGCCGGGTAGGCGTCCTCGACGTCCGGTGCACACCCCAGCCGGCCGGGGACGCCGCCCGGCTGCCACACCGGGGCGGTGAGCCGCTCGGCGGCCAACCGCAGGGCCAGGGGAAGCCCGGCGCACCGCCGGACGAGTTCGTCGACCGTCTCCGGGTCGGCGTCGGCGTGCCTCGGGCACAGTGCGCGCAGCAGGTGGCGGGCGCTCTCCGCCGGCAATGGGGCGACGGGCAGCCGCCGCGCGCCGGACCGGGCCACCAGGTCGGCCAGGTCGTCCCGGCTGGTGACCGCGACCAGACAGCGGCCGGTGCCGGGCAGCAGCGGCCGCACCTGTTCGGCCGAGCCGGCGTTGTCGAGCAGGATCAGCACGCTCCGGTCGGCGAGCAGGGTGCGGTAGCGGGCGGCGCGCCCGGCCAGGTCGGCCGGGAGACGTACCGGGTCGTCGCCGAGCGCGGCGAGGAAACCGGTGAGCACCTCGGCCGGACCGACCGGCGGGCCGGAATCCCAGCCGTTCAGGTCGGCGTAGAGCTGCCCGTCCGGGAAGCGCCCGGCGATCCGGTGTGCCCAGTGCACCGCCAGTGCGGTCTTGCCCACCCCGGCGGCGCCGGTGAGCAGGGCGATCACCGGCGGGCCGGCGGTGCCGTGCGTCGGGCCGGCGGTGCCGGCGGCCGGGGCGAGCAGCGCGTCGAGCCGGGCGAGCTGCCGGTCCCGGCCGAGGAACGGGGTGACGTCGGGCGGAAGTTCCCGGGGGAGCGGGCCGTCGGGGGACGCCTCCGTCGCGGGCCGTCCGGCCCTCGCCACCGCCGCCGGTGGCCCGTCCAGCGCCGGTGCGGCGGGCGGCCCGGTGTCTGGGGCCGGCTGCGGTGGGCACACCGGCAGGTCGCTCTCGGCGCTCAGTTCGAAGCGGCGGGCCCGCTGCCACAGCTCGGTGAACTCGGCCACGTCGCCGTCGAGCAGCCGGACGATCTCCCGCACCACCTCCCAGCGTGCCAGCCGGGGCCGGGTGAACGCCGCGTGGATGGAGGTCGAGTTGATCCCGTGCGGCCGCCGGGGCGTACGGGTGGCGCGTTGCAGGGCCCGCATGCTCGGCCGGTCGGCGGCGAGGTGCAGTGCGTGCAGCCGTTCGTAGAACCGCCGGACGGGCCCCTCCGGTACGAGCGGGATACTGAGACGTCCCATCTGGCTCCCATGCGTCGACGAGCGGAAAGAACCTTTCGGCGTGGCCCCCGCTCGCCATTCCGTCTTCATAACACCGGTTTACGGGCGCGTCAACGATTGACTGTCAGCGACAGTGTGAACAGCTTTCCCGACACCACCCGAGCGCCCGTTCCCACATGCTGTTGGCGGTGCGACGACAGGCACCGACGGCAATCAGTGGGAGGCAGTAAATGCGTTTATCAGAAATCCGACGCCGGGTGGTGCTGATCGGCTCGGCGACATTTGTCACCGGCGCTCTGCTGGCCGTCACCGCCGGCTCGGTGCAGGCGGCGTCGACCGGTGGGAGCCGGGCGGAGGCGGCGTCCAGTTCGGCGGCGGCCACGGTTTCGGCGAGTGCCCGGTCCGGGGCGCGGGCCGGTGCCAGCACCGCCGACCAGGCGGCGAGCTACTGGACCCCCGAGCGAATGCGTTCCGCGATCTCGGCGGACACGCTGGTGAACGGGGTGAAGTCGAGTGCCCCGACGCGGGCGAAGCCGACCGGTCCGGCGTACTCGGTGCCACCGGCCGCGCCCGTGAAGCCCGCCGTGGCGGGGTTGGCCGGTGCCGCCTCGGCGGGCAACGCGACCGACCGCGCCGGGGTGGCGGTGAATGCCTCGGCCTCGGTGGGCAAGGTCTTCTTCCACAACCCGGCGAATGGCGGAAACTACGTCTGCTCCGCCGGAACGGTGAACAGCGGTTCACGTCTGCTGGTCATGACCGCCGGGCACTGTGTGCACGGCGGGCAGGGTGGCCAATGGATGCAGAACTGGGTTTTCGTCCCGCTCTACAACTACGGGGCCGAGCCGTACGGCCGTTGGTCGGCCAAGTGGCTCACCACGTTCAACGCGTGGATTAACGACAGCAACCTGGAGCGGGACGTCGCCTATGTGACAGTGTGGCCGAACGCGTCCGGCCAGCGTCCGGTGGACGTACTCGGCGGCAACGGCCTCTCGGTGAACTACAGCTTCCAGCAGTTCGTCACCATCCTGGCCTACCCGCAGGCCCCGCCCTTCGACGGCGGCTGGCAGCAGTACTGCCAGGGCACCACCTCCCGGCCCGGCACCTGGCCGTTCCAGGAGTACAAGATCCAGCTCCGTTGCGGGTTCACCGGCGGGTCCTCCGGGGCGGTATGGCTGCGGGCGTACAACGGGAACCTGGGCTACGTCAACGGGGTGATGAGCACGCTGAACAGCAGTGGGTGGAACAAGAGCCCGTACTTCGACACCGCGGTCGCGGACGTCTACAACTCGGTGGCGAACCGGGTCTGACGGACCTTCGGGCCGGAACCGGGTCCCCGCCGGCGGTAGCGCGGGGACCCGGTTCCGGGCCGGCCCGGCTCCGGTCGAGGTGCCCGGGCGGGAGCGGTGCGGATCGACCGGGGTCGACGGAAACCGTGATGGCACCGTTACCGAAGGCCCGGACATGCCCTGCTGGTGGCGGTAGTGTCGCGAGTGTCCGAGGCGGAAAGGAGGCGTGCCGTGGTCCGCTCGTCCGTCGTCGCGCTCGGCGCCGCCGCCGCGGTGCTCGCGCTGGCGGTGCTGGTCGGCGTGGTCGTCACGCTCCGGGCCGGCGCACCGCGCGACGCTCCGGCTCCGGGCTCCAGCGTGCCACCGGCCGACACGTCCAGCACCCGGCTCTCCTCGCCCGGTCCGCAGGACTCCTACTGGACCCCGGAGCGGATGCGCAGCGCCGAGCCGGCCCCGATGCCGACGGAGTGACCCCGGGCGGTCGCCGTTCGACCCGTCGCGCCGGCCGGTCCCGGCCCGGCACGGAGGGATCTGCGAAACCCTAGCGCCGGCCGCCGAACATGGCGCGGAGCGCGGCGATCAGCAGCGCCGCCCCGAGGACGGCGCCGAGCAGCCGTACCCCCGGGATCTCCGACCAGTCGCCCTGGTCGGCCGCGAGAATCCGGTACGGCAGGCCGCCGAGGTCCCATCCCGCTGTCACCGCGCTGAGCCGCATTCCAGCACTGTGCCACGACCGGCCCTGGCCTGCACCTGCGCGTACTGCCCAGTTAATAGGAAGGTTTATTGACTATTATTGGGACCGGTGTGACCATGACAGCACCGGCCGCTACCAGGGCGGTGGTTGTCCACTGTAGAGCAGCGGGGGGATCCGGCGGGATGAGCGCAACGACGGGCAGTCTGTCCAGCCTGGCGGCGGCGGTGTTGCAACCCGGTTTCGTCGGCACCCGGCCGCCGGCCTGGGTGTGCCGATGGATCGGCGAGGGCCTCGGCGGCGTCGTGCTGTTCGCCCGCAACGTGGTGGACGCCGAACAGGTCACCGAGCTGACCGCCGCGCTCCGGGCCGAGCGCCCCGACGTGCTGGTGGCGGTCGACGAGGAGGGCGGTGACGTCACCCGCTTCGAGTCCCGGCACGGCAGCTCCCGTCCCGGCAACCTGGCGCTCGGCGCGATCGACGACCCCGAACTCACCGAGGCGGTGGCCCGGGACCTCGGCGCCGAGCTGGCCGCGGCCGGGATCACCCTGGACTACGCCCCCGACGCCGACGTCAACGCCAACCCCGACAACCCGGTCATCGGGGTACGCGCCTTCGGGGCCGACCCCGAACTCGTCGGGCGGCACACCGCCGCCTGGGTACGCGGACTCCAGTCGGCCGGCGTCGCCGCCTGCGCCAAGCACTTTCCGGGGCACGGCGACACGAGCGTCGACTCCCACCTCGACGTACCCCGGATCGACGTGGACCGTGGCCGGCTCGACGACTGCGAGCTGCTGCCCTTCCGGGCGGCGATCGCGGCCGGCACCCAGGCGGTGATGACCGGCCACCTGCTCGTACCGGCGATCGACCCCGAATGGCCGGCGACGCTGAGTCGGCGGGTCCTGACCGACCTGCTCCGCGACGAGCTGGGGTTCCAGGGGGTCGTCATCACCGACGCCATCGAGATGCGCGCGATCACCCACCGGTATGGCTTCGGGGACGCGGCGGTGCTCGCCCTGGCCGCGGGCGCCGACGCGATCTGCGTGGGCGGCGAGCACGCGGACGAGGCGGACGCCCGGCGACTGCGGGACGCCATCGTCGACGCCGTGCTGGACGGGACGCTGCCGGAGGAGCGCCTGGTCGAGGCCGCCAAGCGGGTCGGCCAGCTCGCCGCCTGGAGCAGCGCGGCCCGCGCCCAGCGACCGCACTGGCCCGGCGCCGGCCCGGACGGCTCCGCGCTCGGGATGGCCGCCGCCCGCCGGGCGGTACGCCTGACCACCGCCGCGGGGGCGGCGCTGCTGCCGCTGACCGGCCCCGCCCACGTACTGGAGTTCTCGCCCCCGCACAACATCGCGACCGGCGCGGAGACCCCCTGGGGGATCGGCGCGCCGCTCGCCGCGCTGCTCCCCGGCACCACGACCGCCCGGCTCGGCGCCGAGGACCTGGGCACCGACGGCTCCCCGCCGGCCGGTTCGCTCGCCGCCGCGCACGGCCGTTCCCTCGTCCTGGTGGTCCGCGACCTGCACCGGCACGCTTGGATGGGCACGGCGGTGCGGGCGATCCTGGCCAGCCACCCGGACGCGATCGTGGTGGAACTCGGCGTCCCGTCGACGGTCACCGGCCGGGTGCACCTGGCGACCCACGGCGCCACCAGGGCCGCCGGCCGGGCGGCGGCCGAACTGCTCGTCGGGCGGTCCTGAGCCGCCGCCTCACCGCACCGGCCCGTCGGGTCCGAGATGGACGGTCACGCCGCCACGGTGGGAAGGGGGTCCGTCACTCCTCGATCACGATCGGTGCCCCCACGCGTACGGCCAGTCGCGGTATCGTACGGCCGGTGACCCCTCGCTGGCAGCGGGCCGCTCTCATGCCGTCCTGGATCCGTTGGCTCCCCTGCGCCTTCGTCTACCTCACCGTCATCCCGCAACCGCCTCCGTTCCGCCGGTCGGCCTGGTCCGGGCGGGTGCCCTGGGACGAGTCCGCGTGGTGCGACCCGGGCAGCGTGGACGACTGGGTGGACCGGGCCCGGCGACGGCACGCCGGTCGGGACGCCGAGCACGCCGAGCTGCACGCCCGGGAGCACTACGCCTGGATGGTGCGGGTCCGGGCCACCCGGATCGAGCTGTTCGCGCAGATGTGCCAGCGGCGCGACCTGCCCGTCCCGCACACCGTCGGCGAACTGCTCTGCTGCCTGACCGGGCTGGGCCTGTTCGAACTCACCGACGACGCCGACGACCCCTGGGTGCTGCCCCGGCTGGACCGCGACCCGCTCGACGTGCTGCCGCTGTCGCCGCAGGAGCGGGAGCTGGAGGGGCGGGCCCAGCGGGACGACCAGGCGGTGCTGGTCGCCATCGCGATCCGCCGGCTCGCCCAGCGGACCCGCCGGCGCTGGCGCCGCCGGGTGGTGACCACCAGCCTCCACACCCTCGCCACCTCCGCCGGCGTCAGCCCCGAACAGGCCCGCCGGTCGCTGGTCGACCTCGGGGACATCGCGAAGCTCGGCGTCGAGACCGGGCACGCCGAGGGCGGGCTCTGCCTCACCGTGCCGTGGCCCGACTTCCGGCTCCGCTTCCCGTTCACCGAGCTACCCGCGCCGGAACACGCCATCTGACCCGCTCAGGGGACGAGGCGCAGGATCCGGTCGTCGCCCTCGTCCGGCGAGCCGCGCCCGTCCCGGTTCGAGGTGAGCACCCAGAGCGACCCGTCCGGCGCCGCCGCGACATGCCGCAGCCGGCCGTACTCGCCGCTCAGCAGCGCCTCCGGGCCGGTGCCGTCGGTGCCGATCCGGTAGAGCCGCTGACCGCGCAGGCACGCCAGCCAGGCCTGGTCGCCGACCACCGCCAGACCGCTGGGCGAGGCCTCGTCGGTGGCCCAGGTGGCCAGCGGGGTGACGTACCGGGAGTCGTCCGAGGGGCCCTCCACCAGCGGCCAGCCGTAGTTGCCGCCGGGCGAGATCCGGTTCAGCTCGTCGTAGTGGTTCTGCCCGAACTCGGCCGCGAACAGGGTGCCCCTGGCGTCCCAGGCGATCCCCTGGACGTTGCGGTGGCCGAGGCTGTAGACCAGCGAACCCTCGTCCGGATTGCCCGGGGCGGGCTGGCCGTCCGGGGTCATCCGCAGGATCTTGCCGGCCAGGCTGCCCCGGTCCTGCGCGGCGTCGCGCTCACCGGCGTCGCCGGTGCCGGCGTAGAGCATCCCGTCCGGCCCGAACGCGATCCGGCCCCCGTTGTGGGTGCGGCTGCCCCGGGGGATGCCGGTGAGGACCGGCTCCGGGCGTTCGCCCAGGCGCAGCCGGGCGATCCGGTTGTCCCGCTCGGCTGTGTAGTAGACGTACACCCACCGGTCCCGGGCGTAGTCGGGGGAGACGGCGATGCCGAGCAGCCCGCCCTCGCCCGCCGGCGCCGCCTCGTCGATCCGGGCCACCTCGCGGGCCGTACCCCCGGAGACCTGGAGGATCCGCCCGCTGTCCCGCTCGGTCACCAGGGCGGAGGAGTCGGGCAGGAAGGCCAGGCCCCACGGCGCGGCGAGGTCGCCGACCACCGTCTCCACCGCGCCGGCCCGGGCGCGCGGCGCGTCGGAGACCGACGGGTCCGCGAACCAGCCCCGCCACACGCCCACCCCGACGACGGCCCCGACCACCGCGGCCACCGCGATCGCCGCCACCACCACCCGGCCGGTCCGGCCCGTCCCGCGCGCTGTCGACTCCGTCACGGGTACGACGGTAGCCGCCCCGCCGCGCGGGCGCCGCTCAGCCTCCGTCGACGATCGAGGCGTACTCGGGGTGACGCTCGACGAACGTGAGCAGGAACGGGCAGGTGATCCGCACCGTGTCGCCGCGCTCGCGGAGCTGGTCCAGGGTGCCGGCGGCGAGCCTGCTCCCCACCCCCTGCCCCTCGAACCCCGGGTCGACCTCGGTGTGTACCAGCACGGTCGTGCCGGACTCGACCTGGTAGCCGATGAAGCCGGCCAGGCTGTCGTCGAGCAGGATCTCGAAGCGCCGCTGCGCGGGATTGTCTTGCACCAGGAGGTTCACCGGACCGATTCTCCTCCCGGACGCCCGGTCCCGCCCGTCATCCCGCCGCCACCTCGTCACCGAGCCGGCCGTCCGGCGAGCCGCCCGGGGCCGGCACGTCCGGGCCGCCCTGGCCGGAACCGGCCACCCGGCCGAGTTCGGCCAGCAGCCGGTCGATCTCCTCGACCGTGTTGTAGTGGTAGACGCTGGCCCGCACCGCCCCACCGCGCTCCCGCAGGCCCAGCGACTGGAAGTACTCGTAGGCGTAGTAGTCACCGGCCGAGACGCAGACGCCCCGCTCGCCCAGTGCGGCGGCGGTCCGCGCCGGGGCCTGGTCGGTCACCCGGAACGAGACCGTCGGGCAGCGCCGCCGGGCGGCGCCGTACACGGTCACCCGCGGCAGCGCGCCGAGCCCGGCGAGCAGTCGGGCGAAGAGCCGCTCCTCGTGCGCGCGGGCCGCGCTCAGCCCGGCGAGCAGCCGGGCCCGCCGGTCCCCGGTCGCGGCGGGATCCAGCCCGGCGAGGTGGTCGACGGCCGCCCGCAGCCCGGCCAGCAGCGGGAAGCTCGGGGTGCCCAGCTCGAACCGGTCCGGCACCCGGTCCGGGGAGGGCAGCAGCTTCGCCGGGCGCAGCTCCGCCCACTGCTGCGCGGTGGCGACCACCGCCGCCACGTGCGGGCCGGACCACTTGTAGGCGCTGGTGACGTAGAAGTCGGCGCCGAGCGTGGCGACGTCGGTGGGGCCGTGCGGGGTGGCGTGCACCCCGTCCACGTAGACCAGGGCGCCGGCCGCGTGCGCGATCCCGGCGACGGCGGCCACGTCCGGCACCGTACCGACCGCGTTGCTGCCGGCGGTCAGCGCGACCAGCCGGGTGCGGGGGCCGACCAGCTCCGCGTACTGCCCGGCGGGCAGCTCGGCGGTCTCCGGGTCGACCTCCGCCCAGCGCACCACGGCACCGGTCGCCTCCGCCGCCTGCACCCAGGGGCGGACGTTGGCGTCGTGGTCCAGCCGGGAGACCACCACCTCGTCGCCCGCGCGCCAGCCCCGACTCAGGGTCCGGGCCACCTGGTACGTCAGCGCGGTGGCGCTCGGCCCCAGCACCACCCCGTCCGGGGCCACCCCGAGCAGGTCGGCGACCGCCCCCCGCGCCTCGTCGACCAGTTCCCGGGAGCGCCGGCCCGGGACGTGCGCGGGGCTCAGGTTGGCCACCGCGCCGCGCATCGCGGCCGAGACCGCGTCGGCGACCGGCGCCGCGACCTGGGTGCCGGCGGCTCCGTCGAAGTGCGCGTAGCCCTCGGCGAGGGCGGGGTAGGCGGCCCGGACCCGGGCGACGTCGAAGGACATGCCGGCACCCTAGTCAAACCCGGGCCGGATGATGTTGATCAGTCGCCTGGATCACTCCGGCTATCCTGTTAAGGGTGACGAACCCTCCCGCGTACCGCCAAATGACCCCCGTCCGTCGTGCCGCCGGCCTTTTCGCCGGCCTTGCCCTCGGAGCGGCCGTCCTGGCCGGCTGCAGTTCCGAGGGGACCTCCACCGACTGCGGGCTCGACGCCTGCACGGTCACGTTCGACCGAGGTGTCAACGCCCAGACCAGCGTCCTCGGCGTCGAGGCGAAGCTGATCGGCGTCGACGGCGACAAGGTGACCATCGAGGTGGCCGGCGAGCAGTTGACGCTCACCACCGGCCAGCAGGCGACCGAGGTGGGTGGCCTCTACGCCACGGTCGAGAGCGCCACCGCGGAGCAGGTGGTGGTCCGGATCGGCCGCAACGCCGGCTGAGCACCGGCGGCGGTGGCGCCGGAGGTGCTGGTCCGGGCCGGAGCGGCGGACGTTTGGAAATCTTGCCGACCGGTGAAATGACACGCCATGTCAGTGACCAGTAACGCCGGCGCCACCGCCAGCCGGGCGGCAAACAGCAGGACCCTGGAACTTCTCGCCCGGGCCGGGTTCGTGGGCTACGGGATCGTGCACCTGCTCTTCGCCTGGCTGGCGTTGCAGATCGCGTTCGGTCGCCCCGCCGCCGACGGCGACCAGTCCGGCGCGCTGCGCACCCTGGCCGCGCAGCCGCTGGGGCGGTTCCTCGTCGGCGCGGTCGGAGTCGGCCTGCTGGCCATGGCGATCTGGCAGGCGTTCGAGGCCACCATCGGACACCGTGAGGAGCGCGGCGGCCAGCGCACCGTGGAGCGGCTGACCTCGGTCGGCCGGACCCTGGTCTACTTCTACTTCGCCTGGACCTCGTACCAGGTGATCCAGCACGCCAGCTCGTCGAGCGCCGACAAGCAGCAGGCGCTGACCGAGAAGTTGATGACCTCGGACGGCGGCCGCTGGCTGGTCGGGCTGGCCGGGCTGGCGCTCACCGCGCTCGGCGTCGGGCTGATCTGGTACGGCTGGGTCAAGCGCTTCGAGAAGCACCTGCGGACCGGTCAGATGGACCACCGGACCCGTACCCTCTCGCGGCGTCTCGGCGTCGCCGGTTACGTCGCCAAGGGCGTCGCGTACGGCATCGCCGGGGTGCTGGTGCTGACCGCCGCGGTGACCTACGACCCGGACCGGGCCCGGGGGCTGGACGCCGCCCTGCACGCCCTCCGGGAGCAGGCGTACGGATCGATCCTGCTCACCCTCGTGGCGCTCGGCATCGCCGCGTTCGCCGCCTTCTGCCTCGTCCAGGCGAGGTACCGCAAGGTTTAGTCCCGGCCCATCGGGCTAAGTTGGGCATTCTACATTTTTTCCGATGCCCCGACGACAGCTCCGACAGGCCCGCCGGGCCGCCCGCCGACTCCGGGGGCGGCCACCGGCCGGGCGCGGGAGGGAGAACCTTGGTGGAGAGCTATCTGTGGACGATCGCCGTCGCGCTGGGCGCGGCGGCGATCGCGCTGATCGTGGTCGAGGTGGTGCACCGGATCGTGCGCCGGCTCGGCCGGCGGTCCGTCCTGCTGACCGAGTTGTCCGAGCACTCGCACCGTCCGTTCCAGGTGGCCGGGACGGTGGTCGCGGTCCAGTTCGGCGTCCGGTTCAGCACCGGGTACGGCGTCGGCACACCGTGGCGGCAGACCCTGCTGCACCTCCTCGTGCTGGCCGTCATCGGGGCGACCGCCTGGCTGGTCGCGTCGCTGCTGCTGGTGAGCGAGGACACCGCGCTGGCCCGGTTCCGCACCGACGTGCCGGACAACCGCCAGGCCCGGCGGATCAAGACCCAGATCGTGATGCTGCGCCGGATCACCATCGCGGTGATCGTGGTGCTCACCCTGGGCACGATGCTGATGACCTTCCCGAGTGTGCGGGGGATCGGCGCGAGCGTGCTCGCCTCCGCCGGGGTGATCGGCGTGGTCGCCGCGCTGGCCGCGCAGAGCGTGCTCGGCAACGTCTTCGCCGGGCTGCAACTGGCGTTCAGCGACGCCGTCCGGCTGGACGACGTGGTGGTGGTCGAGGGGGAGTGGGGCCGGATCGAGGAGCTGACCCTCAGCTACGTGGTGGTGCAGATCTGGGACGACCGCCGGCTGATCCTGCCGACGTCGTACTTCACCACGAAGCCGTTCCAGAACTGGACCCGTACCCAGGCGGCCGTGCTCGGCACCGCCGAGTTCGAGGTGGACTGGTCGGTGCCGGTGCAGGAGATGCGCGAGGAGCTGCGCCGGCTGGTGGAGGGGACCGAGCTGTGGGACGGCCGGACCTGCGTGCTCCAGGTGACCGACGCGGTCGGCGGCATGGTGCGGCTGCGGGCCCTGGTCAGTGCCGCCGACGCGCCCCGGCTGTGGGACCTGCGCTGCCTGGTCCGCGAGCACCTGGTCTGCTGGCTGCGCGACCGGCGGCCGACCGCGCTGCCCCGGCTGCGTACCGAGATCGGGGACGCCTCCAGCGCCCTGCCCTGGCAGTGGGTGCAGACCCGCCCGCCGGACCGCCCCACCAACGGCCGCCGGCCGCCGGACAACGAACCGGCGGAGGACGCCCGGCTCTTCGGCGGCAGCGACGACGGCGACGCCCGCAGCAGCGCCTTCGTCGGGCCGGACGAGCCGGCCGAGGCCCCGCCCCGCTGATGCCGTCCCGCCGCGCTGATCCCGCCGTCCGGTGAGAGCCGGTCCGCGGTCGTCCCCGCCGTCCGGTGAGGGTCGGCCCGCGTCACGGCGGCGCCGGCCCGCCTGAGGGGATTCCGGGCCGGCTGACGGGTCACCGTCCGGTCCGCCGGGTCTCCGCCGGGCCGGGCCGGTCTGGGCCGACCTGCCGGATCCGCCGGCACCGGGGCGGTCGGTGGCGGACACTAACGACAGCGGGATCACGCGGTGGGATCCACCTCGTCGGCTCCCGCCCAGGTCGGTCCCGGCCCGCGCGGTGCGAAACCGCGGCAGCCGGCACCGGCTCGCAGGGTTGACGGCCGGCCGGCCGGGGCATAGACCCCAGGGACTGGGAAAGGAGGACACCATGGCCGATGTGGTACGGGATTCTTCCCGCCCGGTCGCGGAGCAGTCCACCGCCGAGCTGGTGCAGCGCGCGACCGAGCAGCTGTCCCGACTGGTGCGCGACGAGCTGGCACTGGCCCGGATCGAGCTGGCCGACAAGGGCAGGCACGCCGGGATCGGGGTCGGTCTCTTCGGCGGTAGCGCGGCGTTGGCGCTCTGCGGGCTGGGCGTGCTGGTCGCCGCCGTGGTGCTGGCCCTGGCGTTGGTGCTGCCGGCCTGGGCGGCCGCCCTGCTGGTGGCCGTGCTGCTCTTCGCGGCGGCCGGGGTCCTCGCGCTGATCGGCAGGCGGCAGGTCCGCCGGGCCGTGCCACCGACGCCGAGCGCGGCGGCGGAGAGCGTGCGCGCGGACGTCAAGACGGTGACCGCCGCGGTACGCGACAGGGGGCGGGCATGAGCGGGGACAACGGAACCGGCAACCCGGAGGCCCTCCGGGCCGAGATCCGGCAGACCCGGGCCGAACTGGGCGAGACGGTGCAGGCGCTGGCGGCCAAGGCGGACGTCAAGGCGCGGATCAAGGGCTCTGCCGCGCAGACCCGGGAACGGGTACTGCAGCGGGCGGGGCAGACCACCACCACGGTCCGGTCGACCGTGCACGACGCGGGCTCGGTCGCGTTGCGCAATCCCGTCCCCTGGGCCGTGATCGCGGCCGGCGCACTGGCCCTGACCATCGTGGTGCTCGTCGTGCGGGGGAGGCGAGGATGAGGGCCCGGATCGACAAGGTGGCCTACCGGCCCGTCGGCATCCTGCTCGGCATGGCTGCCGGGGTCGCCGCCGGCGCTCTGTTCCGCCGGGTCTGGCAGTTCACCGCCGGAGACGGCGAGGCACCGGACGCCACCGACGAGGACCGCGGCTGGGGCGAGATCCTGGCCGCCGCCGCCCTCCAGGGCGCCATCTTCGCGGTGGTACGGGCGGCGGTGGACCGGGGTGGCGCGGTCGGCGTCCGCCGGCTCACCGGCCGCTGGCCGGACTGAACCCGGCCCCTCCGGTCGCCCCCGGCGTTCCGCCGCCGGCGCTGTCGCCCCGCGCTCTGCGGCCGTCGCCCCGCGCTCTGCCGCTGACGCCCCGCGTCCAGCCACCGCCATCGCTGCATCCTTGTCGCCGTGCCGTCCCGGGGCCCTGCCGTCCCGTCGATTCGTCGCGGTGATTTCTCGCCGCCGCCCGACGCCCGGCAACCGCCCGCAATCCCTGTGGGCGCAACCGTTCTGCCTGGTCAACACCCCCTCCCGGGCGTGCCCCGGCATCGATGGCGGTCCCCTTCCTTCCCCCGCCGTCAGGTCACATGTCGGAGAATTTCGTCGGCTGGGCTATGCGAAGTTTTTGCGTACGTGGTTTGCTGTTCCACGCTGTTGAGAGACGGCGTGGGTCGGGAGAAGTCCTCCTTCGTGGGGGCCGCTCAAGGCGCCGCTGCTCGAAAACGGCCAACCGGCCGCACGGCGTGCTCGGCCGCCAGTTTTAGAAGGAGATACACATGGCGCAGGGAACCGTGAAGTGGTTCAACGCAGACAAGGGCTTCGGCTTCATCACCGTCGACGGCGGGGGTGCTGACGTGTTCGTCCACTTCTCGGCCATCCAGACCAGCGGCTACCGCACGCTGGAGGAGAACCAGCGGGTGGAGTTCGAAATTGCTCAGGGCCAGAAGGGGCCGCAGGCTGAGCAGGTTCGTCCCATCTGATCCGTGACGGCCGGCCCGCCGGCCAGAGCCACGATCCGAAGTCGGATCACGTCGAGCCCCGCGCCCCGCGCGGGGCTCGACGCGTTTCCGGGCTCAGCCGGGCGGTTCGTCCTCGGTCACGTGCCGTGGGCCCGGTCCGGGGTCGGCGCGGCGGCGCAGCCGGAGGCCGACGACGAGCATGACCAGCCCGGCCACGCCGACGACCGGGCCGACCACCACCCACAGCCGCTCGCCACTCATCGCGCTGCCGTCCAGGTAACCCAGCCCCTGCACCGTCCACAGGGCGCCGACGACCACCCCGAGCAGCCCCACCGCGAGTGGAAACCAACCCCTCATCGTGCGTACCTCCCGAACGGCGGTCACCAGCGGTCGTGCACCTGCGGCCGGATCAGCTCGTCGTACACCGCGTCCACCGTGGTCCGCGCCTCCGCCGACAGCGGGGCCAGGCCGGCGGCCGCGACGTTGCCACGGGCCTGCTCCGGGTTGCGGGCACCGGGGATCACGACGGTCACGCCGGGCTGGTCGAGGATCCAGCGGAGCGCGAACTGCGCCATCGTGGCCCCCTCCGGGACCAGCGGCAGCAACCGGCGTACGGCCCGCAGACCGGTCTCGTAGTCCACCCCGGAGAAGGTCTCGCCGACGTCGAACGACTCGCCGTGCCGGTTGTAGTTGCGGTGGTCGTCGCTGGGGAAGGTGGTGTTCTCGTCGTACCGGCCGGAGAGCAGGCCGCTGGCGAGCGGGACGCGGGCGATGATGCCGACTCCGGCGGCGCGGGCGGCCGGCAGCACCTGGTCGGTCGGCTTGTGCCGCAGGGCGTTCAGGATGATCTGCACGCTGGCCACCCCGGGCCGGGCGATGGCGGCGAGCGCCTCCGCGCAGGTCTCCACGCTCACCCCGTACGCGGCGATACGCTCCTCGGCGACCAGGGTGTCGAGGGCGTCGAAGACGGCGTCGGTGTGGAACACCGGGGTGGGTGGGCAGTGCAGCTGCACGAGGTCGAGCACGTCGACCCCGAGGTTGGTGCGGGACCGGTCGGTCCAGGCCCGGAAGTTCTCCAGGACGTACGCCTCGGGGGTCTGCGGGACGCGACGGCC
Source organism: Plantactinospora sp. CA-290183 (assembly GCF_050936375.1). Classification (NCBI taxonomy): domain Bacteria; kingdom Bacillati; phylum Actinomycetota; class Actinomycetes; order Micromonosporales; family Micromonosporaceae; genus Plantactinospora; species Plantactinospora sp. CA-290183. Next base: position 48,628 of record NZ_JBNJMX010000019.1, on the reverse strand, counting down.
CATCTTGGTGGCCACCGTGAGCCCGGCGTCGGGCCGCTCGCGCAGGAAGCGGCCGATCAGCCGCTCGCTGCGTCCGTCGCCGTACACGTCGGCGGTGTCCAGAAAGGTGACCCCGCCCTCGACGGCGGCGCTCAGCACCGCCAGGGCTTCGTCCTCGCTGACCTGGCCCCAGTCGGCGCCGAGCTGCCAGGCGCCGAGGCCGATCACGCCGACGTCGCGGCCCAGCCGGGAGAAGATGCGTTTTTCCACGCGGCCGAGCCTATGCCCCGGGGCCGCCCGACCCCGACGGGCCTCCCGGCACGGCCCGGAGGTACGGTAACAAGACGTACGTACGGTTTGGAGGCGCCATGTGGGATCCGGCCAGCTACCTGCGCTACGGCGACGAACGATCCCGCCCCTTCCTCGACCTGGTCGCCCGGGTCGGCGCGGAAGCACCCGGGGCGGTGGTCGACCTCGGCTGCGGACCCGGCAACCTGACCGCGACCCTGGCCCTGCGCTGGCCCGCCGCCCGGATCACCGGCCTGGACTCCTCGGCCGAGATGATCGCGTCGGCCCAGGCGCAGGACGACACGGTGCCGGGCGCCTCGTCGGTCGGCTTCGCGGTGGCCGACGTACGCACCTGGTCGCCCGAGCCGGAGGTCGACGTGGTGATCTCGAACGCGGTCCTGCAGTGGGTACCCGGGCACGAGGCACTGCTGGAACGCTGGGTGGCCGAGCTCGGTGCCGGCGCCTGGCTCGCGGTCCAGGTGCCGGGAAACTTCGACGCGGCGTCGCACCGGGCCCTGCGCGCGGTCGCGGCGGACCCGCGCTGGCGCGACCCGGTGACCCCGCTGCTGCGGGCGGCACCGGTCCTGGACGCCGCCGGCTACGCGGAGCTGCTCACCCGGCTCGGCTGCGAGGTGGACGCCTGGGAAACTACCTACATGCACCTGCTGCCGGTCCGGGACGCCGACCATCCGGTGCTGGCCTGGATGGAGGGGACCGCGCTGCGTCCGGTCCGTACGGCGCTGCGCGGGTCGGGCGAGGCGTGGGCCAGGTTCCGCGCGGCTCTCGCCGAACGACTGGCCGAGGCCTATCCGGTCCGGGACGGGCTGGTGTTCTTCCCGTTCCGCCGGATCTTCTTCGTCGCGCGGACCGGCACCCGCCGGTAGCCCGCACCACCTCGACACCGAACGTCAAATGGGAGTAGCCGTGACCGATCTCTCCGCCTTCATCGCCGGACTGCCCAAGGTGGAGCTGCACGTGCACCACGTCGGGTCGGCCCTGCCCCGCATCGTGGCGGAACTGGCCGCCCGGCACGAGGGCCGTACCGCCGTGCCGGCGGATCCGGAGGCGCTGGCCGACTACTTCGCGTTCCGCGACTTCGCGCACTTCGTCGAGATCTACCTCAGCGTCGTGGACCTGATCCGGGACCAGGAGGACGTCCGGCTGCTCACCTTCGAGGTGGCCCGGGAGCTGGCCCGCCAACAGGTCCGGTACGCCGAGCTGACCGTCACGCCCTACTCCCACGTGCACCGGGGAATCCCCGCCCCGGCGTTCTGCGAGGCGATCGAGGACGCCCGCAAGAGCGCCGAGTCCGAGCTGGGCGTCTCGCTGCGCTGGTGCTTCGACATCCCGGGCGAGGCGGGGCTGCCGGCGGCCGAGGAGACCCTGCGGATCGCCCTGGACGAGCGGCCGGACGGCCTGATCGCTTTCGGGCTGGGCGGCCCGGAGATCGGCGTGCCGCGGCCCCAGTTCAAGCCGTACTTCGACCAGGCGCGGGCGGCCGGCCTGCGCTCGGTGCCGCACGCCGGGGAGACCACCGGGCCGGAGACCATCTGGGACGCCGTCCGCGAACTCGGCGCGGAGCGGATCGGACACGGCATCTCGGCCGTACGCGATCCCGAGCTGCTCGCCCTGCTCGCCGAGCGGCAGATCCCGTTGGAGGTCTGCCCCACCTCCAACGTGCGGACCCGGGCGGTCGCGACGATCGAGGAGCACCCGCTGCCCCAGCTCGTCGCCGCGGGCCTGCTGGTCACCGTCAACTCCGACGACCCGCCGATGTTCGGCACCACGCTCAACGACGAGTACGCGGTCGCCGCCCGGCTGCTGGACCTCGACGCCGCCGGGGTGGCCGGGCTGGCCCGCAACGCGGTCACCGCCTCCTTCCTGCCCGCGCCGGAGAAGGCCCGGATCCTCACCGAGATCGACACCTACACCACCCCCTGAGCGCGGTGATCACGGTGTTCCGCCGCCGGCGTGCTGGGAGGGTCAGGTCGTCGGGGTGCGGAGCCGGCGCCGGACGAGCACGACGGCGGTCACGGCCGCGGCGGCGACCGCGCCCACGGCGACGAGCGTGACGACCAGGTTCGTCGCGCCGCCCGCTTCGTCGGATACCGCCGCCGGGGCGTCAGCGCAGGCGACCGACTCGGGCCCCCGGTCGGGTCCGACCGTGAGCACGGCCGTGCAGCTGCCGCGTCCCGGCCGGTCGGCGTCGACGGTCACCGTCCAGCGGCCGGCGGCGAGGGTGCCCGGGTAGACGACGGTGCCGGTCGACGGCCCCGGTCGCATCGGCTCCGGTGCGATCAGGCGGCCCGCGGACTCCCGGGCGCTGACGGTGGCCGAGATCACCTCGGTCACCGGATGGCCGTCCCGCCAGACCGCCGTCACCCAGACGGAGCCGTGCCCGTCGTGCTGGACGGTGAGCCGGAGGCTGTCGTGGGCGTAGCCGGGCGCCGACCACCAGACGAGGGTGGCGAGGAGGAACGCGCCGATCACGGCGGTCCGGCGCGGCAGCGAGCGGGTCATCGTTCACCTCGTACGACGGTGATGGCTGGCCCGGCGCGGGGTGCTGCGGGCGGCCGCGCCGGGCCAGCGATCGGGGGGCGGTCGACCGGCGCCCGGTGCGGCACGACGAGCGTGCGCGGCGGTACGCGGGATGGCGGTCGGTCGCCAGTATCGCGCGAAGTCGATGTTGGTGCAGCCGGAGCCGCCGGGGATATGCGCGCGCGGCGGGAACCAGGTGTGGGGGACCGTGTTCCCGCCGCGCGCACGGCTCCACCGGACCGGGGTTGGGGCACATCTGTGGGTGACGACCCGGTGGAGCGGTTGGGATCTTCCACGATCGTGCCACCGGGCGGCGGAGGTGGCCCGACCGTTAACCGAGACCTAAGGAAGACTTGCGGCAGACCAGAACCAGCCTCACGACGAGCGAGGTCGCTACGGCGCCGCGCACCTGTAGAGCTGCCCCGCCGGCGCGCCCACTGCCGGCAGCGCCGGACCCCGGGCCGAGCCTGCCCCGTTCGTGCGCCCAGCTCTACAGGCGCTCCCACCCCTGGTCGCCGCGCCCCGTCGGCCCGTCGACGGGTACGGGCGTCAGTCGCTCGGCGGGCGAGGGCGGGACCAGGGGCGGCGGGTGTCCGGGTCCTTCTCCCGGGCCAGCCGGCCGACCAGTCCGAACCGGCTCACCTGCCGGGGGGTCGCCTCGGGATCGGCCAGCAGCATCACCACGCTGGCGCCGCCGAGCCGGGCCCGGTCGATGCTGACGGAGCCGTTCGCCTGCTGGGAAACCCGGCGGGCGATGTCCAGGCCGAGGCCGGTGGAGCCCTGGTCGCTGCTGCCCCGCCGCAGGGCCCGGTCCGGATCGGGGATGCCGGGACCCGCGTCGTCGACCCGGACGGCGACGTAGCCGTCCCGCCGGGTGACCGCCACCTCGAACGCGGTCCCCTGCGGGGTGTAGCGGAAGACGTTGCCGAGCACCGCGTCCAACGCCGCCGCCAACTCGGCCCGGGGGACCGGTACCGGGATGCGGGTGTGCGCGCCGATGACCCGGTGGGAGCGGTTCTGGTCGCCGGCCAGGGCGGCCCAGAAGACCATCCGGTCCCGGACCACCTCGCTGACGTCGCAGCTGCCCGGCGCCGCCTCCTGGGCGACCGTCTTGCGGGTCGTGTTGATCAGTACGTCGATCTCGCCTTCCAACGTCACGATCGCCTGCCGGATCCGGCGGATCGTCCGGCGCCGGTCCAGCTCGGCGGCGCTGAACGAGCCCACGCTGGTGTCGTCGGAGTCCAGCGCGTCGGCATCGAGCCGCAGCACGGTCAGCGGGGTACGCAGCCGGTGCGACAGGTCCGCCACCAGTTCCCGTTCGTCGGTGCGCGAGGTGACCAGCCGGTCCGCCATCCGGTTGAAGGCGTACCCGGCCTCGGCCAGCTCGCGGGGCCCGCTGGGCTGGATGCGCAACTCCAGGTTGCCGTCGCCGACGGCGAGGGCCGCCTCGACCAGGCCCCGGGCCGAACCGACCGCCCGGGCGGCGAGCCGGTCCACGATGATCACCGACGCCACCACCAGCCCGATCGCCACCAGGACCAGCATCAGCCAGGTGCCCCCGGTGCCGGCGTGCAGGGCCGCGTCGGTCACGAAGACCTCCACCACGGCGACCGCGCCGGCCAGCGGGACCGGTTCCAGCCGGACGACCCCGCCCGGCACCTCGGCGACGACCGGGGTGCCGGTGCGGGTCGCCCGGTTCACGTCGGCGGCACCGGCCCGGGGCTTGCCCCCGGTGGCCAGCCCGTGCACGACGGGCGGCTCGGCGGCGTTGCCCCGGTCGGCCTCGACCACCCGGCGGATCACCGCCGGATCCCGGCTGACCCGCAACGCGCCGGCGACCGCTGCGCTGCGCCGGGCCGCGTCGCCGAGCGCCTCCTCCCGGGCGTCGCGCTGGAGCGCGGAGCCGAGGGGGATCAGGAAGACCAGCGCCACGATGGTGGTCATCCCGGCGCCGAGATAGGCCAGCGAGAGTCTTAGTCCGGTACCACCAACCGGAATCCGACCCCCCGCACGGTGCGCAGGTAGCGCGGCTTCGCCGCGGACTCGCCCATTTTGCGGCGGAGCCAATACAGATGTACGTCGATGGTCTGATCCTCGCCGACCGATGGCTGCCGCCATACCTCCTCCAAGAGTTCCCGGCGGGACACTACCCGGCCGGGTCGGGCCGCGAGATAAGCCAGCAGGTCGAATTCCTTGCGGGTCAGCGCCAGCGGCACCCCGTCGAGGTGCGCGCTGCGCTCGCCGACGTCCACCCGCAGCCCGCCGACCGAGTGCACGGCCGGCTCGACGGTGCGGCTGGCCCGCCCGACCCGGCGCAGCACGGTGGTGATCCGGGCGTCCAGATGGGCGCCGGTGAAGGGCTTGACCATGTAGTCGTCGGCGCCCGCCCGCAACAACCGGACGATCGCCTGCTCGTCGTCGCGGGCGGTGGCGATGATGATCGGCACGTCGGTGATGCCGCGGAGCATCCGCAGCGCGTCGGCGCCGTCCAGGTCGGGCAGTCCGAGGTCGAGGACGACCAGGTCAGGCGTTTCCGCGGCGACCCGGCGCAGGGCGTCGAGAGCCGTACCGACCGCGTGCACCGCGTGCCCGCGGTCGGCCAGGGAACGCAGCATCGCGCCGCGCACGACATGGTCGTCTTCGACCAGCAGGACCGTGGCCACCTGATGACCGTACTGCCCATGGCAAGTCGGGTGAATCGGTGCCCGGGGCGTCGGGTCGACCCGGGGGAGCGGGGCTGGCCGTTCAGGATGAACCCGGTCGACCGGAGTAGTCCAGCCCGAAGCCGTACGGGAAGAGCGGCGCCTTGCCGTCGCCGTCGTTGATCGGCTGCTGGCTCGCGCTCGCCATCCAGCTGACCGGAAGGGTGCCGGTCGGTGGCTGGGCGCCGAAGAGGACGTCGGCCACTCCGGCCCCCTCGGTGCCGGGGAGCCATGCGGCGAGCAGGGCGTCCCACTCGGGCAGCTGCGCGGCGATGTCCAGGGGTCGGCCGGAGACCAGGACCACGACCACCGGCACCCCGGAGGCGCGCAGGGTGGCCAGGGTGGCCAGGTCGGTGGCGTCGAGTCCCATCCCGCCGGGCCGGTCCCCGCGCCCCTCGGCGTACGGGGTCTCGCCGAGCACCGCGACAGCGACCCGGTACGAGCTGTCGATGCCGGTGCCGCCCGCCTGGTAGGTGACGGTGCTGGACGGCGCGACGGCGTCGCGGATGCCCTGGAGGATCGAGGTGCCGGGGGTGATCGCGCCGCTGCCGCCCTGCCAGGTCACGGTCCAGCCGCCGCTGGCGTACCCGATGTTGTCCGCGCTCCTGCCGGCCACGAAGATCTTGTTGCCGGCGGTGGCCAGCGGCAGGATGCCGCCGTCGTTCTTCAGCAGCACCTGCGAGCGGGCCACCGCCTCCCGGGCCAGCGCCCGGTGCGCGGCGCTGCCGACCGTGGGGGTGTAGGAGCGGTCGGCCAGCGGCCGCTCGAAGAGGCCCAGCTCGAACTTCTTCGTCAGGATCCGCCGGTTCGCGTCGTCGATCCGGGCCTGGCTGACCCCGCCGGACTGCACCTCGGCCCGCAGGTGGGTGATGAACTGCCGCCACCCGGTCGGTGCCATCACCATGTCGATGCCGGCGTTCACCGCCTGGCGGACCTCGGCCGCGGTGAACCCGGTGGCGCCGTCGAGCTGGTCGATGCCGTTCCAGTCGGAGACCACGAAGCCGGTGAAGCCCAGCTCGCCCTTGAGCACGTCGTTGATCAGGTACGCGTGTCCGTGCAGCTTCTGTCCGTTCCAGCTGCTGTAGGAGACCATCACCGAGCCGACGCCCCGGCGTACCGCCTCGGCGAACGGCGGCAGGTGCACGGCGCGCAGCTCGGCCTCGGCGAGTTGGGTGTTGCCCTGGTCGGTGCCGTTGGTGGTGCCGCCGTCGCCGAGGTAGTGCTTGGCGGTGGCCAGCACCGATGCCGGGCCGGCCAGCGAGGCGCCCTGTAGACCCTCGATGACGCTGGTCATCGAGCTGACCAACGCCGGCTGCTCCCCGAAGGACTCGTATGAGCGTCCCCAGCGGTCGTTGCGGACGACGCAGAGACACGGGGCGAAGGTCCAGTTCACGCCGGTGCCCGCGACCTCCTCGGCGGTGGCCCGGCCGATCCGCCGGACCAGCTCCGGGTCGCGGGTCGCGCCGAGACCGATGTTGTGCGGGAAGATCGTCGCCCCGACCACGTTGTTGTGCCCGTGCACCGCGTCCGAGCCGTAGATCATCGGGATGCGCAGCGGGGTGGCGAGGGCCCCGTTCTGGAACCGGTCGTACATGTCGGCCCAGCTTGTGGCGTTGTTCGGGGTGGGCGCGGAGCCGCCGCCGGAGAGCACCGACCCGAGCCGGTACGTGGTGATGTCGGCGGGGGTCACCGAGGCCCGCTCGCCCTGGGTCATCTGGCCGATCTTCTCGTCCAGGCTCATCCGGCCGAGCAGGTCGGCGACCCGGGTCGGGACCGGCAGCGTCGGATCCTCGTACGGCAGTGCGGCGGCGCTGGCGGGCGGCGTGGGCGTGCCGACCCCGGTGAGGGCGAGGGCCAGGGCGGCGGCGAGCAGTACGCGGCGCGGGGCGGCGGTGGGTCGGGTAGGCACGGGAGTTCCTCCGGTGGCGTCCCGTACGCCCGGCGCCGCTTCCCGCCGTACGGTGACCCCAGAGATCGATGACCGTCAAAATCTCGGCTCCCGTCGACCATATTCGGGAGCGCTCCCATGCGCGTTTGATGATCGGTAACAATCAAATAACAGCATCGTTACCCGGCCATCCCGCGCCGGGGCAGCGCCGTAACTACCGACGGTGAACACTGTGCCCCGTCTGTCCGACCGGGCGCCCGGTGGGCCGTTCGCTCGTGCCGGCCCCGGTGGCGCCCGGGCACCGTTGCCCGACCTCCGGAGGAGGCGCAGCGCCATGACCGCGACCAGCGCGGGCGAGTCCGGCACCCGCCGCCTCGCCGAGACCGCCGACGACCCGGAGCCGGGCCCCGGGCGGGGAACACCGGCCGGCTTCCTCCGCCGGCACGGCCGCCGGGTGCAGGCGCTGCTCGTCCTCGCGCTGCTCGGCCAGATGGCGCTGGGCCTGGTCACCGCGGCCCGCGAACAGTCGCCGACGGCCGACGAACCGGTGTACATCGGGGCGGCGGTCAGCTACGTCCAGCAACACGACCTGCGGCTCAACCCCGAACACCCGCCGCTGGCCAAGCTCCTCGCCGCGGCCGGGTTGAGCTTCCTGGACGTACGGCTCGACCCCGGCTACCGGGGCACGCAGTGGGAGGTCGGCGCCCGGGTGCTCTACGGCGAGGGCAACGACCCGGAGCGGGTGCTGTGGTCGGCCCGGCTCCCGTTGATCGTGCTGACCCTGCTGTTCGGCCTGGTGGTCTTCGCCTTCGCCCGGGACCTGTTCGGGGTCGGGGGCGGCCTGCTGGCCCTCGCGCTCTACTCGTTCTCGCCCGACGTCATCGCGCACGGTTCGCTCGCCACCAACGACGTGCCGCTGGCGGGTTTCCTGCTCACCACGGTGTGGCTGCTGTGGCGGGCCCGGCACCGGCCACGCTGGTACCTGCCGCTGGCCGGGGCGGCCTTCGGCTGCGCGCTGGCCACCAAGATGACGGCCCTGCCGGTACTGCCGGTCGTGCTGCTGCTGGCGGCGCTGCCCGCCTGGATCTCGGCGCGGTCCGCCCGGACCTCCGCGGAGCCGGCCGGCCGGTGGGTCCGACCGGACCGCCGCCGGGTGCTGCGGGGTCTCGGCTGCGCGGCCGCCGTCGGCGTGATCGCGGTCGCCGTCGTGTGGGCCAGCTACCTGGTGGTCGACCCCGCCCTGCGGTACGAACCGGTCGCCCGGTTCGACGCCGGACCGAAGAGGTACCTGGCCGGCCTGCTGCCGTTCCCGGAGCCGTACCGGGACGGGCTGCTCGTCCAACTCCGCTTCGAGGGGCGGGAGTTCAACGGCTACCTGTTCGGCGAGCGGTACCACGGCGGCCGGTGGTATTACCTGCCCGCCGCCCTGCTGGTCAAGACCCCGCTCGGCATGACGGCACTGTGGCTGGGCTCGGTCGTGGCGCTGCTGTCGATCCGGCGGCTCCGGCCGATCGCGCTCTACCTGCTGCTGCCGTTGGCGATCCTGCTGCCGGCGGCGATGACCGGGTCCCGCAGCTTCGGCTCCCGGTACGCCATCTGGCTGCCGATCTTCCTCGCCGTGGCCGTCGCGGCGATCCTGGCGTACCGCCGCCGCTGGGTGCTCCCGGCCGTGCTGGCCCTGGTCGCCTTCGTCGCGGTCAGCTCGCTGCGCACCTTCCCCTACTACCTGCCCTACTCCAACGAGGCCTTCGGCGGCCCGGCCAACACCTACCGGCACCTCAACGACTCGAACGTCGACTGGGGGCAGGACCTGGGCCGGCTCGGCGACTACCTGGCCGAGCGGGGCCTGAGCCAGGAGCGGGTCTGGCTGGTACACAAGCAGCGCGCGAACGCCGGGCACTGGGGGATCAACGCCGCCGACCCGACGGGGGTACCGCCGGAGCAGGTGCACGGGCTGCTCGCGATCTCGCTCGTGCGCCTCGTGGCCCGCCCGGGCGGCTACGCCGCGCTGATCCGTGGACAGCAGCCGATCGCCACGATCGGCCACACCCTGCGGCTGTACCGCATCCCCTGATCCGGGGGCCCGACGTGTTAGGAGGGGGCCCTTCCTATGCAGAAAGCGATAAGAAGGGGCCCTTCCTTACCCGCTCAGCGGGCGGGGGGCAGTTGCAGCACCCAGCGGTACGCCTGCACCAGGCCGGTGTCGAAACCGGCGGCCGACCCCCAGAGGAAGAGCCGGAACCGCCGGTAGAGCGGATCACCCCAGCGCCGGCCGATCTCGTCCCGGGCCCCGTCCAGTCGGCGGGCCCACTCCCGGCAGGTCAGGTAGTAGTTGTGCCGGTCGTCCACCAGGCTCAGCAGCTCGAACGGGGAGTGCGCCACGTGCCGCAGGTACTGGTGCAGCAGCAGCGGGGCGGAGCCGCCCGGGTAGACGTAGCGCTTCATGAAGGTCGACACGATGTGCTTGCGGCGCATCGCCAGCGCGTCGAGGTAGACCCGGCCGCCGGGACGCAGCAGTTCGGCGTACTTGCGCAGGGTGGTGCGGTAGTCGGGGAGGTGCTCGGTGACGCCCATGTTGACGATCGCGTCGAAGCGCTCGGGCGGCGAGTAGCCGAAGATGTGCTCCCGGACCACCCGCACCGGCAGCCGCTCGCGGTCGAACAGCTCGGTCAGGAAGCGCTCCGACTCCCTCGACAGCGTGGTGGTGGTGACCCGGATCCCCTTCCGGGCGGCGTACTCCGAGAAGGCGCCCCAGCCGCCGCCGACCTCCAGCACGTGATCACCCGGCTTGACCGCGATCGCCTCCAGCGCCAGGTCCATCTTCCGGGTCATCGCGTCCTCCAACGGCTCGTCGTCGGAGGCGAAGACACCCTCGGTGTAGCAGCGGTGCCGGTGGTCGAGGAAGGTCAGGAAGAAGTCGGAGTCCTCGTCGTAGTGGTGCGAGATCGACCGGCGGTCGTCCTCCCGTCGCCCGCGCAGCAGCGCCGGCACGAACCGGCCCAGCCAGGCGATCGGATGCCGGTCGGTGAAGAACGACCGCATCCGCAGCGCCGCCGCCAGGTCGCCCTCGACGTCCAGCGACCCCTGCAGGTAGGCCACGGCGACGGCGAACTGGTCCAGCGCGGCGAGCGCCTTCGCACCCCGGTCGTCCTTGACCAGGATGGTGAACTGCGGGTCGTCGCCGCCGAGGGTGTGTGCCGGGCCATCGGCCGGAGCCACCGCGAACGGCACCGCCGGGCCGGTGGCGAAGAAGGTCTGGTATCTGCGCTCCAGCGCACTGATCGCGTCCACGAGTGCCACGGCGTCAATCTAACTCCGTGGTAGCCCCCTGGCAGGCGGAAAAAGGCCGCCGGGTGGTGGAAAAAGCAGGACCGATAGCATCGCAGCAGCCGAAGAGCCGGCGTCGCCCGATTCGTCCAGATCGAAGGAGCCACCGTGTCCGAAGCCCGTACCCCCGCCGCGGCCGACCCCGTCGTCGTCCCGGCCGGGACGACGGCGGCCGAGGCGGTGGCCGCGGCCGGGCTGCCGGCCGCCGGCCCGGGGGCGATCGTGGTGGTCCGCGACCCGGACGGGCGGCTGCGGGACCTGGACTGGAGCCCGGAGGCCGACACGCCGGTGGCACCGGTCCGGCTCGACTCGCCGGACGGGCTCACCGTGCTGCGCCACTCGACCGCGCACGTGCTCGCCCAGGCGGTCCAGGACCTCTTCCCGGAGGCGAAGCTCGGCATCGGCCCGCCCATCGACAACGGCTTCTACTACGACTTCGACGTCGACCGGCCGTTCCAGCCGGACGATCTCGGCAAGCTGGAAAAGCGGATGCAGGAGATCGTCAAGTCCGGACAGCGGTTCCGGCGGCGCCGCTTCGACAGCCTGGAGGCGGCCCGCACCGAGCTGGCCGACGAGCCGTTCAAGCTGGAGCTGATCGAGATCAAGGGCGCCGGTGACGCCAGCGGCGGCACGGGGCTCGACGCGGGCGAGGTGATGGAGGTCGGCGCCGGCGACCTGACCATCTACGACAACCTGGACGCCGAGTCCGGCAAGGTCTGCTGGTCCGACCTGTGCCGGGGACCGCACCTGCCGACCACCCGGCTGATCGGCGCCTTCAAGCTGATGCGTTCGGCCGCCGCCTACTGGCGGGGCAACGAGCGCAACCCGCAGCTCCAGCGGGTGTACGGCACCGCGTGGCCGACCCGGGACGGGCTGAAGGCGTACCTGAAGCTCCTGGAGGAGGCCGCCCGCCGCGACCACCGCAAGCTCGGCGCGGACCTCGACCTGTTCAGCTTCCCCGACGAGATCGGCTCCGGCCTGGCGGTCTTCCACCCCAGGGGCGGGATCATCCGTCGCGAGATGGAGGACTACTCGCGACGCCGGCACGAGTCGGCGGGCTACGAGTTCGTCAACTCCCCGCACATCACCAAGGCCCAGCTCTTCGAGACCTCCGGCCACCTGCCGTACTACGCCGAGACCATGTTCCCGCCCATGAAGCTGGAGGGCGCGGAGTACTACCTCAAGGCCATGAACTGCCCGATGCACAACCTGATCTTCAGGGCGCGCGGGCGGTCCTACCGGGAGCTGCCGCTGCGGCTCTTCGAGTTCGGCACCGTCTACCGGTACGAGAAGTCCGGCGTGGTGCACGGGCTGACCCGGGTGCGCGGGCTGACCCAGGACGACTCGCACATCTACTGCACCCGGGAGCAGATGCCCGGCGAGCTGACCACCCTGCTGGCGTTCGTGCTCGACCTGCTCCGCGACTACGGCCTGGACGACTTCTACCTGGAACTCTCCACCCGCGACGACTCGCCGAAGTTCATCGGCGCGGACGCCGACTGGGCGGAGGCGACCGAGGCGCTGCGGACCGCCGCCGAGGCCTCCGGGCTGGACCTGGTGCCGGATCCGGGCGGGGCGGCCTTCTACGGGCCCAAGATCAGCGTGCAGGCCAGGGACGCGATCGGCCGGACCTGGCAGATGTCCACCATCCAGGTCGACTTCAACCAGCCGGAGCGGTTCGGGTTGGAGTACCAGGCCGCCGACGGCACCCGGCAGCGCCCGGTGATGATCCACCGGGCGCTCTTCGGCTCCATCGAGCGGTTCTTCGGGGTGCTGACCGAGCACTACGCCGGGGCCTTCCCGGCCTGGCTGGCCCCGGTGCAGGTGGTCGGCATCCCGATTCGCGACGAGCACGCCAGCCACCTGGCCGGCTTCGTGGCGGCGCTGCGGGCCGAGGGGATCCGCGCCGAGGTGGACGCCTCCGACGACCGGATGCAGAAGAAGATCCGCACCGCCCAACAGCAGAAGATCCCGTTCATGGCCATCGCCGGCGACGCCGACGTGGAGGCGGGGGCGATCTCGTTCCGCTACCGGGACGGCTCGCAGCGCAACGGCGTACCGCTGGCCGAGGCGGTCGCGCACGTGGTGGAGGTGGTCCGGACCCGGACCAACGTCGGGCCCAGCGCCGAGCCGACCGCGACCGAGGCCGCGGCCGATTAGCGCCGGAGGGCCGCACCGATGCCGGTCGTAGGATCGTCGCCGTGACAGGCGGTGCGCAGCACGCGCAGATCAGGCAACCCGGGTCGGCCGGTCCCCCCGGGGACGCCGGCGAGCCCGGGGACCCGGGCGCTCCGGCGAGCCTCGGCGTCCCCGACGGGCTGGACCGGCTCTGGACCCCGCACCGGATGACGTACATCGCCGGAGAGGCCCGGCCGGGGGAGGGGCACGAGAAGCCGGCCGGTTGCCCGTTCTGTCTGGCACCGGAGCGCGAGGGCGAGGACAACCTCGTGGTGCACCGCGGCGAGCGGATCTTCGTGGTGCTCAACCTCTACCCGTACAACCCCGGTCACCTGCTGGTCTGCCCCTACCGGCACGTCGCCGACTACACCGATCTCGATCTCGCCGAGACCGCCGAACTGGCCGCCGCCACCCAGACCGCGATGCGGGTGATCCGGCGGGTCAGCAGCGCGCACGGCTTCAACATCGGCATGAACCAGGGCGGGGTGGCCGGTGCCGGGATCGCCGCCCACCTGCACCAGCACGTCGTGCCGCGCTGGGGCGGGGACGCCAACTTCATGCCGGTCATCGCCCGGACCAAGGTGCTGCCCCAGCTGCTCGCGGAGACCCGTACGCTGCTGGCCGACGCCTGGCCCGCCTCGGTCTGACCCGTCGGCGGGCGGTCCCCGGCCGCCGTTGCCGGTAGCGTCGAGCGTCATGCGGCGGGTCGCGGTGGTGGGCAACTCCGGCTCGGGCAAGACCACGCTCGGCCAGGCCCTCGCGGAGCGGCTCCGGGTGCCGTTCGTCGAGCTGGACGGCATCTACCACCAGGCGGGCTGGCAACCGCTGCCGGTGGCGGACTTCCGGCGGCGGGTCGCGGCGCTGGTGGGCGGCCCGGCCTGGGTGATCGACGGCAACTACTCCGCGGTCCGGGACCTGGTCTGGGCGTACGCGGACACGGTGGTCTGGCTGGACCTGCCCCGCCGTACGGTGATGCGGCAGGTCCTGCTCCGCACGGTGCGCCGGGCGGTGATCCGGACCGAGCTGTGGAACGGCAACCGGGAGTCGTTGACCGGGCTGTTCCGGCTGGATCCCGCCGAGTCGGTGCTCCGGTGGTCGTGGACCCGGCACGAGGTCTACCGCCGCCGGTACGCCGACGCGATGAACGATCCCCGGCACGCACACCTCGGCTTCGTCAGGATCGCCTCGCGGGCGGACGCGGCGCGTCTGCTGGCCGGGGCGGTCCCGCCGGGCTAGCCAGCCGGCGCGGCCGCCGGTGCCCGGCGCGCAGCCCGGACCGGATGGTGGCGGCGGTCTCCCGCCGACCGAGTCCGGCCCGCCGCGCCGCGTCGGTCAGCGCCAGGTCGATGTCGTGCACGTCCAGCAGGTCCGCGCCGGCCAACTGGCCGAGGTGGTAGGCGGCGCGGTAGAGGGTGTCGTTGCGGGTGCCGACCCGCGCGCCGGCCACCGCGTTCGCCTCGGCCGTGAGCGCCGCGCTCGCGTACCGGTCGGGGTGCCGGACCGGCACCGCGATGCCGGGTCGGACGCCGGCGCTCCCGCCGGGGATGCCGTGCACGGGCTCGCCGGCGCCCCCGCCGGAGATGCCGTGCACGGGCGGCGGGAAGAGCAGCCGGGCCAGCGCGGCCGGGCAGTCGGCGAGCGGGGTGGCCAGCGGGCGTACCCAGCGGTAGTGCGCGCCGCTGGCGTGCCGGGACGGCGGCACGACGACGTAGCCGCCGACGCCGCGCCAGTCGACCCCGGGCAGCAGGCCGGCCCGGTTGCCGGTGCCGGTCGGAGCCAGGTAGACGTGCCAGCCGCCGGAGCCGGTCCGGACGACCGGCCCGGGGACCGGACGGTCGCCGAGGCGGTCGCGGAGCGCGGCCAGGCCGGCCCGGCCGTCGATGTCGCAGACGTCGAACCGGATACCGGTGCGCAGGCCGAGATTGGCGCCCGGCCAGCGGGCCCACCACTGCCGGATCCGGTCGGGCCGGGTGGTGGCGTCGTGCAGGCCGTGCCGGAGCAGCGTGCGGTGCCACCGGGGATGCTTGCCGGGGCGGTCGCAGTCCGGCCGGCCGCAGTCGCAGCCGGTGGCGGTCGGCGCGTGCAGCGGAAGGACGGGCACGCCGGCGGCGGCGTACTCCAGGGCGGCGCGGAGCAGAGGCGACATCATCCGACCTCCTCGCCCACCAAGGGTATTCGAACGGGCGTTCGATTGGCGAGGGTCGCGCAGCGGCGTCCACCGGTGGTGGCGCCCCGGGCGGGCGGACGCGCTCAGCCGTCGGCGCCCGCCGCAGGGACGAGGCAGGTCACCAGTTCCGGCCACGACTCCACCCGCCGTACCGTCGCCAGGTGCTCCCGGTGGGCGCGTACCTCGGGCTCCCGGGGACGGAAGAGGAAGCGGTGGGGCACGGTCTCCAGGTAGGAGAGCACCTCCAGCCGGTCGTCGACGAAGTGCGTCAGTCCCAGCGCGGCGGCGATCGGCGCCTTCGCCTGTCGGGTACGGCAGAAGTGCACGTTCCCGGGGTCGATCCCGGTACGGGAGTGGAAGTCGTGGTACGCCAGCCACTCCCGGGTGCGCCGCTCGACCCGCTCGCCGCACTTCGACACCAGGTGCACGTGCGCACCGAACACCCGGTCGACCAGGGTCGCCAGCGCCTCGAAGACGCCCGGCATCGGCGGCGTACGCCCCACGTCGGCCAGCAGCGAGGTGTCCGTCTCCGCGTGCCCCTCCGCCGGACCGGCCGGATAGAGCTGGTCGACCGGCTGGATGATCACACCACCGATGTCCACGCCCAGTCGCATGTGCCAGATCGTCCCCCGGTCACCGGCACCGGCGCCAGTGGGTCACCGGGTGCCGCCCGGTTTCGCCTTCGACCACCCTCGATGTGGTCCTTGCCTTCGACCGCCCTCGATGTGTCACGCTGGCCGGCATGGATGTGAAGACGACGCGCGTACTGGGCCGCAGCGGCATCGAGGTCAGCGCCCTCGGCCTGGGCTGCTGGGCGATCGGCGGCCCCTGGTACGAGGGTGACCAGCCGCTGGGCTGGGGGCAGGTGGACGACGAGGAGTCGGTGCGGGCCATCCGGCGCGGCCTCGAACTCGGTGCCACCCTCTTCGACACGGCCGACGTCTACGGCGCCGGGCACAGCGAGCGGGTGCTGGCCCGGGCCCTCGCCGGGCACCGGGACGAGGTGGCGATCGCCACCAAGTGGGGTTACACCTTCGACGAGGCCGCGAAGCAGGCCACCGGCCCGGACCCGTCCCCGGGGTACCTGCGCCGGGCGGTCACCGCCTCCCTGGGGCGGCTGGCCACCGACCGGATCGACCTCTACCAACTGCACCTCGGCGACCTCCCCGTCGGGCAGGCCGACGAACTGCTCGGCACGCTGGAGGAGCTGGTCTCCGAGGGCCTCATCCGCTCGTACGGCTGGAGCACCGACGATCCCGACCGGGCCGAGGCGTGGGCGACCGGGGGAGCGCACTGCACCGCCGTCCAGCACTCGTTCTCGGTACTCCAGGACGCCCCGGAGGTGCTGGCGGTCTGCGAGCGCCACGACCTGGCCAGCGTCAACCGGGGACCGCTCGGCATGGGGCTGCTGACCGGCAAGTTCTCCACCTCCTCGACGCTGGCCGCCGACGACGTACGCGGGATAGCGCCGGTGTGGCTGGACTGGTTCCGGGACGGCCGGCCGGCGCCGGAGTGGCTCCTTGGGTCGCCGCCGTACGGGAGACGCTGACCGTGGACGGCCGGACGTTGGCGCAGGGCGCGCTCGGCTGGCTCTGGGCGCGCAGCGGCAGGACCGTACCGATCCCCGGCTTCCGTACGGTCGCCCAGGTGGAGGAGAACGTCGGCGCGCTGGCGTACGGGCCGCTGCCGGCGGAGCGGGTCGCCGAGGTCGACCGCCTCCTCGCCGAACTGCGGGCCGGCCCGCCCGTCACGGCGAGCTGACGCGCGGCTAGCGCCCCGCGCCGCCGCGCCCCGCCCCGCCGCGCAAGATCGCCGTGATCAGGGAGCCGAATCGCGACGCGCCGAACGACACGCGGAACCAGCCCTGATCATAGATCTTCAGGGCGGGGGTGGTGGTGACGGGGGTTAGTGGGGGGTGTGGTCTTTGCGTAGCTGGTCGGAGAGGTGGGCGGGCATCGGGTCGTGGCGGGCGAAGGTACGGCGGAAGGTGCCGCTGCCGGAGGTCATCGAGCGCAGCTCGACGGCGTACCGGACCAGTTCGGTGGCCGGCACCTCGGCCCGGACCAGCGTGTGCGCCACGGCGGCCGGATCCGGCTCGGTGCCCAGCACCCGGCCCCGGCGCCCGGACAGGTCGCCCAGCACCGCGCCGACCGCGGTGTCCGGCACCCGGATCACCACCTCGTCGACCGGCTCCAGCAGGGTCACCTGCCCCTTCTCGGCCGCGTCGCGCAGGGCCAGCGAGCCGGCGGTCTGGAACGCCGCGTCGGAGGAGTCGACGCTGTGCGCCTTGCCGTCCACCAGCGTCACCCGGACGTCCACCATCGGGTAGCCGGCGACGATGCCCCGGTCCAGTTGGCTCCGTACGCCCTTCTCCACCGACGGGATGTAGTTGTGCGGCACCGCGCCGCCGACCACCCGGTCGGCGAACTCGAAGCCACCACCCCGGGGCAGCGGCTCCACCTCGATGTCGCAGACGGCGTACTGGCCGTGGCCGCCGGACTGCTTCACGTGCCGGCCGTGTCCCTTCGACGCGACCGCGAACGTCTCCCGGAGCGCGACCCGGACCGGTTCGGTGTCCAGCTCGACCCCGCCGGCCCGGAGCCGGTCGAGCACCACCTCGGCGTGCGCCTCCCCCATGCACCAGAGCACCAGTTGGTGGGTCTCCGGGTTGCGCTCCAGCCGCATCGTCGGGTCGCCGGTGACCAGCCGGGACAGGTTCTTGGCCAGGGCGTCCTCGTCGGCCCGGCTGTGGGCCACGATCGCCACCGGCAGCAGCGGCTCGGGCATCTCCCAGGGCTCGATGAGCAGCGGGTGCTCCTTCGCGGAGATCGTGTCGCCGGTCTCCGCGCTGCCGGACTTGGTGATCGCGCAGATGTCCCCGGCGACGCAGTGCGGCACCTCGCGCAGAGCGGCGCCCAGCGGCGCGTAGACGTGCGCGATCCGCTCGTCCGCGTCGTGGTCCGGGTGGCCGCGTTCGGCCATGCCGTGGCCGGAGACGTGCACCGTCTGGTCCGGGCGCAGCGTGCCGGAGAAGACCCGCACCAGGGAGACCCGGCCGACGTGCCGGTCGATGGTGGTCTTGACCACCTCGGCCACCAGCGGCCCGTCCGGGGCGCAGACCAGCGGCGGCTGCGGCGAGCCGTCGACGCCGGTGACGGTGGGCAGGTCGTGCTCCAGCGGCGTCGGGAACGCCGAGGTCAGCACCTCCAGCAGGGCGTCGACGCCGAGCCCGGTCTCGGCGCAGACCGGTACCACCGGGTAGAAGTGCCCGCGCGCGACGGCCTTCTCCAGGTCGTCGATCAGGACCTGGACCTCGATCTCCTCCCCGCCCAGGTAGCGGTCCAGCAGGGTCTCGTCCTCGCTCTCGGCGATGATCCCCTCGATCAGCTCGTTGCGGGCCTCGCCGATCGCCGGCAGGTGCTCGGGGTCCGGTTCCCGCACGGCGGGCGGGAGCCCGCCGGAGTAGTCGAAGACCCGGCGGGTGATCAGCCCCAGCAGACCGGCCACGCTCGTGCCGTCGTCGGCCAGCATCGGCAGGTAGAGCGGGAGCACGTTGTCGCCGAAGACCCGCTGGCACAGTGCCACCGTCTCGTCGAAGTCCGCCCGCTGGTGGTCCAGCCGGGTGACCGCCACGGCCCGGGGCATGCCGACCGCGGCGCACTCCTCCCAGAGCGCGGCGGTGGCGGCGTCCATGCCGTCCACCGACGAGACGACGAAGAGCGCGGCGTCCGCGGCCCGCAGCCCGGCCCGCAGCTCGCCGACGAAGTCCGCGTAGCCGGGGCTGTCCAGCAGGTTGACCTTCACCCCCCGGTGCATCAGGGGTGCGCAGCAGAGGGTGATCGAGCGCTGCTGCCGTACCGCGGCGGGATCGTGGTCGCAGACCGTGGTGCCCTCGACGACCGAACCGGCCCGGGAGATCGTGCCGGTCGCCGCCAACAGCGCCTCGACCAGCGTCGTCTTCCCCGCGCCGGAGTGGCCGACCAGCACCACGTTGCGAACCCTGCCGGGCTCGTCCACCACCGGCGCCGGGCCGGTGAACCCCTTCTCCTGACTCTTCTGCGCCATCGGGCGCACCTCCCTGTGCCGGTGGTTGGTGGCGACCGCCGCGTGCGACGGGGGAGCTGCCCTGGCGACTCCGCGGCGATATCCTCGGGTGGCCTGCTGTGCACGGGGGAACGCGCGGGGTGTCGAGGTGAGCCACGTCACGTTCCTCCCCCGATCTCACACCCGTACAACACGTGACACAACCCCGCACGGCCAACTAGGCGCCACCGGGCGTACCGCCGAGTGCCGGCCGCCCGTTATGGTGGGACCGCCATGGCGAAGATCTTCCAAGTGTCCGCCCGCGCGGGCCTGACCCGAGTCGTCGAACCCATCGCCCGGACCCTGCTGCGGGTCGGGGTGACGCCCAACGCCGTCACCGTCGCCGGCACCCTCGGGGTGCTGGCCGGCGCGATCGGCCTGGGCGCCCGGGGGCATCTGGTGGCGGGGGCGCTGGTGGTGACCTTCTTCGCGCTGACCGACCTGCTCGACGGGACCATGGCCCGGATGCGCGGCGGGTCCACCCGGTTCGGCGCGTTCCTCGACTCGAGCATGGACCGGGTCGCCGACGGCGCGGTCTTCGGCGCGGTCGCCTACTGGCTGGCCACCCAGGGCAACCGGGTCGGGGTGGCCGCCGCGCTGGTCTGCCTGGTCGCCGGTGGCCTGGTCTCCTACGTCAAGGCGCGCGCCGAAGGGCTCGGCATCAGCTGCAACGTCGGCATCGCCGAGCGCACCGAGCGGCTGCTGATCGTCGGGGTGGGTGGCCTGCTCACCGGCCTCGGGCTGGACTGGGCGCTGACCGCCGCGCTCTGGCTGCTCGCCGCCGTCTCGATCTTCACCATCGGGCAGCGGATGCTGCACGTCTACCGGCAGGCACAGCGGGCCGAGCTGGGCGTGGACGCGTGACCGGGCGGCGGGCACGGCGGTGACGCCGGTCGAGTTCGCCTACCTGGCGGGCTGGCGCGCGGTGCGCGCGCTGCCCCGGCCGGTCGCCGCGGCCATGTTCCGGGCTGCCGCGGACCGCGCCCACCGCCGGCGGGGCCGTGGGGTGGAGCGGCTGGCCGGCAACCTGCGCCGGGTGGTCGGGCCGGAACTGCCCGAACCGGAGCTGGACCACCTGGTACGCCAGGGGCTGCGCTCGTACGCCCGGTACTGGATGGAGATGTTCCGGCTGCCCTCGCTCAGCCGCGAGCAGGCCCGGGAGAACTTCCGGCTGGAGGGGGTCGAACTCCTCGCCGCCGACATGGCCGCCGGTCGGGGAGCCGTGGTGGCCCTGCCGCACGCCGGCAACTGGGACGCCGCCGGTGCCTGGGTGGCGGCGATGGGCTGGCCGATGGTGACCGTGATGGAGCGGCTCAAGCCGGAGGGGGTCTACGAGCGGTTCGTGGCCTTCCGGCGGACGCTCGGGATGGAGATCCTGCCGGTCTCCGGCGGCGGGCGGCCCTCCTTCGACGTGCTGGTCGAGCGGCTCCGCGAGGGGTACGTCGTCCCGCTGCTGGCCGATCGGGACCTGTCGGCGCGCGGGGTGGAGGTGCGCTTCTTCGGCGGCCGTACCCGGATGCCCGCCGGACCGGCCCTGCTGGCCATCCGGACCGGCGCGCCGCTCTACGTGGCCTCGATGTGGTACGAACCGGACGGCCCGCGGGCCCGGCTGGAGGGTCCGCTGGAGCTGCCCGAACCGGACAGCGCGCCACTGGACCAGCGGGTCCGGGCGGTGACCCAGCGGATCGCCGACGAGCTGGCGGCCGGGATCGCCCGGCATCCGGAGGACTGGCACATGCTCCAGCGGTTGTGGCTGGACGATCCCGGGGCGGCGGAGGCCGCCGGCCCGGCGCGGGCCGGATCGGCGGCCGGGCACCCGGTGCCGGGTTCGGCGACCTCGGCGGCGACCTCCCGCGCGACGGGTCCGGCGTCCGGTTCCGGGCCGGCCTGAGGGAAGGGGCCCAGTGCGGATCGGCATCGTGTGTCCGTACTCCTTCGACGTGCCGGGCGGGGTGCAGAACCACATCGTCGACCTGGCCGAGGCGCTGATCGGTCTCGGACACGAGGTGAGCGTGCTCGCCCCGGCCGACGAGGACTCGCCGCTGCCGCCGTACGTGGTGCCGGCCGGGCGCTCGGTGCCGCTGCCGTACAACGGGTCGGTGGCCCGGATCACCTTCGGGCCGGTCTCCACCGCCCGGGTACGCCGGTGGTTGTCCCGGGGCCGGTTCGACGTGCTGCACGTGCACGAACCGTTCGCGCTCAGCCTCTCGCTGCTCGCCGTCCTCTCCGCCCGGGGGCCGGTGGTGGCCACCTTCCACACCGCGATGACCCGGTCCCGGGCGCTGGCCGCCGCCCAGGGCGTCCTCCAACTCGTCCTGGAGCGGATCACCGCCCGGATCGCGGTGAGCGCGCTGGCCCGCAAGGTACAGGTGGAGCACCTGGACAGCGGCGCGGTGGAGATCCCCAACGGGGTCGCGGTGGCGAAGTTCGCGCACGCCGAGCCGCTGCCCGGCTGGCCGGGGCCGTGCGGCCGGGGCGAGGGTGGCACGCTGGGCTTTCTCGGCCGGTTCACCGAGCCGCGCAAGGGGTTCGGGGTGCTGCGGGAGGCCTTCGTCGGGCTCGCGCCGCGGCGGCCCGGCCTGCGGCTGCTGGTCGCCGGCCCGGGTGACGTCGCCGAGCTGCACGACGGGGTACCACCGGAGCTGCGCGACCGGATCACCTTCCTCGGCCAGGTCTCCGAGGAGGACAAGGCGCGGATGCTGCGCAGCGTGGACCTCTACGTCGCACCGAACGTCGGGGGCGAGTCCTTCGGCATGATCCTCACCGAGGCGATGGCCGCCGGGACGACGGTGGTCGCCAGCGACCTGGACGCCTTCCGGCGGGTGCTGGACGGTGGCCGGGCCGGCGAACTCTTCCCGACCGGGGACGCGGCGGCGCTGCGGCGTACGCTCGCGACGCTGCTGGACGACCCGGTGCGCCGCACCGAGCTGTCGGGCTGCGCCGCGCAGGTCGTCGCGGCGTTCGACTGGCCGACGGTGGCCCGCCGGGTCCTGGAGGTGTACGCCACCGCGATCGAGGCGACCGACGGCCGGGTGCTGGACGAGGAGTGGACCGGGCCGGCCTGAGCCGGGCTCGGGAGTGGCCACGCGACCGCGATGGACGCGTCGGGACCGGGAGAGCGAGGCCGCACTACGATGCCGGGCATGTGGTGGGTGGTGGGCGCGGTCGTCGTGGTCGTCCTGGTTTCGGCGTACCTGGCCTGGACGGCGGCCCGGGTCGACCGGCTGCACCACCGGGTGGAGTCGGCGGCCCGCGCGCTCGACGCCCACCTGCTGCGCCGGGCCGCCGCCGCCGCGGTGCTGGCCGAGGAGCGGTACGCCGTCGAGCTGTACGCGATCTCCCGGATCGCGCTCGACGCCGAGGGTGACGAACGGATGGCCGCCGAGAACGACCTGACCCGGCATCTGCGGTTGTCGCCGCTGGATCCGGAGGATCCGGCCGCCGGGGCGGTCATCGGGGCCAGCCGGCGACTCGGGCTGGCCCGGCAGGTGCACACCGACCTGGTCCGCGACGCGCTCTCGGTGCGGCGGCGGCCGCTGGTCCGGCTGTGCCGGATGGCGCGCCGGCACGAGTGCCCGCGCTACTTCGACATCGACGACCCGACCCTGAGCACCCGTCCGGGGCTGTCCGTCGGCTGAACCGCTCCGCCGGCTGATCCGCTCCGCCGGCTGATCCGCTCCCCGGCGCCCCGCTCGGCGGCGTCGGGCGCCTCGGCGGCCCGCCCGGCCGGCGCCCCGCCGCTTGAGGGCGCCCCTGCCCGGTCGGCGCCCGGCCGCCGCGGCGCGGGTCGGCGCCGAGCGGGCCGCCGCCCGTGGGGGACGTCGGCGTGAGCCGGGCCACAGGGCAGGCCACGAGAGGGTTGATTGGCTGTCGGTGCCGGCCGGGATCGCGCGTAGCATCGAATGCGGACCTGAGTCGCCGGCCCCCGAGGTCGGCCGTCCAGCCACCCGAACCGATTGCCGAGGAGCGAGAACGCCGTGCCCGAATCCAGCGCCCAGTCCGGTTCCGAGCTGTCCACCCCGGCTGCCGAGCAGACGGCCACCGCCGCGCCGGTGATCGGCACCGCGCGGGTCAAGCGGGGCATGGCCGAGATGCTCAAGGGCGGCGTGATCATGGATGTGGTCACCGCCGAGCAGGCGAAGATCGCCGAGGACGCGGGCGCGGTCGCGGTGATGGCCCTGGAGCGGGTGCCGGCCGACATCCGGGCCCAGGGCGGGGTCTCCCGGATGAGCGACCCCGACATGATCGACGGCATCATCAACGCCGTCTCCATCCCGGTGATGGCCAAGGCCCGGATCGGCCACTTCGTCGAGGCCCAGGTGTTGCAGGCGCTCGGCGTGGACTATGTGGACGAGTCCGAGGTGCTGACCCCGGCGGACTACGCCAACCACATCGACAAGTGGGCGTTCACGGTGCCGTTCGTCTGCGGGGCCACCAACCTGGGCGAGGCGCTGCGCCGGATCACCGAGGGCGCGGCGATGATCCGCTCCAAGGGTGAGGCCGGCACCGGTGACGTCTCCAACGCGACCACGCACATGCGGAAGATCCGCGGCGAGATCCGCCGCCTCAGCTCGCTGGCCCCCGACGAGCTGTACGTCGCGGCGAAGGAGCTCCAGGCGCCGTACGAGCTGGTCAAGGAGATCGCCGAGACCGGGAAGCTGCCGGTGGTGCTCTTCACCGCTGGCGGCATCGCCACCCCGGCGGACGCGGCGATGATGATGCAGCTCGGCGCGGAGGGCGTCTTCGTCGGGTCCGGCATCTTCAAGGCCGGCAACCCGGCCCAGCGCGCCGCCGCCATCGTCAAGGCGACCACCTTCCACGACGACCCGGACGTGCTGGCCAAGGTGTCGCGCGGGCTCGGCGAGGCGATGGTCGGGATCAACGTCGACGACATCCCGGTGCCGCACCGGTTGGCCGAGCGCGGCTGGTGAGCGCGGGGAGGACGGACGTGACGATCGGAGTGCTCGCGCTCCAGGGTGACGTACGTGAGCATCTGCACGCGTTGACCTCGGCGGGCGCGACCGCCCGGCCGGTCCGCCGGCCGGAGGAGCTGGAACGGGTCGACGGCCTCGTCATCCCCGGCGGGGAGTCGACCACGATGAGCAAGCTGGCCGACGTCTTCGAGCTGCGGGAGCCGATCCGCAAGCGGATCGAGGGCGGCATGCCGGTGTACGGCTCCTGCGCCGGCATGATCATGTTGGCCACCGAGGTGCTGGACGGCCGCCCCGACCAGCAGGGCTTCGGCGGCATCGGGATGACGGTGCGGCGCAACGCCTTCGGTCGGCAGGTCGACTCGTTCGAGGCGCCGGTCGAGATCACCGGGGTGCCGGGGCCGCCGTTCCACGCCGTCTTCATCCGCGCCCCCTGGGTGGAGCGGGTCGCCGACGGGGTCGAGGTGCTCGGGCGGGTGAGCGCGGGGCCGGCCGCCGGCCGGATCGTGGCGGTCCGGCAGGGCAACGCGGTCGCCACCGCCTTCCATCCGGAACTCACCGGCGACCTGCGGGTGCACCGCTACTTCGCCGAACTGGTCGGCGAGGCGGCCGGCTGAGCCGTCCGGCCCGACCGGCGGCACCGGGCGGTCTCGTCCCGCCCCGATTGGCGCAGTGTTCGACTCGGCGACGCCAGGCGTGAACCCGGCGGCCGGGCGTCGGTAGGATTGTCGCTGGTTTCGGCGATTCACGACGGCGATGGCGCGCGGTGCGGTCGACGCAGGCAGCGGGTAGCAACGGAGGTATTCATGTCCGGCCACTCAAAGTGGGCGACGACCAAGCACAAGAAAGCGGTCATCGACGCCAAGCGCGGCAAGATGTTCGCAAAGCTCATCAAGAACGTCGAGGTCGCGGCGCGTACCGGTGGCGGCGACCCGGCGGGCAACCCGACGCTGTACGACGCCATCCAGAAGGCGAAGAAGAACTCGGTACCCAACGAGAACATCGACCGGGCGGTGAAGCGCGGTTCGGGTCTGGAGGCCGGCGGCGCCGACTGGCAGACGGTGATGTACGAGGGGTACGGCCCCGGCGGCGTCGCCCTGCTCATCGAGTGCCTGACCGACAACCGGAACCGGGCGGCGACCGAGGTGCGCACCGCGCTGACCCGCAACGGCGGCTCGCTGGCCGACGCCGGCTCGGTGTCCTACATGTTCTCCCGCAAGGGCGTCGTGATCGTTCCCAAGGCGGGGCTCTCCGAGGACGACGTGCTGCTGGCCGTGCTCGACGCCGGGGCGGAGGAGGTCAACGACCTCGACGAGGCGTTCGAGGTGATCTCCGAGCCGGGCGACCTGATCGCGGTACGGACGGCGCTGCAGGAGGCCGGCATCGAGTACGAGTCGGCGGAGTCCTCACTGGTCCCCAGCGTCACCGTCCCGCTGGACGAGGAGGGCGCGCGCAAGGTGTTCAAGCTGATCGACGCCCTGGAGGACTCCGACGACGTGCAGAACGTCTTCGGCAACTTCGACGTCTCCGACGAGGTCATGGCGGCGGTCGGCTGAGCCTACCGGCGGTCCGCCCGGTTAGGATCAACGGACGCCACTGTCCGGGGGAGGCGCCGTGGGTGAACGCCGGGAGGCCTGGTTCTGCCGCCTCGACCGGTCGGCCCTGCGCCATGACGACGCCGACGAGCTGAGCCTGTACCTGGGGCGCACCGAGGCCCCGGGGTGGACACCGGTGCGAGCCCGGGACGTCACCGACGTGCCGGGCGCGGACGGGCACTACCGGCTCCAGGTGATCGGGTCGCTGCCGGTGACCGACGGGGAGCTGCGGCGCTGGAACGAGGCCGCCGAGGCGTCCCTGCGCGAGCTGGCCGGGGCGGAGGGCGACCTGTCGCGGGTACGGGACCTCGCCCGGACGTGGCGACACATCCGGATGGTGCCGTTGGCGGGCGCCCGGCTCCGCCGACGGGAACGCCTCGGGGAGGAGCGCTTCCGCCAGCGGTTCCGGGCGGTGGCGGCGGCGTACCTGCCGGTCCGGCGGGAGGTCGAGGAACGGTTGGCGCAGCGGCACGCCGAGCGGCAGGAGAAACTGCGGCGCGGGCGGGAGCGCGCCGAGGCGAGCCGCCGGGCGTACCAGGCGAGTTTCGACGCGTACTGGGCCCGGTTCGAGCGCTTCGACGCCGCCGCCCGGCTTCCACTGTGGAGCTACGAGGTGCGGGACGGCACCGCGTACGTCTCGGTGGCCCCGTCCCCGACCTCGGCGGTGGACGCGACCGAGCTGGCCGGAACGCTGCTCGGCGGCCCGGTCGAGTGGGCCGAGGCGGCTCGCCGGGCGGCGGAGCAGACCGTCGGGGCCGGCGAGTTCGACAGCTGGTGGCGCCGGGTCGACGGTCGGGTGCGCAACCAGCGGGCCCGGGACGAGGCGGTGGCGCTGGTCGTCGAGGCGATCGACGGGACCTGCCGGGCGTTGGAGGCGGCCGGCCGGCCGGATCTGGTGGCCATCACCGGCGACTCGTCGCCCCGGCAGAGCGTCCTCGGCTGGCAGGTCGGCTTCGACTGCTCCGCGCTGACGGTGGCGCCGCCGGTCGTACCGCCGCCGCCGCTTCCCCTGCACCAGGACAGCGGGGGCCGCTGGTGGTACCGGACGTTCGACAAGGACCACGGCAGGCCGGGGCACGGCAGCGCGGTCCGGGACGTGGTGCTGGCGGCGGGCCGGCCGCGCGGGGGCCCGACCGGGCAGCCGTACTGGTTTCCCGACGGTTACCGCGTCGCCGAGACCAGGACCGACGGCTACACCGACTACACCCGGCACCGGCGCCGCTGGGAGTTCGAGAGCCCGCAACGGTTCGCCGCCGTCCTCTTCGAGGACGAGGTGCGGTACTGGAGCTCCACCTCGTCCCACCGGGGGACGTACTCCTTCCGGCTGGCCGAGTTCGCGGACCCGGCGGAGTTCGGTCCGTTCGTCCGGGTCGTGGCGCGGGTCGTGGCGGACGGCTTCCTCCGGCTCGTTTCGTCCTGACCGCCGGCTCGGCCGGGTGACCGGCGCCCGGCCCGTGCCGACCGGGCGCACCCCGAGCGACCCGTCGGGCGCCGGGCGTCCGGTATCGGGCATCGGGTTCGCTGCCTGTAGAGCTGGGCGCACCACCGGGGCAGCCAGCGGGCGCACCACCGGGGCACCTCTACAGGTCGCGTCGCCTCGCGTCGGTCGCCGACCCCGGCGGGCGGCCCACGGCGGGAACGCCAGCGCGCGTCCGGTGCGGTACGTCGCGATCTCGTGGCCGGGACGGCCGGCGGGGTGCGGGCCGGACGTGACAGGCTGGACCTGCCGGTCCACCTGCGGCGCCGGCGCGGCGGGACGCGGGAGGACGGATGTCGTCGATCAGGGCCGTCTTGCTGGACTGGCGGGGCACCCTCGTCTTCACCCCGCCGGAGTCGGTCTGGGTGCAGCGCTCGCTGCGCCGGGCCGGGCTGGACTGTTCGACGCCCGAGGTGCGCCGGATCGAGGCGGCGCTGGGGGACGCCCTGCGCCGTCCGGAGGTCCAGCGGCTCTGGGACCGCGCCGACCAGTCCGTGGCGCTGCACCGGGAGAGCTACCGCCGGCTGTTCGCCGCCGCCGGGATCCCCGACGAGATCGCCGCGGCGCTGTACGCGGTCGAGTCCGATCCGGCCGAGAACCCCTTCGCGCCCGACGTACCGGCCACGCTGGCGGCGCTGGCCGGGGCGGGGATCCGGATCGCGGTGATCAGTGACATCCACTTCGACCTGCGGCCGGTCTTCGCGGCGGCGGGCCTGGACCGCCATGTCGACCGCTACGTGCTGTCGTTCGAGCGCGGCGTCCAGAAGCCGGACCGGGCCATCTTCCGGATCGCGCTGGCAGAGCTGGGGGTGGAGCCGGCCGAGGCGCTGATGGTCGGTGACCGCTCGGGCCACGACGGCGGGGCGGTGGAGGCCGGCATCCCGACCCTGCTGCTGCCGCCGCTGACCGACCCGGGCCAGGAGCGGCTGCACCTGGTGCTCGCGACCTGCGGAATCGCCGCTCGCCCGGTCCAGCTGCCGGGGGCGCTCCGGTGATCTGACCGGAGGTGAGCCCGCTCACAATACGAAACGATACGGTCCCGTTTCGGTTCTTCTCTCGTTATGGTCGGAGCGGTTCGAGAAACTTCCCCGCGGCCCGATCCGGGCACGCGGGATGTCGGGGGGACACCAAAGCATGGAATTAACCCACAACACCGGGCACCCGAGGCGCTGGGCCATCCTCGGGGTGCTCGTCGTCAGCCTGCTGGTGATCGTGCTGGACAACACCGTCCTGAACGTCGCCCTGCGGACGCTGGCCGACCCGGTGCACGGCCTCGGCGCGACCCAGGGCCAGCTGGAGTGGTCCATCAACTCCTACACCCTGGTCTTCGCCGGGCTGCTCTTCACGTTCGGCGTGCTCGGCGACCGCTGGGGGCGCAAGTGGTTCCTCCAGGCCGGTCTCGCGCTCTTCGGACTGGCCTCGCTGCTCTCCGCGTACGCGCAGAGTCCCGGTCAACTGATCGGCGCCCGGGCGCTGATGGGCATCGGCGCCGCCGCCGTGATGCCGGTGACCCTGTCGATCATCTCCAACGTCTTCGACCCCCGCGAGCGCGGGCGGGCCATCGGGGTCTGGGCCGGGGCCGTGGGCCTCGGCGTGGCCATCGGCCCGGTGCTGGGCGGGCTGCTGCTGGAGAACTACTGGTGGGGCTCGGTCTTCCTGATCAACGTGCCGGTGGTGCTGATCGGCATGGTCGCGGCGGCGCTGCTGGTGCCGAACTCGCGGGACCCGAAGCCCGGCCGGATCGACGTGGTCGGCGTACTGCTCTCGGTGGTCGGTCTGGTCCTGCTCTCGTACGGCATCATCGACGGTGGTGAGCACGGCTTCGGCCGCCCGCTGGTCTGGGCCTCGATCGTCGGTGGCCTGGTGGTGCTGGCCGCGTTCGTGGCCTGGGAACGGCGGGTTGCCTACCCGTCGCTGGACGTACGGCTGTTCCGGGTGCCCCAGTTCGCGGCCCCGGTGGCGGTGATCGGTCTGGTCTTCTTCGCCGCCATGGGCGTGATGTTCTTCAGCGCCTTCTACCTCCAGCTCGTCCGCGGCTACAGCCCGTTGCAGACCGGCCTGCTGATGCTGCCGTTCGCGGCCGCCCAGCTGGTCTTCGCACCGCGCAGCGCGGCCATGGTCAAGCGGTACGGCGGCCGGACCGTCGCCGTGGTCGGCCTGGTGCTGACCGCCGGGGCGCTGGGCGCGTTCGCCTTCGCCACCGCCGACACGCCGATCTGGATCATCGGGGTGATCTTCTTCGCCCAGGGCGTCGGCATGGCGAACATCATGCCGCCGGCCACCGAGTCGATCATGTCGGCGCTGCCCCGGGAGAAGGCCGGGGTGGGCTCGGCGGTCAGCAACACCGTCCGCCAGGTCGCCGGCGCGCTCGGCGTGGCGGTGCTCGGCTCCGTGCTCTCCGGGGTGTACCGCGACCAGATCGCACCCGCCGCCGAGGCGCTCCCGGCACCGGCCCGGGACGCGGCCACCGAGTCGGTCTCCGGCGCGTACGCGGTGGCGGAGCGGCTCGGCCCGGCGGGCCAGGCGGTGATCTCCGCCGCCAACGACGCCTTCGTCTCGGCGATGCACTGGGCGGCGGGACTCTCGGCGATCTTCGCCGCGCTCGGCATCGTCGTGGTGCTGCGCTGGCTGCCCGGCCGCCCGGTCGAGGAGCCGGCGCGGCCGCCGGAGCCGGCGGTCGATCCCGAGTTGGCCGTGGTCTCGTAGCCGCGCGACAATGGTTTACATGACCGAAACAACGGATGCTCCGCGGGCGCCTGGACGCCCGCGGAGCATCCGCGCGGACGAGGCGATCCTGGAGGCCGCACTCGACCTGCTCGCCGAGGGGAGCACCATCGAGGCGCTGTCGATCGAGGCGATCGCCACCCGGGCCGGGGTGGGCAAGGCGACGATCTACCGGCGCTGGACCGGCAAGGAGGCGTTGCTCCAGGACGCGCTGCGCCGGCTCAAGCCGCCGCCGTCGGAGCCCCCGGGCCGGTCGGTCCGGGAGGACCTGGTCACGCTGGTCGGCGCGTCCGGGCACAACCCCGACCCACGGGTCGGGCGGATCATGCCCTGCCTGATGCCCACGATCAACCGCAGCCCCGAGCAGTACCGGCTCTACCAGGAGCTGGTCGAGCCGCGCCGGCGGATGCTGCGCGAGGTGCTGCGCCGGGGCGTCGAGACCGGCGAACTCCGCGCCGACCTCGACCCGGAACTCACCGTCGCGCTGCTGACCGCCCCGCTGGTGATGCAGCGACTGCTGCGCGCCAACCCCAACCTGGACGAACAAGACCTGCCGGAGCGGCTCGTCGACGCGGTCATCGCCGGCATCGCCGCCCGCTGAGGCGGCCACCCGCCGACCCGACCGGCGCGCCGCCGGCCCGACCGGCGGCGCTAGCCCGGCGGGGTGCCCCGGAGCCGGTGCAGCCGCAGCGCGAGCTGCACCTCCAGGGCCCGGTCCGGCTTCTGCCACTCCGGGCCCAGTAGCTGGCCCACCCGCTCCAGCCGCTGGGTGACGGTGTTGACGTGCACGTGCAGCACCTCCGCCGCCCGGGCCAGGCTGCCACCCACCCCGAAGTACGCCTCCAGCGTCTTCACCAGCGCGGTGCCCCGCCGGGCGTCGTAGTCGACCACCGGCCCCACCGTGCCGGCGAGGAACCGGCCCACCTCCCGGTCGCCGCCCTCGTCCACCGCGCCCAGCAGCAGGCCCACGAAGCCCAGCTCACCGCTGCTCGCCCCCTCACCGGTCCGGCCCAGCGCCCAGAGCGCCCGCAGGCACCGGTCCGCCTCCCGGAACGCCTCCGCCAGCGACGCCGGTCCGGTGGAGGGCCCGCTCGCCCCGGCGGTCACCGGTCGGTTGACCACCCGGGCCAGATCCCGGGCCACCGACCGGGCCGCCACGCCCGCGTCCCGCCCCGGCAGCATCAGCACCACCCGGCCGTCCCGGGCCGCGGCCAGGCCGCCGAGCGTCGAGGCGTACGTGACGGCCCAGGAGGCGACCCGCTGCCGGACCGAGACGCTGCCGGCCAGCGCGTCGTCGCCGACCGCGACCAGCACGTGCGGGGCGTCCAGGTCCACGCCCAACCGGCCGGCCCGGCCCCGCAGCGCCGCCACGTCGCGCACCGGCCGGGCCAGCAGGTCGTCGAGCAGCTCGCCCCGGACCCGCCCCTCGGCCTCGGCCACCGTCTGCCGGAAGAGCAGCAGCAGCGCGGTGACCAGCGCCGCCCGCTCCAGGATGCGCTGGTCGGCGTCGACCAGGTCCTCGTCCGGGCGCAGCACCAGCGCGCCGAGGTTCTCCGTACCGGCGACCACGGCGGCGTACCAGAGCGCACCCCGCCGGACGCTGCGTCCCTCCGTACGGGAGGCGACCACCGCCTCGTCCAGGGCCGTCCGCTCCGGCTCGTCGATCTCGCCGACCCGGGCCAGCGGTCGCCCGTGCGCGTCCAACGCCAGCAGGGCCCCGCCGAGCACCTCGGTCACCGCCGCCGCCACGTCCTCCACACCCCCGCCGCGCAGGACCAGCCGGGTCATCCGGTCGTGTGCCGCGGCGGCCCGCTCCACCGAGGCGCTGTGCGCCTGGATCGTCGCGTTCGCGGCGGAGAGCTCCGTCAGCGCGTCCCGGGTCTCGGCGAGCAGCCGGGCGGTGTCGATCGCCACCGCCGCGTGCGCCGCGAGGGAGAGCAGCAGCGAGACCTCCTCCCGGGCGAACGGCCGGGCCGACCGGTTGGCCGCGTAGAGCACCCCGATCACGCTCGACCCGAGCCGCAGCGGCACGCCCAGGATGGCGACCAGCCCCTCCTCGCGTACCCCGGCGTCGATCTCACCGGTGTGGTGGAAGCGCTCGTCCTCCGGATAGTTCGCCGTCACGTACGGCGTGCCGGTCTGCGCGACCAGGCCGCCGAGGCCCGCCCCCATCGGCAGCCGCAGCCCCTGGAACCGCGCCGAGATCGAGCCGTCGGTGACCCGCATGTAGGTGTCACCGCGCTCGTCGTCGTTGAGCGTCATGTACGCCACGTCGGTGCCGAGCAGGTGCCGGGCCCGGTGCACGATCGCGCGCAGTACGGCGTCCACGTCCCGCAGTCCGGCCAGGTCACCGGCGGTGTCGTACAGGCCGGAGAGCTCCACCTCCCGGCGCCGGCGCCGCTCCAGCAGCCCGCGGACCCGCAGTGCCACCAGCTTCGCCTGCTCCAGCTCGGCCAGCCGGTCCGCGGTGGTGCCGGCCGCCCGGGCAGCCAGCAGCGGACCCTCGAACTCCACCGGGGCGGCCTCCCGGGCCAGCAGTTCGAGGAACTCGATCGGCGAGGTCACGGCGTCCATTCTGCGGAGGGGATCGCCAGCTCGCGGCGCGGGGCCGCTCAGTTGGCCGTCCAGCCCCCGTCGAGGGGGATCGAGGTGCCGGTGATGAAGGAGGCCGCCGGCGAGCAGAGGTAGGCGAGCAGTTCGGCGACCTCCTCCGGTTCGATCAGTCGCTTGATCGCCGCCCGGGCCAGCATGATCCGCTCGATCACCTCGTCCTCGGCGATGCCGTGGTTGCTCGCCTGCGCGGCGATCTGCCCCTCGACCAGCGGGGTGCGCACGTACGCCGGGTTCACGCAGTTGGCGGTCACCCCGTGCGCGGCACCCTCCAGGGCGACGACCTTGGAGAGGCCCTCCAGCGCGTGCTTCGCCGAGACGTACGCCGCCTTGTACGCCGAGGCGCGCAGCCCGTGCACCGAGGAGATGTTGACCACCCGGCCCCAGCCCCGGGCGTACATGTGCGGCAGCGCGCGCCGGACGAGCAGGAACGGCGCCTCCACCATCACCCGGTGCAGGTACGCGAAGCGTTCCGGCGGGAACTCCTCGACCGGCGCGACGTGTTGCAGGCCCGCGTTGTTGACGACGATGTCCACCTCGGCGTCGATCCGCGCGATGGCCCGCGGGTCGGCCAGGTCCACCCCGACCGCCCGGCCGCCGATCTCGGCCGCGACCGCCTCGGCCCGTTCCGTGTCCCGGTCCAGCACCGTGACCGCCGCCCCGGCCGCCGCCAGCCGGACGGCGCAGGCCCGGCCGATCCCGCTGCCGCCCCCGGTGACCAGGGCGGTCCGGCCGGACAGGTCGAGCCGTACGACGTGGGGGACGGCCACATCCCGCCGCCGGCCGCCGTCGCGTCCGGGGCCGTCCGGCGGGACGCTCTGGTCGGGCTGGTGACCCGGCCGGGGTTCTACCGTCATGGCGGAAGAAGTTACGAGCCTTCCGGTCGGTGGCACATGGGCGGCGCACACATATCCCGGCCCGCCGCTATGTGCCCCGGGAGCCCGGCCCGGCGGGCACCGCCGCGTCGGGCGGCACCGGGCGTGTCACCCGCCGGGGCCGTCACGCCGACCAGTAGGGTGTCGAACACACGTACGTGCTGCGGCAGGGGAGGGGGCGGCGTGCGGGTGCTCGGCGTCGACCCGGGGCTGACCCGGTGCGGGGTCGGCGTGGTCGAGGGCGTCCCCGGCCGGCCGTGCACGCTGGTCGCCTACTACGTCATCCACACCGACCCGGGTGACGAGCTGCCACTGCGGCTGCTGCACCTGGACCGCACCCTGGCCGACCTGGTCGCCGAGCACCAGCCGGCCAGCGTCGCCGTGGAGCGGGTGTTCAGCCAGCACAACGTCCGTACCGTGATGGGCACCGCGCAGGCCAGCGCGGTCGCCGTGCTGGCCGGTGCCCGGGCCGGGCTGCCGGTGCAGACCTACACCCCGAGCGAGGTGAAGGCCGCGGTGACCGGCTCGGGGCAGGCGGACAAGGCCCAGATGACGGCGATGGTCACCCGGCTGCTGCGGCTGGACGCCCCGCCCCGCCCGGCCGACGCCGCCGACGCGCTGGCGCTGGCCATCTGCCACATCTGGCGGGGCGGCACCCGGGCCCGGTTCACCGAGGCGGCCGCCGCGGCCCGCGCACGGGCGGCGACGCCGGACGGGACGCGACCCGCGCCGGCCCGGCAGCGGGCGGCGCGGCCGGGCACGCCACCCAGGAGAGGATCAGCATGATCGCCAGTCTGCGCGGAGTCGTCGCCGGGCTCTCCCCGGACGGCGCGGTGATCGAGGTCGGCGGGGTCGGCCTGACGGTCCAGTGCGCGCCGGGCACCCTGGCCGGGCTCCGGGTCGGCGCGCCCGCCCGACTGGCCACCAGCCTGGTCGTCCGGGAGGACTCGCTGACCCTCTACGGCTTCGCCGACGACGAGGAGAAGCAGCTCTTCGAGCTGCTCCAGACCGCGAGCGGGGTCGGGCCGCGCCTGGCCCAGGCCGTGCTCGCGGTGCACACCCCGGACGCGGTACGCAAGGCGATCGCCAACGCCGACACCGGCGCCCTGACCCGGGTGCCCGGGATCGGCAAGAAGGGCGCCGAGCGGCTGGTCCTGGAGCTGCGGGACCGGATCGGACCGGTGCCGGTCGGGGCGGACGGCGCGGCCGGGGTGACCGCCGGGGCCTGGCCGGAGCAGGTGCGCCAGGCGCTGGTCGGGCTCGGCTGGACGGCCGGGCAGGCCGACCAGGCGGTCGCCGCCGTCGCGGAGACCGTCGACGGCGAGACGCCACCGGTGCCGGTGCTGTTGAAGCAGGCGATCCGGCTGCTGGGCAGGACCCGGTGACCGAGGCGGAGGGGCTGGTCTCGGCGTACGCCAGCGACGCCGAGCGGGACGCCGAGGCCACCGTACGGCCGAAGCGGCTGGCCGAGTTCGTCGCCCAGCACCGGGTACGCGACCAGCTCGACCTGCTGCTGCGCGGCGCCATGGGCCGGGGCACCCCGCCGGACCACATCCTGCTGTCCGGCCCACCCGGCCTCGGTAAGACCACCCTGGCCAACATCGTCGCGGCCGAGCTGGGCAGCGGGATCCGGGTCACCAGCGGCCCGGCGATCGAGCGCTCCGGCGACCTGGCCGCGATCCTGACCAGCCTGGCCGAGGGCGACGTGCTCTTCATCGACGAGATCCACCGGATCGCCAAGCCGGCCGAAGAGCTGCTCTACAGCGCGATGGAGGACTTCCGGGTCGACGTGGTGGTGGGCAAGGGGCCGGGGGCGACCGCCATTCCGCTGGACGTCGAGCCGTTCACCCTGATCGGCGCGACCACCCGGTCCGGGCTGCTCACCGGGCCGATGCGGGACCGCTTCGGGTTCGTGGCCCACCTCGACTTCTACACCGCCGAGGAGCTGGACGTGCTGCTGCGGCGCTCGGCGCGGATCCTCGGGGTGCCGATCGACGACGCCGGGTCGGTGGAGATCGCCGGGCGGTCCCGGGGCACGCCGCGGATCGCCAACCGGCTGCTGCGCCGGGTCCGGGACTTCGCCGAGGTCCGGGCGGACGGGATGGTCACCCTGGAGGTGGCCCGGGCCGCGCTGCGGGTCTACGACGTGGACGACCTGGGGCTGGACCGGTTGGACCGGGCGGTGCTGACCGCGCTGGTCGACTCCTTCCGGGGCGGGCCGGTGGGCCTGAGCACCCTCGCGGTGGCGGTGGGGGAGCAGCCGGACACCGTGGAGGAGGTCTGCGAGCCGTTCCTGGTCCGGGCCGGCCTGCTGGCCCGTACGCCCCGGGGCCGGGTCGCCACCGAGCGGGCCTGGCACCATCTGGGGCGTACGCCCCCGAACGGGGCTTTTGGTGCCGCCCCTGCCCCGGCGCCCGACCTCTTCTCCGCAGCCCCGCCGGACGCGTGATACGAACGTGATCCGTGCCGCATTCGGTGTTCTCAGGCACAGGGACTAGACTCGCCCCGGTTTGTACAGGACGTGAGTTCCTGCCTCCGCTCCGGCATCCCGGACGAGGCCGATGGGAAGGTCATAACAGTGCCAATGGCAGCACAGAGCGGTGGGGCCGGCAGTCTGATGCCGATCCTCATGATTGTCCTGCTCTTCGGCGTCATGTACTTCATGATGATCCGTCCGCAGCAGAAGCGGCGTCGCGAGGCCGAGCAGATGCAGTCCGCGATCGGCCCCGGCGACGAGGTGGTCACGATCGGCGGCCTCTACGGCACGGTGACCTCGGTCGACGACGAGACCGTGATGCTCGAGGTGGCGCCCGGAGTGCAGACCCGCTACGCGCGGCCCGCGATCGCCCGGGTCACCAAGCAGGTCGAGCGCATCGAGCAGGTGCCGGACGAGGTCGAAGCCAAGGAGTGACCCCGCCCGTCGGGTGGGTCATGCCATCGAAAATAATAGATAGCCGGACCGGTGGTACGCGCCACCGGTGCGGTACGCACGTCGCCGGACAGGCCGGCGCCCCGTACGCCGCCCACCACTAGCGGCCGACCGCGCAGGGAGACAGGACAGCCGTGGCACCACCTCAGGGACAGATGCGACCCGGACGGCAGCTGGCCGTGCTCGGGTTGATCTTCACCGTCCTCTACCTCTTGGTGTTCTTCGCCGCAGGAGCCAAGGGCAGTTGGGCGGACCGGCTCGAGCCCAAGCTCGGTCTGGACCTCATCGGCGGCACCCGGATGACCCTGGAGGCGACGACCGAAGCGGGTCAGGCGCCGCCGGCCGGGTCGCTGGAGCGGGCCCGCGAGATCATCCAGGCGCGGGTGGACGGCCGTGGCGTCGCCGAGGCCGAGGTGGTCACCGAGGGCAACCGCAACATCGTGATCTCGGTGCCCGGCCAGAACGCCGACCTGAACGACGTCGGTACCCCGGCCGAGCTCCGGTTCCGCAAGGTGCTCAAGACCGCCGACGGTGCCGGCCCGAGCGCGGCCCAGCCGGCCCCCTCGGGCAGCCCGGCGCCGTCCGGCAGCCCCGCCCCGTCCGGCAGCGCCTCGCCGCCGGCCGGTGGCGCGGCGGCGACCGGCTCCCCGGGTGCCGGCGGTGGCCAGGGCGGAATGGCGCCGGCCCCGACGCCCAGCGGCTCCGCGCCGGCCTCGCCGAGCGCCAGCGCGAGCCCGAACGCGCCCCCGCCGCCGGTCGACCAGACCACCGAGCAGCTCCGCGCCGCCGTACAGCAGAAGGTCGGTCCGGAGGCCTGGGCGGCGGCCACCGCGCTCCAGGCGCCGGCGGACTTCGCCGCCGACCCGGCGCTCGCCGCGAAGCTCAAGCCGTTCGAGGGCCTGACCGCGCAGGAGATCCGGGTCCTGCCCGCGAACATCCAGTTCAACGTGCCGACGATCACCTGCGAGAAGCTGGACCAGCGCCCGCCGGGGTCGATCAAGGCCGAGGACCAGCAGGTCGTCGCCTGCGAGGACGGCCAGTTCAAGAACCTGCTGGACGTGGCGAAGGTGCAGGGCACCGACGTCGAGGACGCCGACGGCGTGCTCGACCAGACCAGCAGCCAGTACGTGGTCAGCCTGGACTTCAGCAGCGACGGCCAGGGCAAGTGGACCAACCTCACCCGGGAGGCCTTCAACAACGAGGGCGGCGCCTGCGACCAGGCGGCCCTCGGTGACAGCGGCAAGTGCCGGGTCGCCGTGGTGCTGGACAACGAGATCATCTCCTCGCCGGAAATCCAGGGCGTGCTGACCAGCAACTCGATGATCACCGGCGACTTCACCAACGCCACCGCGAGCGAGCTGGCCAGCCAGCTGCGCTACGGCGCGCTGCCGCTGACCTTCGAGCCGCAGGAGGCGCAGAACATCACCGCGACGCTCGGCACCGAGCACCTGCGGGCGGGCCTGCTCGCCGCCGGCATCGGCATGCTGCTGGTCGTCGTCTACGCGTTCTTCTACTACCGGCTGCTCGGCTCGGTGATCTTCCTCAGCCTGGTCCTCTCCGGCCTGCTGGTCTTCGGTGCGCTGGTCGTGCTCGGCCGGCAGATCAACTTCACCCTGACCCTGGCCGGGATCGCGGGCTTCATCGTCTCCCTGGGCGTGGCGGCGGACTCCTTCGTCATCTACTTCGAACGCCTGAAAGACGAGATCCGGGACGGCCGGAGTCCGCGCAGCGCG
Organism: Plantactinospora sp. CA-290183; assembly: GCF_050936375.1. Lineage (NCBI taxonomy): Bacteria > Bacillati > Actinomycetota > Actinomycetes > Micromonosporales > Micromonosporaceae > Plantactinospora > Plantactinospora sp. CA-290183. The sequence goes on along the minus strand of NZ_JBNJMX010000019.1, from coordinate 10,604 downwards.
GTGCCCCGGGCCTGGGTCCGGGCCCGCCGGACGATCATCTCGGCGAACGCCATCTCGATCCTGGCGGCGGTCGTCCTCTATCTGGTCTCGGCCGGCACCGTGAAGGGCTTCGCCTTCGCGCTCGGCCTGGCCACCGTTCTCGACCTGGTCGTCGTCTTCCTGTTCCGGCATCCGATCATGACGATGTTCGCGCGTACCCCGGCGTTCCTCTCACCACGGGTCAGCGGGCTCGGCCGGGCACTGCACCAACCCGGTGACGGGGAGATCCAGACCACCGGCAAGACCCGTGTGAAGGAGGCCTGAGATGAGCAGGAGTGGTCTCGCCAGCCGCTTGTACCGCGGTGAAGCCGGCCTCCGGATCGTGCCGCGCCGCAAGCTCTGGTTCGGCATCTGCGGCGGCCTGGTGCTGCTGACCGTGCTGAGCTTCGTCATCCAGGGCTTCATCCTGGGCATCGAGTTCAAGGGCGGCAACGAGTTCCAGGTGCCGACCAGCGTCGGCACCATGCAGCGGGCCGAGGGCGCGGTGGAGGAGGCGCTCGCCGACGTGTCGACCCCGGAGGGGCCGGCCGAGGTGGTCTCCAGCCAGCGGGTCGGTGACGCCACCTACCTGTTCCGTACCTCGCCGCTGGACCAGCAGCAGGCCACGGACGTACGGGCCGAGCTGGCCGCCGATCTCGGTATTCCGGCCGACGACGTCAGCGACAACCGGGTCAGCGCGGCCTGGGGTAGCCAGGTCACCGAGCGGGCCCTGATGGGTCTGGCGATCTTCCTGGTGCTGGTCACCGGCTACCTGGTGCTCCGCTTCGAGTTGCGGATGGCGATCGCCGCGGTGGCGGGTCTGGCCCTCGACCTGATCCTCACCGCCGGGGTCTACTCGGCGGTCGGCTTCGAGGTCACCCCGTCGACGATCGTCGGCTTCCTGACCATCCTCGGTTTCGCCCTGTACGACACGGTCGTGGTGTTCGACAAGATCCAGGAGAACACCCGGGGCATCACGGGCGGCAGCACGCAGACGTACGCCGAGGCGGCCAACCTGGCGCTGAACCAGACCCTGATGCGGTCCATCAACACCTCGGTGGTGGCCCTGCTGCCGGTCGGTGGTCTGCTCTTCATCGGTGCCGGCCTGCTCGGCGCCGGCACCCTGAAGGACCTGGGCCTGGTGCTCTTCGTCGGTATGGGCTGCGCGTTCTTCTCGTCGATCTTCCTGGCCACCCCGCTGCTGGTCACGCTCAAGGACCGGGAGCCGAGGATCAAGTCGCACACCCAGCGGGTGCTCGCCCGCCGGGCCAGTGGCGGCCGGGAGACCACCGCCGCGCGCCGGCCGGCCCGGCAGCAGCCGAGCCAGTCGAGCCCGGCCGACGAACCGGCGGCCGTGCCGGTCGCCGCGGAGCCGGCGGCGGAGACCGCGGGGACGGCGTTGGCCGGCACCTCGCCGAAGGTCGGATCCCGGCCGTCCGGCAAGCGGTCCGGTGGCGCCCGGGGCGGTCGCTCCGGTGGCAGCCGGCCGGGTGGTGGCGGCAAGCGCCGCTGAGCCCGGCACGAACGATGACGTGAGCGTCCCACGGGCCGACACCGGTCCGTGGGACGCTTCGCCGAGAGGAGCACCCGTGACGGAGACCCGCGAGGTACGCGGCGACAGCGGCCTGGCGATGGCCCGGCTGGTGGCCAGCCGGGTGCTCGACGTGCCCGACTTTCCCAAACCGGGCATCGCGTTCAAGGACCTCACGCCGCTCTTCGCCGACGGGGCGGTGTTCCGCCAGGTGATCGACGGGATCGTGGAGCACCACGGGCGGGACTCGTTCGACGTGGTGGTCGGCATCGAGGCGCGGGGCTTCGTGGTGGCCGCCGCCATCGCGTACGCCACCGGGGTCGGGGTGGTGCCGGTGCGCAAGGCCGGCAAGCTGCCCCGGGCGGCGCACTCCGCCTCGTACGAGCTGGAGTACGGCGAGGCGACCCTCGAGGTGCACGAGGACGCGTTCACGGCCGGGCACCGGGTCCTGGTGGTGGACGACGTACTCGCGACCGGCGGGACGGCTCGGGCGACCCTGGACCTGGTCGAGCGGGCCGGCGGAACAATCGCCGGTTTCACCGTGCTGTTGGAGTTGAGTTTCCTGGGCGGCCGGGAGCGGCTGACGTCCCGACCGGTTCATGCCCTTCTGACTGTTTAGCCGAGTGCCGGTGTGCCTCGGTCGGTCCGCCCGGCGGACGGCCGGCAGGGCCCCGGGGCGGGTACGATTGCCCTTCTGGTCTGGTGTCGCGAGGTGCGCCCGGCTGGCGTAGGACCGGGTCGACCGGCTACGGTCGGCTCATTCCCGGCGAGGTGTTGAGGAGGCCGGTGTCCCACGATGTCGCCCCTCCGGCGGAGGGCACGGTGCACCCCACCAACGAGGCTGACGGCCACGTCGAGGCGTCTGCCGCCGAGGTGGCCGAGCCGACCCCGGCGACCGGACGGGCCCTACCCGCCGACGGCACGCCCGGGCGTACCGATGACACGGACGACACCGGAGCCGCCGAACCGGCCGGCCCCGCCGCCGTGTCCGGCCCCGCCGCCGTGTCCGGCCCCGCCGCCGTGTCCGGCCCCGCCGTGGCCAGTTCCGCCGCCGGGTCCGGCTCGGTGACCCCGGCCAGCCCCGCCCCGGCCAGCCCGGCCGCAACCAGCCCGGTCCCGGACGGCTCCGCCACGTCGGTGCGGACCATCGAGGCGGCCGACGCCGACGGCCAGGCGGCCGATCCGCCGCCCCGGTCCACGGACGGTCCCTCGGCCAACGGCGGCGCCGGTGCCCCGGTCGCTCCCACCAACGGCTCGGCTCCGGGCGGCGCGCCCGCCGCGGGCACCGGCCTGCCCGTCAACGGCGCCGGCGTTCCGGCTGGGCCGGTCAACGGCGCCGACACCCCGGACGGCACGCTCAACGGCGCTGCCGGGTCGAGCTTCGCGCTGGCCAACGCGCCCACCGGCCGACGGGTCCGCGCCCGGCTGGCGCGGTTCAACGCGCCCTGGCAGACCTCGCAGGTGAGCGAGGTGCTGGAGCCGCTGATCGCGACGCACCGGATGGCCCATCCTGTCCGCGGACGCCCGAGTGCTGCAACGCGCCTTCGACACCGCGGCCCGCTGGCACACCGGGCAGTACCGCAAGTCCGGTGACCCGTACATCACCCATCCGCTCGCGGTCGCCACCATCCTGGCCAACCTGGGGATGGACACCACCACCCTGGTGGCGGCGCTGCTGCACGACACCATCGAGGACACCGACTACGGTCTCGACCAGATGAAGCTCGACTTCGGTGCCGAGGTCGCGCTGCTGGTCGACGGCGTCACCAAGCTCGACAAGGTCAAGCTGGGCGACGCGGCCAAGGCGGAGACGATCCGCAAGATGGTCGTCGCGATGGCCAAGGACCCGCGGGTGCTGGTGATCAAGCTCGCCGACCGGCTGCACAACATGCGGACCCTGACCTTCCTGCCCCGGACCAAGCAGGAGCAGAAGGCGAAGGAGACGCTGGAGATCCTGGCCCCGCTGGCCCACCGGCTGGGTATGAACACGATCAAGTGGGAGCTGGAGGACCTGGCCTTCGGCACGCTGTTCCCCAAGCGGTTCGAGGAGATCAACCGGCTGATCGGCGAGCACCAGCCGCAGCGCGAGGCACTGCTGCGGCAGGTCACCCAGAAGGTGCAGGTCGACCTGAGGTCCGCCAAGATCAAGGCGGAGACCACCGGCCGGCCCAAGCACCTCTACTCGATCTACCAGAAGATGATCGTCCGGGGCCGGGACTTCAACGACATCTACGACCTGGTCGGCGTGCGGATCCTGGTCGACACGGTCCGGGACTGCTACGCGGCGCTCGGTGTGATCCACGCGAACTGGCAGCCCGTACCGGGCCGGTTCAAGGACTACATCGCGATGCCGAAGTTCAACATGTACCAGTCGCTGCACACCACGGTCATCGGGCCGAGCGGCAAGCCGGTCGAGATGCAGATCCGCACGTACGCGATGCACCGCACCGCCGAGTTCGGTATCGCCGCGCACTGGAAGTACAAGGAGAAGAAGGGCGAGACCGTCGTCGGCCCGCCGGCCCACATCGACGAGATGACGTGGCTGCGGCAGCTGCTGGACTGGCAGCGCGAGGCGAGCGACCCGAGCGAGTTCCTCGACGCGCTCCGCTTCGACCTGTCCAGCCAGGAGGTCTACGTCTTCACCCCCAAGGGTGACGTGATCCCGCTGCCGACCGCCTCGACGCCGGTGGACTTCGCCTACGCCGTACACACCGAGGTCGGGCACAAGTGCATCGGCGCGCGGGTCAACGGCAAGCTGGTGCCGCTGGAGTCGACCCTCTCCAACGGCGACGTGATCGAGATCTTCACCTCGAAGTCGGACACCGCCGGGCCGACCCAGGACTGGCTGGGCTTCGTCAAGAGCCCCCGGGCCCGGACGAAGATCCGGCAGTACTTCAACAAGGAACGGCGCGAGGAGGCGATCGAGGCCGGCAAGGACGCGATCGTCAAGGCGATGCGCAAGCAGGGCATGCCGTTGCAGCGGATGCTGACCTCGGACAACCTGATGACCATCGCCCGCGACCTGCACCTGGCCGACGTCGCCTCCCTCTACGCGGCGGTCGGCGACAGCCAGGTCTCCGCCCAGACCGTGGTCCAGCGCCTGATGGCGGGCTACGGCGGGGAGGAGGGCGCGGCCGAGGACCTCGCCGAGACCGCCGTCGCCACCCGACCGCCACGGCGCGGCGGCAGCAACAGCGACCCGGGCGTGGTGGTCCGGGGGGTCAGCGACGTCTGGATCAAGCTCGCCCGCTGCTGTACGCCGGTCCCGCCGGACACCGTGTTCGGCTTCGTGACCCGCTCCGGCGGGGTGAGCGTGCACCGCGACGACTGCGCCAACGCCGAGGACCTCAAGGTGCAGACCGAGCGGATCGTCGAGGTCAGCTGGCGGCTCACCTCGGCCTCCACGTTCCTGGTCAACATCCAGGTCGAGGCGCTCGACCGGCACAAGCTGCTGGCCGACGTGACCCGGGTGCTCTCCGAGGAGCGGGTGAACATCCTCTCCGCGACGGTCACCACCACCCGGGACCGGGTGGCGGTGAGCCGGTTCAGCTTCGAGATGGCCGACCCGAAGCACCTGGGCCACCTGCTCGCCGCGGTCCGCAAGGTGGACGGGGTCTTCGACGCCTACCGGGTCACCTCCGGCGCCTGACCCCCGGTCGCCTGGCGCGCCGGGGGCCGCCCGTTCGTTCCGTACCCCGAAACGGCGCGTCCGCCGCCCCCGGCCCTGCGGCCGGGCGACGGCGGACGCGTGGTCTGCCGGGGTGCCGGAGTTACCCGACCGGAGCGCTCATGCTGAGGCTCTTGATCAGGACTTCCTTCTTGGGGTGGCCGCCGCCGGCCTGCTGGGCGAAGGCGTTGTCGTGGCCGGCCGCGCCGACCTGCGCGACCAGGTCGAGGCCCGTGGTGACGGTGCCCAGCACGGTGTACGAGGCGGGCAGCTGCGAGTCGCCGTAGACGATGAAGAACTGGCTGCCCGTGCTGCCCGGCTGACCGGAGTTGGCCATCGCGACCACACCCGCCGGGTACGGCGGCCGCTTGTCGGTCGGCAGGTTCTCCTCGGCGAACCGGTAGCTGGGACCGCCGGTGCCGTCGGTCTCCTTCCACCCGTTGCCGGTGACGCCCGGGTCGCCGCACTGGAGGACCTGGAGGCCCTCGGTGACCAGCCGGTGGCACTTGGTGTTGTCGAAGAACTTCTTCTCGGCCAGGTGGGTGAAGCTGGCCGCGGTGCACGGTACGGCGGAGAGGTTGAGCTTCGCGGTGATCGGACCGAGGTTGGTGTCGATCGTCATCGTCTGGCTGCCGGTGTTCTTGGCGGTGCCGGGCGGGAGGCCGACGTCCTTGGTCTGCGGGCTGCGCTGCTCGGCCGGGATCTCCGTCCACGAGCAGGTGGCGCCGGCGGCCTGGTTGGTGCCGGTGTCCCCGTCGTCGCCGAGGTTCACCACCAGCCACACGGTGCCGGCGACCACCAGCAGCAACGCCACACCCGCGCCGATGCTCGCCTGTAGTTGGCGACGCTTGCGGGCCGCAGCGGCGCGCTCGGCCATTTCCCTCTCGAGAGAAAGCGGCCCGCGCCGCGGCGCGTTGCCGCTCTCTGGTGGACGTCACGGTGGCTCCTCCTGGGCTATGTACAGCGCGCGGCTCCGTCCGCCGCTGAGCTGGCTGATCTCGAACAGTGTCAGGGCTGCCCGGCGACCGTCGGGTCGGCCGAGGGCGACCCCGCCGGGGCCGACGGGGTGGCGCCGGCACCGGAGTTGGGCTCGCCCACGGTGAGGCTCTGGATCACCACGTCGGTCTTCGGCTTGATTTTGGTCCCGGAACCATTGTCCACGGTTTCCATGGCACCGATCTTCTTGATCACGTCGAGCCCACCGGTGACCCTGCCGACGATCGGGTAGCCGGGCTCGGCCGGGCTGAAGTCCTTGAAGAAGATCAGGAACTGGCTGCCGTTGGCGCCGGGCGCGCTGCCGATCAGCGCGACGGTACCGGCGGGGTAGAGCGGGGGCTGCCCGGCCGGGCCGCTCGCCGACGGGCTCGGGCTGGCGGAGGGGCTGGCCGAGGGATCCGGCTGGGGGCGTCCGGGACGTTCTCGCTGAAGAAGGTGTACGTGGGGCCGCCCATGCCGGTGCCGCTCGGGTCGCCGCAGCGCAGCGCTCCCTCGGCGGTGATCTCGTGGCACGTGGTGTTGTCGTAGAACGACTTGCCGGCCAGGTGCGCGAAGTTGGCGGCGGAGCAGGGCGCGTTGGCCAGGTCGAGGTCCACCGTGACCGGCGCACCCTGGTTGGTGGTGATCGTCATCGGCCGGGTCCCGCTGTCGGGCAGGTCGCGGGTGGGGGGTGTGCCGACGTCCTTGAGGTTGGGGTTCGACTGCGCGTCCTGACTGGTCCAGGCGCAGATGTCCGATCCGGCGGTGTCCTCGGACGGCTCGCGGTCGAACCCGCCGAGCGCCCAGAACGAGCCGAGCACGATCAGCAGCAGCGCCACGGCGGACCCGATGCCGGCCCGGACCTGCCGCTTGCGGCGCGTGGTGGCGGCCCGCCGGGCCATCTGGCGGTCGAGCTTGGCCCGCGCCAGTTTGCGCTGCCGGTCCCTGCTGGAAGCCACCCGCGCTCCCCTTTCCATTTACCCGTGAGGGCCCACCCCTGAATGTCGGCCCCTGGATGCGTTGTCGCCGCTGGTCGCCGTGCTGTCGCCCGAGCGTCGAAGTGCGGCACGCCACACGCCCGCCAGAGTGTACGGGTATCGGCTGGGAAAGTCGTGTACGAGGTCGCCGGGAAGCCATCGGAGGTCATGAGTGTGACCCGTGGTGCCCGCCGGACGGGTATCTGGCTCGGGCCACCGGACCGGTGCCGATAGGGTGGGCGAAACCAGTCGTGCAGGGACCAGTCGCAGGGAGAGGAACGGACGTGCTCGTCGCCGGCTTCCCCGCGGACGCCTTCGGCACCAACTGCTACGTGGTCGCGACGGCGCCCGGAGAGCAGTGTGTCGTCGTCGACCCGGGCATCGGGGTGGTGGACCAGCTCGACGCCCTGCTGGCGGAGCATCGGCTGCGCCCGGCCGCCGTGCTGCTGACCCACGGCCACCTCGACCACACCTTCTCGGTCGCGCCCGTCTGCGACGCCCGGGGGATCACCGCCTACGTGCACCCGGGGGACCGGGAGATGCTCGCCGACCCGACCAAGGGGCTCTCCGCCGACCTGACGCGGCTCTTCGGCGGCCGGCTGCCGTACGCGGAGCCGGAGGACGTGGCGGAGCTGACCGACGGGGCGACCCTGGCACTGGCCGGGTTGGAGATCACCGTCGACCACGCGCCGGGCCATACCGGCGGGTCGGTGCTGTTCCGGCTGCCGGGCGTGGGCCCGGCCATCCGGTCCGACCTGCCCCTTCCACCCGGGGTGGACTGGGCGGCGGAGCAGATCTGCCTGGCGGGCGATGTCCTGTTCGCCGGTTCGATCGGCCGCACCGACCTGCCGGGCGGCAGCCTGCCGACGATGATGACCAGCCTGCGGGAGAAGATCCTCCCGCTCGCCGACGACACCGTCGTGCTGCCCGGCCACGGCCCCGCGACCACCATCGGCCGCGAGCGGGCGAGCAATCCGTACCTGATCGAGGTGGCCGACCTCGACGGGCCGCGGCGCCCACCCGCGGCTGGTAATCCCGCTCGCGCCCAACCGGCGCGGAGATCCGGCCGAGAACATCGCAACCTTCTCCGATCCGGCTTCCCGGTGAACTGCGCCGCAGCGGATGATCGAGCAGTACGTCCTCGACCGGATCCGCCGCACCTTCGAGCTGTACGGCTTCGCGCCGCTGGAGACCCGCGCGGTGGAGCCGCTGGACCAGTTGCTGCGCAAGGGCGAGACCTCCAAGGAGGTGTACCTGCTCAGCCGGCTCCAGGAGGAGGGGGCACCACCTGCGGGTGAGAGCGCCCTGGGGCTGCACTTCGACCTGACCGTGCCGTTCGCCCGGTGGGTGCTGGAGAACGCCGGGCGGTTGCAGTTCCCGTTCCGCCGGTACCAGATCCAGAAGGTGTGGCGCGGCGAGCGTCCGCAGGAGGGGCGTTACCGCGAGTTCGTCCAGGCCGACATCGACGTCGTCGACCGGGACACCCTGCCGGCGCACTACGAGGCGGAGCTGCCGCTGGTCCTCGGTGACGCGCTCGGCGGGCTGCCGCTCGGCGCGTCCGAGGGCCTGCCGATCCTGATCCAGGTGAACAACCGCAAGGTCTGCGAGGGCTTCTACCGGGGTGTCGGGCTGACCGATCCGGTGGCCGCGCTGCGCGCGGTGGACAAGCTCGACAAGATCGGTCCGGACCGGGTGGCGGCGCTGCTCGCCGAGACCGCCGGGGCGAGCGAGGCGCAGGCCAAGGCGTGCCTGGCGCTGGCCGAGATCTCCGCTCCGGACACCTCGTTCGTCGACGCGGTGCGGGCGCTGGGCGTGACGGACCCGCTGCTGGACGAGGGACTGGCCGAGCTGGTGGCGGTGATGGAGACCGCGGCCGAGCACACCCCCGGGCTCTGCGTGGCCGACCTGCGGATCGCCCGCGGCCTGGACTACTACACGGGCACGGTCTACGAGACCCAGCTGCGCGGGTACGAGCGCTTCGGCTCGATCGCCTCCGGTGGCCGGTACGACGACCTGGCCAGCGACGGCGGCAGCCGGTTCCCCGGGGTCGGCATCTCGATCGGGGTGACCCGGCTGCTCGGCCTGCTCTTCGGGGCGGGCGCGCTGTCGATCTCCCGCAGTGTGCCCACCTGCGTGGTGGTCGCCCTGCCGGCCGAGGAACGCCGGGCGGAGTGCAACCGGATCGCGGACGTGCTGCGGCGGCGGGGCATCGCGACCGAGGTCTCCCCGTCGGCGGCGAAGTTCGGCCGGCAGATCCGGTACGCCGAGCGGCGCGGTATCCCGTACGTCTGGTTCCCGGGCGCGGACGGTGCCGGTGACGAGGTCAAGGACATCCGTTCCGGCGACCAGGTCCAGGCGACCCCGGAAATGGCGCTGCCGGCGTGACCTACTTCGGCAAGTCGGCGCCGAGTCTTGCGGTGGCCGGGGTGACGGTCTTGACCTACGCTTGCGTAAGTTACGCCACCGTAGGGAGAGCTCGTGACCGTCACCCCCACCGCCCCGCTCAGCCAGACCGCCCTGCTCGTCGAGTTGGAGCCGGTCGTCGCCCGTAACCTGGACCGGCATCTTGAGGTCGCCAGGGAGTGGTTCCCGCACGAGTACGTGCCGTGGAGCGAGGGGCGGACCTTCGACGGGATCCTCGACGGCGAGGCCTGGACGGCGCAGGACAGCGTGATTCCCGAGGTGGCCCGGACCGCGCTCGTGGTCAACCTGCTCACCGAGGACAACCTGCCGTCGTACCACCAGCACATCGCGACGCTCTTCGGCCGGGACGGCGCCTGGGGGACCTGGGTGCACCGGTGGACCGCCGAGGAGGCGCGGCACGGCACGGCGATCCGGGACTACCTCACGGTGACCCGGGCGGTCGACCCGGTGGCGCTGGAGCGGGCCCGGATGGCACACATGTCCGCCGGCTACGTCAACCCGCACGACGACGAGGTGCTGCACTCGCTGGCGTACGTGTCGTTCCAGGAGCTGGCCACCCGGATCTCGCACCGCAACACCGGGCGGGTGACCGGTGACCCGCGCTGCGAACAGCTGCTGGCCCGGGTGGCCGCGGACGAGAACCTGCACATGCTCTTCTACCGCAACCTGCTCGCCGCCGCCTTCGAGCTGGCACCGAGCCAGGCGATGCGGGCGGTGGCCGACGTGGTCGCCGACTTCCAGATGCCGGGCAACGGCATCGAGGGGTTCGCCCGCAAGTCGGTGGCCATCGCCCTGGCCGGCATCTACGACCTGCGGCTGCACCGGGACGAGGTGCTGCTGCCGGTGCTGCGGCAGTGGGACATCTGGAACGTCACCGGACTGGACGGCGACGGCGAGGCCGCCCGCGAGGAGCTGACCGGCCAACTCGATGTGCTGGAGCGGGCGGCGTCCCGCTTCGAGGAGAAGCGGGACGCCCGTCGCGCGCGGCTGGCGCGTTAGGAGGGGCCCTTCC
>NZ_JBNJMX010000023.1:0-56723 GCF_050936375.1 Plantactinospora sp. CA-290183 | reverse complement strand
CCGGGCGTACGGCTGGCCGGCTGTGGCTTCGTCGCGGTGTCGCTGCTGCCGGGGCTGAAGTATCCGGCGAACCCGCCCGGGGTGGGCGAGCCGGCGACGGTGGGGAGCCGGACCTGGCAGTACAGCACCCTGCTGGTCGCGGCGATCGCGGTGACCGCCCTGCTCTTCCTGGTGCGCAACGGGCTGCTCCGCCGGGGCGTTCCGGCGCCGTACGCCGCCGCCGGGACCGCCGTGGCGGCGGTGGCCGGGTACACGCTGCTGCTGGCGCTCTGGCCGGGTAATCCGGACCCGGTGCCCGGTGACGTACCGGCGCAGCTGCTCTGGGAGTTCCGGCTCGCCTCGCTGGCGGAGCTGGCCGCGCTCTGGGCCACCCTGGGGCTGGCCTTCGGCCTGCTGCTCACCGCCGGCCGGACCCGGGCCCGGCTCCCCGACGCGACCGTGCACTGAGGTGTCCGCGACGGTGCCCGGTGCAGGTGTGGACCGGGCACCGGACCGGCTCGGCTGCTCCGTGACGCTCTGCCGGGGATGCTGCTGCGGCACGGTCCGGAAACATCCCGACGTGGACCATCCGGGGCAGCTCGCCCGGCTGCGCGCCGCACTCGGCCCGGCCAACCGGGTCCGGGTCAGTGACTGTCTCAATGTCTGTGACCGGTCCAATGTGCTGGTGGTGCAGCCCGCTCCGGCGGCACGCCGGGCCGGGGCCCGGCCGGTGTGGCTGGCCGAGATGCTGACCGGCGAGCTGCTCGACGACCTGGTCGACTGGGTCGACGCGGGCGGCCCCGGCCGGGCGCGCCTGCCCGACGCCCTGGCCGAGCGGGCCATGCCGGCTCCCCGGTGGGGGCACGCCCGCCGCTGAGCCCGCGGGCGCGGCCGGGGCGGGCGCTGGCTCGGTTGGCCGCCGCCGGGGCCGCCCGTCGGGCATCCACGGTCCGCGCGCGGCCCGACGTCGCGGCCTCCCGGCCTTCGCCAGGCGACATCCGGCACCTCCCGGCGGCGCGGATCTTGCCGGCCGGTTACCTCCGGGCGGCCGCCTGTTGAAGCCAGGCTCTGGTTGTTGCCATACTTTTGCAACTCTGTCAGCATGATCCACCATGAACACCGACCCGGCGCCGGTGCGTGCCGCGCTGCCGGCCGTTCCCCGGCCGGGTCGGCTGTGCCCAGCTCGTGTCAGGTGGGAGGCCCCCGTGATCCACTCGGCCCGGTTGTCGCGTCGGCCGTCGCGGCGCCTCGTCGCCGGATTCGCCGTCGGCGCCCTGCTGGTCCTGGCCGGCTGTGCACCGTCACCGCCGGCGGACGCCCCGGCCGCCGCCGACACCTTCGTGGTGGCCACCGGCACCGAGCCGGACACCCTGAATCCGGTGCTCAACTACGGCGTCGACGGCGCATCGCTGATCTTCGACGGGCTCGTCGCCCGGGACGCGGAGAACCGGCTGGTGCCGGGGCTCGCGACGGCACTGCCGACCGTCTCGGCGGACGGCCGCACCGTGACGGCCCGGCTCCGCGCGGGGGTGCTGTTCCACGACGGCACCCCGCTCACCGCCGCCGACGTGGTATTCACCTACCGGGCGGTGCTGGATCCGAAGGTCGACTCCACGCTCCGTTCCGACCTGGACATGCTGGCCTCGGTCGAGGCCCCCGACGACGCCACCGTGGTGTTCCGGCTCCGGTACGCGTACGCGCCGTTCCCGCAGCGCCTCGCCCTCGGCATCGTGCCGGCGAAGGCCCTGGCCGGGCAGGACGTCAACACGGCCGGGTTCAACCGCGCCCCGATCGGCACCGGCCCGTACCGGCTGGAGTCCTGGACCCCCGGCGACCGGCTGGTGCTGGCCGCCAACGACGCCTACTTCGGCGGTCGGCCGGCGAACCGCCGGGTGGTGGTGGCCTTCGTCGCCGATGACAACGTCCGGGCACAGCGGAGCCGCGCCGGGGAGTTCGACGCCGTCGAGCTGGCGCCGAAGCTCGCCGCCGGGTTCGACAACGACGCCGGGTACCGGGTGGAGCGGGTGCCGACCGCGGACTACCGCGGCGTGATGCTGCCGATGGGCAACCCGGTGACCGCCGACCCGGCGATCCGCCGGGCCCTCAACGTCGCCGTGGACCGGCAGGCGATGGTACGGGGGGTGCTCGGCGGTGCCGGCGAACCCGCGTACGGGCCGGTGCCGCCCGGCTCGGAGTACGCCGAACCGGCCGTCGCCGGAAAGCCCGGTGCCGACCCGGCCGCGGCGACCGCGCTGCTCGACGCCGCCGGTTGGACCCCGGGGGCGGGCGGAATACGGGTGCGGGACGGCCGGCCGGCCCGGTTCACCCTGATGTACCCGGCCGGGGACAGCCTGCGCAAGGAACTGGCCCTGGCGGTGACCGCCGACGCGAAGAAGGTCGGCATCGAGATCACCCCCGCCGGCCTGACCTGGGACGCGATCGACACCCGGCTCGGCGCGGACGCCCTGATCATGGGGTACGGCACGCCGTACGATCCGGACTTCGTCTCGTACAAGCTGTTCGGGTCGCGGTTCGCCGGGCAGGGCTACTTCAACCCGGGGCGCTACCGCTCCGAGGTGGTGGACCGGGCGTTGCAGCAGGGGCGGGACCAGGCGGACCCGGCCCGGCGCCGGGCGGCGTACTCGGCGTTCCAGAAGCAGCTCGCCGCCGACGTACCGTGGGTGTTCCTCAGCTATCTCCGGCACACCTACGTGGTGCGGGCCTCGGTCGCCGGGGTGACCCCGCGGGTCGAGCCGCACGAGCACGACGTGGCCAACAGTCTCTGGTGGAACATCCACACCTGGACCCGCCGGTGAGGCGGCGCCGGCCGCCCACCCGGCGCGGGCGGCTGGCCGGGGCCGGCGCGGTGGTACGCCGCCGGCTGCTGGTCGCGGTGCCGGTCCTCCTCGCCACCAGCGTCGGGATGTTCGCCCTCGGGGCGGCGTCGCCGATCGACCCGGCGAAGCAGTACGCCGGTGCGGCGGCGGCCACCGCGACCGAGGAGAACCTGGCGCAGATCCGTGCCAACTGGGGGATCGACGACCCGCTCCCGGTGCAGTACCTGCGCTGGATCGGCAACCTGTTCCGTGGCGATCTCGGCTGGTCCACCAGCCGGCACGAGCCGGTCGCCTCGGTGATCGCCGCCCGGGCCGGCTGGACGCTGCTGCTGGTCAGCGCGGCGCTCGCCGTCGTACTGGTGACCAGCCTGCTGCTCGGCGCGCTGGCCGCGTACCGCCGGGGTGGGCTGCTCGACCGGGGCCTGCGGGCGGCGGCCTACGCGGTCCAGGCGATGCCGGTGTTCTGGCTCGGCCTGGCCGCCATCGCCGTCTTCGCCCTGGCCCTGGGCTGGTTTCCCGCCGGCGGCCTGACCGACGTGACCGCCACCGGTACCTCCTGGGCCGACGTGGCACATCACCTGGTGCTGCCGGTGGCGGTGCTCGCGGTGGCGCAGGCACCGTGGTTCCTGCTCTTCGTCCGCGACGCGGTCGTCGACAGCCTGCGCGAGGACCACGTGCTCGCCGCCCGGGCCCGCGGGCTGCCCGGCCGCACGGTGCTGTTCGGACACGCGCTGCGCACCGCACTGCTGCCGTTCCTGACCCTGATCGGCACCCACCTGCCCGAGCTGGTCGGCGGTGCGGTGCTGGTCGAGACGGTCTTCTCGCTGCCCGGCCTCGGCGCGGTCACCGTGCAGGCGGCGCTCGGCGGCGACTTCCCGCTGCTGGCCGCGACCACCCTGCTCACCGCGGCGGTGGTGCTCACCGGCAACCTCGCCGCCGACCTCGGCTACGCCGCCGCCGATCCCCGGGTGCGACTCGATGCCTGACTCCGCCCCGCCCCGGACTCCCGCGCCGCCCCGGACTCCCGCCCCGCCCCAGCGGTCCGCTCCGGCCCGGCCGCCCGCCTCCGCCGGGCCGCCCGTCTCGACCCGGCCCCGACCGCTGTTCCGGCCCGCCCGGCTCCGGCTCCGGCCGGGACGGGGCGGCGCGGCGATCGCCGGCACGGTGCTGCTGCTCGCCGTCGCCGCCTGCCTGCTGGCGCCGTGGCTGTGGCCGCTGGACCAGAGTGCCGTCGCGCTGGACCAGACCCGGTTGGCGCCGTCGTGGACCCATCCCGCCGGCACCGACGACCTGGGCCGGGACGTCGCACACCGGGCCCTCTACGGGTTGCGGGTGTCGCTGCTGGTGGGGGCGGTCGCGGCGCTGGTCGCCACGGTGATCGGCGGGGTGGTCGGTGGCATCGCCGGTACCGTCGGCGGGCGGCTCGACCGGGCCCTGATGCGGATCGTGGACACCGTCGCCGCCCTGCCGCACCTGCTCCTGGGCATCTTCATCGTGGCCATGCTGCGCCCCAGCCTCGGTGCGGTGGTCGCCTCGGTCGGGCTCACCCACTGGCTCTCCACCGCCCGCATCGTCCGCAGCGAGCTGCTCAGCCTGCGTACCCGGCCGTTCGTGGATGCGGCGATCTCCGGGGGCGCCGGCCGGTTCCGGGTGCTGACCCGGCACCTGCTGCCGCACGTACTGCCCCGGCTGGCGCTGGCCACCACGCTGATGATCCCGCACGCGGTCTGGCACGAGACCGCCCTGTCGTTCCTGGGTCTCGGGCTGCCCCCGCACCTCGCCTCGCTCGGCAACATGATCAACGACGGCCAGGGGTCGCTGCTCGCCGGTGCCTGGTGGTCGAGCCTCGCCCCCGGGGCGGTCATCGTGGTGGTCACCCTGGCCATCGCGGTCCTCGCGGCGCGCTGGCGGGACCGGCTCGATCCTCGCGTCCGGGCGGAGCTGGAGCTGTGAGCGCCGGCCGGACGACCACGAGCGGCGTCGGGAGCGCGGCCGGTGAGGCCGCTTTGTCCGGCGAGGCCGCTGTTTCGGGCAAGCCCGCTGTGTCGGGCGAAGCCGGCCGGGCCGGCCCGGGGGGTGCGGCCGGCGCTTCCGCCGCGGCCGGTGCGGGAAGCGCTTCCGGTGTGGTCGGCGGGACCGGCGGGGGCGGTCCGGCTCCGCTGCTCTCCGTCGCCGGGCTCACCGTCGAGTTCCGGCTCCGCGACGCGCCCGTGCGGGCCGTCACCGACCTGGACCTGACCGTCCGGCCAGGAGAGCTGCTGGCGGTCGTCGGCGAGTCGGGATGCGGCAAGTCGGTGCTCGCCCACGCGCTGCTCGGGCTGCTGCCCGGCAATGCCGTGGTGACCGGGCGGGCCCTGCTGGACCAGCCCGACGCCGCCCCGGTCGACCTGCTCGGCTGCGGTGAGCGGCACCTCGCGACCCGGGTACGCGGTCGCCGGGTCGGGCTGGTCCCGCAGAGCCCGGCCACCGCGCTGAACCCGGTCCGCACCGGCCGGCGGCTGCTGGCGGAGACCCTGCGCGCGCACGGCCACCACCGGGCCCGGGCCGGCGCCGAGGCGGAACGGCTCGCCGCCGACGTCGGCCTCGATCCGGCCGACCTGGACCGCTACCCGTACGAGCTGTCGGGCGGGATGGCGCAGCGGCTGGTCACCGCCCTCGCCCTGGCGCCCGACCCGGCGCTGCTGATCGCCGACGAGCCCACCAGCGGGCTCGACCGTCCCCTGGTGGACCACACCCTGGATCTGTTGCGGCGCAGGTGCGAGGCGGGAGGTGCGGTGGTGCTGATCACCCACGACCTTGCCGCCGCCCGACGGGTCGCCGACACCGTGGCGGTGATGTACGCCAGCCGCCTCGTCGAGGTGCGGCCCGCCGACCGGTTCTTCGGCGCACCCGGGCACCCGTACGGGGCGGCGCTGCTCGACGCGCTGCCGGATCGGGCGTTCCGGGCGGTGCCGGGCCACCCGCCGATGCTCACCGCGCTGCCGGCCGGTTGCGCCTTCGCGCCCCGGTGTCCCCGCGCCACCGACGCCTGCGCCGACCAGCCGGCCCCGGCGGCGTACGGCGCCGGGACCGTCCGCTGCCACCATCCGTTGCCCATCGGAGGGACGCCGTGACCGGGTCCGCAGAGCGCGTGGCGGAGCAGCCTGTGGTGCCCGGGGCCGCGACGGGTGCCCTCGTCGCGGACGAGGTGACCGTCGCGTATGGCCGCCAGGTCGTGCTGGACCGGGTCAGCCTGAGCGTCGGCCGGGGCGAGACGGTCGGCCTGCGCGGGCCGTCCGGCGGGGGCAAGTCCACCCTGGTCCGGGTGCTCGCGCTGCTGCACCGGCCGAGCGCCGGCCGGGTTCGCCTGGACGGTACGCCGGTGAGCGGCGTCCGGTACGCCGTGCCGGTGGCGGTGCGAATCCGGGTCGCCGTCCTGTTCCAGAGCCCTCGCGCGGCCGCCGATCCGCGCCTGAGCCTCGCCGACCTGATCGCGGAGCCGTTGCGCGCCACCGGCCACCCCGCCGCGCGGGTACGCCCGCGCGTGGACGAACTCGCCGAACTCGTCGGGCTGACCCCGGACCTGCTCATCCGCCGCCCGCACGCGGTCAGCGACGGGCAGCTCCAGCGCGCGTGCCTGGCCCGCGCCCTCGTACACCGCCCCGACTACCTGCTCTGCGACGAGGCCACCGCGATGCTCGACGCCTCCACCCAGGCGCACGTCGCCGCCGTCGTCGGGGACTACCAGCGGGTGCACCGTGCCGGTGTACTGGTCGTCTCGCACGATCCCGCCCTGCTGAGCCGTTGGGCGGATCGGGTGGTTGACCTGCCGGTCGCCTGATCCACCCGGGCCGGCGCCTCAATCTATCCTGGACTCTTCCGCTGCGGCTCAGCTAATCGGTCCCCACCGGTGCGTGTCCCGTGCTGTGGAAACCTTCGGATCAGGTGTATTACATGAACCCTGTATTACATGAACCCTGCTGCCGTTTCCTCGACGTCGGCGAGGAACTCTTCGAGTTGCGGCTCGGTGAGGTTCGCGTCCTGCAGGAGTTTGCCGATGATGGCGATCTGGATCTTCAGAGCAGTGGCGGGTTGGATACTGTCGGCTAACTCGACCTCGCCGAGGGCTGCTCTGATCAAGCCTTCTGTCTCAAGGGCGGGAAGCTGATCGCCCTCCTCGTACTGGGAGCGGGTCTGGGCAACGAACCGCGCGACCTCGCGGGCGTCACTGGTCGAGTCGAACTTCCGGTTGACGGCGATAGCGAACGCGGCACCGATGACCTGCGGGCCACCCTGCCATCCCAGCTTGTCTAGCTCGATTATGAGGCGGTCGGCGGTACCCCAGTCACGACGAGCCATCGCGCGAATCAGGTCGCTGAGTTCGGTCCTCGTGCCCACGCTTCTTCATCCTCGCTATCGTGTCGCTGACTGTTTGGCTGAATCGTTGAATCGCAATCCCGGATATCAGAGCGACGACGACGATGTTTCCCGCCGCTTCGGGCGCGTCGATCTTCGGTCTGGAGGCCGGAACTGGCGCGCTCGGTGTGCCGGTCCCAGCCTGCTGGAGCCCTGGTGGGCTCGGACTATGACGGACGATGTTGACACCCTGCTGGACAGCCTCTGTCGAGGTCTTCGCGGTGTCCTGCAGGTTCTCCGCATCGCGCGCCATCCTACTCAAGTAGCTGGCGATGTTGCGTCGCGCGTTTGATCGTTCGACAGTGTCCGTGACCAGTTGCTCACCTGACGGCGCTGCGGAGTCGGCGGCTTGGTGGGTGGGGATTGAGCCGGGGGCGATCTTGTTGATGTAGGCGGTCAGGCTTTCGTTCGCCGTGGCGAGGAGTCGGGCGTACCGGGCAGCCTTCTCGCTGGCGGTGTGGCTGGCCGTGATGGCCTGGCGGATCGCGGGGTGGTCGGTGCCCTTGGCTGCCTCGGTGAAGTGTGCTTCGGCCTGGTCGGCGTCGGCCTGGGCGCGCAGGGCGGTGACGGCGGCGGCGTCCAGGCTTTCGAGTACGGCACGCAACTGGGCGACGACATCACCGACGCTGCCGGTCATCCGAGGCTCGTGAGGTAGGACTCGGCGCGCTCTTTGGCGGCGGCGAATCGCCCGACGGTCGCTTTGACCTCGTCCGCTGCCTGGGTCAGGCTCTCCCGCACCTTTTCGACATCGTCGTCTTGAGTGTCGTGTAGAAGTTGATGGGCCCGTGCGGTGGCTTCGGTCGCGTCAGCGGCAGCCTGCTCGAATGTGGAGCGGCCGTGCTCGATCGCCTCGATGCCGGGGCGGAGGGTGGCCTTGACCTCGTTGATCGTCACTGCCTGACCCGGATCAGCCGAGGATCTGGTTCACGGTGCTGGCCACGCTGGTCCTCCGGATCGCCGTCGTCGCATGGCTACTCATACGCGTCACCGGGACACAACCCGAGCAGGTATAACGTCCGATCGATGGCGGAACATTATCGGATGTCGTCAGCCCGCCGCAGTCCCGAGGCCGACAGCCCGAGCTGGTGACGGCGACAGCCCGCGCAGGCGTAGCGCGGATCCGGAGTGGTGCAGAGAATCGGCTGGAGCGGGTCGGTCAGCGGACCAGAGCGGCGGCTTTGACTCCGCGAACGAAGGCGGACCAGGTGTACGGGCGGAAGGCGAGGGCCGGTCCGGCCTGGTCTTTGCTGTCGCGTACGGCGACGATGTCGGTCAGGTTGTCGGCGACCTCGACGCACTCGCCGCCGTTGTCGCCGCTGCGGGTGCTCTTGCGCCACTGGGCGCCGGTCAGGTTAACCATGATGGACCTCCCCGACGATCTTTTCGATCATGTGCCTCGATTGTCCCTCATCCAAGGCGAGGGTGTTCAGCCCAGCCCACACGGATTCGTAGGCAGCCAGCTCGTTCGGGCGGTCGAGGTAGAGCGCCCCGGTCAGCGACTCGCAGTAGACGATGGGCGGCTCCGGCGTGCTCCGGTTGCCGGGTGGGAAGTTGAGCATGACGAAGGTCCCGGCGACCGCGCCATAGTGCAGCCCGGCGGCCAGTGGCAGCACCCGGATCGAGACATTGGGTCGCGCGCCTACTTCCAGCAGGTGGCAAAGCTGAGCGGCCATCGTTTCGCGGCTGCCCACGATCCGCAGCAAAGCCGCCTCGTGGATGATCAGTTCAAGCCTGGGCGCGGATGGCAGGCGCCGGGTCAGCAGAGACTGTCGTTGCAGTCGAACCTCAACCAGCCGGTCGCGCTCCTCCTCGGTCATCGGTGACCGGTGCTGGTAGACCGCCAGCGCGTAGTCCCTGGTCTGGAGCAGACCAGGCACCATCGCGTCGTAGAAGAACCGCAGGCGGGAGGCGGCCGCTTCGAGCCCGACGTACAGCTCGAACCACTCGGGGATGGCGTCGCCGTACGCGTGCCACCAGCCCTTGGCCCTGGTCTGGGTGGCCAGCCCGACCAGCGCGGTGACCAGCTCCGGGTTGACGTCGTAGAGCGCGCACATGGCCTTGACGTCGAGCGAGCGGACCACGCCGAGTCCACTCTCGATCCGCCAGACCTTCTGCCGGCTGCACTCCAGCGCGTCGGCCGCCGCGTCCAGGGTCACCCCGGCCTCGGTGCGTAGCTGCCTGAGCGTCCGGCCGAGTTGCCGGCGCGGCACGGTCGAGCCCATCTCCTCCGTCATGTGATCACTCCCCGCGTTCGATTCTGCAACATCCTGCCGCCCCCGATGAAACGTCTATCTGTTAGCCAAAAATAAGTCAATAGTCGGGGGTAATTTCCCGCGAGAATTCGTTGCCACCCACCCGTCATACGCTACAAGATGCGTTCCAGAGGTGACCGTCCAAACAGTTCTCGACCGGGTCGCCGCGCTGATCAACAATCCTCGGCGAAAGGACGCTGCTGTCGTGCGCGCACATGTCTGTCGTATTCTTTCCGGCTACTCATTCGATCACGATCGGCGAGACAACCAGCCGTACTGGGTCGAGCAGCGGTGAGCGGACCGATGACCGGCCGGGCCGTGGTCGCCGCCTGCCCGAGCTGCGACGGGCTGACCTTCACGCTGAGCGCCTGCGCCTGCGTCGGATACGGCAACCGGGTCCTGATCACCGACGATCCGGCGCCCCGGGAGCCGTACCAGGAATGCCGGGTGTGTCACGGCGTCGGCCGGGTCGCGAAGGCATGCCAGCGGTGCGGGCAGCGGGGTCAGCGGCGGGCACAGCTCGTGCTGACCGTGGCCAACGTGGACACCGGCGCGGTCGCCTCGGTGAACGTCGAGCCGGGCACCGTGCCGCCCCGGCCGGCGCCGGACGGCGGTTGGCACCTGCCGCTGGCGCCGCTGATCGACGAGCTGGCCGCGACCGTCGGCGCGGCCACCTGGTCGGATGCCTACGGGCGGTCGGATGCCGAGTCGGCGGTGCGGCTGCCCCGCGAGTGGAGTCCCGAGCTGCCCCACGACGAACGGCTCGCGCTGGAGACCCGGGCCCTCGCCGGGCATCCGGGCGAGAGCTGGCAGGTGTTCCTCGGCCGCAGCGTCGCGCCGCAGCCAATCGACCCGGAGCAGCGGCTCGGCCAGCTCTGCGCCCTCGCCGACCGGCTCTGCCTCGACCTGGTGCTGGAGGCCCGCCGACTGCACCACGACGACCTGCTCTGGGACATCCGCTTCGACGTGCCCGGGGCGGCGGTGCCGGCGAGCAGGCGCGGCACCGCGTACGGCCTGGCCGAGGCACTCGGCGCCGTCACCGTGCCGTACGCGATCTCCGGCATCTCGGCGCGCGGGATGACCGCGCCCGCCCGGTACCTCGTCCCGTCGGGCGCCCCGGCCCCCGGCCCGGCGCAGCCCGCCCGGGACCTGGACCAGGTCGAGCGTCGGGTGGTCGCCGACTGCACCGACCTGCGCACCGGAGAGCCGCTGCCCGGCGCCTGCGCGATCTGGCGGGACGGACACTGGTGGTACAGCAGTCTGCGGGCCACCGGTCAGACCGAACGGTTGATCGAGCGGGACACCGGCCAGACGGTGCGACGCCGCACCGACGTGCTGCGGCGCGGCTGGGAACCGCCGGATCCGGGCTGGCTCGGCGCCCCGATCGCCCACACCCCGTGCCCGGACTGCGATCCGGACAGCGGACTACGCGCCTGTGTCTGCACCATCGGTGCCCCCACGGTCGACCCCGACTGCGCCAGGTGTGGCGGCACCGGCCTGCGCGCCGGGGCGATGGCCTGCCACACCTGCCTGGACAGCCACCGGCTCTACCAGGCTCTGGTCGTCACCATCACCGACCTGGACCACCGGGTCGTACACCTCAACTGGCGGGCCGGCGACGCGGCGCCCGCACCGCTGGTCGCCACCCAACCGGGCGGCAAGCCGGTGGTCCAGCTACCCGACCAGTTCCGGCTGAGTTCCTACGCCGGCACCCTCGGCGTACGACCGGAGGACCTCACCGAGGCCGACGGCGGCTGGTCGGTCGACCAGGACCTGCGCGAGGGGTACGTCACGCTGCACGTCACCGACGTCGACCCGCTGACCCAGCACCTTGCCCACGCCGGCCGGGGCAGACCCGGCGCCCGGCTGATCGTGCTGGCCACCCCACCCGAGGTGCCGTCGCTGGCCCAGGTGATCCGGCTCGCCCTCGGCCTCGGCCTGACCGTCGACGTCTCGGTACGCGACGACCGGCACCACGCCGACGACCCGCTACGCGTGCAGGGCCTCTCCTGGCACGTCGAGATCACCGCCGCCGCTCCGGTCTGGGCGGCGGCGGAGGTCGCGCCGTCGAGCCGGCCGACCCTGGCCGGGGCGATCGCCTTCGCCCTCGACTACCTGGCGAGCGTGCTGGCCGAGGCGGTACCGGACGAGCCCGCGCAACCGATCGCGGTGCCGCGGGCGCCGGCAGCGGACCCGATCGCCGACCCGGAGCCGATGCTGCGCCGGCTCGGCGCTCACCAACCCGGGCAGTGGGTAACCGTCCACTTCTGGGCCACCGGCTGCCGGATCGATCTGCGTGAGCAGGGAACGCTCCGCCATCTGGCCACCGCCGCCGACCTGACCGGCGGTCTCGCCGCCCTCGGACTGGTAACCGGCTGAACCCTCCGGTGGCTGCCCCGGGAGCGCGGCGTACCGGGGGTGTCGCCGGCCGGCGCACCGACGGCGCGCCGGCCGGCGTCCGTTCACCGCGACGTGCCGCCGCGGCCCGTCCGTTCCTGTAGCTCCTCGATCTTCTTCGCCGCCTCGGCCTTGGTCAGGCCGTCCGGAATCTCCTCGCCCGCCTCCCGGGCCAGCGTGCCCAGGTACGACTCCTGGGCGGCGGTGGTCGGCTCGTCGCCGGTGACCCACTCGTCGGGGTCCTTTATCGCCGCTTCCGGGTTCTGTCGCTCGCTCATGATCACGATCACCTCTCCTCGAACGTGTGTGCCATACCCCGTCGGGCGGGACGTCATGCCTCGGCGGGACGCCGATCGGGATCGACGGCCCGGGACCGGTCGCCGTCAATGGCCTCAGGACGTGGTGAGAACCACCCGCTGGGCCACTTGCCCGCCATCCGCGCGTGCTGAACGCTGAACCCGCCGTACGGCCGCAGCGGCCACCCGGTGCGGTGGTACGTCGTCCGGGTCGAGCCGACGGGGAGCGTGATGGGCGGGAACGCGGCGCTCGCGGAGCTGTCCACACACTTCACCGGCGCCTCCGCGATCTTCACCACCTCGCCGCTCTACCGGGCGCTCTGCCCGGTGGTCGCCGCCGACACCACGACGATCGAACTGCTCACCCACCGGCGCCCGGGACAGCAGGCGTCCTACCTCTTCTTCGGCGCCGTGCACTACCTGCTGCTCGGCGGCGTCGGCCACGAACTCCGCACCTTCTACCCCTCGGTGGTGGGGCCGGCGGCGCGGGCCCCGGAGGCGGCCGGACCGGCCCTGGTCGACTTCTGCCGGACCTACCGGGCCGAGCTGACCGAACTCGTCCGCACCCGGCTCGTCCAGTCGAACGTCGTACGGCGGGCGGCCGGGCTGCGGTTCGCGCTGGCGGCGCTCCGGCGACGCATCCCGGGGCCGGTGCACTTGGTCGAGGTGGGGGCCAGCGCGGGCATCCACCTGCGGGTGGACCGCTACCGGTACCTCATCGGCGGACACCCGTTCGGCCCGCCGGACGCCGCGGTGACCATCCAGAGCGACTGGCTGGGCGCCGGCGTGCCACCGGACCTCGACGACGTTCCGGCGATCGCGAGCCGGATCGGGGTGGACCTGAACCCGGTACACGCCACGGACGAGGCGGACCGGCGCTGGCTGCGGGCGCTGGTGTGGCCGGAGGACCGGGCCGGGGCCGACCTGCTGGCGGCGGCCCTCGACGAGGTGGTGCGGGACCCGCCCCGGATCATCGCCGGGGACGCCGTCGACGTCTGCCCCGGCCTCGGCGCGGGCCTGCCGCCCGGCGAGCCCCGGGTGGTCTTCCACGCGGCGACCCGGATGCACGTGCCGGCCGCGCGGCGGGCCGCCTTCGACCGGGCGATCGACGCCATCGGCGAGGGTGGGCCGCTGTTCCACGTCTGGCAGGAGCCGGCGTCGGCGCCGCACCACGGCGAGGTGGCGGACGGGCGGGACGTCATCGCATTCCACGGGCCGGGCGACACCACCCCGGTCTCGCTGGTCCGGATCGACGGGCACCTACGCTGGTTGGCGCCGCTGAACGGCACGACCTAGTCGTACGGCGCCGGTACCGGCCCGCTCGTCGAGCGGCGCCGGTGCAGCGGGGTCGGTCGACGCGCGGGCCGGCGTACGGTGGTGCCCCGCCGAGCCCCAGGAGGAAGCTTCCGATGTCGTCCGACCCCGACGCCCTGATCAGGCAGCACCGGACCGCCGACGCCACCGTGACGGTGACCCTGGACGGGGCGCCGCTCGCCGGTCGGGAGGTGGTGGTCACCCAGCGCAACCACGAGTTCCTCTTCGGCTGCACCGGTTTCGAGTTCATCCCGCTGGCCAACGGGGAACTCGGGGCGGCGCCGGACGCCGGCCCGGACGGCGGGACGGGGTCGTCGGGCGAGCCGGAGGCGGCCCGGGCCGAACGCCTGGCCGAACTCTGGTTCGACCTGTTCAACTTCGCGACGCTGCCGTTCTACCTGGGACAGTTCGAGCCCGAGCGGGGCCGGCCGGACACCCGCCGGTTGCTGGCCACGGCCCGGTGGTTCACCGAGCGGGGCTGCCCGGTCAAGGGTCATCCGCTGGCCTGGCACAGCGTCACGGCGGAGTGGCTGACGGAACTCCCCAACCCCGACGTCGTCCGGGCCCAGGTGGAGCGGATCCGGCGCGAGGTGACCGACTTCGCCGGGGTGATCGACATGTGGGACGTCATCAACGAGGTCGTGATCATGCCGATCTTCGACCGGTACGACAACGGGCTCACCCGGATCTGCCGCGAGCTGGGGCGCATCCCGATGATCCGGACGGTCTTCGACGCGGCCCGGGAGGCGAATCCGCACGCCACCCTGCTGCTGAACGACTTCGACATGTCCGCCGCCTACGAGTGCCTGATCGAGGGGGTGCTGGAGGCGGGGATCCGGATCGACGCGCTGGGCCTGCAGAGCCACATGCACCAGGGCTACTGGGGCGAGGAACGGACGCTGGAGGTCCTCGACCGGTTCTCCCGGTACGGCCTGCCGATCCACTTCACCGAGACGACCATCGTCTCCGGGCACCTGATGCCGCCGGAGATCGTGGACCTCAACGACTACCAGATCCCGCAGTGGCCCAGCACGCCCGAGGGGGAGGAGCGGCAGGCGGACGAGATCGTCCGGCACTACCGGACGCTGCTGTCCCATCCCTCGGTGCGGGCGATGACCTACTGGGGGATCTCCGACGGCGGCTGGCTCGGCGCGCCGGGCGGCTTCGTCCGGGTCGACGGCACGCCGAAGCCGTCGTACGACGCACTCCACTCGCTGGTCAAGGGGGAGTGGTGGCTGCCGCCGACGACGCTCGGCGCCGACGAGCGGGGCCGGGTGCGGTTCAACGGCTTCCTCGGCGAGTACGAGGTGTCGGCCGCCGGCCGCAGTGTGACGGTCCGGCTGGACCGCCCCGGACCGGCCGCGCTCGACGTGGCGCTCTGAGCCGGTCCGGCCGGCGCGGCGGACCGCCCCGACGGGTGCCCACCGCGCCGGCCGGCGGCTCGCCGACGTCCGATGGCGTCGCGCCGGTGGTTCGGCGGCGTTCCCTGTGGCGGCTCAGTGGCGTTCCCTGGGCGGTTCGGTGGCATTCCCTGTGGCGGTTCGGTGGCGGGCCGGTGGCCGGCCGGGCCGGCTCAGCGGGTGCCGAGCAGGGCGTAGCAGAGCGGCACCCGGGGGCGTCGTCGGGCAGCCGCCACCAGCCCCGGCCGGTCTGCCGCATGTGCGGCCAGCGCGGCCAGGGCAGTTCGCTCTCCCGCAGCCGGGTGACGCCGATCCCCGCGCCGACCAGCGCGGTGACCACCTCGCCGAGGCCGTGCGCCCACTCGTAGCAGACGGTGGCCTCCCGCAGCGCCGGCCCGTCGGTGTAGGTGCGGGACGCGTCGATCCGGACGGGCCCCCGGCCGGCGAGGCAGTCGTTGCGCAGCACCAGGTCCCGTTCGTCCGGGGAGCGGGGGACCAGGCCGAGCGCGGCCAGCACCGGATGGAACTCCACCACGTACACCCGGCCGCCGGGGCGGAGCAGCCGGGCCAGCACGTCGGCCCAGCGGTCCAGGTCGGGCAGGTAGCACAGGGCACCCTTGCCGGTGTAGACCACGTCGAACCGCCGCCCGCCCAATGCCTCGACCGCGTCGTAGACGTTCGCCCGGACGTACTCGATCTTCAGGCCGGCCTGTGCGGCGAGCCGGCCGGCCTCGGCGACGGCCGCGCCGGAGAGATCCAGCCCGACGGTACGGGCACCGCGCCGCGCGAACGCCGCCGTCTCGGTGCCCAGGTGGCACTGGAGATGCAGCACGTCCCGCCCGGCCAGGTCGCCCAGGTCCGTCCACTCGTAGTCGGCGAACCAGCTCGCCGGGTCCTTCCGGCCGACGTCGTAGAACCGGCTCGCCGCGTGGATCGGGGTGCGCTCGTCCCAGTTGGCCTCGATGGTCTCCATCAGCCGGCGGGTGGTGTCGTCGAAACCGTCGGTCATGGAGCCATCCAGCCACAGCCGGGGCGCACCGTCCATCCGCCATGCGGCAGGCGCCGGGTGCGTCGTCTCGCCGGGACACCACCCCGGCCGCGCCGGGACGCCACCCTGTCGCGCGGCGGCTAGCTCCGCCCGCCGTCCGGCAGCCAGCGGACCGAGCGCTCCACCACCGGCGCCGGCACCTCGTGCCCGCCCTCGAACTCCTCGTAGCTCACCTGGTAGCCGAGGGTGCGCAGCCGGGGGACGATCCGCCGGCTGCACGGATCGACCGGCAGCACCGGATCGGCGCTACCGTGCGAGACGAACACCGGCGGCTGCCCGTGCGTCACCAGCGGCGCGGCGAAACCGGGGGAGAAGGCGAGCACGGCGTCGAACAGGTCGCCGTTGGTCAGGCCCAGCGAGAGCGCGTACGACGCCCCGTCGGAGAAGCCGCCGATCACGAACCGCTCCACCGGATAGGACTCGACGATCCGTTCCAGCACCCGGTCGATCCGGCGAACGTCGGGCCCGAAGCCGTCGATGATCAGGTCCCAGGTGCTCGCCGTCGCCTTCGGCGCCACCAGCAGCAGGCGGTGCTCGTCGGCGACGGAGAGCAGGAGTTCCAGTGCCTGTCGTGGCGAGCCGCCCGCCCCGTGCAACAGCAGCACCAGCCGGTACGGACGGCCGTCGGCCGGCGCCGGCACGTGGCTGAGCGCCAGCAGTTCCCCGGTCGGCCCCTCCTGGGCGAACAGCCCGGTCCTGGTGTCCGCCGTGACCGGCGGGTACGGCTGCACCGAGAGCCGCCCGTGTCGGGAGTTCTCCTCGGGCTGGATGTGCGGCAGGGCCGGCTCGCTCACGTCGGGCACGTCGTCTCACCTGCTCCTCCGGCCGGGGACGGGCTGTGCGAGGGCTACCCGGATCCGGGCCGGTTAAGCGCCCAGCGCGGAAGTAAGGAAGGGCCCCTTCTATCGCTTTTTGTATAGGAAGGGGCCCTTCCTAACACCTCGACGCGGCGGCGCGAGCGCGTTGGGCGTCGCGCCGTCCGGGTGGCGCGGCGTCCGGTCGCCTCAGCGGACGTGTACGAAGACCGGGTTCGAGTAGAACCAGAGGTCGGTCCAGGGGTTCTCCTTGCCGTC
The DNA here is from genome assembly GCF_050936375.1 of Plantactinospora sp. CA-290183. Classification (NCBI taxonomy): domain Bacteria; kingdom Bacillati; phylum Actinomycetota; class Actinomycetes; order Micromonosporales; family Micromonosporaceae; genus Plantactinospora; species Plantactinospora sp. CA-290183. Next base: position 39,732 of record NZ_JBNJMX010000023.1, on the reverse strand, counting down.
GGCGAGCGGCTCCGCCTCATCGGTGCTGGTGCCGCGTACCCGGGCGTAGAGGTCGCCCTGGACGTCGCGCAGGGTGTGCCGGATGACGTACTCGTTGCCCTGCCGGCGCCAGTCGCGCGGGCCGAACCGGCCGACGACCCTGGTGGTGGGGTTGGTGTCGGCGTCGGGGTTCGGGTTCGGGCCGGTGATCTGTCCGACGATCAGGTCGACCCGGCGGATCTCGGGCCGGTCGCCGTTGGCGTTGGTGCCCGACAGCGGCCGGAACCTGATCTCGATCTCCACGTCGTTGCGGGTGCGCCGGCTGACGGTCAGGGTCTGACCCGTCGGCGCCGCCTGGCCCCGGCTGCTGGCGGTGAGGTCGAGACTGGTGATCAGGTCACCGGTGGTGACCCAGATCCGCCCGTTGCGCAGCCCGTCCATGATGTCGGCGTAGTCCTGCCGGGCGTGCACGTAGGTCTTGCTGTACTCGCCGGGCCAGAAGTCGGAGCCGCCGCGGGTCCAGTGCACGTGCGAGTCGGAGGTTGCGGTGATCCACCAGCGCCGGCCCTCGCCGAGCAGCGAGTCCCAGAGCCCGCCGACCCGCGCCGTCATCTGGTCGAATCCGCCGTGGGTCGGGTAGTTGCCGTACCCGCCCCGGGAGCCGCCGTTGAGCGGGCCCGCCTGGTGGCCGGGCGCGCCCTCGAACCCGACGTAGATGTCCGGGGCGAGGTTGTTGCCGTTGCGGAACTCGTGCGGGGTGTCCTGGCCGTAGACGCCGAGCCCGGTCGCCGACCGCGACGCGTGGTGGGCGATGACCAGCGGCTTGCGCGGCATCCCCTTCGCGGCCTTCAGGAACTCGATCATCTTCGCCTCGGTGTCCCGGCCCGGGTCGGTGGGGAAGGCGTCGTACTTGTTGAAGCGGCTCTCCAGCTCGAAGAGCTGCTTCGCCTCGTCCGCGTGGTGCGGGATCATCAGCGTGTGGTGGTCCAGCGCGGGGGTGTCGAACTCCATCCCCCAGAACTGGAGCACCTCGGGTACGAGCTTGCGGGAGCGCAACAGGTCCGGGTACGCCTGCTCCAGGTTGACCTTGGAGTGGTTGGGGCCGCCGTGGTCGGTGCACATGGCCCAGGTCAGGCCGAAGTTCTTCGCCATGATGGCGTTGGTGACGATCGGGTAGACGGCGTCGGCGCCCTTGTGGAAGACGGGCGGGTTGGTCGAGGTGTCGAAGTCGCCGCTGTACTCCGAGTGCACGTGGTGGTCGCCCGCCCGCCAGACCCGGTTGCGGGAGTCGCCCCGCTGGGCGTCACCGCGCTCGTCCGGTGCCGCCTGTGCCGGGCTTCCGGCCGCCAGCGGGCCGGCGGCGACGAGCGTCGCTCCGACGCCCGCGTACTTCACCAGTTGACGCCGGGAGAGCTGCGAACGCTCGGCGTCTTCGATGTCCTTCAAGTCGGTGCCTCCTGGAACCAGCCGTGCCGTGTCAACCAGGAGTCTCGGAGGACGCGCTGAACCGCCGATGAACGAAGATCACGACGGTCAAGAACAACTGACTCTGGGCGGCTGAATCGGCGGCGGTCACCGTGCCTGGCCACGTGCTCCGGAATGCGGAGGAGGGCTTCCTCCGCCACCCGGGAAATGGATCGCCGGCCGGTGCGGAATAGGCCAATGCGTGAATGCCTGAATGCGAGGAGTTACCGCCCGCTCACTGTCGGCTCAGCCGTACGGACGGGCCGACGCCGGAGAACCCGCTGATCGGCGGGTATTTCCACTGGGGACGCTGGGCGCGGCGAATCAGTGTGGGAGTCCGGCCGCCGTGCGATTTTGTATTTGTCCGACATGGCCCTCCGGGTCGCCGTCGAATCAATGACAGTAGGTGGACGATCCAGATATCGCGCAGGACGCTGGCTCTAGTCGACCGAGACCGGCAGAATGCGCGAGCCGAGTCGGCTGGTCCGCGCCGATCGCGGACACACGGGGGTTTTCCTGGACGCGGAAACGCACGGCTGTCGCCGTGCGCGCTCGTTGCCGCCGTCTGCTCCCCGTCGGGCGATCCGGCCCGGATGCCGGTCATCACGAGGGAGGAACGACTGATGAAACGGCACATGCGCGAGGACTACCTCGTCGTGGGGGAGGGGTTGCTGTCCTTCGACGACCGGCACGAACCGGTCGCGAAGCGCCCCTCCACCACGGCCGAACTGCGCAAGTTCCGGTTCTCCCGGCTCGGGCCGCAGGGCCAGGCCCTGCCCCAGGAACTGCGTGAGGCGCTGGCCCGGGCGATGGTGGCGGGTGTCTCCGCCGACTCGGCGGACCCGGCCGTGCCCGCCGGCTTCACCTATCTCGGCCAGTTCGTCGACCACGACCTGACCATGGACGCCACCGCCACGGCGCTCGGCTCGGACGTCTCGGTCGACGACCTGCTCCAGGGCCGCTCCCCGGCGCTGGACCTCGACTCCCTGTACGGCCGGGGGCCCGGTGACAGGCACGACCGCGTCTTCTACGCCGAGGACGGGGTGCACCTGAAGACCGGCAGCACGGCGGCGGTGAGCGGCACCGGAGCGGACGAGGTGACCAATGTGGACCGGGAGGGGTTCGACCTGCCCCGGTCCGGGCTGGGGTCCACCAAGCGTGAGCGGCGGGCCGCGCTGATCCCGGACGCCCGCAACGACGAGAACCTGGCCGTGGCCCAGACCCACCTGGCCTTCATCCGCTTCCACAACCGGGTCGTGGACCAGTTGGCCGCCGGTGGGTTGTCGGGGCCGGCGCTGTTCCGTACCGCCCGTTCGGTGGTGGTCAAGCACTACCAGTGGATGCTGCGGACCGACTTCCTGCCCCGCATCGTCGCACCGGCCATCGTGGACGACGTGTTCACCAACGGGCGGCGCTTCTTCGAGGTCTCCCCGGGCTACGACCGGCGGGGCCGGGGCCGCTGGGCGCAGCCGGGAGACCGGCCGACCATGCCGATCGAGTTCTCGGTGGCCGCCTACCGGCTGGGCCACAGCATGATCCGGGCGGTCTACGAGTGGAACCGCGTCTTCAACACGGCGGCGGGGCCGAACCTCCCGCCGGGCACCCTGGAGCTGCTGTTCCAGTTCTCCGGGACCAGCGGGACGCTCTCCCCGGACGGTACCCTCGACGACCCGGAGTCGGGCTCGTTCGAGCGGCTGCCGACCAACTGGATCGCGGACTTCCGCCGGTTGTACGACTTCGCGGAGGCCGGGCGGGACGACCTGGTGATCCCCGAGGGGCAGCCGGGGCTCAACCTGACCCGGCGGATCGACACCCGGCTGGTGGATCCGCTGAAGAACCTGCCGCTCGGCTCCTTCGGTGGCGCGGGTGCCCCGCCGGAGATCGAGCGGAACCTCGCCTTCCGCAACCTGACCCGGGCGGTGATGGTACGGCTCGCCAGCGGGCAGCAGATGGCCGAGTTCCTCGACATGGTGCCGCTCAAGCCCGACGAAATCCTGGGCGGGCGGGACGGGGCCAGCCTGGCGGAGCTGAGCGACGCGCAGAAGGAGGCGGTCACCACCAACACTCCGCTGTGGTTCTACATCCTCCGGGAGGCGGAGTTCAACGGTGGCCGGCTGGACGGGGTCGGCGGGCGGATCGTCGCCGAGGTGTTCCACCGGGCCATGGAGGGCAGCCGGGTCTCGATGCTGCGTGACGAGAGCTGGCGACCGACGCTGGGGCCGGACAGCGACACCTTCCGCATGGTGGACCTGCTGCTCTTCGCCTTCGAGGGCCGGGCGGAGCTGCTCAACCCGCTGGGCTGAGCCGCCGACGGGTAGCCGCCGGTGGGGTGGGGAGTTCCCGCCCCACCGGTGCCGGGGCCGTGTGCGCCGACGGCCGGCCGCGCCGGGTCAGGTTCCGACGGCGCCACGCCGTACCCGGCGGAGCGTTGAAACGATATGAGAAACGAATTCGTTGGGTAGTTCAACTATCCTCCCGATCCGTCCGCTTGCCGGTGCGCCGCCGGTGGCTCCCCCCGATCGATCGGGATCGTTCTATTGACCGGCGCGGCGCTGAGCACCGACAATCTGTCAAAGCTTCATCGATCAACCACCGGTGGTAGGTCCCGGGCCGCGGCTGCGACGTCGGGTACCACGGAACGGAGCCGCGATGAAACGGTTCACAGGTGTCGGCGGGCAGCGTTCCAGCCGGCGTACCCTCCTGCTCGGTGCGCTCGGCGGAGCCGGCGCCCTGGCACTGCCCGCCTGCGGCAGCGCGGTGGGCGCCGGGCTGGCCGGGACGGAGCTGCATCCCGGCGCGGTCGAGTTCTGGAACCTCTTCGGCGGCGGCGACGGGGCCCGGATGCAGCAGATCCAGGACGGCTACCGGCGGGCGAACCCCGGAATCCGGCTCGAGGCCGTCACCCTGCAGTGGGGGGACCCCTACTACACCAAGCTCTCCCTGGCCACCGTGGGCGACCAGCCGCCGGACGTGGCCGTGGCGCACCTGACCCGGATGAAGACCATGGTCGAGGCGGGCCTGCTGGAGGAGTTGCGTCCGGCGGACCTCGCCCGGCACGGCATGGCGCCGGAGATGTTCAACCAGCGTGCCTGGCAGGCCGGGCTGGTCGACGGCCGGGCGTACGCCGTCCCGCTGGACACCCACCCGTTCGTGCTCTTCTACAACACCGACGTCTGCGCCAGGGCGGGCCTGCTGGACGCGGACGGACGGCTCAAGCCGCTCGCCGGGGAGGACGCCTTCGTCGACGCCCTCGACCGGGCCAAGCGGGTCACCGGCCAGTACGGCGCGACGCACGGGATCAACAACGACCCGGCCTCACCGTGGCGGCTGTTCCAGACGTTCTACTCGCAGCTCGAAGGGGAGATCCTCGCCGACAACGGGACCCGGGTGGTGCTCGACGACGCGAAGGCCGCCCGGGTGCTCGACCATCTCCGGATGCTCACCGTCGACCGCCAGCTCATGCCCCCCGGCATCGACTACCAGGGCGCGATCGCGATGTTCGCCGGCGGCCAGGCGGGCTTCCACCTCAACGGCGAGTGGGAGATCAGCACCTTCCAGACCGCGAAGATGCCGTTCGGGATGACGCTGGTGCCGAACGTCTTCGGCGGGCCGCACGCCGTGCAGGCCGACTCGCACACCCTGGTGCTGCCGATCCGGCCCGACCGGGACCGCGCCCGGCTGGACCGGGCGCTGCACTTCGTCCGGTCGGTGCTCGACCAGAGCCTGGTCTGGGCGGAGGGCGGGCACGTACCGAGCTGGCAGCCGTTCGCCACCAGCGACGCGTACCGGCAGCTCAGTCCGCAGTCGAGCTATGCCGCCGCCGCCGACACCGCGGTCTACGACCCGCCGGCCTGGTACTCGGGCTCCGGCTCCAACTTCGAGACCGTGCTCGGCTCGGCGGTCGGCGCGGTGGAGGCGGGGAAGGTCTCCACGGCGGCCGCGATCGCGCAGATCAGGTCGCAGCTGACCGCCCTCGCCCGTACCCCGTCGCCGGTCTGAGGCGCAAGGAGGTTCACCGTGGCCACCACCACCCGGGCGCTCGACCCGGCCCGCACCACGGCGGTGCCGGCGCCGGCCGGCGCCGGCCGCCCGACCGGGCACGGCCGGCCCGCGCTGCTCTTCCTGGCCCCGTTCCTCGGGCTCTACCTGCTCTTCATCATCGGACCCGCGCTGTACGGGGTGGTGATGAGCTTCTTCCAGACCAGCCTGGTACGCCCCGGACTCGGGCGGTTCACCGGTCTGGGCAACTACGCCGAGGCGCTGGCCAGCACCGATTTCTGGCTGGCGCTCTGGCACACCGTCTGGTTCACCATCCTCACCACCCCACCGCTGGTGGTGCTGGCGCTGCTGTTCGCGCTGCTCGCCGAGCGGGTCCGGCGCGGGCGCTGGTTCTTCCGGCTGGCCTTCTTCCTGCCGTACGTGCTGCCCTCGGCCGTGGTGTCGCTGATCTGGGTGTGGCTCTACACCCCGTCGCTGGGCCTGCTCAGCCAGTGGGTCGAGGCGGTCGGGCTGACCGCGCCGAACTGGCTCGGTGACCCGGACTGGGCAATGATCTCGCTGGCCGTCACCACGGTGTGGTGGACGCTCGGCTTCAACTTCGTGCTCTACCTCGCCGGGCTCCAGGACATCCCCCGGGACCTCTACGAGGCCTCCTCGATCGACGGGGCCGGCCCCTGGCAGCAGATCCGCCGGATCACCCTGCCGCTGCTGCGGCGTACCACCACGCTGGTGGTGGTGCTCCAGATCGTCGCGTCGCTGAAGGTCTTCGACCAGATGTACATCATGACCAGCGGCGGGCCGAACTTCAGCACCCGCTCGGCGTTGCAGTACGTCTTCGACGTCGGCTTCACCGACTACCGCACCGGGTACGCCGCCGCCTCCTCCACGCTGTTCTTCCTGCTCGTGCTGGGGGTCTCGGCGGTGTGGCTGGTGCTGACCCGCCAGTACCGGGAACCGACCCGGCGCCAGGACCAGGAGGTGTGAGGCGTGTCCACGATCACCCAGCCGACCACGGCCGACCGGGAGGCCGGCACCGACGTCGCCGCCGCCCGCCTCGCCAGTTCGGTCGACCGCCGGATGAGGCTCTTCAACCGCTGTTGCCTCGGCGTCCTCGTCGCCTTCGCGCTGGTCTGGCTGGTGCCGCTGGCATGGGCGGTCGACACGGCGCTCAAGCCCAACGCGGAGACCATCAGGACGACCTGGCTGATCGACGATCCGACCCTCGCGGCGTTCTGGACGGTGCTGACCGAGAGCGACATCGTGCACTGGTACACGTCCAGCTTCGTCACCTCGGCGCTCGCCGCGCTCGGCACGGTGGTCACCGCGAGCATGGCCGCGTACGCGCTGTCCCGGATGCGGTTCCGCTACCGCCGGGTGGTCTTCTGGCTCATCCTCTGCGGCATCATGATTCCCAACCAGGTGCTGATCGTGCCGCACTTCCGGCAGTTCGCCAGCGTGGACCTGCTCAACACGTACTGGGCGGTGCTGCTGCCCCAGGTGCCCACCGCGATCGCGGTCTTCATCTTCAAGCAGTTCTTCGACGCGCTGCCCCGGGACCTCGACGAGGCGGCCCGGATGGACGGGGCCGGCTTCTTCCGCACGTACCGCCAGGTGGTGATGCCGCTGTCCCGGCCGGTGGTCTCCGCCGTGGCCATCTTCAGCTTCGTCTGGAGCTGGAACAACCTGCTCTGGCCACTGCTCGCGGTGAGCAACCCCAAGCTGATGACGATCCCGGTCGGCGTGGCCACCGTGCAGGGCACCTACGGCATCCGGTACGCCGACACGATGGCCTCGGCCATCCTCGGCGCGCTGCCGCTGGTGCTGGTGTTCCTGCTCTTCCAGCGCCGGATCGTCGAGGGCATCGCCGGTACCGGCCTCAAGGGCTGACCGGCGCACAATCGGGGTCCGAGGAGTCGTGCCACCACCCACCGATGGAGGAACCCGTGCACCAGGCCGCACTGACCGTGGATCCCGCCTTCCGGATCGGCGACGTCGACCCGAGGCTGTACGGCTCGTTCGTGGAGCATCTGGGCCGGTGCGTCTACGACGGGATCTACGAGCCGGGGCATCCCGCCGCCGACGCCGACGGGTTCCGCCGGGACGTCGCCGACCTGGTACGGGAGCTGGGTGTGCCGGTGTTGCGCTATCCCGGCGGCAACTTCGTCTCCGGCTACAACTGGGAGGACGGGATCGGTCCCCGGGACCAGCGCCCACGCCGGCTCGACCTCGCCTGGCGGTCGATCGAGACCAACGAGGTCGGCGTGGACGAGTTCGCGGCCTGGGCGCGCCGGGTCGGCAGCGAGCCGATGATGGCGGTCAACCTCGGCACCCGGGGCGTGGAGGCCGCCTGCAACCTCCTCGAATACACCAACCACCCGTCCGGGACCCACTGGTCGGACCTGCGCCGCCGCAACGGCGCCGCGGACCCGTACGACATCAAGCTCTGGTGTCTGGGCAACGAGATGGACGGCCCGTGGCAGACGGGATTCTCCACCGCCCGGGAGTACGGGCGGCTGGCGGCGCAGACCGCGCAGGCGATGCGCCGGGTGGACCCCTCCATCGAGCTGGTCGCCTGCGGCAGCTCGGGCAGCGGGATGCCCACCTTCGGCACCTGGGAGGCGACGGTGCTGGCCGAGACGTACGACCTGGTCGACTACGTCTCGGTGCACAGCTACTACGAGGAGCACGCCGGCGACCGGGCGAGCTTCCTGGCCAGCGCCGTCGACCTGGACCGGTTCATCGAGTCGGTGGTGGCCACCGCCGACCACGTCCGGGCGGTCGGGCGGCACACCAAGCGGATCAACCTCTCGGTGGACGAGTGGAACGTCTGGTACCAGAGCAGGTTCGCCGGTGAGGAGAACCTCGACTGGGCCCGGGCACCCCGGCTGATCGAGGACACGTACTCGGTGGTCGACGCGGTGGTCGTGGGCGACCTGCTCATCTCTCTGCTCCGGCACGCCGACCGGGTGAAGATCGCCTGCCTGGCGCAGCTCGTCAACGTGATCGCCCCGATCCGCACCGAGCCCGGTGGAGCCGTCTGGCGGCAGCCGACCTACCACCCGTTCGCGCTGACGTCCCGGTACGGTCGCGGCACCGTGCTGCGGGTGGAGCCGACCGGCCCGGTGCACGAGACGGGGCGGCACGGCGCCGTGCCGACGCTCTCCGCGACCGCCGTGCTCGACGAGGAGGCCGGTGAGCTGACCCTCTTCGCCGTCAACCGCGACCAGGACCGGCCGCTGCGCCTCGACGCCGACCTGCGGGCCTGTCCGGGGCTGGCGGTGGGGGAGCACCTCGCCATCTGCGACGAGGAGCCGGAGGCGACGAACAGCGCGGACGAGCCGGACCGGGTCACCCCGAGGCGGCTGCCCGATCCCACGGTGGCCGACGGGCGGCTGGAGGTGCTGCTGCCGCCGCTGTCCTGGAGCGTGATCCGGCTGCGTCGGGCCGGCTGACCCCGCCGACCGCCGGGCCGTCAGGCTCTCGGCCCGCCCGGGATCGACCGGTCCCGGGGCGGGCCGCCGGGCTGGGCCCCCGGCCGGGCTGCCGGCTACCGGGCGGTCACGACGCACTCCGGATCGGTGCGGGGCCGGCCGCGTACCACCTCGGCCGGTGGCCGGCCGTCCGCTCCGCCCGTACGGTGCCGATGGCCCAGGCGAGCATGGCGCAGCCGTCGGGTCGGCACTGCTTGCACCGGCCGGTGGCCCGGTGCGGATCGGTGGCCTCCGCGTGCTGGGTGATCACCCGCCCGGCCACCCAGAGCACGAGCCCCGGGCTGAGTCGACGGTTGTCCTTGGACATGCCGGTCCTCCCTGAGATGGCAGACCCCGGCCACGGAGCGCACGTCACGTGGCCGGGGTGCTTACCGTGTGATCGCGTCCGTTGCCGACCGAACACGAGCACGCAGCGATGGTAACCGTATACGTCTAGAACGTCCAGAACGTACCTGATGACCAGGGCGTTCAGGTCGTCTGTAGCCTCGAAGGCATGATCAACCCCATGTCGCCGACGCCGCTCTACGTGCAGCTCGCGGACCTGCTCACGAAGCGGATCGAGGACGGCGACCTGGCGGCGGGGCAGCTGCTGCCCAGCGAGACGCAGCTGCGCCAGCAGTACGGCGTGGCCCGTGGGACCGTACGCTCGGCCGTCGCGCTGCTGCGCGAACGCGGGTTGGTCGTCACGCTCCCGCAGCGCGGGACCTACGTCCGGGAGAAATGACGGCCCGCGCGGCGGGCGCACCGAGCAGGCCGGCACCGGCGTGCCCGGTGTTCCGACGCCTGATCCCCGTGGTCTCCGCCTCCGGTCGACCGGCGCGGCCGGCCGGAGAAATCTGCGGCCGGGTGTCGATCCGGCCGGCGACGGTTCGTATGGAGGGTGGAGGCCGGCACGGTGCCGGCGCGGAACGAGAGGAACGCCCGGATGAAGCAGTACCTGCTCAGCATCTACCAGCCCGACGGGGACCCGCCGCCGCCGGAGACGCTGGACCCGATCCTGCGGAACCTGGAGGCGCTGAACCGGGAGATGAAGGCGGCCGGCGCGTGGGTCTTCGCCGGCGGGCTGCACCCGCCCAGCACCGCGACCGTGCTGCGGGCCCGCGACGGCGAGGTGCTGATGACCGACGGGCCGTACACCGAGGGGAAGGAGCATCTCGGCGGGTTCACGGTGATCCGGGCCCCCGATCTGGACGCCGCGCTGGAATGGGGCGGCAAGCTCGCCCGGGCCATCGGCCTGCTGCCGATCGAGGTACGCCCACTCGAGGACGAGGCCGACGGGTGTGACCGGCCACCCTCCTGACCTTCCCGCGGCCCAGATCGAACGGGTCTTCCGGGCGGAGTACGGGCGGGCGGTCGCCGTCCTGGTCCGGCTCCTCGGTGACATCGACGCCGCCGAGGAGGCGGTCCAGGACGCCTTCGCGGCGGCGCTGCGGCACTGGCCGTCGCGCGGACTCCCGCCCAGCCCGGCCGGGTGGATCATCACCACCGCGCGGAACCGGGCGATCGACCACCGCCGCCGCGAGGCGTCCCGGACGGACCGGCACACGCAGGCGGCGTTGCTGCGCAGCCCCGACGAACCAGCCGAGGAGGACGCCGTGCCGGACGACCGGCTCCGGCTCATCTTCACCTGCTGCCATCCCGCGCTGGCTGCCGAGGCGCGGGTCGCGCTGACGCTCCGGCTGCTCGGCGGGCTGAGCACCGCCGAGGTGGCCCGGGCCTTCCTGGTCGCCGAGCCGACCATGGCCCAGCGGCTGGTCCGGGCCAAGGGCAAGATCCGCCACGCCCGGATCCCGTACCGGGTGCCGGCCGACGCGGACCTGCCGGACCGGCTCCGGACCGTGCTGGCGGTCGTCTACCTGATCTTCAACGAGGGGTACGCGGCGAGCAGCGGGGACCGGCTGATCCGCGCCGAACTCTGCGCGGAGGCGATCCGCCTCGGACGAGCGCTGGCCGAACTCATGCCGGACGAGCCCGAGGTGCTGGGACTGCTCGGGCTGATGCTGCTGGTCGAGTCACGCCGGCCGGCGCGTACCACCGGGGACGGCCGGCCGGTGCGCCTCGCCGACCAGGACCGTGCCCGCTGGGACCGCGGCCTCGTCGCCGAGGGGCAGGCGATCGTCCGGCGGTGCCTGCGACGGGGACGGCCGGGGCCCTACCAGATCCAGGCCGCCGTCAACGCCGTGCACAGCGACGCCCCGAGCGCGGCGGCCACCGACTGGGCACAGATCCGGCAGCTGTACGACCAGCTCCTCGCCCTGGCCCCGAGCCCGGTGGTGGCGCTGCACCGCGCGGTCGCGGTCGCCGAGACCGACGGTCCGGAGACCGCTCTCCGCCTCGTCGACGACCTCGATCTCGACCACTACCAACCGTTCCACGCCGTCCGGGCCGACCTGCTCCGGCGGTCGGGGCGGGCCGCCGAGGCGGTCCGGGCGTACGACGCGGCGATCGCCCGGACCGGCAACGCCGCGGAACGCGACCTGCTCCATGACCTGCGGGCCGCCCTCGGCGGGGGATGACGGGGGCCGGTGGCGGCCGGTGGCGGAGCGGCCCGGCGGACCGGCGATGAACGGTGCGTGAAGCGGGGCGGAAACCCGGTCCGCGGGGTGGTGGCCACCGCCGGGGACAGGCGCGCGGTCCGGCCGGCCCGCTCACCGGAAAGAATCCGATCCTCGCAGGTCAGCACCCTGGCGCCGGCCGGCTCCCGGCGGTGCGCGGTACGGGCCGGCGGGTGGCACACGGGTTGGGCGGAGACGCCGGGCATGGCACGATCTTGGGGCGAGCGGGCCGCCGTCAGTGGGCGGCCCGACGGCTGAAGAGGGTGTCCATGCTGACAGGCAACCGTCGTCCGGACGTCGTCGTGGTCGGTGCGGGCTTCGCCGGGCTCAGCGCGGCACGTCGGCTACGGCAGCAGGGTCTGTCGGTGACCGTGCTGGAGGCCCGCGACCGGGTCGGTGGCCGGACCCTGAGTCGTACCCTCCCCAACGGCATCACGATCGACCTCGGCGGACAGTGGATCGGCCCGAAGCAGCTGAAGATCGCCCAGCTGGTGGCCGAGTACGGCATCGAGACCATCCCCACCTTCGGCGACGGCAACGAGCTGAGGCGCTACGACGGCGAACTGCTCACCAGGACACCCGAGGCGGCGCAGGCGCTGTTCGACCGCGTCGACCAGCTCACCGTCCAGCTGCCGCTGGCGGCACCCTGGACCCACCCGCAGGCGGCCGAGTGGGACCGCCAGACGTTCGCCTCGTGGCTCCAGCGGGAGGCGGCGGAACCCGCCGCGGCCAGGTTGGTCGGGCGCGGCGTCTCCGGCGGGCTGCTCGCCGGGGACGCGGGCGACCACTCCCTGCTCCAGACCCTGTTCTACGTGGCGAGCGGAGGCGGGATCGCCTCCCTGATGGACTGCGAGGGCGGTGCCCAGCACGAGCGCATCGTCGGCGGGTCCCAGGTGGTCGCCGAGGCGATGGCCGCGGATCTGGGTGCCGCGGTGCGCCTCGACCAGCCGGTCCGCCGGATCATCCAGCATCCCGACTCGGTCACCGTGGTCACCGACGACGAGTGGTACACCGCGCAACACGTGGTGGTGGCGATCCCGCCGGTACTGGCCGGGCGGATCGTCTACGAGCCCGGCCTGCCCGCCGCCCGGGACGGGCTGTGCCAGCGGATGCCGGGCGGGTACGCCCTGAAGGCGCACGCGTTCTACCGGCACCCGTTCTGGCGGGACGCCGGTTGGTCCGGCTGGGCGCTCACCGACGAGGGCGTGGTGAGCGAGACCTTCGACAACTCACCGCCGGACGGCAGCTTCTACGACCTGGTCGTCTTCGTCTACGGCGCCGAGGCGCACCTGCTCCGTCGGGAGAGCCCGGACCGACAGCGGACGCTGATCGTCGACAACCTGGTCACGCTCTACGGGGAGCGGGCGCGCGAGCTGAGTGACTTCCTGATCTTCGACTGGACGGCGGAGCCGTGGACCCGGGGCTGCTTCTCCGGCCATCTCACCCCCGGTGGCTGGACCGCCTTCGGTCCGGCCCTGCGCGAGCCCGTGGGCAGGCTGCACTGGGCCGGGACCGAGACCGCGGTGGAGTGGAACGGCTACCTCGACGGGGCGATCGAGTCCGGCTGGCGGGCCGCGGCGGAGATCATTTCGTCCTCGACGTAGTCCCAGTCGCTCACCACCCGGATGGGTGTCCGGGCGATGCCGTTGTACTCGGTCGCCGACACCCAGGTGTACGCCCCCATCATCGGGCTGACCACGAGGTCCCCGATCTCCAGGGCCGGTAGCGGGCAGTCGGTGGTGATCACGTCCACGCTGTCGCAGGTCGGGCCGGCCAGCACGCTGGGCGTCAACGGCAGCTGCCGATCCCCGTCCAACTCCTTGAACGCGATGACGGGCGGGGTCACCTGCTCGAAGATGACGTTGGAGTAGCTGCCGTACACCCCGTCGTCCAGGTAGTACCACGGCCGACCGTTGCGGACGCTCTTCCCGACCACCTCGCTGATCAGCGTCATCGACGACGCCACGACGAACCGGCCCGGCTCGGACAGCAGCCGCATCCGCTGGGCGAGCGGCTCCAGCAGCGGGGTGATCCCCGCGGCGATCTCCGCCAGGGTGGGTGCCGGTTCCAGGTACGGCACCGGGAACCCGCCACCAATGTCGAACATGGTCATCCGGAAGCCCTGCTCGCGCTCCACCCGGTCGATCAGCCCGGTGGCCTGCTCGATCGCCTCGACGTAGGCCTGGGCAGTGTGGATCTGGCTGCCGACGTGCAGGCTGAAACCGGCCACGGCAAGCCCCCGGTCCCGGACGTAGGAGACCAGCTTCTCCGCCTCCTCCGGGGGCACCCCGAACTTGAAGGAGAGGTCGCTCTTCGCCTCCGGGTTGCGGAAGCTGAGCCGGACCAGAAGCTGAACCTGCCCGGCGTAGGGCACGAACTTGTCCGCCTCGGCGTAGTTGTCCACGACGAACGTACGCAGTCCATGACGGAACGCGTAGACGATATCGCGCATCCGCTTGATTGGGTTGGTGTGAATGCAGCGCCCAGGATCGATGCCCCGCGCCTTCACCATGTCGACATCGCTGTTGGTCATGACATCGAAATACCCGTCACACTCGTCCACGGCGGCGACGGCGGCGGAATGCCGGAGCGCCTTGATGGCGAAATGGTGTTCCACCATCGGCAGGGCCCGCTGCAACGCCTGGTACTGCCGGCGGATGTTCCGGGGCTCCAGGATCAGCAGCGGGGAGCCGAAGGATTCCACCAGGGACAGCGCTGGCATGTTCTGGATGTCCGTGGCCAGGGCGCGACGTACCCGCGCACGGAAGTCGTGTTCCACGAATGTCCTCTTGGAAGCGTGTCGGCGGAATGCCAACGGTGAGCACGCGGACTCGACGCGTTACCTGGGTCCGCTCGTCCGTCGTCCTCGCTATCGGGGGTCGGTGAGGAACACTATCCGCGCTCATGATCTTGCTCAAGGACTCGGGATGAATCATCTGTGAAGTTACCCGGACGTCTGATTAGCGACTCAGTGGACAGTTCGCGCCAAAAAGAAGGGCGCCACCTGCGCGATCTACCCGCCGGGCCGTGTCGGGCGGCGGGTCGGCGCGGTGGAGGAAGCGGCAGCGATCACACGACCGAGCCTCGGGTCCCGGGCATGACGACGCCCGCCGTCCCTTGCCCCCGGACGGCGGGCGTCGTCGTGCGCGACCCGGAACTCAGCCGCCGGCGACCGACGGAAGGACCTGGACCTCGGCGCTCGGCGGTACGGCCGTCGCCAGCCCGCCCGTCTGCCGGCAGTCCTCCCCGTCCACATAGACGTTGACGTAGCGGCGCAGCCGGCCCTGCTCGTCGCGAATGCGCCGGCCGAGCCGGGGCCAGCGCGCGTCCACCTCGTCCAGCACCGCCGCCAGCGTGCCGGCCGTCTCCACGGTCAGCCGGCTCTGACCCGCCGCCTCGACCCGCAGCGCACCGGGCACCAGGACCGTGACCACCTCACACCTCCGCGGCGCGGACGCAGAGCACGTCGGGCAGGTGGGCGGCGACCAGGGACCACGAGTCGCCCTCGTCCCGGCTGGCGTAGACCTCGCCGGAGCGGGTGCCGAAGTAGACCCCGGCCGTGCTGCTGTCGTCGGTGCACATCGCGTCCCGCAGCACCGCCGGGTAGTAGGGACCGCTCGGCAGCCCGGCGGTGAGCGGCTCCCAACTGCCACCCGCGTCGCTGGACCGGTAGACCCGGCAGCGCCGGTCGACCGGGAACCGCTCGCCGTCGGCGGTGAGCGGGAAGTTGTAGATGACGCCGCTGCGGTGCGGATGCGCCACCATCGGGAAACCGAAGTCGCTCGGCAGCCCCTCGGCGATCGACTGCCACGTGCCGCCCCCGTCGACCGACCGGTAGACACCGTGGTGGTTCTGCGCGTAGAGCCGCTCCGGATCGGCGGCGTCCCGGGCGATCTTGTGCACGCACTGCCCGAACTCGGGCCACTCCTCGGGCAGGAAGTAGGCCCGGATGCCGCTGTTGCCCGGCGTCCAGCTCGCACCGGCGTCGTCGGTGCGGTAGACCCCGCCGGTCGACATCGCCACCACGACCCGGGCCGGGTCGGTCGGGTGCGGCAGCACGCTGTGGATCGCCTGGCCGCCGAAGCCGGCGCCCCACTCCTCCCGGTGCGGGTGGTCCCAGAGCGGGCGGACCAGCTCGTAGCTGACCCCACCGTCGACCGAGCGGAACAGCGCCGACGGCTGGGTGCCGGCGTAGACCAGGTCCGGCTCGTCCGCCGGGCCGGGCGCCAGCTGCCAGACCCGCTCCAGGGTCGCCCCGGTCTCGACGGGGAAGGACAGCGGCGCCTCGTCGGGCTCCCGCCAGGACGCGCCGAGGTCGTCGCTGGTGCCCACGCTCGGCCCGAAGTGCGAACTGGTGACCCCGGCGAGAAGCCGGGGCGTCGCCCGTCTCTTGTCGATGGCGACGGAATAGACCCCCGTCATCGGGAAGTGCGGCCCGCTGAGCTGCCAACTCGCCCGGCCGTCGTCGCTGCGGGCCAGGAAGAGCCCCTTGCCGGTGCCGATCGCGAGCAGGGTTGTCGTCATGATCGTCCTCCGATCCGGCGCGCGTCGTCGCGGCCTGCCGGACAGTATGTCGACCGACACCGACAGAAACCGACTTCCACGCTCGGGCCTAGACTCGCGGTATGCGGGACCGTCGGGGGATGGCGCTGTGGGCGGTGTTCGGGGCGATCGCGGTCGTCTCCTCGGTGCTGGTGCTGCGGCGCCCGGACTGGGACCGCCTGTCGGACCTGCACATCTACTACGGCGCGGTGCGACATCTGCACGCCGGCCACCCGCTCTACGACTACGTCGCGGAAAACAGCGGCCCGTTCACGTACCCGCCGTTCGCGGCGCTGGTGCTCTCGCCCGTCGCCCTGCTGCCGGAGGGCGTCGTCCAGCTCGGCTGGCTGGCCCTGACCTGTGCGGCGGTCGCCGCCATCGCGGTGGCGGTCGGCGGCGCGCTCGCGCTGGCCCGGCAGCGGCGGCCGGTGGCGGTCGCCGCGATCGCCTGCGCCCTGCTGGTCAGCGCCCCGGCCCAGAGCAACCTGCGGTTCGGGCAGGTCAGCGTCTTCATCGTGCTGCTGGCCCTGGTCGACGCCATGGGATTGACCCCGGCCCGGTACCGGGGGGTGCTGGTCGGGGTCGCCGCCGCCGTGAAGCTCACCCCGCTGCTCTTCGTGGTCTTCTTCCTGTTCTCCCGCCGCTACCGGGACGCCGGTCGCGCGGTCGCCGCCTTCGCGGCCTGCGCCGCCGTCGGGGCCGCCGTCCTGCCGGCCGACAGCTGGACCTTCTGGACCGGAACGTTCCTCAACACCTCCCGGGTCGGCAACCTCGCGTCCCTGGGCAACCAGTCGGTGCACGGGATGCTCCTGCGCGCCGGGGTGGACGGCGCCAGCTTTCCGCTGCTCTGGGCGGCGCTGGTCGCGGTGATCTGCGGCGTGGCGCTGCTGCGGGCCCGGCAGATGGCGCTGGGCGGGGAGCCGGCGCACGCCGCCGTGCTCGTCGGCTGCGCCACCGTGGCCGCCTGACCGGTCTCCTGGACCCACCACCAGATCTGGCCGGTGCTGGCGGCGATGCTGCTGATCGCCGCGCACGGCCCGCTGCGCCGGGCGGCCGGCGCCGCGCTCCTGCTGGTGATGGTCCTCTCCCTCGGCGCCCTGCTCAGCCAGGTCTCCGTCACCCCCGGACTCCAGTTCCTCTTCGAGAACGCCCGTGTTCTCGGCACCGTCACCGTCTGCCTGGCCGGGTTCGGCGGCGTCGCGGTGGCGGTCGCCGCCGCCGGACGCCGGATCCCGAACGCCCGCGGCTGGCTGCGGGTGGGCACCGGCCTCGCCGCCGCGGTGGCGTTCGTCGCCGTACAGCCGCTGCCGGCCGGCGCGGATCCCACCTTCAAGGCGTACGCGCTGGCCGACGTGCCGAACCCCCGCTACTTCTACGTCTGTCGCAGCCAGGCCGAGTGCGCCACGTTCGGCGCGGGCCGGCCGATCGGCTTCGGCATCGTCAGGGAGAAGACCAAGGTACGCGTCAACGGCGTGGTCGACTCCCGGGTGTCCCGGCTGGAGTACCAGTCGGCCCCCGGGGGTGCCGCCCGGGTCATCCCGCTGCTGGAGGTCTACCCGGGGCAGCGGCTCTTCTCGTTCCGCTCCGCCACCCTCGCCCACGGCCGGCTGGTCGCGTACGGCGTGGACGGCAGCCCGCTGGCCGAGTACACGAAGGAACTCGACGGCCGGTGAGCAGCGGACGACCGGGGAGCGTACGGCGTCAGTCGGCGAGCCGGGCCGGGAAGCCGCCGGTGGCGAGGGGCCCCCAGTTCTCGATGGTCACCCGGATCAGCGACTTGCCCTGCTGCCGCATCGCCTCGCGGTACTCGTCCCAGTTCGGGTGCTCGCCGGAGATGCAGCGGAAGTAGTCCACCAGCGGCTCCAGCGCCGCCGGCAGGTCCAGTACCTCGGCGGTGCCGTCGACCTGCACCCACGGCCCGTTCCAGTCGTCGGAGAGCACGCAGACCGAGACCCGGGGATCACGGCGCACGTTGACCGCCTTGGCCCGCTCCGGGTACGTCGAGACGACGATCCGGCCCTCGGTGTCGACCCCGCACGTCACCGGGGAGGACTGGGGCCGGCCGTCGGGACGGGTGGTCATCAGGATCGCCCGGTGCCGGGGGCGGAGGAACTCCACCAGGTCGGGGCGGCCGACGCGGGTGTTGGTGGCGATGGTGCGGCTCATCGCTCGTTTCTACCAGGCACCGGTCGCCACCCGGCACCGGGCGGGGCGTTCTTTCCCGGTCCTGCGCGCTGCGAGTTGACCGGGCCGGCGAACGCCGGGAGGGTGGCCGGATGAGGCGGAGCGGGGTACCGGCATGAGCGGCGGGGGCGAGACGCGGGACGGGGTGCCGCTGACCAACCTCGACCAGCCGCTCTTCGAGGGGGCGGACGCGACCAAGCGGGACCTGGTGGACTACCTGGACGCGCTCGGCGACCGGCTCGTCCGCCAGTTGGCCGACCGGCCGCTGTCGGTGGTCCGGGTGCTCCGCGGGCAGGCGCCGTTCATGCAGAAGAACGTCCCGAGGTACACCCCGGAGTGGGTGCCGACGGTGCGGCTCTGGGCCGAGAGTTCCCACCGCGAGGTGTCGTACGCGCTCTGCAACGACCGCCGTACCCTGCTCTGGTTCGCCAACCAGCGGGCGGTGGAGTACCACCCGACGCTGAGCCGGGTCGACCGCCCGGATCGGCCGACCCACCTGGTGCTCGACCTCGACCCACCCGAGGGCGGGGCGTTCCCTCTGGTGGTCCGCGCCGCCGAACTGGTCCGGGAGGTGCTGGCCGACGCCGGCCTGACCGGCGTGGTGAAGACCAGCGGAGCCAAGGGACTGCACGTGTTCGTACCGGTCGAGGATCGGGCGACGGGGGAGGAGCTGGCGGCGGCGACCCGCGCGGTGGCGGCGCGGGCCGAGCGGCTGGATCCGGCGCTGGCCACCACGGCGTTCATCCGCGAGGACCGGGACGGCAAGGTGTTCCTCGACTCCACCCGGGCCGGCGGGGCGACCGTGGTGGCGGTCTACAGCCCGCGCCTGCGCCCCGGCGTGCCGGTCTCGTTCCCGCTGCCCTGGACGGAGCTGGACCGTGTCACGCCGGCCGACTTCACCCTGCGTACGGTGCCGGGGCTGGTCGGCGCCGGCGATCCGTGGACCGAACGGATGCCGGCACCACAGCGGCTCGACGCCGGCCTGGTCGAGGAGGGCAGGACGATCCCGGTCGCCCGGGTCCAGGCGATGCACGAGGGCAAGCGGCGGGCCCGTGCCCGCCGCGCGAACCAGTGACGGGCGCGGTCACCCGCCGTCCGAGGGGCGGCCTACGACCCGGGGCAGGTACTCCGGCGGTCGTCAGCCGGCCGTACCGGGTCGGCCCGCCCCGTTCGTGGCGTGGAGCGCCCGCAGTACCCGGAGTTCGTGCCCGGTCGGCGGTTCGCTGGTGCGCAGGTCGGCGGAGACGGTCAGGTCCCAGCCGGTGGCCGCGCGGGCCCGTTCGACGGTGGCCCCGGGATGCAGGTGGGTCAGCACCAGTTCGCGGCTGGCCGGGTCGGGTGCGAGTACGCCGAGGTCGGTGATGACCACCCGGGGGCCGCCGCCCCGCAGGCCGAGCCGTTCCCGGTCACCCGGGCCGGCGCCGTGGCCGACCGAGGTGACGAAGTCCAGGCGCTCCACGAAGGTGCGCGGGTTCTGCCGGAGGATCACGATCACCTCACGGCAGGACGCGGCGATCTCGGGTGCCCCGCCGGCGCCGGGGAGCCGGACCTTCGGGTCGGCGTAGTCACCGCCGATCACCGTCGTGTTGATGTTGCCGTACCGGTCGAGTTGGGCGCCGCCGAGAAATCCGACGTCGATGCGGCCGGGCTGCAACCAGTAGTTGAAGACCTCCGGCACGCTGACGACCGCGTCGGCGGTGTCGGCCAGCACCCCGTCGCCGATCGACAGGGGGAGCCGGTCGGGCCGGGCGCCCAGGCACCCCGACTCGTAGATGAGCGCCAGCCGGGGCGCGTGGGTGGCCCGGGCGAGGTTGGCGGCGGTGCTCGGCAGGCCGATGCCGACGAAGCACGAGGAGCGGTCCGGTAGCTGCCGGGCGGCGGCGACGGTCATCATCTCGTCGGCGCTCCAGGTGGTGCTCATGCGTCCCTCCCGGCGTCCCGTGCCGACCGGGCCGCCGGGCCGGGGTCGAGGACGTGTTCGGTCATCCAGGCCCGGAACACGTCGCGGTCCCGGCTGATCGCGTCCCAGGCCTGGTAGAAGTCGTTGTCCCGGACGGAGTAGCCGTGCGCGTACGACGGGTGGGCTCCGCCGGGGGCGAGGGCGACGGCGGTCAGTGCCCAGGTCGGCAGCACCACCTGGTCGGGCACCGGTTCCAGCGCGTCCACGATCTCCTCCACGGTGACCAGCGAGCGGCGGGCGGCGAGCACCGCCTCCTTCTGCACCCCGGTGATCCCCCACAGCTGCACGTTGCCGGCCCGGTCGGCGCGTTGGGCGTGCACCACGGTGACGTCCGGGTTGAGCGCCGGTACGGCGGTGAGCACCTCGCCGGTGAAGGGGCAGGTGACCGGCCTGATGGTGCCGGTGTGCCGGGGCAGGTCGGTGCCGGTGTAGCCGCGCAGCACCGCGAACGGCAGTCCGGAGGCGCCCGCGACGTACCGGTTGGCCATGCCGGCGTGGCTGTGTTCCTCAAGGTCCAGCGGGTTCGGCCAGCCGCGCTCGACGGCGTCCCGGAACCGGTGCAGGGAGCCGACGCCGGGGTTGCCGCCCCAGGAGAAGACCAGCCGTCGGGCGCAGCCCATCCCGATGAGCTGGTCGTAGACGAGGTCGGGCGTCATCCGGACCAGTTCCAGGTCGCGGCGGCCCTGGCGGATGATCTCGTGTCCGGCGGCGAACGGGATCAGGTGGGTGAAGCCCTCCAACGCCACGGTGTCCCCGTCGTTGACCAGCTCGGCCACGCCCTCGGCCAACGAGACGATCTCAGCCATCGGTTCCCAGTCTCCCGATTACGTGTCGTCGCCGCCGGGTCGGACGGCGGCGGCGGGCGGACCGCGTGCCTTCGTTCGTTTTCCGTACGGTTGTTCTTAGAACGAACGTAGCGTGGGGCATCCGGACTCGTCAACGTGCCCGCCCGGACAGTTGCGGTCGTCGCTGTCCCGGGAGTACCGTCGATGAGGAATTCACCAACCGTTGAATATGTTGATCGGAGCGGGGTGACCGGGATGACCGAGCAGACGACCTGCGTCGTCGTCGGGGGTGGACCGGCCGGAATGGTGCTGGGGCTGCTGCTGGCCCGGGCCGGCGTCGAGGTGACGGTGCTGGAGAAGCACGCCGACTTCCTCCGCGACTTCCGTGGCGACACCGTGCACCCGTCGACCCTGCGCCTCCTCGACGAACTCGGGTTGGCGGAGCGCTTCGCCGAGCTGCCGCAGAGCCGGTTGTCCCAGGTCGCCTTCCCGCTCGGCGAGGACCGCGAGGTCGTCGTCGCCGACTTCCGCCGCCTGCGGACGCCCCACCGCTACGTCGCGATGGTGCCGCAGTGGGACCTGCTCAACCTGCTCGCCGGAGCGGCCGGCGAGGAACCGTCCTTCACGCTGCGGATGCGGACCGAGGGCACCGGGCTGCTCCGCGAGTCCGGCCGGGTCCGTGGCGTGCGCTACCGGGGGCCGGACGGCGAGTTGGGGGAGATCCGCGCGGATCTGACGGTCGCCTGCGACGGCCGCTGGTCGACCGTCCGGCAGCAGGCCGACCTGCGGCCGAGAGAGTTTCCGGTGCCCATCGACGCCTGGTGGTTCCGCCTGCCCGGCGACCCGGGCGACCGCCTGAACGGGCTGGCCCCCCGAGCCGGTCGTGGCCGGTTCGCCGTGGTCATTCCGCGCGAGGGCTACCTCCAGGTCGCGTACATCGCCCGGAAGGGCACCGACGCGGAGCTGCGGGCCCGGGGGATCGGCAGCTTCCGCCGGGACATCGCGGAACTGGCGCCCGGGCTGGCCGACCGGGTGGCCGCGCTCGCGTCGATGGACGAGGTCAAGCACCTGGACGTACGGCTGAACCGGCTCGACCGGTGGCACCTCGACGGGCTGCTCTGCCTGGGCGACGCGGCGCACGCCATGTCGCCGGTCGGCGGCGTCGGGATCAATCTCGCCGTCCAGGACGCGGTGGCCGCCGCCACGCTGCTCGCCGGGCCGCTGCGGCGCGGCGCGGTGACCCCCGCCGAGCTGGCCGGGGTACGCGCCCGGCGACTGCTGCCGACCGTCCTCGTGCAACGGATGCAGCGGCTCATGCACCGCAACATGGTGATGCCGATCCTGGACGGCCGGCGGGCGGGGCCGCCC
The DNA here is from genome assembly GCF_050936375.1 of Plantactinospora sp. CA-290183. Lineage (NCBI taxonomy): Bacteria > Bacillati > Actinomycetota > Actinomycetes > Micromonosporales > Micromonosporaceae > Plantactinospora > Plantactinospora sp. CA-290183. The sequence continues at coordinate 17,405 of NZ_JBNJMX010000023.1, read as the reverse complement.
GCGCCCGTCCTCGCCCTGTTGCGGCACTTCCCGCCGATGTCCCTGGCGCTGGCGTACCTGATCGGCGTCGGTGTACGCCCGGAGCACGCGCCGGCCTTCGCCCGCCGTCCGCCCGCCGCCCGGCGAGGCATAGAGGATAGCTGATCTCCGGTCGCCAAGTTTTGCTGGCAACGCATCAACTTTCGTCGAAGCGAACGAAAGTTCCTCCATCTGGGACTGTTCCTAGTGTCGATCCGTCGATAGGGTTGCCCCATCCGTAACCGGCGTGACACCTCACCGCCATAACCAACCCCCTTCGTTTCCCGGCGCGGAATCCCCCCATCCCCGGAGGAGACATGGCTCGATCGCTACGGCGACGGCTGGCCACCCTGGCCGTCGCCGTCCTCACCGTCCCCCTGACCATCGCCACCTCGGGAGCCACCGCCGTGGCGGCCCCGGACACCGGCGCCAGCCGGCCGGCGGGCGCCAGCCCGACGACGACCGACCTCGGCCCGGAGAACGGCCCCGCCGCCCTGCGGTCCTCCGCCCGGGCTCCCGGCAGCTTCCGGGTGCTCGTCTTCACCAAGACGGCGGGCGAGCGCCGACCCTCCATCTCCGACGGCGTCAGCACCATCCGGGGCCTCGCCGAGGCGAACGGCTTCGCCGTGACGGTCAGCCAGGACGCGTCCGCGTTCACCGCCGACAACCTGGCGAAGTTCCGGGCCGTGGTCTTCCTGAACACCACCGGCGACGTGCTCAACCCGGCCCAGGAGGCCGCGTTCGAGGCGTACGTCAAGGCGGGCGGCGGATACGTCGGCGTGCACGCCGCCGCGGAGACCGAGTCGGACTGGGCCTTCTACCAGCAGCTCGTCGGCGCCAAGGTGGCCGGCGTGGCGGCGGTGGAGCCCGGCAACGTCGACGTCGCCGACCGGGCGCACCCGTCCACCGAGACGGTGCCGCGCACGCTCACCCTGACCGAGGAGTGGTACAACTTCACCGCCAACGTCCGGGGCAGCGCGCACGTGCTCGCCACCGCCGACCCGGGCAGCTTCGGCGGTGCTTCGATGGGCTGGGACCACCCGATGGCCTGGTGCAAGGACCACCAGGGCGGCCGCTCCTGGTACACCGGCCTTGGCCACTCCATCGAGACGTACCGGACCAGTGCCTTCCGCAAGCACCTGCTCGGCGGCATCCAGTGGGCGGCCGGCGTGGTCGAGGGCGACTGCGGCGCCACGGTGGTGGCCAACTACGAGAAGGTGACCCTCAACGACGAGCCCGGCGAGCCGATGTCGCTGGCCGTGCTCCCGGACGGCCGGGTGCTGCACAACACCCGGGGCGGCGAGATCCGGCTCTACGACCCGGAGACCTCGGCCAGCCCGGTCATCGCCACCGTGCCGGTCTACAACCACGACGAGGACGGTCTACAGACCGTCGCGATCGACCCGGACTTCGCCACCAACCGCTGGGTCTACATCTACTACTCGCCCCGGCTGAACACCCCGGTCGACGACCCGGCCACCCCGGGCGTCAACGAGGGCGACGCCCCGGCGACCAGCAACGACCCCAGCGTCTGGGAGAAGTTCAAGGGCTACAACCAGCTCTCCCGGGTCAAGTTCGTCAACGGCGCCACGCCGAGCCTGGACATGTCCACCGAGCAGCAGATCCTCCGGGTCGACGTGGACCGCGGCATCTGCTGCCACGTGGCCGGCAAGGTGAAGTTCGACGGTAGGGGCCTGCTCTACCTGATCACCGGCGACGACACCAACGCCGGTGGCTCGGACGGCTACACCCCGATCAACGAGTCCCCGACCCAGGGGCCGGGCTACGACGCCCAGCGCTCCTCCGGCAACACCAACGACCTGCGCGGCAAGGTGCTCCGGATCCGGGTGAAGCCGAACGGCACGTACACCGTCCCGGAGGGCAACCTCTTCCCGGAGGCGCAGGACCACGCGGGGAAGACCCGGCCGGAGATCTTCCTGATGGGGCTCCGCAACCCGTTCCGGTTCGACGTGGACCGCAACGGCATGCTGTACGTCGCCGACTACTCGCCCGACTCGCGTACCGCCAACCCGGCGCGGGGACCGGAGGGGACCGGCCGGTGGTTCGCCACCAACAAGCCCGGCAACTACGGCTGGCCGTACTGCTACTCGCCGAGCCTGCCGTACGTCGACTACGACTTCGCCACCCGCACCTCCGGCGAGCCGTTCAACTGCGGGGCACCGGTGAACGACTCGCCCCGCAACACCGGACTGAGCGTGCTGCCGGCCGTGCAGCAGCCGCAGTTCTGGTACACCTACGAGGCGCGTACCCCGTGCCCCGGGGCGTACCTGGAGAATCCGCCGACGACCTGCGACTTCAAGTGGCCGGTGCTGGGGACCGGCGGCGTCGGCCCGCACGGCGGACCGATCTACGACTACGACCCGGCCAACGACTCGGACACGAAGTTCCCGGAGTACTACGACAACGCCGTCGTCTTCGGGGAGTTCACCCGGGACAAGCTCTTCATGATGCGTACGGACGGCCGGGGCAACCTGGTCGGGGTCGAGCAGTTCCTGCCCGGCTTCGTCTTCGACAACCCGATGGAGATGGAGTTCGGCCCGGACGGCAGCCTCTACGTGCTGGAGTACGGCGACGGCTTCTTCCGGCCGAACCCGGACGCCCAGCTCGCGGTGATCCGCTACGTCAAGGGCACCCGCTCGCCGGTCGCGGCCTTCACCGCCACGCCGACGTCCGGACCGGCGCCGCTGACCGTGCGGTTCGACAGCACGGGATCGCACGACCCCGACCCGGGCGAGTCGATCTCCTACGCGTGGGACTTCGACAGCGACGGCACGGTGGACTCCGCCGACCCGAACCCGTCGTACACGTACCCCGCCAACGGCACGTACGCGGCGAAGCTCACGGTCACCGACTCCAGCGGGCGGACCGCCGTACTGACCCGGACCATCACGGTCGGCAACACCGCGCCCACGGTGACCGTGACCACCCCGGTGGCCGGCAGCTTCTTCGAGTGGGGCGACCCGGTCCCGTTCACGGTGACGGTGACCGACCCGGAGGACGGGGAGATCGACTGCTCCCGGGTGACCGTGTCGTTCGTGCTCGGCCACGACACCCACGGCCACGAGCACGGCTCGACCACCGGCTGCACCGGGACGTTGCAGTCCCCGGCCGACGGCGGCGACCACGCGGGCGGCTACCTGTACGGCGGGATCAGCGCCACCTACACCGACCTCGGTGGCGGCGGGCAGGCGGCGCTGACCACCATCGGCCAGGCGGTCATCCAGGTACGCCGCCAGCAGGCCGAGTTCGCCCAGGTGCAGCAGGGGGTTTCGGTGGCGACCACCGCCGACACCGGGGGCGGCTCGCACGTCAGCGGCGTCGACCCGGGTGACCACATCGCGTTCGACCCGGTCAACCTCGGCGGCGTCGGCGCGGTGACCCTGCGCCACTCCGGCGGCTCCGGCCCCGGCTCGACCGTCGAGCTGCGGGTCGACTCGCCGACCGGACCGCTGGTGGCCACCGGCACGCTGCCGGCGACGGCCAACGCCAGCACCTTCACCAGTACGGCGGTCCCGGTCAGCTATCCGGCCGGCACCCACCGGCTCTACCTGGTGTTCCGGGCGGCGACCGGCGGCCCGACCACCGGCCTGGTCAACCTCAACTGGGTGGAGTTCGGCGCGGCCGGGTCCTGATCGGAGCGTCCGGGCCACGGGGCGGGGGAGGAGCGGTTTTCCTCCCCCGCCCCGTGGCGCCTTCGGCATGCCGGCGCGCCGGAGGCGGCGGCGTAGCCTCGGAGCCCGTGGACGACAACGGCTGGACCTGGGACGAGAGCCTGTACGGCGGCAGCGCCCCGTACTACGCCGTGGGGCGGGTGCCGTACCCGGAGGCGCTGACGAGGGCGCTCGGCCGGGGCACGCTGCCGGCCGGCACCCCGGGCGACGAGGAGGAGGTCATGCGGGCGGCCGGTTTCGGTAACCCCCGGCGGGTCGAGGTCGGTGGCGCCCGGGTGGTCACGCGTACCGAGGACGAGGTGGTGGCGGCGGTGTTCTCGCTCTCCAGCGCGGCGCCGCAGCTCTTCGGCGACCGGGTGGCCGAGTTCGAACGGGACCTGCGCGAGTTGTTGCGTGCCGTGTCGCCCGAGGGCCGTTTCGCCGAGCGCACCCGGGACGTCGCGATGACCATCTGGCGGCCCTGACCACTCTCCGGCAAGGCGTGAGCGCGCATCGTCACGACAAAATGGATATTTATCCCGCCGCATGGGGCGGACTTTGCAGGGTCGAAGGATGGTACTACCGTCAACGCCGGCTGATTGCCGCGAATGGGATCATCACGACTGACGGGATCATGGTGACTGTCCTCAAGCCACGCCGTAGCCGATCCGCCGCCACCCTCGTCGCCGTGGGTGCGGCCGTCCTGCTGCTCACCTCGGCCTGTGGCGGGGGCGGCGGCACCGAGCAGGTCCAGTGGGCCGACGGAGAGCCGGTCGCGGAGTCCCCGTCCGCGCCGGCGTCACCGACCACGCCGAGCGCCAGCCCGACCCCGACCGCCGCGGCCCGGACCAGCCGGCCGCCGGCCACCACGGCCGCCGTACCGACGCCCAGTCGGCGGAACACCGCCGCCAACACCGCCACCGTCCGCGTCAGCCTGAGCGGTGGGCTGGCCTGGCAGAACGGGTCGTTCAGCGGCCTGCACCAGGAGGGCTGCGGAGATCCCGCCTGGGGACTGGTCTCCATCCGGGTGTCGGATCCCCGCAACGTCACCGCCGCCGCCTTCCGCTACCAGGTGCGCACCCCGACGCCGTTCAACGGCCGGGTGTCCGCCCGGCGGATCAACAGCGGCGGGGACTCCTGGCTCGGTTCGCTCGGTCCGTTCCGGGCGGACCCGAAGAACGCGGCGGGCGGGCGGATCACGGTGACCGCCGAGGTCACGTTCAGGGACGGCACCAGGAAGACCGCCCAGACCAGTAGCACGCTCAAGCCCTGCCGGCGCTGACCGCCGATCACCGGTCGCGGTTGCCGCCCTCGTCGTCCCGGTCCCGGCCGGACCGGTCGTCATCCGTCCGGCGGGACCGGTCCTCACCCGTGCGGCCGGGCACGTGCGGGCCCGTGGAACCGGGCGGCGGGTGCGGACCGGTCAGACCCGGCGGGTGCGGACCCGTCTGACCGGGCCGGTCGTCCCGCTCGGGCACGCGGTCGGACGGCGGCGGGCCGGGCTCCGGCTTCTCCGCCAGGATCTTCCGGCAGTAGGCGTCGACGTTGGCCCGTCCACCGGCCGCCTTCGCCAGCGCGGTGAAGGCCGCACTGTCGCCGGCCCCCCCACGGTCGCCGCCGTTGCCGGCGAGGTGCGCGCGGCAGAGCCCGGCGAGGGACGGTGCCGGACTGCGGCCGCGGTCACCCCGGGTCGCGCCCGGCGACGCGGCACCGGACGTCCCGGGTACCGCCGTGCTGGCGCCGGTCGCCGATGGTTCGGACCCGGGCGCCCCGGTGCGGGCCGGGGCCGCACTTGTCGGCGCGGGGGGAGGCGGCTTCTCATCACGGGGGACAAGGGTCTCGGCCGCCAGCGCCGCGCCCGCCGTCAGGGTGGTGGCGGCGACCGCGATCCAGGCCCCCGCCCCGGCGGTGATCCGCCGCCGCCGGCCGGGCGCCGGGGACGGGACGTTCCCGCTCCGGGCCTCCCGGAACGCGGCCAGCGCGGCCTGCTCGCCGTCCAGTTCGCCGGGCCGGGGCGCCGCCGCCGCGGCCCGGAGCACCGCGACGAGCGGCTCGGGTGCGTCACCGGGCGGCTGCGGAGACCACCCGGGTCGGGCCGGAGCGGGCTCGCGAGCCTCGGCCCGGCCTCCCTCGGGAGCGGTCGGGTCAGGCTCGCCGACCCCGGCCCGGCCGCCCTCGGGAGCGGTCGGGTCAGGCTCGCCGACCGGGGCTGGTGGGCCCTCGGGGCCGCCCGCGAAGGAGTCGAGCAGTCGGTCGACGGCCTCCCGGTCCGGCCGCCCGCGTCGGCGGAACGCCATCCTCACACCCCTCAGCGTCATACCCGACGCGCCTTGACATCCTCGACATCCGCACCGGAGCGGGCCCGGGGAACCACTCGGGGGACGGCCGTGCCGACCTCCTGCTCCGACTCCGGCGACGGCGGCTGGGTCTCCCCGAGCATCCGGGCCAGCCGTCGCAGGCCCCGGTGCGCCGCCGTGCGTACCGCACCGGGGCGCTTGCCCAGCACCCGCGCGGCACTCTCCACATCGAGGCCGAGCACCGTGCGCAGCAGAACCGCCTCGGCCTCCATCCGAGGAAGCGTGGCGATCAGCGCGACGGCCGTGTCGGTGCCCAGTCCCTCGGTGGCGCGTTCGGCGGTGTCCTCGGCACCGGCCAGTCCGGACAACTCCTCCACCGGGACCGGCAGTGCCGGGTGGCGCCGCTGGTGGCGCAGGTGGTCCAGGGCCCGGTTACGGGCGATCCGGGTCGCCCAGGCCCGGAACCCGGCCGCACCGGAGTAGCTGCGCAGGTCCCGGGCGATCTGAAGCCAGGTCTCCGAGGCCACGTCCTCGGCGTCCGTACCGACCAGTGCGGTCAGGTATCGCAGCAACCCCGGATGGAGGGTGCGGTAGAGCAGGCGGAATGCCTCCTCGTCCCCGTCCTGCGCCGCCCGGACCGCCTCGGTCAGGTCAGTCGGCACGGTGCATCGGCCCGTTCTCCCGTCCCCGGTGATCGCCGCCCCACGGTAGGGGGGCGCGGTCCCGGAGGCAAGGCGGGGCCGCCCGCGGCAGAGGTGAGATATCCCGGTACGGCGGGCCGGCGGGTCCGGGTAACACCGGCGCCCCGTTCGACGCCACGGTGCCGGCGTCGTCCCCGCCGGCGTCGATCCGCTGGATCGGGCGGCAGCGCGTACCGGGCGACGAGCGGGCCCTTCCTCACGCCCGCCCCGTGCCCAGCAGGCGCTTCTGCAGCGCCTCCAGCGGACCCAGCGGAAAGCGGCGCAGCCAGAACGAGGCGGCGACGGCGAGCGCGGTGCAGACCGCCGCCCACAGCCCGAACACCCACCACGGACGGGCGTCGGCGAGCGTCGCGGCCAGACCGAAACCCCAGCCGTAGCAGAGCACCGCGCAGGTCAGGTTCTGCAGGACGTAGCAGGACAGGGCGGTGCGGCCGACGGCGGTGAGCCCGGCGGTCACCGGGCCGGGCCGGGCCAACCGGTCCAGCAGCGTCCCGACCAGGCCCAGATAGCCGATGGTGACCAGCGGTGGGAGCACGTACCGGTCGATCAGGAAGAAGTCCGGGCCGGCCAGGGTGGTGGCGAGGTTGAGTGGCAGGCCGGCGCCGAGCCCGATCCGGAGCATCCGGCGCCGCAGTCGCCGTCCGGTCTCGTCGGCGCCGAACGCGCCGGCCCGGAACAGCCGCACGCCGAGGAGGAAGAGGAAGACCAGCAGGCCGAAGGTGATGATCGGTTCGATCCGCAGGGCCAGCGCGTTGTCCAGCCGGAACCGGAGCTGGTCGAGGTAGCCGCCGTCACTGAACAGCTCCGCCAGGCGCGGGTCCGCCGACGCGGCCGGTCCGCCGCTCGAGGTCGGGTCCCCGTTCGAGGTCGGGTCGGCCGTGCCCAGCAGAGCGGCGGTGCCGAGCAGCATCAGGGCCAGGTGCAGGCCGCCGGCGACCCACATCGCCACGGTCTGGGCACGCCCGGAGCGGCCGAGCAGCCAGGCCACCACGAGCGCGGCCACCGCGTAGCCCATCAGCACGTCGAAGGCGAAGACCAGCACGAAATGCGCGGTGCCCTCGGCGAAGAGCAGCGCGGCCCTACGCGGGTACCGGCCGGGCCAGCGTTCGCCCCGGCGCAGCGCCGAGCGGTGCTGGATCGCCAGGCCCACCCCGAACAGGATGGTGAGCATCGCCAGGAACTTGCCGTTGGCCAGGAACCGGAACGCGGTCTCGACCGGGTTGGCGGAGAGCGTCATCACGCTGCCGGTGTCGACGAGCACCCCGTACTCGGCGGCGGGATGGGTGAAGATCCAGACGTTGGTGGCCAGGGTGCCGAGGATGGCCACCCCGCGCAGTACGTCCAGCAGCACCAGGCGGCCGGTGCCGGACCGCTCCCGTCCGGCGGTCGGCAGGGCGACCTCCATCGTGCACACTCCCCGTGTCGGCGTCCCGCCCAGCGTCGCCGGGCAGCCGATCCGGTACGTCGTCCGGGATGCCGAACTCCGGATAGTGCTTTCGATGGACCCAGCCGGTCAGCGGGGTTAGGAGGGGCCCCTTCCTATACAGAAAGCGATAAGAAGGGGCCCTTCCTTACACCTCAGTTGACGGTGATCGTGAAGGTGGAGGTGGTGTTCCGGATGTTCTGGAAGTTGTTGCTCATCCGGAGGTTGTTGAAGACCGCCGAGCCGACCGCCGGGCCCTGACCCGGCTCGGGCATCTCGTTGGCCCAGATCCCGAAGCCGGACTTGGCGTCGTAGGCGTCGCCGCTCTTCTGGGCACCGGTGATCGAGATGTTGGTGAAGACCGTGTCGGTGACCGGGTTCTCCGGACTGCTGCCGGTGTACTTGGTCTGGAACATGATGCCGTGGTACGTCGGGTCGACGATGTCCACGTCACTGACCCGGATCGCCCGCATCTCCTTGGAGGCGGAGAAGACCCAGATCGCGGGGAAGGTCTGGGCGCCCCAGAAGTGGCCCCCGGACCGGACGATCGAGGCGTTCTCGATCCTCGTCGGCCCCGGGCCGAATCCGACGAACGGATATCCGAAGTCCAGCGAGCTGATGGTGATGCCCGAGTAGGTGAGCTGGTCGGCGATGTACATGTTGCGGAAGATGTTGTTCTCACCGCCGTACACCGCCACCCCCGCCGCCCGCCAGGTCAACGTCGCGGTCAGGTTCTCGAAGACGTTGCCGGTGTTCGCCCCGCCGCCCGCGTCGGTCGCGGAGAAGAGCGCGAACGCGTCGTCGCCGTTGCCGCGCCCCTCGACGTTGCTGACCAGGTTGTTCGTACTGCCGTTGGTCATGTTCACCGCGTCGGCGAAGGTGTTGCGGATCCGCGAGTTCTTGATCGTGATGTTGCTGACGTGGACGCCCCAGAACATGCAGACGGTGTGCTCGACCCAGACGTTGTCGAAGGTCAGGTTCGAGACGTTCGACAACTCGCCCCAGACCTTGCCCGGCCCGTCGATCCGGGACGTGTAGTTGCCGAAGAAGGCGACATGCTCGAAGGAGGAGCCGTTCGCCGAACTCTCGACCCGGAAGCCGGCATCGGTGTTCTCCTGGCCCGGAGGAGTCTGGAAGCGGGTGTACCACATACCCGCGCCGATCACCTTGACCGGCTTGCCGTAGATCTGGAACTTCTGCGAGGTGCTGTAGGTGCCGGCCGGCAGGTAGACCCCGACCAGGTTGCCGGTGGTGTCCATCCGTACCCGGTCCAGGGCGTTCTGCACGTCCTGGTGACCGGTGCCGGTCGGCGTGGTGTAGCGGGCCGGGTCGGGGTTGGCGATCGGCGACACCTGCTCGGTGTTGACGAAGTCGATCGCGTACGTCGTGGTGTTGGCCGGGTCCTTCTGGAGCCGGATCCGGCTGCCGGCCGGGATCGACGAGTTGAGCATGACGTTCGCCTCGTCGTAGATGTGCCGCGGCCCGCCGGCGCCCGGCGAGTTGCCGGGACTCGCCTCGTTGCCGTAGAGCCAGGCGTAGCGGGAGGTCAGGTCGATCGCCTTGTGGAAGGTGCCGTTGACGTAGACGTTCAGCGTCGAGTTGATCCCGCCGCCGCCGGAGGCGTCCGGGATGGAGAAGCGGGTGACCAGCGTGTTCGTCGCGGCCCTGGTCGTGAACTCGACGTAGGCGCCGTTCGAGTTGAGGGTCACCGCCCGCCGGCCCGAGGCCTCACCGGCCAGGTCGCCGATGGTCCGGTTCGGGCCGACGATCGCCGCCCCGCCGCCGAGCACCCCGTCCTCGGCCTCGTACATGTCGTACGGCATGTTGGCGCCGCGCCCGACGAAGAACGGGGTGTCGCTGGTGTTGTTCGGCTGCTTGACCGGCAGCTCGTTGGCGTCGGCCGCGAGCACGGTCCGTACCGTGTACCGGCCGTTGGCGGCGGTCCAGGTGCCGAGGTTGACCGGGTTGGTGGTGGCCCCGGCCGCGATGGCGCCGTTGTAGGAACCGGTGAGGGTCCGCACCGTGCCGCCGCTGGCGTTGAGCACGGTCACCGTGATCCCGTGCGCGCCGCCCGCCGAGGCGACCGTGCCCTGGTTGCGCAGTGCGACCGAGAAGGTCACCGTGCCGCCGCCGGCGGGGTTGTTCGGCGTCCAGCTCGGCACCGCCACCAGGTCCGAGCTGGCCACCGGGGCGACGGTCAGCGAGGACGGGCTGGTGAAGGTGTTGTTGGCGTCGTTCTGCTCAACGACCGTGTTCGACTCGTCGACCCGGGCGGTCACCTGGTAGGTGCCGGCGGTGCGCGGACCGGCGTTCGCGGTGACGGCGGCGGTCGCCCCGGCGGCCAGCGCGCCGACGTTGGCGGTGCCGGCCAGCGTCGTACCCAGGTAGAAGGTGACGGTGGTGGCGCCCGACGCCGCGGTGCCGGCGTTGCGGACCGTCGCCGACAGCGTGACCTGGTCGGTCTCCACCGGCGAGGCCGGGCTCCAACTCGCGGCGGTGACGGTCAGGTCCGGGTTCGGTGCCGGCACCCCGATCACCTGGAACTCGGCGACCTGGCCGGCGGGCGCGCCGGAGTTGCCGGTGATCTGAAGCCGTACGTCGGCGACGTCGCCGCTGACCGGGATGGTCACGCTGTTGCCGGTCGCCGGGTTGAAGTTGTAGAGGGTGGCGGCGGCCAGGCTGGTGAAGGAGCTGGCGTTCTGCCCCCGGCCGAGCACCTGGATCGTCTGGCTGCGCGGACCCCAGGACGGGTCAGGGTTGATCCTGACCACCACGGAGTTGACGGTGGCGTTGGCGCCGAGCTGCACGGTCAGGGTGTTCGGGTACGCCCCGCCGGCACCTTCCCAGTAGGTCGCCAGGTTGTTGTCGTTGGCGTTCGTGGCGACGAAGGTGTGCACGGTCGACGAGGCGGTGATCGGCTTGCCGACGGCCAGGTTCGAGCCGCCGCCCGGACCGCTCCCGGTACGGGTGACGGTGTTGCTGTTCGCCGACACGTTGCCGGCCGCGTCCCGGGCCCGTACCTGGTAGCTGACCGTGGCGCTGGTCGGCTGGGTGTCGGTGTAGGTCAGCACGGTGCCGAGGTTGGCCCGCAGCGTGCCGTTGGTGTAGACGTCGTACCCGGTGACGCCGACGTTGTCGCTGGCGGCGTTCCAGGTCAGCCGGATCTGGCCGCTGGCGGGCTGGGTGTAGGCCAGGTTCGTCGGCGCGGCCGGCGGCTGGGTGTCGCCGCCGCCGGTGGGCCCGTGCACCTCCAGTTCGGAGAGTTGGGCGGACGGCCAGCCGGTGTTGGCGGTGATGTGCAGCCGCAGGTACCGGGTGGTGGTCGTGGGCAGGTTGACGGTCACGGTGTTGCCACTGGCCGGGTTGAAGGTGTAGCCGGCCGCCGCGACGAGGGTACTGAACGTCGTGCCGTTGCCGCTGTTCTGCACCGACAGGGTCTGGGTACGCGTCTCCCAGCCGGGCGGCAGCTTGAGCACGAGCCGGTTCACGCTGACCGCGGAGCCGAGGTCGGCCTGGATCCACTGCGGGAAGGCGTTGCTGTTGCTCTCCCAGTAGGTCGCGGCGTTGCCGTCGCCCGCGTTGCCCGCCGAATACTCGCCGTGTGAGCTGCTGGCGGTCAGCGTGGCGGCGACGGCGACCCGGATCGGGGTCCCGCTGTCGGGACGGGCGGCGGCCGGGGTGGCGGAGAGGGCCCCGCTGGCCAGGAGTAGTCCGGCGGTGAGCATCGCCGTGATCAGGCGGGCCCTCACCGGCCGGGGGTTCGTGCCGTTTCGCTGGCGGCTCATGGCGTTTCTCTGGCGGCTCATTGCGTTCCTTTGGCGCTCGTCGGAACCGACTGGGGTGCTGCGAGGAGGACGGGCCTGGTCGGCCTCTGGCCCGGCCGCCGCTCACCGCCGAAGGAGAGCGATGCGCCGTCCGTCCCGCTCGCCGTCGCCCCGGCCCCGCCGTGGGCCGCTGCGCAAGGACGTCGGGGTAGCGGTGGTGGATGGCGCTCTGTTCCAGGGCCCCACCGAGCCAAGTGATGGTGAGTTGAGCAGCGTCTTGCCCCGAAGTTGCGCTGCGCGGTCCAAATGTTGCAGACCTGCTACGGTCGCGTCAACACTTCGCGCCGATCGTCCTGTGTCGATCGGCACCCGGATGGCCAATTTATCCGCATCGATCGTTATTCGCGGGTTTTCCCGGGCCGGCCGCCCAGGCGTAGGAGGGGGTCGCGGAACTGTAGAGCTGCCCCGCCTGTGCGCCCACCGTCAGGTCAACCTCATCGCGCCGCCGCCCGGCCGCGCCCTCCGGGCTGCGTTCCCCGGGCTGCGTTCCCCGGGCTGCGTCCCCCCGGGCTGCGTCCCCCGGGCCGCGTCCACCGGGCCGCGTCGGCCGTGCCCCGTCTGTGCGCCCAGCTCTACAGCGTGCCAACAGGCCCTCGGCGTCCGCGCTGACGAGGTGATTCATCGGGGGAACGCCCTACCGCACCGGCGATCACGGCTTGAGGGATGGAGCCTGGGCTGGTAGACATCGGATGTCTTTCCCTGCCGTCGATCGTGGAGTAGCGGATGACCGAGTTCATCGGCCTGACGGCCATCGTCACCGGAGGCGCCTCCGGGATCGGCCTGGCCACCGCGCAACTCTTGGCCGGACGGGGCGCCCGGGTGGCGTGCCTCGACCTGAAACCCGAGGCGGTGCCGGCGCCGCTGCTCGGATTCCGCGCCGACGTCGCCGACGACTGGCGGTCGGTACGCGCCGGGGTACAGGCCGCGGTGACCGCGCTGGGCCGGCTGGACATCCTGGTGAACAACGCCGGCATCGGCGCGCAGGGCACCGTGGAGAGCAACCCCGACGACGAGTGGCACCGGGTACTCGACGTCAACGTCGTCGGCCTGGTCCGGGTCACCCGGGCCTGCCTGCCCAGCCTCCGGGCTTCGCCGCACGCCGCGATCGTCAACACCTGCTCCATCGCCGCCACCGCCGGCCTGCCGCAGCGGGCGCTCTACAGCGCCAGCAAGGGCGCGGTGCAGTCGCTGACCCTGGCCATGGCCGCCGACCACGTACGCGAGGGGATCCGGGTCAACTGCGTCAACCCGGGCACCGTGGACACCCCGTGGGTGCGCCGGTTGCTCGCTGCCGCCGCCGATCCCGACGCCGAACTGGCCGCGTTGCGTGCCCGCCAACCCACCGGTCGGCTGGTCAGCGCCGAGGAGGTGGCGACCGCCATCGTGCACCTGGCCAGCCCGGTCTCGGCGTCGACCACCGGCGCCGTACTGGCCGTGGACGGGGGGATGCAGGGCCTGCGGCTGCGCCCGCCGGCCGCCGACTCCCGACCGGTCCAGCGCTGAGGAGGTACGCGTGGAGGACAGGCCGGACAGGGGCGGGCCGGTGAGCGCCGGCACCCGACTGGGCCGCTCGACCGTGACGGTCGGGCCGCTGGGCCTGGGCACCGCCGGCATCGGCAACCTCTACACCGCGGTCGACGGCGCCACCGCCGCGGCGACCGTGCACGCCGCCTGGGACGCCGGGATCCGCTACTTCGACACCGCGCCGCACTACGGCCTGGGGCTGGCCGAGCGCCGGCTCGGTGCCGCCGTCGCCGGCCGGCCCCGCCAGGAGTACGTGGTGAGCACCAAGGTCGGCCGCCGGCTGGTACGGGATCCGGCCGGCGCCGGGCGGCGTGACGAGAGCTTCGACGTGCCGGCCGACCACCGCCGGGTGTGGGACTTCAGCGCCCACGGGGTACGCCGCTGCCTTGCGGCCAGCCTGGACCGGCTCGGCCTGGACCGGGTGGACCTGGTGCTGATCCACGACCCGGAGGACCACCAGGAGACGGCGATCGAGCAGGCGTACCCGGCCCTGCACGACCTGCGGGCCGAGGGGGTGATCGGGGCGATCGGGGTCGGCTCGAAGCGCGGGGACGTGCTGCACCGGTTCGTCCGGGAAACCGACGTCGACGCGGTGATGCTGGCCGGCCGCTACACCCTGCTCGAGCAACCCACCCTGGACGGCCTGCTGCCGGCGTGCCTGGACCGGGGCGTGTCGGTACTCAACGTCGGTGTCTTCAACAGCGGGCTGCTGGCCGTCGAATCGCCGCACGCCGGCCTGCCGTACGACTACGGCGACGCGCCCGGCCCGATGGTCGACCGGGCCCGCGCGATCGCCGAGGTCTGTGCCCGGTACGGCACCTCGCTGCCGGCCGCCGCACTCGCGTTCGCCGGGGCGCACCCGGCGGTGGCCTCGCTGGTGGTCGGCGCGCAGGGCGCCGCGCAGGTCGAGCGCAACGCGCGGCTGGCCGCCGCCCCGCCGCCCCCGGCGCCTTTCTGGGCCGAGCTGGTGGAGCGCGGGCTGCTCCGGCCCGACGCCCCCCACCCCGCGGACAGGGTACGGGCGCCGTGATCGTCGACGCGCACCACCACCTGTGGCGGATCTCCGACGGCTACCGCTGGCTCGACCAGCCGGAGCTGGCGCCGATCCGGCGTACCTTCACCCCGCAGGAGCTGCGCCGCGAGGTGACCGGGGCCGGGGTGGACCGGACGGTGCTGGTGGAGGGGGGACGCTGCGACCAGGCCGAGGCGGAGATCCTGCTCCGGTACGCCCGGGACACCGACGTCATCGCCGGGGTGGTGGCCTGGGCCGACCCGACCGACCCGGGGCTCGCCGACACCCTGGCCGGCTACCGCGAGCTGCCCGGCGGCGAGCTGCTGGTCGGCATCCGGTCGCAGGTGCAGGGCGAGCCGGACCCGGACTACCTGGACCGCCCGGAGGTACGCGCCGGGCTGCGTACCGTCGCGGCTGCCGGACTGGCGTTCGACCTGGTGATCCGGGCGGACCAGCTGCCGTCGGCGGCCCGGGTCGCCGAGGCGGTCCCGGAGCTGCGGTTCGTGCTGGACCACCTGGGCAAGCCGAGGATCCGCGCGGGCGCGGCCGGGCACGCGGAGTGGGCCGGCCCGCTCGGCGCGCTCGCCGCCCGGCCGAACGTCACCGCGAAGCTCTCCGGACTGGTCACCGAGGCGGACTGGCGACGGTGGACGGTGACCGACCTGCGGCCGTACGTCGGCACGGCGGTCGAGCGGTTCGGCCCGGAGCGGCTGATGTTCGGCTCGGACTGGCCGGTCTGCCTGCTCGCCGCGCGGTACCCGCAGGTGCGCGACGCGCTGGTCCGGTCCCTGCCCCCGCTGTCGGCGCAGGAGCGCGACCAGGTCTTCGCCCGCACCGCGGTCGAGGCCTACCGGCTACCGCTCTGAGCCGGGAGGATCTTGGTATCCAGGGCGGGGCGCGGGCCGAGCGGTGCGGCTCGCCTGCTGGTCAGGCCCGCGTCGCCCGAATCGGCCCATGAGAGGATGCGCGGATGGGAAAGCAGCAGGACGTCGGCGGATCTGACCGTCATCGCGGGCAGAGCAGCGCCGCCCACCAGGCCATGGGCGGGAACGTCGACGCGCGGCTCGCCCTCGCCCGGGACCCCTCGACGCCGCCGGCGCGGCTCTACCAGTTGGCATCCGACCCGTCGGCCCTGGTCCGCAAGGCGGTGGCGGCCCGACCGGACGCACCGGCGGAGGCGCTGCGTCCGCTGACCCGGGACGGCGACCGTGAGGTCCGTCAGGCGGTGGCGAGAAACCCCTCGACCTCGGTGGGCAACCTCCTGCGGCTCGTCGCCGACGCCGACCGGTGGGTCCGCTGGGCGGTCGCCGGCAACCCCGGGTGCGACGAGTCGGTTCGCCGGGCCATGTCACGGGCACCCGACAAGGAGCTTCGCGGTCTGCTCGCCGAGCTGCCGACGCTGGAGCCCGACCTGGCCGCGACGCTGGTCAACGACGCCTCACCCGAGGTACGGGAACGCCTCGCCACCCACACCCAGGACCCCGAGGTGATCACCGCCCTGATGGCCGATCGCACCGTACGGGTCCGCAAGGGGGTTGCCCGCAACGTGCGGACCACCGCCGAGCAGCGACGCGTCCTCGCCCAGGACTCCGCGGTCGACGTCCGTGCCGCGCTCGTGCGCTCGGTCGAGCTGGAGGAGGCCGAGCTGCGACGCCTGGTCGAGGACCGTGCGGTGGAGGTCCGGCTGGCGATGGCGACCTCCGAGGTCACCCCGGGGCACATCCGGGAGGCGCTGCGCAGCGACCCCGACGAGACCGTGGCCACGGTGGCGCGGGAGTTCGGCCAGGCACCCTTCGGCGCCCCGGCGGTACGGGCGCCCCGCGTCGCCCACCGCCGCGTCGGGAAGACCGGGCCGGGCCGTCCGGGCGGCCACTCCCGCTAGGGTCGCCTCGCCTTATCTTTTCGACGTGCCCACGCGGCGGAGCAGGGTGTTCCGCAGGTCGTCGGGGAGGCCCTCGATCTCGATCAGCTTGGGCAGCAGCTCCGGTTCGGTCAGGCAGGCGCGGAAGGCGTCCGCGATGGTCACGCCGTGCCCGGGGCGGTCCAGCACCGTCACCGGGTCACCGGCCCGCACGTCGCCGGGCTCGACGACCCGCAGGTACGCCCCCGGGCGGTTCTCCCGGGTGAACGTCCGCACCCACTGCGGCTCGGCCATCCTGGCCTGGAACGTGGCGCACGGGATCCGGCCGAAGGTGGGTTGCAGCACGAGGTCGTCACCGATCCGCCACATCTCGCCGATCACCGCGCCGTTGACGTCGACGCCTGCGGTGGTGAGGTTCTCACCGAAGAAGCCGCCGGGCAGTACCCGGTCGAGCCGCGTCTCCCACCAGTCGTAGTCCTCGCGGGCGTACGCGTAGACGGCCTGGTCGTCGCCGCCGTGGTGCTCGACGTCGAAGATCTGGTCGCCCACCAGGCCACTGTGCAGGCCGACGGTCTTCGGTCCGGGCGCGCGTACCGCCACCGGCCCGTCGACGGGCCTCTTGTTGATGCCGGTGATGCCGACCCGCTTCGCCGTGCTGACTTCCGGCACGGCGAGGTTGACGGAGAGGATTGTGCCCATCCCCCGAACCTAACCGCCGGGCCAGGTGGAGCGCTGCGGTTTTTCGGCCGGGTCAGCGGTCCAGCGTGTCGGCGGGGGCCATCACCCGCAGCGCGTTGGCGTCGAGCCCGATCCGGATCGGGGTCTGGCCACGGATCTCGCCGTCGACCTCGACCGCTGCCGGCCGGTCGGTCTCCAGCCAGAGTTCGCCGGTGGCGAGGAACGGTTCGTCGTCGAGCGTGCGGCGGTGGCCGGTCGCGGCGTTGCGGGCCGTCGCGCCCAGCAGGTCCCGGCGGGTCCGGCCGCCCACCGGGTACGCGATCAGCAGCCGGTCGTCGGCGTTCGCGTCCGCGGTGATCGGCCGGCCGGCCTGGAAGCCGCCGTTGGCCACGTACA